>JBCBBT010000018.1:0-57906 GCA_038531315.1 Pseudomonadota bacterium
GACAGAAGCCTACGCCAATTCACGAACCGACTTTTCGGCCAGAAATTTCTTACATATTTGCGCGAGCGGGGACCGAATTCCATTCAGATACTCATAATCAAGCGAGTCGAGGCACATTACTGCAACTGGCCCGTGATCCGGATGAATTGTCTCGTTCTGCAGCTTAAAGCCCAGCTTTTCATGTAATTTTACCAAAGGAAGGTTCACGTCCATAAAGCATTTTGTGACTCCATTTCGAATACCGTGCTCATACATAGTCTGTATCATACGTACAAAAACAAAAGTTCTTCGGTAAGGTTTTGCGATCATGTCTAGAGTACAAACAGCGGCGCTTGCTTGCTCCCCTTCCGTCAGTCTGCATAAATCATAAAAATGAAAATATGGCTGGACATCGCCATCCCTCAGTAGATTTAGCCTCATATACGCTATCATAGCGCCGTTCTTGGTTACAACGGTATGCCTTGCAGTTCGATCAAGACCGTCTTTGATAGTAGCAGTCTCATGGCATGCATATGAATGGGACCGATGAAGTTCTTCTATGTAAACACTATATCGAAAACGGAAAACGTCTTCGGGGCAATTTTTCGAGTCATAAACGGTGTACTGATACATTTTGGCTGCCCGTTTATGCTACGCCAACCGAGAGATGCTCCGGCAGCTTGCTATCCGCAATTAGCTCTTCCCAGTTCCAGCCAGTACTTTGTGGCAATCGGGCATGTTGTATTGCGGAATAAATCATCTGCTCATACAAATATGCAGTCGTACTCATTGCGTAGGTAACCGCATCAACATCGGCTTCACTTACGACCAATCCGGCGACGTATTTCTCCATTAGCTTGTTATGACCAACATCGACTTCAGTATGGTCGCGCAAGAATGTCGTTGCAGTTTCCGGAATGCCTCCCTTTACCAATGCATCGATTATGCGCCCACCGGCCTGCGTTCCAATGAACTCGAGAAAAAATAGATAACCCAAGTAGCCCAATGGATTAAGATTGTAGATTTGATAAAAACCGAACGAAATCAGTGCCGTAGTTGCAGGCAACGGATTCTCATAAGGAACCGAAGAGGGATTTCCGCCAAGCGTGGTAAAATCGTTCAGCGCTAATTGATCATGTCCAATTTCAGACGCTGCGTGAGAGAAGAAAGCTCTGACTAAATCTCGCTGACGCCCTCGGAAATAGACTGTTGCAAGAGCCTGAAGCTGTGGGTTTTCTCTCGTATGATGAAAAATTTGTCTTAATACAGATTGATATTCTTCTCTGGTAATTCGACCAGTAAGCACAGGTTTAATTGCTTCAGAAGAGATGAACCGTTCGGCCAAAGGCTCGAAACGGAGTTTCAGTACTCGAAACATAATACGCCCCGGGAGTTGTGTTACCCCCCGTTTCAAACCTATAGTAAAAAAACCGTTAATGGCAAGAGGGAAATTTTGTTAATAGCCGCCGATGACGCTTCTAATATTATCCGTACGTCAATTCCAATCACGCAATATTATCTGTTATTCCACGAAGTGGCATTTCTGCCGAAAGTGACGCACCCGTTCGCGAAATTTGGTAGAATTTTACCATAAACTAACAGAATTTCGGCCATACACTTTAGAGATGTGGTCCGGGCTTTTTTCAATTGAATCAAGATGATTATAAGCTGACGAATTGGACGGCCGAGTTCAAATCTCGCCGGACCGAGACGATATATCGTAACTATGTCTTCGAAGGCGATATGAAGACGAATGTCGTCGCAATTATCGTCGGCTTGTTCGGATTCATTGCCTATGGAGGCCTAGATTATAGCCTATGGGGCGCCCAGTCATTGGTGCCTATATTGGCGCGTGTAATCACCAGTCTTATCGGGCTGGGATTGCTAGCCCTCTTATTTGTCCCTCGGATGACAAAGAGCCATGAGGCGCTTACCGCAATTGTTGCGGGAAGTGTTGGGGCCACCATTAACTTTATAATTTATTATTCAGGCGAACTATCGCACGCGTACTATGTAGCTCTCATTCAGGTCAGCATATTTGTTTGTTGCCTTGTTCGGATTGGCTTTGTGAAATCAATTGCGGTCATGGCGACGCTGATCGCAGGGTTTATTGTAGCAGCCTTCCCACATGGCCAGACTGAAGAGGCGACCTTACAACTCTTTATCTTACTAAGTATGGGAGTGGTCATCGCTTTTTCATCTTATTTTTTGCAGCGTTACCGACGCATCGACTTCATCAAAACCCAGATCATCAACGACCAGAACATGCAGCTGCGTGGGCTTTTGAAAGATATTCAGGACGATCACGATCGGAAAATTGCGGCCATGAACATGCTCGTGCATTTTGTGCGCACGCCGCTTCATCAGATCAGCGGGTTTTCCGATGTCGTTTTGCAAACGCTTGCAAGGCGCACCGGCGACGAGGCGCTTTCAGCCGGGCTCGACGGGGCGCGCTATATCAAGAATGCGTCAATGGATCTGACGGAAAACGTCAATCGTCTCCTGACCTATCATCGGCTCGATGAATATGAATTGAGCGATGAAGGCGAGCCAGTGAACATCGTCGATGCGCTATCGGACTATCTTGAAACGTTCGAGCCGCGGATATCGTTTGAGAAGCCTGAAGCCGCGCATACGATCAACGTCAACCGGGATGTGCTTGACGTGGCGTTTCAAAGCTTTGCCGTCTACTACTCAGAAGCCGGGCGCCCGGTTACATCGATAAAGATATCATTCCATGTTCAGGGCGACGCCGTCGGCATAATTTTCAAAGACGACGGCCCGCCGATCGACAATGACGATTTTGAGAACCTGACCAAGCCGCTGACAAAGATTGACAAATACCTCGACGTCAGCGTCGCGAAGATGCCCATGTTACTCAGGACGGTCGCACGCGCAGCGGAATTATTGGGCGGGGGCCTCGTTTGTGGCGACGTCGACGACAATTGCGTTTTCATGCTCCACATGCGTGATGGCGCTTCAACCCAAGCGACTGATATAAAAAGAAATTTCACCCTGGCGGCGGAACTGCTGCCGCAAGACATCGCCTGGAATACCGCGACCGGCGCGTGAGCCAGCGTAGTAGTTCAAAAGGACGCATACCGCATCGCCCTTGACTTCTGGGTTGAAGCTTTTTACTCCCCATCATTGTTGCAGTGCAGCGCGCGCAGGGCTTTTGTTAAAGACGCCGTAAGACGACGCCGCGATGACCACGCAAACAAACAAGTCCGCCGTTTAAATCGGCGTCGCACGCGCCTCACATGAGGGCCTGCGACTTGCAACGGCGCCCCATGAAGCGAAGCAACCAGCCAATCAGCGACGCTTGATCCGTTATACCGTTGAAATTTGAAAGTCTGTGATGCGTTTTGAAGATCTCGGCCTTGAGCAGCAATTGCTCGATGCTCTGTCTGCTGCCGGATATGAAACCCCGACCCCGATACAAGAGGCGGCGATCCCGCCCGCGCTTGCCGGGAAGGACGTCCTCGGCATTGCGCAGACTGGAACAGGGAAAACCGCGTCGTTTACGCTCCCGATGATCCAAAGGCTCGCCAAGGGACGCGCCCGCGCGCGCATGCCGCGCACTCTCGTGCTTGCGCCGACGCGCGAGCTGGCTGCTCAGGTGGCGGAGAATTTTGAGAAGTATGGGGCCAATCACAAGCTTTCGATGGCGCTCTTGATCGGCGGCGTTTCGTTTGCGGATCAGGACGCCAAGCTCACCCGCGGCGTCGATGTTCTTATCGCAACGCCGGGAAGGCTCCTTGATCATTTCGAGCGCGGCAAGCTGTTGCTTACGGGCATTGAAGTAATGGTCGTCGACGAGGCTGACCGCATGCTGGATATGGGTTTCATCCCGGACATCGAGCGTATCTTCAAGCTGACGCCCATGACGCGTCAGACACTTTTTTTCTCTGCGACCATGCCGCCGGAAATTCAGCGCATCACGGACACATTCCTCAACGCGCCGGCGCGCGTTGAAGTCTCGCGCCCGGCGACCACCGCCGACACGATCACCCAAACGGTTGTAAAGTCGCCGTCAAAAGACGACGGCGTCAAACGCGCCGCACTGCGCAAGCTCCTTTCAATGAACGATGTCAAAAACGGCATCATTTTCTGTAACCGGAAAACGACCGTCGATATCGTTGCAAAATCGCTTCAAACGCATGGGTTTGACGCCCGTCCGATTCATGGCGATTTGCCGCAATCGTTCAGAATGGAAACGCTGGACAAGTTTCGCTCCGGCGAAATTACTTTTCTTGTCGCATCGGACGTCGCCGCCCGCGGTCTCGATATTCCGGACGTGAGCCACGTTTTCAATTTTGACGTTCCCGTTCACGCCGATGATTATGTCCACCGGATCGGACGCACTGGCCGGGCTGGTAAGTCCGGCGCCGCTTTCATGTTGATCGCCCCGAACGACGGCAAAGCCTACGACGCGATCCTGAAAACCATCGGCTCGGACGGCCTCGATGAACTTGATCTTGGCGCCGACTTCTTTGACGAGGCGTCTGAAAGAGCCAGTCGCAAACGCGGCCGGCGCTCCGAAGGCCGCGGCGGCCGCTCGAAATCCGACCGCGACGCCGAACGCCGCAGCAGCGCCGAGGCCCGACCCCCACGCAGGCGCGGGCGCCGGGGCGAGGAATCGGAAAGAAAGACCGCAGCCGATGCGCCGTCGCGTAAACGAACTGAAAGAAACAACAGCGCCGCGCGCGACGAAAAGATCGTCGGCATGGGCGACCATGTCCCCGCCTTCATGTTGCGATAGCCACCTTTTTTGTTGGGCGGCGCGCACGCCGCCGCACCCGGAACGCATAAATTTTACGTGTTGTTAAAGCGCCTTCACCGCGCGTTAACCCTCCCGACGGGCAAAAACGCCCAGTCGCTTAATCAATCCGTTTACCTGACGATGTTATATTGCCACGCAGGATATTCTGCTGGGGAAACGCCGCTCGTCTATGGCCCGCGCTATCGAACAATCACACCGTATCGCCGAAGTTGCTATCGGCGCCCTCAAACAGCTTGAGCTGGCCGCGTCACCGCGCAACATCGAAGTCTGGCTCGCCCATGTCGCGGGTGAGAATCCGGCGCTCTCACACGACATCCAAAAGGCCTTGCAGCGCGAGGGATCGATTACGCAAAAGCAGGCGGACGAGCTCTACAACGTCCATATTATGCGCGGCGACCTTTCAAACGACGTCATCGAAATCGTGGCGCGTTTTGAAAAAGAAGTTTCTGAGCTGACCGACGCCATCGAGCTTTCTGGCGAAAGCGCCCAAGGCCATGGCGAACAGCTGCGCACCTTGTCATTCGAACTCGGCCAAAGCGCGGACAGCAATCCTAGGATCAGCGAACTTCTCGAGGGCGTGATCTCCGTCGCGAGAAGCATTCGGAAGGAAAACAAGACGCTGGAAAACAGGCTCGCTGAGTCAAGCGATGAGGTTTTGCACCTGAAGCAAAATCTCGAACATGTGCAAATGGAAGCGATGATCGACTCGCTGACCGGCGTCAAAAACCGGCGGACCTTTGATGAGGCGATCAAGAAACAGCTCCGCGCCATGCAAAACCATGGTGATCCGCTGGCGCTCATCCTTGCCGATATCGACCACTTCAAGAGCTTCAATGACCGCTGGGGACATCAGACGGGCGATCAGGTGTTGCGGCTTGTGGCTGAAGTGATGAACGCCAACGTCAAAGGGCAAGATTTGTTGGCGCGCTATGGCGGCGAAGAATTCGCCATCATCTTGCCCGGCACCAGCCTCGAAAACGCAGAAATGCTCGCTAACCGTATCCGGCGGGCTGTCGAAGCCCGGCGGTTAAAAAAGCGCCGCACGGACGAAGATCTTGGCGTCATAACAATGTCTATGGGCGCGGTTCAGGCGTCGCGGGCCGACACCGTCGAATCACTCGTCGAGCGCGCTGACAAATGTTTGTATGCGGCCAAACATAACGGGCGTAATCAGGTCATGACGGAACGGTCGGACGCCGAAAGCGCCTCGCAGGCGACTAATACGACGCCGAGCGCGGGAAACAGCGCTGCGAAATCACAAAAAAGCGCTTAACCGCCGGGTTTGTTGCTGGACTGAAAGACGTCCCGGTACTTGGTCATGAACAAATCAAGATGCTGATCGTCAGCGAGCGCAGCGGCAATTTCGCTGAGATCTTGAACCGCTGCGCCAGAGGGTTGACCGGCGATCAGCTTTTCGATCTCGACGCCCCTGCCGCTGTTTGCGAGCGAAACCGCCGCCCGAAGAAAGGCGTGTTCTGCAAGATCGCTCGAACCGCCGCCGTCCACATTCACAGCCTTGTATAATTCGGCATACAAAGCGGCGGCGTTTTCCCAATCGGCCATCTCCCAGCGAATATCGGCTTTCAGGCTTGTCGCTTCGATAGAGGTGTCGTCTTGAAGCAGCAAAATCGCCGCCTGCGATTTACCGCTGGCGTGCAAGGCTGTTGCTTCGGTGCGCTTGCGATCGCTTACGCTATCGTCATCGAGGCCGGTAATCCGTGTTGATCGCAAAACGCGCAGCGCTTCAGTCGGCTGATCGTCCGCCAGATACAGCGTGGCCAGATCATTGGCGACGCGGGCGCGCTCATGACCGCGCAGCCGTTTAAATACCTGATGCTCCAAAAGCTCTGCGGCCGCATCCATCAGATCAAGCGCCTGCAGCCGTTGGACGACGTCGCGAATCATTGCGTCGCCCTTCGCGCCGGGGGGCGCAAATTCAATGTTTTCAAAAAAGAGTTTCGCCGCCGTCACGGGGGCGATCGCCGCGCCGTCATCAAAGAGCTTCGGCAGAAGGGTCCTCAGGGCGCGCGCCGCATCCCTGCGCGCAGGGTGAGCGGGATAAAAATCAATCAATGAACGATAGGACGCCATTGCAAGTGCAAAGTCATTGCTCTCAAGAGCCCGTGCGGCGCGGAGTTCGCCAATTCCAATACGGACAGCCATATCATCGGTTCGAAGATAGAGGGCCTCAAGAGCGCGGTCGATATTTCGAGCGCCCCGCATTGATGCATCTTGCAAAAGCCGGAATTCCGCCCGCGCCGCAAAGGGCTCAATGCCTGAAACACGCAATAACCGCCACTTTCTAATCGCCGCCGTGCGGTTGCCCGCATCGTACGCGAGCATTGCCTGAAAGGCTTCAACGGCGGCGCTCTGGCGCTTTGATAGGGCCACGGCTTCGGTTTGCTTTAACGCTATGGTTACGAGATCGAAGTCTTCAGTGACAAGCCCAATTTCCGCGACGGAAAGAAGGAAGTCTACGTCTTTTATGTTCTCAAAACGGCCGTCTTTGCTCAACTGCGCTATGATGTTCGCAGCCTCGTCTATCGCCCATGTTTTTTGAGCGCTTATGACCAAGATCGCTTTTGCCTGCGCCGATTGAATATCGGAATCCTTCAAAAGATCGAATGCGCTGGCATAGCGCCTTGCCTCCATAAGAGTGCTTGCGTAATCGAGCGTTTCTTCCGTAGTGAGCGGGGACCCCGGTCGCGCCGCAATCGCTTCCCAATGCGCAACCGCCTCGGCGAAAAGGCCGTGTTTTTGATAAAGCGCGATCAGAGCCTTGCGCGCATGATGCGCCTGCGCCGGGTCGGTCACGCCACCGCCCTTTTCAATCAGGCTCAGAAATTCCTGTTCTTCTTGACGAAATGCTCTGTAGGATTTTGATCCCGCCGGCGCTGAAACTGGCGACAGTGTTGCCGATTGCGCGCCTGCGCGGGTGTTGCCCTGCATGCGATCGCTGACGCCAGGGGCGGCGCCGTCGCTGGCGACAGCGGCGACAAAAAGAGCTGCGGCGGTCGGTAACGGCAATTGCATTACTGCGCTACCGTCGCTTGCGCTTTACGTTGCGGCCCGGACTTTCGCGCGAGTTTCCGCGTCAGGGCGCGCGCTTTTTCCGGCTCCATCTCCGCGAGAACACTGGCGATCGCCTGCGTCCGCATCCCTGCGGCCACAGGAACAAGAATATCGTCCTCTAACAGATTAAAAATCTGTGCGGCGTCTCGCGCGCGCATGCGTTCATAGGCCTTTGCTAGACCTACAAGGTCTGCGGTTTCATCGGCTTGCGCAGCTGCTTGCGCCGCATCGAGGCGAAGTTCGATTTCTTTGAGCTCCGATATCTTCGCATCGATGGCCGCTTCCGCCGTGCGCAGCAACGCTTCGCGCGTCTCTAATTCGGCTTCACGCACATCAAGCGCCGCACGCCGATCGGCAAGCCCCGTCAACAGGCGCTCATGCGCCTCTGAAGTCACGGGCGCATCTAGGGAGAGTTCACCCCCCGAAGCCGTTGGGGCGCGGGCCCCATCGTCGTTCGCCTCACCGACTGCGACGAGCTCATCACTGGCGGAACCCGATTTTGGCTGCGCCATCGCCCCGCTAACCCCAATCCAGAAGTCGCCAGCGCGCAAAATGATCACGATGGCGAGGGCCAGAATGAGGACGGGCAATAGCCGCGGCCGCGCATTTATATTCGGCTGCGTCACGCGCATTTTTCCAATGATGTATCGACACGATGGCGATCTTCCCGGTCGCGAGGCGCATCATTTTTCGCTCTTTGACGGCCGGAAACCAGCCGCACATCACTCACTGCCTGTTCAATACGGGTCGCAATGTTGTCGCCAGCGGCGATCATGACGGATAAGTCAGTCGCCAGGGCGGCGGCTTTGCGGAGGTTTTTGTCGAGCTGTTCGGGTTGCAAAAGCCCCGCTTCATCAAGCCGATCAAGCGATGATTGCGCCCTTAGACTCGCGTTATCGAACGTCTTGATAGCTTCTTTCAGATCGCGTTGTCCGTCTTTTAATGCAGTCAGTTTCCGGCTCAGGAAAATGCAATAGCCGCAGGTTACGACGAGAAACAGCAAAATCAGACCATCCATTAAATACGTGGTCATGGCGTATCCCCTCCCCCAAGGTTATCGAGGCTCGGCGGTTCTTGTTCGTGCGCCTTTGTCTCGGCCGGATTGCCAAGATCGTCCGCCGTCTCTTTCATCACGGTTGATGACAGTTTCACTGCAACGCAGTCACCGGACCGCCCCATTTCTCCGGCGCCAATACTGGCGTCGCCAGCGCGAAGATCGATTTCCCCGTCGGCGGCGCCGGTAAAAATCAAGGTGTCGCCCTTCCGGAGCGCGCTGACCTCGCCAAGCGACAGTGTTTTTTCTGCAATAATCGCATCGATGCTGATCGCCACCGGCTTGATTTGCATCAATAGATTTTCCCGCCATGCCGCGTCAGCATTGTGGGCTTCGCCGATGAATTCGCGCAGCAGTGGCCCGCGCAACGGCTCCAGCGTTGCGTGCGGGATAATGACCGAAGCGCGACCGCCAAGTTCATCAATACGCACCCTGAACTTCGCCAGCGCACAAACGCTTGCGTCCTGCGCAATCGCGGCGAAACGCGGCGTCGTTTCAAGACGGTCCAGCGTAAACTCTGCGCTTTCCACCGGTTGAAACGCGTCATCAAGATCAGACACCAGGAGCGACAACATGCGTTCGGCGAGCGAAAGCTCAATCGCAGTAAAGCGCCGGTCCTCGATCGACATGACACCGGCCTTACGGCGCCCGCCCAATAACAAGTCGACAATCGACGACACAAGATGCGCATCCGCCGCCACAAGACAGTAATTATCAAGCTTCGCGGAATAGGCGACGCCGATCACCGTCGGCTGCGGCAGGGAGGCCTGAAAGTCGCCAAATCGCGTCGATGTAACATCGTCAAGCGTCACCTCGACATTTTCGTCAGTCATTTGACGCAACGACGTGGTCATTCGGCGCGCGGTGCGGTCAAAAATAACATCAAGCATCGGCAAACGCCGGTGCGAGATCAATGCTGAGTTAATCAACGCGCGCAAACCGGATCGGTCAACAGCATTCTCATCGGAAAAGTCAAATCCGAGGAGATCGCCGATATCCGGCTCCTGCTCCGCCCAGGTCACATCGCCTTCGGGATGCGCGGCGTCGCTTTCCGCGGTTTCGGCGTCATCGATGCGAAGTTCTGACCCACTCATGTTACTGCACTCTCCCAGCCGCTTATTGGATCACAAGAGAGCGAATGACGACATCCTCTGCGCCATTGACGCCCAAAACGAGGTTCGCCCGCCGCAGCATTTCTGCTTTTAAAAAGGAGATCTTTTCCGATCCTTGGAAGTCTTCCGGTCTCAACGTCCGCAGGAGCATTACCGTACGCTCACTGACGAATGGCTCGAGGTCCGCGAACTGGATGAGCGATTGCGGGTTCTTGCCATCGTCAAACACCAACGATGCAGATAATTTGAGATACGCCACGCGTCCGCGCCGGTCCGGCGACAAATCCACCAAATAATCCGGCAACTCAACATGTGTTTTCCGCCCCACCTTTTTCGTGGTGAGCGACGGCAGTTCCGCCCGGGCGAGGACCGGCCCGGCTTGTTTGATGACTGATGTTCCAGCGACGCCCGCGCACCCGACCGCAGCGACGGCCAGCACAATATACTTGCCCGGCGTGCGCACGCGCGCTCGTGAGCCTTGGGCGATGTCGGTTTTCTTACTCATGGTCCATTTCGCTGATCCGGCGTCGTCTATTGACCGCAAACACGGTTAAAAACACGTTTCCAAAGACGTGCTGCGGCGCTCTTTGCCGGGTAAAAATTACCGCCTCAAATTTTTTCAACGCCTTATGCGTTGAAATTGCTCGCTTTTTCAGTGGCACGGACTTTGCCGTTCTGTATTCGCCGCAAAAAGCATGATTTAGCTATGGAAAACGCCATCACCGCCGGACTTTCACGACAGATCGTGCTCGCGCGCGCGCTTGAAGTAACGGCCAACAACATCGCAAACCAGACGACGGCGGGCTTCAAGGCCGACAGGGCTGCGTTTCGCGAATATTTGGCGAGCGTCCCCGTTAATAGAACGCAAACGGATATTAACGATCCGTTTGTTTCGCTCGTCGTCGATCGCGGGAGCTACACCGACTTTTCAGGCGGCGCTTTGGAGCCAACCTATAACGCCTTCGACTTTGCGATTGACGGCGACGCCTTTTTCGCTGTCGACGCCAACGAAGGCGTTCGCTACACGCGCGACGGCGGCTTTAGCATCAATGCTTTTGGCGAACTCGTCACGCGGGAAGGCGCGCGGGTTCTTGACGACAGCGGCGCGCCAATTCTGCTCAATCCTGAAGCGGGCGAGCCCGTCGCCACTACGCTTGGCGAGCTACAACAGGACGGCGTTCCCGTGGCGCGTATCGGTTTATTCAGTTTTGAAAATCCTGCAGCGCTCAGAAAAACCGGCGGTAATCTGTTCTCCGCCGAATTATCGACAGAACAACCCATCGTCGATCGCACGGCGCGGCTCCGTCAGGGATTTTTGGAAACATCCAATGTTGCGCCGATCACAGCCGTGACCGACATGATTGAGATTTCGCGCGCCTATCAACAAGCCGCGCAGGTCGTTGAAACAGCTGACGAACTCGCCCGTGACGCCATCAACACGCTTGCAGAGCGCACATAAGGACACTAACCGATGAAATCGCTTTCAATTGCGGCCACCGGGATGCTTGCGCAGCAGCGCAATGTCGAAGTTATTTCGAACAATATCGCCAATCTGAACACCGTCGGATTCAAAAGGCAGCGCGCGGAATTTCAGGACCTCTTGTATCAAACGCTCGAACGGGCCGGCGCGCAGACCAGCACGGACGGCACGTTGACGCCGAACGGGGTTCAAATTGGCGCGGGCGTGCGCACGGGATCGGTTTATCGCATTACCGAACAGGGCAATGTCACATCCACTGGCAATAACTTCGACCTCGCGATCTCAGGACGCGGCCTCTTCCGCATTCAATTGCCCGACGGGATCGAGGCGTACACACGCGCGGGCAACTTTGCGCTTTCTTCCGAAGGCAGGATCGTGACGGAAGACGGCTTTGAAGTGCTGCCTGGAATTGCGATCCCCGATGACGCTGTCGATGTTTCAATCTCCGAAAACGGCATCATTGAAGCGCGTATCGCCGGCGATCAAAATCTGCGCGAACTTGGCCAGCTCGAACTCGTTACGTTTTTCAACGAGTCCGGTCTTGAAGCGATCGGAGACAACCTGTTGCTCGAGACAAGCGCATCGGGACAGCCGGTAATCGGCAATCCCGGCGAACTCGGCTTCGGCACGATCCTACAAGGGTTTGTGGAAACGTCGAACGTCGATCCGGTTCAGGAAATCACATCTCTCATCGCCGCACAGCGCGCCTACGAAATGAATGCGCGCGTGATCGAAACCTCAGACGAAATGCTCGCCACAAACGCTAACCTCAGACGATAAAACGCTTGATACAGAGTAAGGAAATACCTGACATGAGACTGATACGCCTGCCCGGCGTTGTTGCGTACGCGACGGTCATTTTGTGGTTTCTGTTGACGATACTCGCCCCGGCGCCAGCGCGTGCATTGACGGCTGAGATCGCCATTCCAGTCAGCGACATCGCCCCGTCAATCGAGGCGGCGCTGATTGAAAAAGGCATCTCGCCGACTGCGTCCGTCATCTTCGACGATCCTGATTTGATAATTGCACACCGCACGGGCGCAGCGCCGGCTTTCGCAAGCGTTTCCGTCAATCCGGCAAGCGGGCGATTTTTAATCCGTTTGGCGCGTGAAGACGGACGCCCCGGCCCCCTGATCGCGGGGCGCGCCGTGATAACGACAGAATTTCCCGTACTTGTGCGTCCCGTTGCGCGCGGCGAAATCATATCCGAAAACGATATCGCCCTTGTCTCGCGCAACGACTTGCGCGCTGAATTTTATGAAACCGACCTCGATAATATTGTCGGTAAACAAACGCGCCGGGCGCTGACGGCGCATACCCCCTTTCGCCGCTCCGACCTGAAGGCCCCCCTGCTCGTACAACGCGGCGCTCTGGTTCGCCTCACTTATGAAGCGCGCGGCTTGCGACTCACGCATCAGGCCATCGCCCAGGCGCCGGGCTCGCTTGGGGACGTTGTGAAATTTGAAAACACGCACAGCGAGCGCTCGCTACGCGCGATTATCACCGGTCCCAATGAAGCCCGCGTCGTCGGTGCGCGGAACGCCGCTCTTTAGCGTTCTACTCAGATAGGCACGTATATGTTTTTTCGCTTCGCCATTCTAATCCTTGTCTCTCTGGAGCTAACAGCGTGCGCTGCATCCGGTCGGCTAAAAAATATCGGCCGCGCACCCGAAATGGCGCGTACGGAAAACCCTGAAGCGCTTTTTCGCGGGGAGCGGATCAGCTTGCCGATGCCGGCGGCCGCGAGCGACGCCCAGGCGGCCAATTCCCTTTGGCGCATCGGCGCAAAGTCATTTTTCAAGGACCAGCGCGCCCGTCGCCGCGGCGACATTGTGACAGTTGTCATCGATATCAACGATCGCGCGCAACTTGACAATCGCACCGAGCGCACACGCGCAAATGGCGAAGGCGCTGAACTTCCGGCCTTTGGCGGGTTCGAACAACGCCTCGCTGACTTACTGCCGGACGGCGCCAATCCCGCGCAGCTGGTCGATCTTTCGTCAGACTCCTCAAGCCGCGGCGAAGGGTCCGTTGATCGCCGCGAAGACGTTGAACTGACCGTCGCCGCAATTGTCACCGAGGTCTTGCCGAACGGTAATCTTGTGATCGCCGGCAAACAGGAAGTCCGCGTCAATTTCGAAGTACGCGAACTCACCATTACCGGCGTCATCAGGCCGGAAGATATTTCCAACGCCAACCTTATTCAGCACACGCAGATTGCCGAAGCGCGCATATCGTATGGCGGACGCGGTCAACTGACCGATGTGCAACAACCTCGCTACGGACAGCAACTCTACGATATTATCTTTCCCTTTTAGAGTCCGCGTATTGCCTGTGTAACAGGGATTTCTTGGCGTCCGTTACTAAATAACGGCCGCCCTAATTTCGCCGCGAAGCGTCATAATCGCGTCGTTATTGATCAAACAAACACCACGCTTGCGCCGTTTCGTCGAAGAATTCTCGCCGTAATTGAATTTTAACTTTCTTTCATCGGCAGCCCCCCGGTTCGCCGGGAACGGGTCCCCGCCGGCCCCGAAAGAAAGAAAAAAGGAGTACGGCATGAAAAAACTTATTACTGCATTGATCGCAGGCGTTGTTGGTTTCGCCGCCATGAGCGGCGTCGCATCGGCCGACTATCGCCCGTCATATTGCCCCGAACGCCATGACCACCGCGTACACGCCCCAAACTACTACGATTACTACCAGCGTGATCGTTACTACAATGATCGTTATGACAATACGCGCCGGAGAGCCGACGTTCGCTATAATCGCGGTTACGATAATGGCTACCGCGCCCGCGGCAACAGGGTTTTGAGCAGAAAAGTTCTGGATACGCGCTTCCGCGCCCGGATCGTCGTTCGAGAAGAAATCGTCTACACCCGTCGCGGTAAGCGTCTCCTGTGCACGATTTCAACGCGCGGCCCTGAGTCTCACTATGTACCGCGCAAGCGTCTGAAGCGCGTTGCCTACAACTACTGCTCGCCGCGCGCCCGCGTTCGCTACTACACCTAATCAGCGGCGCTGACGAATAACTGAAAACCGAAAAGCCTGCTCTTTCGAGCAGGCTTTTTTCGTGACCAGCGCGCTAACGAATTTGCAACAATTCTTCCCGTTTCGTAACAACCGTCTTCACGGTTCATCAAGGCGTCGCCGATATTTTTACCATATCGGATCACATACCGCCGCATCGCTTTGCGGCTCATTCAATTCGGAACGCCTGATATGAAATCGCCGCTTATCGCCATCACGTTCGTCGCTTGCCTTTCATCGGGAACGGCGCTCGCCGACTATCCTTATGTCAAAGTCAATTATGCGCGCACATTTCAAAGCGCGACAGTGACAGATAGAACCGACACCGTAGAAGCGATCGCTGACATTGAATTGTCAGGGGGCAATCTTTTCGGCTTCGCCATCGGCACCGATTTCGAACTGAAAGATCGGCCCTGGGCGCAATTCGCTTGGGAAGGCGAATTCGCCTATCGCGGCGCGAATATCTCGGGGGTCACTCTGGCTGGAAATGTTCCAGGCGGGTTCATCGACAGCGCAAATCTGGAAGACGTTGAGACCTTTTCGCTGCTTGGCAATGTTTGGTGGCGCCCGGCCTGGTTCGGCAAAATTCGGCCCTATATCGGCGGCGGTCTTGGTGCGGCGTACCTGCCCTCCGGCGGTCTGTCAGCGGATAATATCTATGCGTTCGCCTATCAGTACGGCGTCGGCGTCGATTATGAATTCGAGAACGGCTTGCGCGCTGGGATCGCCTATCGTCATTTTGAAATTTCTGCGACCGATCGCGATGACGATGATCCGCTTTTTGTGTTCGAGACAGAATCAGAGCTTTCCGAAGACGCGCTATATGCAAGTTTTACAGCGCCGTTCAGCGTCTTTACCGGCAATGGCGGCCGCCGCGCGGAGACAACCTCTCCTGAGCGCGCACAGGCAAAACAAGCGGCGAAGGCTGAAAAAGCCAAAAAACGCGCCGAGAAAGAAAAACTGAAGTTAGAAAAGCGCGCGTCGAAAAAAGCGGCCAAAGAAGAAAAACGCCTTGCGAAAGCGGCACGCAAACAAGCCAAACGCGAGGGAAAGAACGCAACGCTTGATCAGCCCGCAGCGTCAAGCTTCGACGCGATCGAGACGGCGTCGCTCGCGCCCGCGCCAAAAGCTGCGCCGTCGCCAAAACCTGCAACCGTCGCCGCCGCGGCGCCGACGGCGACAGCTCAGACAGCTCAGGCAGCCAAAGCCCCGACAACCTATGTGGCGCAACTCGGCGCCTATTCAACGGAAACCATGGCGCGCGATATGTGGTCCGTAAAATCGCAGAAACAGCCGAACGTATTCGCCGGCTCAAAAGCCCGTATCAAAAAAGTGCGACGCTCGTCGGACAGCAAGCAGCTCTTTCTCCTGCAAGTCGGCCCTTTTGATAGAAGCCGCGCAAAAGCAATTTGCGCGCTGGCGGCCGGCGAGTGCCTCGTCGCACGCGGCTAGAAGGCAAGCTTCGTTAGGCTGATGTCAGTACGACAATAAAATCGCGCTCAGTTAGAACGTAATTCGACGATGGCCGGCTCTTCCCCCTCCGCCACCCAAACGACCGCCTGACGCTCGGTCGACATATTCCCGCTGCGAATTGCGACGACCTTGACGCCGAAGAACGGCCCTCGCTCATTGGTCAACCAGGGCGCTGCTTGTTGCAAGACGATGGCCTCACCGCGTTGTCGTGCGGCGATGATGCGCGCAACATCGCTCTCCGAGACACCAGGCAGAGATAGAAGAACTTCGCGCGACGCCGCGGTCGCATTGATACGGTTCGTAAATGATACGACCGTGATATGCGGCGCCAGCAATTGGAAGAGCTCTTCACTGACGCTCGGTGCGCGCAATATTTCATCGATGGCGACGAGCTTTTGCGTGTCTTCGCGATCCGCCCTCAAATCAACAATTTCCGCCGCCGCCTGATCCGCGTCGACCGTTAAATCGTTTTCGGCGGCGACACGGTCAATCAAATTAGCGATGATTGTCGCCGCGCTCTTGTTGAGGTCGATCTTGCCTCTTTCATTGGTGATTGAAATGGCCAGACGATAACCCGCGAAGTCGAATGCATAAACAGATCCGTCGCGAGGAATTAGGGGCGTCGCCGTCTCAAGATCTGCGATTGCGCGCTGAAGACCCCCGTCGGCGGCATGTTGCGTTTCAATCGCCAGCGCTCCATGGCGCATCGCCTGCGCTTCGTACCGTGACGATTGTACGAACGCGGAAGCCGACAACGCCAGAACCGATGACATCACCAGAACGGAAGGCAGCGCCGACCCTCGTTGGGATTTTATATCCGCCCGCCGCGCCCGCATCAGCGGCAAGCCTCGGCGACCGAGACACCCCTGGGGGCGCGTGCGCTTAGGCACGCGATTGCAATCGCACTGCCGACTGGAAGCGACATTGATTTTTTACGGCCGCCGAGGTCCGCATAAGCAAGGCGGACGACGCCCGGCGGCGCGCCTCGTGAAGGCCAGTCCTCGCGCCATGGCGCCGCCTCACGACCGGATGTGTTTCGCGGCCGGTAGGAAATTGTAATCGGCGTCGTTGAGCGCAACAAAATTCGCGGCCCGTACGCCGCCTCGTCGGGGGCGCCAAAAGGTTTTCTGACGGCTTCAAGCACGAACGCACCGTCGTCGAGCGCCCGCGCCGTCAGGGCGATATCGTAGAACCCCCGCACTGTTGGATATGACGGCGCCAGGGTCACAAACGTAAGACGGCTTTCGCTTCCGGCAAAGGTCACATTATCCTCATTGAGAGGCTGGGCCTGCGCTGCGCCAAGCCATTCGCCGAGGATACGGCGCGTCGTCATCACGTCTTGCGCGTAATCGGTGAGCGCATCAGCTTTGCGCGTCGATTGAGCTGATGCGCGCAAACCCTGCGTCATTGCAAGAAGAACAGCAGCGAGAACCGCGAGCGAGACAATCACCTCGATCATGCTGACGCCGCGCTGCGTGGCGGGGGTTCTCATCGCGCCGCCCCCCGCTTTATTGTCTGGAGAACAGCTTGGTCGCCGGTATTGTTTTCAACGAGAATATGAACATGGAAAAGCGGCCGCGTTGTTTGCAAGGCGACGACGTCGCCATTGGCGAGCCGGTCTTCCGCGTAGTCGGCGATCGTCACCAGCCAACGAACGCCGTCAGGCCCTTCTCCCGTGCGTTCGCCGACAACAAGCACTTCAGTTTCGAGGTCCGTCAGGATCGTTTCGGCATACAAAGAAAGAGCGGTTCGATCGGCGGTTTTCCGCATTGACGAGAGGCCGCCGCCAAAAGCGCCGTATGCGGCGATCAACGCATAACTCGCGATCGCCAGCGCACAGAGCGTTTCCAGCAGCGTCAGTCCGCGCTGAGCCTCGCCGCTTTCAGAATGCATCATCGCTCTCCGAAATCGTGACCCGCCCCGTCATCCAGTCGGCCGTTACGGAAACGCTGAAGAGGCCGTCTTTGAGGCGCACCCGTCCGCCGGACGAAGAGCCGTTGGGGTAGAAACGAACGCCAATGACGCCATCGGCGGCGCTTACGCTTTCTGCGCCTTCGCCATCGATGCGGATCGTCTTATTGACGGCCCCGCGACGGCCGCCGCCTTCAAAACGCCGCGCCTCAAGATCGATGGTGAAGTCAGCCGCCGCGCCCGATGCAATCGCCTCCGTCCGTGTCGCCCGCAGCGCCGTTGTCAGCGCTCGCGCCTCCAGGCGCAGCGCTGACTTACCGGAGGCGGGTGAGAACGTCGCCGCGGCGATGGCGATCATCGCAGCGGCGATAGCGAGCGCAATCAGAAGCTCGATCAGAGAAAAGCCGTTTTGCGCTGTGTGCGACGCGTTTGTTTCAGGCGGGGTAGACATCGGCATTATCGCCTTCGCCGCCTTTGACGCCGTCGGCTCCCAATGAAAATATCAACGGCCCGTTGTCCGCCGCCGGATCATAGAAATAGGCCCGGCCCCAGGGATCAAGGGGCGCGGCGCGCTTGTTCAGATACGGCCCCGCCCAAAGCGGGTCCCCGGAGACATTCGCAACCAACGCCTCAAGACCTTCATCCGTCGTCGGATAGCGTCCGAGATCAAGAAGAAAAAGTTCAAGGGCGGCGTCAAACTGTTCGACCTGGATTTGTGCTGTCTTGACCTTTGATGAACCGAGATAACCAATGATCCGCGGCGCGGCGACGCCCATGATCAGGGCGAGAATAGCCAGTGCGACAAGCAACTCAGTCAGGCTGAAGCCACGCTGCTCACTTAATTTCCGGTAGATGTGCTTTTTCATCGCGATATCCTCAAAACGCCAGATCGTTGACGCTCAAAATCGCGCTAAAGAGCGAAACGACGACGCCGCCAATCAGAGCCCCGAGCGTCAAAATGATTAATGGCTCGACCAGTGCTACCATCGCCTTAAGACGGCGCGTTAAATTGTCTTCGATCATGGACGCCGCCCTCACCAGCGCAGGGCCGAGGTCGCCGGCGCTTTCGCCGACCTGCATGATTTCAACGAGATCGCCCTCTGCAAGGCCCTCATTCGAGATCGCGCGCGAAAGGCTTTCGCCGCGCCGAACACGTTCGCAAGCGCTATGAGCGGCGCTGATCTTGGCGCGGTTTGAAAGGGTTTTCGAAGCGAGCGTCATCGCATTGTAGGCCGGAGCGCCGCTCGCGAGGAGAGCGCCGAGCGCACGCGAAAGTCGCGCCTCTTCTGATCGACGCAATAGCTCACCGAAGATTGGCATACGAAGGATAAACGCATCGATCGCGCGTGCGCTCGCCTCATTGCGCCGGGCGCTGCGTAACCCAAAATACGCCGAAATAAAAAGGACAAGCGGGACCCACCAAAAGGCTTTCATGGCTGATGCGAGGCCAATGACAATCTGAGCGGCAAGCGGCAATTGCGTCTGCGCATCGGCAAACAAAACCTCAAAGCGCGGCACGACAAACAACATCAACAGGAAGAATACCGCGACCGATACAATCAACAGCAAGATCGGATAGGTAAGCGAGGAGATGAGCTCACTGCGGACTTCGCGGGCCTGTTCCAAGGATTGTGCAAGATTTGTGAGCGCGCCAGACAAATCGCCTGCAACCTCGCCGGCCCTGACAAGCGCCACAAAAACTGCGTCGAAGGGCGCGCCATATTTTTGCAAGGCCCCAGAAAATTTCTCGCCCTTGTCGAGCCGCGCTCTCAAAAACCGGGCTGCATCGTCGCTCGAATTCTGTGCAAGGATTTCAAGCGCTTTGTCCACGGCCACGCCGGCCGCTGTCAATTGCGCCAGACGGCGGGTGAAATCCGGCAACGCCTTTTCTTTAAGGCGCGTCTTGTCGCCAGGAGTTGATGCGGCGACGCCGCCGCCGAGGGTGTCCGGTTCGGTCGAGACCGGAATGCGCCCCTCAGAGGATAATCGCGCAACCGCCTCACGCACCGATCGGGCCTCAATTAACCCGCGGACTTCCCTTCCGTCCGCCTCCAGAGCGACATAACGAAAACGCATCCTAAACGCTCGCCCCAACTGACAGCGCTTCTTCCAGCGTTGTCTGACCAAGCGCCGCACGCAAAAGCGCATCTTCATGAAGGGATTTCATGCCCGCTGCTTCCGCGATCTTCCGAATGAGGGCGGCGTCAGCGCCGTCCGTCAGATGTTGCGTAATTTCTTCCGTAATTGGCAAGATTTCAAAGACGCCGACCCGGCCTGAAAATCCGCGGCCGTTGCATGCGTCGCAGCCGGCGGGTTCATAAAACTGTGTCGCGCCGGAAGCTTTGATAATGTCAGGCGCAATCGCCGGGACCTCGCGCGGCGTTCGGCAGTGCATGCAAAGCTTTCTGACAAGCCGTTGGGCGACGACGGCGCGCAAGGTCGCAGCGATCAAATAGGGCGCAAGCCCCATATCGCGAAGACGCGTAACCGCGCTCGGGGCGTCATTTGTATGCAATGTCGACAATACGAGATGACCCGTCAGCGCCGCCTGCGCGGCGATCTGCGCGGTTTCGCCGTCCCGCATTTCGCCGACCATAACGATATCGGGGTCCTGCCTCAGGATTGAGCGCAAACTATTCGCAAAGGTCCGCCCAATATCAGCGCGGACCGGAATCTGAACCACGCCGTTCACCTGATATTCAACCGGGTCTTCGACGGTCAAAATCTTGCGCGTTCCGTCATTGAGTTGATTAAGCGCAGCGTAGAGCGTCGTCGTCTTGCCCGAGCCGGTTGGACCGGTGACCGCAATCATGCCGTGCGGCGATTTCAAAATCTTCTGGAGAGTCTTCAGCGCGCCGCCGTCGAAGCCTAAGGCGTCAAATTGCGGGGCCTTTTGATCTCGCGCAAGAACGCGCATGACGACGCTTTCGCCGTGCAGGCAGGGGCTCGTTGCGATCCGCAGATCAGTCTCCTTGCCGTCAATCCGCAAACGGATGCGCCCGTCCTGCGGCAGACGATGTTCGGCGATATTCAACCCTGCGAGAATTTTAACCCGGGAGACGATTGCCTCGCTCATGCCCGGCGGCGGCGGCGCTGTCTCTTCAAGCACGCCGTCGACGCGCATTCTCGCAACGGTGCGTTTTTCGTAGGGTTCGATGTGGATGTCAGAGGCGCCGGCCTTCAGAGCACCGGCGATCAGATCATCGACATAGCGAATGACCGGCGCATCGTCCGCGCGGCTCTTAATGCGGTTGACGTCTTCTTCTGCAAAAAAGGCGTCGTCGCTGACGGCCTGCGCGGCTTCATGGTCGCGAAGTCGCGCTTCAATCGTCCTTTCAACGGCGGCGCATGGCAAGACGGATTTACCGACGGCGAGTTCGACCGCGCGCCGCGCGTAATCATCCGTCGGGTCAGCCATCGCCAGCGCCAGACGGTCTTCATTTTCTGCAATGACGGCAATCTTGTGGGACTGCTGAAATTCGAGCGTAAGCTTGTCATGGACGATCAGGGCGTCGTTATGTTTCTCAAGCTCGATAAATTTTAGATTGAGAACGGTCGCCGCGGTTTTCGCCCAGTCTTCCTGCGCCAATAATCCGAGCCGATCGAGCACAACGCGGATCGACTGATCGGATTCCTCTGCGAGCGCTTGCGCGCGCCGCCAATCATCAGCCTCGAGGAGGTCGCGCTCGCTCAGAGCTTCACCGATTTGGTCAAGCGCTTGCGTCATTGCAAATTACTCTGAAACGACCGCACAAGGCCGGTTTAGGCCATTGCAAAGCGATTGCGCTTTTTCTTCGCTAAGCGGACCGGCAACAACGCGCCACAGGGCGCCGGCCTTCTGCGCGGCGATGGGGTTTTGCGCGAGGGACTGCTCGCTTCTTTTGACCGCGGCCGCAAGCGACTGCGCTGCGCCTTCCGTTTCAAAAGCCCCAAACTGGACAAAGAACCGGGCGCTTGTGCGCCCGTCGCGAAGCGGCGGCGCAAGCGAAGCGGATCGCAACGGCGCCGCACTTCGCAAGGGCAGGATTTCGGCATTTTTCTCAGCAGTTTTTCCCAGAGGCGCCGGCTGTCGCAGGACCTCCGCGTCGCTCGCACGATTAAGTTTTCTGGTTTCTGCGACGGGCGCCGGGGTCGCTTCAGCGGTTTGTTCGACAGGGGGCGCACTCTCCGGTTCTGACGGCCACACTGGCGTTAAGGGGGCAGCGTCAAGTTTAAAGTCATCGGAAGGCGCGACGACGCCTTCGTCGATGGGGCGATCCTGCGATATCACACCGTCCCGTGATGGCGAGAGCAACCGAAGACCTGTGATCCGATCTTGAAACTCTCGCGTGATGGCGCGCGCATCGGCTGCATTGCGCAAAATACGCGGCTGGATCAACACAACGAGTTCGGTGCGTGTTTCCGTGGTTTCAGTGTTTGAAAACAGCCCTCCAAAAAGCGGCGCGCGGGATAAAATCGGAATGCCCGACCGCCCACGCCGGGAGTTGTCAGAAAAAAGACCGCCCAGAACAATTGTTTGTCCCGATTGTGCGACAACGGAGCTTTCAATCCGGCGCTGGCTAATCGTCGGCGTCAGCGTCGTTCCGCCAGAGCCCGACACGTTTGAGACTTCCTGTACGATATCAAGCGTCACGGCGCCGTCGCTGGAAATACGCGGCGTCACCTCGAAAATGATCCCGGTATCGCGGAATTCAATCGCATTAAAGAGAATCGGATCGCTCTCGCCGCTGGTGAAGCCATTGGTGACGTTTTGAACAGTAACAGGAATTTGGTCGCCAACCGTCAGGCGCGCCGTTTGATTATCCAACACCATAAGATTTGGAGACGAGATCACGTTGATATCCGTGATCCCCTCCAGCGCATCAAGGACTACTTGGGCGGGCTCGCCGAGCACAAGCGACGCGCCGGGAAAACTCGGCAGGATCGTGGATGACGCTGCGCTTGAAAGGGTCGCAATGGCTGACTCGTTGGCGATCGATCCTTCCAGAAAGTACTGAACGCCATAGCGAAGATCATCGGTAATGGTTACTTCGGCGATCGTTGCTTCAACAAGCACCTGGAGCGGCGCCACGTCGAGTTGCCGGAGCGCCTCGCGCATGCGTTCAAATTCTTCCTGTGTCGCCATAATAAGCAGCGTATTCGCTGCTTCGTCGGGGATGATCCGGAGCGTTTCACTGCTCAACGCGTTGCGCGCTTGCTGCGGACGGCGCGCCGGCGCGGTGCTTGCCGCGACAACACCGGGCGAAGACGCGCTCACCGGTGTTTCCCCCGGCGCAACTGCCGGCTGACGGCCGACATCTTCACGCGGCGCATTGAAAATTTCCTGCAGCAAGGGCGCAACGTCGGACGCTTTTGCATTTTTCATGGCATAGACCCGCAGCCGCCGCGCCGCGCCGCTATCGGCGTCGAGGCGTTCGGTCCATGCTCTGACCTTGTTCAATAGCGGCCCCGCACGCGTGATCGCCATCACCGCATTCGTGCGCTCGATGGGAAGGAACCGGATGGTCTGCGTTTCAGACCCTTCAGCGAAAATTGCTTCCAGTTCTTTGACGACTTGCACCGCCGAGACCTGCCTTAGCGGAAAGACGCCAACCGATTTCCCGGCGAACCAGTCAATATCGAATGTGCGGACCGTTTCAAGCCACAGATTGAGTTCCTGACCTGATCCCGCCATCAATAAGAGGTTTCTGTCCGTATCGACACGGATAACTGCGTCCTGAGCGGCTAATGGCTTAATGATTTCAGCCATTTGCTGGGCGGCGACGAATTGCAATGGCACGATCTGTACGGCGTAGCCGGGTTTTAACGGCCTGCCCGTTCCGATCTGCGGCGCTGACGCATAACCGAGCGCAAGCGTCTCAGGCACAATGCGATAAAGACCATTATCGCTCACGAGCGCAGCGTTATTCTGACGTAGGACAGTCTCAAAAGCGCCAAGCGCTGCTTCGCCTTCAAGTGCGTCTGCACTGCGCAAATTGATGACGCCGCTCACAGCGGGGTGAACTTCAAAAGACTGGCCCAGGAACTCGCCAAGGATCAGCGCCGCTGCTTCGTTGACGGACGCATTCTCGAAATTGAGGACAAGACTGTCATTGGAAAATTTGGCTGCCGATCCTGACGTTGCAAGCGGGCGCCCCCTGAAAATCTGCGCCTGCGGAGCGCGTTGGCGCGCGCCGGTAAACGCGGCGGCGGCGCGATTTTCTGCGCGCTCAGATTGTTCAGGAGGTTCCGGTTGCGGCTCGCGGGGGCGTTGAAGTGTCGGATACGCCGCCGCGCGATCAGAAAGACGTGCGTCATCAGCAAACGGATCAAGCGATGCGCATCCGGAAACGGATATCACTAGGAGGGCAAGCGCACTTTTTAAGAGCGCGCGGACAACATTTTGAAGAATACTCATCGCCGCTTCTGACATTCTGACTGAAGCATCGATTAAGCGCTCGTTAGGGTTAATATTTAACCAAAGCGAGCGGCGCGCTACGCCGTCAATGGTTTAACGACCGGTAACGCGCATTAACAAATTATGAAGAACCGAGCTTGACCCGCCGGCGCACGCCATCGACTTCCATTTCAACGCTCTCACGCTCTACGCGAAGGACTTTAACGCCGAAACGCTCTTCGCCCTCGCGCAGAACGACGGGACCGGAAGGTCCGGCAAAGACAGCCGCACGCCCACGCGCCGTGATGCTCGTTCCTTTTGGGGTCAGCGCGCCGGTTTGTTCGACAATGTTCTGCGCAGATGTCGCAACGCGGCGGCGGTCCGGCGAAAACAGCGGACGCGCCGTCAATGCAGACAAATTGGGCGATTGGACTTCAATCTGATCCACGGGAAACAGAGCGCTTACAGCGCCTTTTTTTGGCGACGCCCCTGCGATCATCATGACAAGCGTTGCAACAATGATGGCGGCGCTCACAGCGGCGGCGCCCGTCAATACGTTTGACGGCGTCAAATATTGTCTAAGCTCAGGCGCCATTGCCCGCTTCCTTCCAAAGCGCGGAAACCGCAATCGTGAGCGATAGGCGCTTTTCGTTTTCGCTTGCAGCGCCCGGGCGACGGATACCGGTTGCAAGTCTGATGTCCGCCGCGTTCACCGCTATCGTCGGATCATTCAGGGCCAGCGTCCCGAGAACGCCCTCGAGCGCCGATTGCGGAGCGGTCAAAACAAGCTGGAGACGCAGAAGGTTTTCATCATCGCCGCGTTCGCGCGGCTGCGTTCGGATAGAAGACACCTCCCCGCCTGCTTCCCGCAGGATATGGGAAAGCTCTTCGCGCAGTTGCGCCTCAGCCTGAGCCGCGCTCGCCGCGAGGACATAAGCGCCGTCAATTCCCTCCGCATTCCGGCGGAGCTGATCGCGATGTTCGAGAACGACCTCGCTGCGCACAGCAAGCGTCTTGAGACGCGCGGCTTTTGCAAGCGCCGCGTCGCCATTGCTCCACAACACGAACGCTGCGCCGATTAACGCCGCTGACGCTGCGCCCAGCAACAATGCCAGCCAGCCCATGCCTCTTTGAACATTGGTCATGGCGTCGCCTTCAGCCGTGCACGGATTTGAAACCGCTCTTGTCCCGACGTCGTATCGCGCGTCACGGACGCCCGAAAGGCGGCTTCTTCAATCGCCGGCATCGCATCCACCGTCGCGAGCACGTCGCTTGCCGCTGTCGCATATCCCTGTAGGTCGACTTTTTCGGCGTCGATGGTGACCCGGTCGAACCACGCATCGTCAGAGACATTTGCGGCGAGCCCATTCAACACTGCGCCGAGCGCCAGATTTTTTCTTTGAAGCGCATAAATCGGTTCAGCCTTTTTTTGCAAGGCAAGCGCTTCTGTTCGCGCCTCAAGCGCTTCCGTCGCCCGGCTCCCGGCGTCGCGCGCCAGCGCTTCAGCCCAAATCAGGCGCGCCGCACCGCCGCCGAACACCACCAAAAAAGCGCTCGCGAGAAGAACGGCGTTTATTTTCAACAGCCGCTGCAATGATTGGTTTTTATACCGATTATCGCATAGCGCCGTTGGCGCGATGTTAATCTCCGTCGCGCCGGCAATCGCGACGGCGGTGACTTTAAATCCTTTTTTTGTCGCCGTGGCGACTGCCTGTGCGCACGTGTCTTTCGGCGCCGCCGCGAGCGTGACGGCGAGCGCGCCGGACCCGGCCGCAGTTGAGGAATACCCAAAATAGACATCCTCAGGTTCAAACGGCGTCAGGGCGCGAATCTTGTTTTCAATGATGTTGTCGAGGTGACGGCGCGCACTGCCCGGCAGGGAAAGGCGCTGAACCAGCCCGTGTGTGGCGGGAAGTTGAAGACAAACGCCTTGGTCGCCTTCACGCCCGCCCGCCGAGGCCGCGATATCCTCGATCGGGAGCACGGAATTCTTGGTGCGATAAAGCCATTGGCGGCAGGCGGTGAGCGCCGCATCGATATCGGCGCGAACGGTCGCCGCGAGCGCAGCGCCGCGGCGCGCCGGAGCGCGCGCGTCAGACGGATCACCTGTGGCGGAGGCGGCGGAAGACAATGCGGAAGCAGACATGCGCGAAACCTAACAATGGCTCCGTACCATGCAGTTAATCAATTATGTCGCATTGCGACTAGCCGCGAAGTTACAGCGCGCTTTAGGATCCGGCGCCCGCGAAAAGCCCGAGATCGGTCACTTGGTGGTCGGGGAAGATCGTGGCCAGTTGACTTTCCGGCGTGCCCAGCAAACGTACAAGACCCTCACTCACAATGTCCTTGTAGTTGACGGTTTGTTCAAGGAAGCGCCCATTGTGGAGTTGCTGCTCCTGAAGGCCAGGCCAGGCCCCAATGATCCCGCCATTGACGCGCCCGCCGATCGCCATCCATGCCGCCGCGTGCCCATGGTCCGTGCCGCGCGATCCATTCTCGCGCGACGTCCGGCCAAACTCGGTCCCGATCACCATGGTGACGTCGTTCCGTACAGCGCTGATATCCCGGTAGAAGGTCAAGATATCGCTGGCGCCGGTGTTCATGCGCCCGTGGAATCCGAAATTGAGATCGCCGTGCGACGTGCCATTCGGCAATTGGTTGGAATGCGTATCCCAGCCGATATTCCAGTCGGTCGCCGCGACCTCGAGACCGACGTCCGCTTTGATCAGGTTCGCAATGACCCGCAGTCCGCGGCCGAAATTGGAGTTTGAATAATCAAGACCGCCGGCGTCCGGCAGGGCGTCCGGATCCACACTCTGGAACACATCAAGCGTGTCCGACATGACAGCGCCATTGCCGTAGGCGAGGCGTTCGAGCGCGCTTGCGTCAGACGGAAACGCAGACGTCAAGCGGCGCAGAACCGAGTGATAGTCGTCGCCGTCGCAATCAGCGCCGCGGCACCACAAGCTGTCTTCCACGCTGAAACTGTTTTGATCGCGAACAGCGGTGACAGGTACTGTCCCGCGCATCGACGCCGTTGCTGAACTGCGGCCCGCGACCAACGCCTGGACCAGACCGGCGGGCGGGTTCTGTTCAAGGTATCGGCCAAGATAACCGGACGCGGTAAATCCGCGAATGCCGCTCTCAATCCAGGCCTGATTGTCGAAGTGCGATCGGCTCGCGCCCTCGAAATGCGCCGCAGGGATGACGGCCATATCGCCATTGTCCCAAATTTCCATCAGCGGAGCCATCGCCGGGTGCATGCCAAAGAAGTTCGTGAGCCGCAAAGCCGAATTCGCGTCACCGCCATTTGGCGGCGCAACAGCAATATTCGGCCGGATCGTATAATACTCATTTTCTCCATAGGGCGGGAACAGATTGACTCCGTCCGCGCCGCCACGCTGGAAGACTTTAATCAGCGTCCGTCCGGGTATCGCCGCGCGCGCAGAAGGCGTCGCAAACTGGAGCTGCAGGGGCGATTGGCCAAGCGCTGCTGTTGAGGCGGCGCCGCCAAGCATTAATTTCAGTGCATTGCGTCTCGTGGTCATGTCGCCGCCTCTCTATTGAATGCCAAAGCTCGGTGAGCCGATAGCAACCTGCATGGCGCGATAGATATCCCGCTCCACGTTGCCTGATGGATTGAAGATATCGTCGTCGCCATAGATCGCGTCGACCATCTCTTCAAATTCTGCCCCCGTGCATTGGTTGAACATCGTCTGTGCACAAATGAGCGCTGCGATGCCTTCAGGGGTGCGCGCCGGCGCTGCTGCAAGGATTGCGCCCGGATTGCTATCGAGCCTCGCCGTATTCCCGCGCACTGCTGCGACCGCAAATCTCAGGCGGGCGACGACGGAAGCAGCGCCGACCCATGCGCCCGACGCTTCGGGCAGCCCCGTCGGCGCCTGGAAAATGTAAGGATCATAGCCGGCCTCGACCATGCGGCCGGCTAAGTCGCGCATCGAGCGGTCGAATTGACCTGGTTCCGGCGACAGCCCGAATGAACGAATCACCGAGGCGATGTATTCAAGCGGCGTTTTGTATTTTGAGCGGAAGTTATCCGGCGCTGACCGGAAGTCGCCCGAGCGCAGGATCAACGTCACGACCTCGCGAATATTGCCGTTCGTCGCCAGAAAGCGCTGCGCGCAGCTTGAAACAAGCGTCGGCGACGGGCGATCCGACACAAAGAGTTGTGCAAGCTTGCCGCAAACAAACGAAGCCGTATCGGGATGGGCGGCCAGAAGGTCAAGAAGCTGATTGCCTTCCTGTTCGCCCGCCGCACCGGATTGTCCCTGGAATGTTGTGTTCAGGAACGACACCGTCTTATCGCCGGTATCGTGATTATTGGCGTCGAAGAAAAATTCAACAACCGGCTGATCCGCATTGTTGGGTTGCGGGTCGATGCGACGCGAGCGCCATCCTGTCAGGATACGGGCGACTTCAATGATATCGTCTTCAGTGTAAGACGAATTTACGCCAACGGTGTGTAACTCAAGGAGTTCGCGTGCGTAGTTTTCATTGATATTGCCGCGCCGGCTATCGCGATTATCAAGATAATACATCATCACCGGGCTTTTGGCGCTGATATAAAGGAGATCGCGGAAGCTGCCGAGCGCATTTTGCCGGAACGCCACCTTTTCGTCGAACTCCGCCGTGTAGGAGTCACCCTTGAACGGGCTCGTATAGAAGTGGTTTTCCCAGAAATTGGTCATCACTTCGAGGAGCTGGCGCTCCGTATAGATAGCATACGCCATCGACCAGGTGCGCAGGTCGCGGTCGCGCCCGCGATTATTGAAATTGTCGTAAAGACTGTCCGGGTTCAACGCCTCAAAGGCGCTGTCATTGATGGCCTGAGGGTTCAACTGTTCGTTCAGATAGGCGTCGAAACCGATCTGGCGGACGCGCGCAAGCAATGCCGGCGTGACGCCGTAAGTGATCCGTGACAGGAGCTGCGCCACATCGTCAGGTCTGTTGCTGACGTCGAAACTGGTGACGCCGGAAACGGCGCCGCCGCTGGTCGATTGTGCGCGTACAATAACAGAGACCGCGCCCGAGTCCGGCAGGACATCTTCCGACAGCCGCGCAGCGAACGCGCCGGTGTCGGGATCCATAGATGTCTCAACCCCCGTCGCCAGAAACGATCCATCCGGCCCGATTACATCCATGGAGACGGACTGGCCCTGTGGGTTCTGGACCAATCCGGAGATCGTTGCGCCGCGCGGGCTGACGCGCGTTGACGATCCAAATACCGCTGCTGAAACCGGCGATTGCGCATAGGTCGCCGTCACGGTTGCGCCGGCGGCCGGCACGGTGAGAACCGTCACCGGCGATGTCGGGTCCGCAAGAACGCCGACGTCGCCCGTCCAGGCCGCAAATGTTTCGCCGACACGCGGGTTTTCTGCTCTGACGACAACCTCGGCGCCTTCCTGATAGAGACCGTCGCCAGAGCCGCTATTGACAGTCACAGCGATCGTGCCCTGCGGCGGGTTGTTCGGATTTGGCGAGTCCGGTGAATTCGCATCTTCGTAGACCGCGAATACGTTTACGCCTTCAGCTGAAATCGTAAGCGTCGTCGTCGGACTGTTGGGATCGCTAAGCGCTGTGATATCGCCGGCCCAACGCACAAAGCGCATGCCTGGCGGCGGCGAGGCTTCAAGACCGACCGTCTGGCCGACGCGCGCATAAGGGCTCAGTTCGCCGTTAATTGTCGCGCGCGCGATTTCGCCGTTTTCAAGCGCCACAGTCAGCGCCCGCTCGCGCACGCGGTTGCGCAAGACGCCGCGCAAATTGTTTGCTGCTTGAAGTTCAACCTCGCCAGCGAGCCCTGTCGCGGCCGCGGCCGAAACGGGCGCGACCGTGGACGACTGACCCGAGGCCGGCGCCGTTGTCGATGCGGCGTCCCGCAAAGGCATCGTCAACGATTGCGGGGTTGCAGTTGTTGCGACCTGCCCTTGAACGATCAGCGCCCGCGGCGTGAGCCCGGAAGGCGTTTGGACCGAGAGCGCAACATTCGTTGCTGATGCGCCGCCAATGCTGATCGAAAATGTGCCCGGCGAGAGAATTGCTGCGCCGGCGGACTGGCCGGCCTCAATGACAACCGCGCCGTCAATGATGAGTTGCGCCGATAGCGCTTCATCGAAAGAAAATCGGTAAAGACCTGGTTCGTCGAGCGCAAGGCTGCCGTTGACCACGCCGGCTGCGGCGTCAACGGCGAGGCTTTCCACCTCCGCGCTGTGCGCTACGCCGATACCGGATGCTGTCAGGGAAACCGAGGCGATCATCGCCGCGGTTTTGCATGATTTCAAAGTCGCCATCGCCGTCCTCCAAACCCAAGGTTTTCACGTCGGGAATTGGAAAATCGTCGCGAAATTCTAAATGCGCTTTAAGAAGTTTCGTTAATTTCAAACTTTGTTTGCGAATAATGAGGATCAAATTTTATTGAAATTAATCAATTGAAATAAAACGGCGGCTCTAAGGGTCTCTTTAAAACAAATCAATTTTTGCGTTTCCTTCGCCTACTGAAAAGTAATGTTGAAGACCGCTTGAGGAAGGTGGGAAATGGCCGTTTCCAGCTTCTGATTTAAGGATTTATAAACGCTACTTAATGTTGGTTTTACACAATAAGCATGCGCCTAAAGAACTTTTCTCTATCGCTGTGCGACGCGGCGGATTTTAGTCGATTTGACAAAGAAACAATTTTCATAAGACGCGAAACAATGCGGTAACCTTAACCCGCCATTAAAGGCTTCTTCTTAATTTTTTCCGGCATGACAGGAGGCCGGCATGGACGCCGTCGATATTTCCCGAATTTTTTTTTCGTTGCTCGCTGTTTTAGGCATGATCGGCCTGTTGGCGGCGATTGCGCGTTTTTCGGGGCGCATGCCGATGGGGCCATTGAAGGCCCGCGAAAGGCGGATCCGCATTGGCGAAACCGTCGCCATCGATAACCGCCGCAAGCTTTGCATCGTTCAATGCGACGACCGCGAGCACCTGGTGTTGCTGGGACCTGAGACGGAAACAGTGATTGAGCGCAATATTGAGCGGACTGAGACGGCCCTAAAAAGCGGCGACCTTGACCTTGAAGGGCGCGGCATGAACCCATTCGCGAAAGCCTATGCGGACGCAAAGCGCAACGGCGCCGGCGAGCGCCCGGAAATCAAGCGCGACGCTGCGTGAGGTCAACGCCGACAATGACGGTATTCCTCAAATTTGGCCCGGCGGCGCTCAGAGCGTTTACAATATTCTCGCTCGCGATGGCCGCGCTCTTCGGGGCTGACCCCGCCCATGCACAGTCGGTGACCTTCGACCTTGGAGCGGACACCAGTTTTTCTGCGCGGATCGTTCAACTGGTGCTTTTACTGACCGTCCTGTCTCTTGCACCTTCGATCCTTATAATGATGACGTCATTTGTGCGGATCGTCATTGTGCTGTCCCTGCTGCGTACGGCGATCGGCATTCAACAAAGCCCGCCTAATCCAGTCATTATTGCGCTGGCGTTGTTTCTGACCGCTTTTGTCATGGCGCCGACTTTTTCGGCCGCCTACAGCGAAGGCGTCGGTCCTTTCATGAATGAGGAGCTGACGCTGGAAGAAGCGTTGCCAAAATCGATTGCGCCCGTGAAACGTTTCATGTTGTCGCAAACGCGCGAGAAAGACCTGAAGCTTTTTATCGATATGGCTGACGCAACGGCGACATCGCCTGAATTAACGCCGCTGCACATCGTAACGCCGGCCTTTCTGATATCGGAATTAAGGCGCGCCTTTGAGATCGGGTTTCTGGTCTTTATTCCGTTCCTGATTATCGACATGGTCATTTCATCAATTCTGATGGCGATGGGCATGCTCATGCTGCCGCCAATTGTGATTTCACTGCCGTTCAAGATCATATTTTTCGTCTTGATTGACGGTTGGCGGATGATTGCCGGCAGTCTCGTTCAGAGCTTTACGCCAGCCTAAGCGGCGATCCGGATCTCTTTCAGCGCAATCGCGACTTCGTCACCGAGAGCCTGCAATTCACGGCGCGCAGGGTTTCGTCCCGGTAAATCGCAAACGCCGCCGCCAGTCGCAATTGTTTCCGCAAACGCGGCCCGTCCGCCGAGTTCAATCGCCGCCACCGGCAGCGCATAGCTCTTCAGCATCGCGCGGATTGTATCGGCGATTTTGGCGCGCGGCGGCGCGCGATTGATGACAAAAAGCGCCTTCTTTCCGGCGTCGCCGATCATTTTCGCGATCGGCAGCGTCGCATAGAGGTCGAGCGGCGAGAGTTGCAGCGGCGCAAGGACGACATCGGCCGCGCGGATCGCCTTGCGCACCCGGTGATCGGAACGCGGCGGCGTATCGATCAGGACGATCTCACATGGCGCCGGCGCCCTGTTGACGTGGCTCAATGACAGGAAAGACTGACTTTCGACGCCCAGGAAGTTTTCTTCGCTGCGTTGTGAGCGCATCGCGCCCCAGCGGGCAAAACCGCCCTGCTCGTCCATGTCGATCCCGGCGAGCGTGCGGCCTTGCGAAAGAAAATGCGCCGCAAGCTGGCACGCCAGCGTGGTTTTGCCGGCGCCGCCTTTCGTTTGCGCAATAGTGATTACGTAGGGCATCGAAACTGCTCTTTTTGACGGCTCCACAGTCAACAGATTCGAGCGGCGCGGCGATGAAAATCCGAGCGACGAATTAGCGCTTTTCCGCTTTCTTACGCCTTTGAACGGCGCGCTTATTCTTCGGCTTGGGTTTTTTTGACCGCCGCGCCGCGTCCAGCGCCCGTGTCGTCCACAAGCGCAACGCGTCGTGATCGTCGAAAATTTCCTCTGGCGCTGAATAGTAGGACATTTCCCCGATGCGGCCGTCTTTCATCTCGAAAGAAAAACGCTCGCATCCCGATGCTGAAAATGCATCGCGGGTCTCATCGTCCGCCTTGAACCAGAGATCGTCGTCGCCAATAATCGCAAAGAACAGATCGTCGCAATAAACGCCGGCGCCGCCGAACATCTTTTTGACGACAATGTCGCCAAACGGCGCAAACAGGTCCTTCACATACACAATGAAAGACGCGGACGCGGCCATCAGACGCTTTCGCTGTCGGCCGGTTTCAAGGTCACGCTCTCACCGCAACCGCATGCGTCGGTTTGATTCGGATTGTTAAAGACAAAACGCTGGGACAGCTTTTCCGTCACAAAGTCGATTTCCGATCCGAGCAGAAACAATATCGCTTTCGGGTCGATCAGGATTTTCACGCCGTTGTCTTCGACAACCTCGTCGAGGGGACCAATCTCCGTGGCGTAGTCCATGGTGTATTCCATGCCGGCGCAACCGCCATTTTTTACGCCGACCTTTACGCCGACATAGTCTTCGGCCGCGCCCGCCATGATCGCCTGCATGCGCGCGGCGGCGGCGTCCGTCAGGGTCAACGCTTTTGGTCTCGCTCTGGCCATCTCACATCCATCCAAGTTCAAGCCGCGCTTCGTCGGACATTTTTTCCGGCGTCCAGGGCGGCTCGAACGTCATGTTCACCTTCACGTCTTCAACGCCCTCAATGCCGCGCACAGCGCCCTCGACCCATCCGGGCATTTCTCCGGCGACCGGACAGCCCGGCGCGGTCAATGTCATATCAACGGTCAACAAACGGTCATCATCGAGGTCCACCTTATAGATAAGACCAAGTTCGTAGATATCCACCGGAATCTCCGGATCGTATACCGTCTTCAACGAGCGAATCACATCGGCGGTGATCCGTTCGAGCTCAGCGTCGGAAATGACGCCGCCAGCGGCGTCTTCCGCGCCCGTCTCGTTTTCGTGCAGCGCCGCATCGCCGCTTGCGGGTGCGGCGCTCAGATCGATCACATCTCGAGAAGCATCCATACGGTCGTCCATCGGTCTTATCCCAACATATCGTGTGTCTTGTGGAGGCCTTCAATCAGCGCCGCAACATCGTCATGCGTATTATAGACCGCAAATGACGCGCGCGACGTCGCGGACACGCCGAGCCGTGTCATCAGGGGCTGCGCGCAATGGTGGCCGGCGCGCACTGCGACGCCCGAGCGATCAAGGATTGAAGACACATCATGGGGATGCGCGCCGTCAACAGCGAAGGAAAAGATCGGCGCCTTGTCCGCCGATTGCCCAAACAATGTGATGAAATTCAGCTTTCTAAGTTCTTCAAGCGCGTGGCTCGCAAGAGCGCGTTCGTGGCTGGCGATGGCGTCAAACCCGACCTCTTCCATCCAGGAGAGCGCCGCCCCGAGCCCAATCGCCTCGACAATCGCCGGCGTGCCCGCTTCAAAACGGTGCGGCGCTTCATTATAGGTGACGCCATCGGTCGTCACGATGTCAATCATTTCGCCGCCGCCCCGGTAAGGCGGCATCGCGTCGAGCAACGCTTTTTTACCGTAGAGCAAGCCAATGCCGGAAGGGCCGTAAAGCTTGTGGCCGGTCGTCACGTAGAAATCGGCGTCGATCGCCTGAACATCGACATGGCCGTGGACAGCCATCTGACATCCGTCGAAGAGAACTTTCGCGCCAGCCTCATGGGCGATGCGCGCAATTTCCTTCGCCGGGGTCTCAAGGCCGAAAACATTCGACATATGCGAGACCGCGACCAGTTTCGTCCTGGCCGTGATCAGTTCTTCCAGGGCTTTGGGATCAATCGCCCCATCGTCAGAAACGTCGAGCCACTTCAGGACAACGCCATTGCGTTCCCTCAACAAATGCCAGGGCACTATGTTGGAGTGGTGCTCCATGATCGACAAAATGATTTCGTCGCCCTCTTTCATGTCGTCGACGCCCAAGGCGTAGGACACAAGATTGAAGGCGTCGGTGCCGCCGCTCGTAAAAATGATCTCGTTTTCCGAGGCCGCATTCAAAAAACGTGCGGCCGTCCTGCGCGCCTCCTCGAAAGCGGCTGTCGCCTCATTCGACAAGTAATGAAGCCCGCGATGAACATTTGCGTATGAGTCCTGCATCACCGTCGTCATCGCATCAATCACGGCGGTAGGTTTCTGGGCGGAGGCCGCGTTATCGAGATAGACCAGCGGCTTGCCGTAAATTTCTTTTTCAAGAATTGGAAACTGGCTGCGGATCGCGGAGATATCGTGGGTCATGAGGCGGCTCCGCGCAACCATCGATCAACAATATCTGAAAAGACATCGCGAATGACGGTGTTCTCAATTGCATCGAACGCTTCGCCGACGAAAGCCCGGATCAGAAGATTGCGGGCGCTCACCTCATCAATGCCGCGCTGGCGCATATAGAAAAGCGCCTCCTCATTGAGCGCGCCCGCTGTCGACCCGTGCGCGCATTCAACGTCGTCGGCATAGATTTCAAGCTCCGGCTTGTGGTTCGCTTCACCGTGATCAGACAACAAGAGTGCGTTCGCCTGCATATCGGCGTCGGTTTTCTGGGCGGCGCGCTCCACAAGGAATTTCCCCTGAAAAACGCTTTGCGCCGCATCATTCACGACGCCCTTGTGGGTTTGGCGGGTTACGCATTGGGGCGCTTTATAACGGATAAGCGAGGTAAAGTCCGCATGCGCCTTATCACGCAGGAGGGCGGCGCTTGAGAGATCGATTGTGACGCCCGCGCCTTCGCAGGTGATGTGGGCCTCGTGCCGGCTGAGGCGCCCGCCCGTCGAAATGCTTGCTTGCGAGACATGCGCCCCTTCGAAAGCCCTGATCGAGGCGAGAGCGTGGTGAACAGATGCGGCGCGCGAAAAGTCAGCGGCGAAGCGGCGAAAAACACCGCCGCGCTCAACACTGACTTCCGTAATGCTTGAGGAAAAAACCGCTGCGCCTTCAAATGTTTCGATCAGGTCGAAATGCGCGCCATCAGCGACAGTGATCTCGATGCGTGAGAAAACCGGCTCCGCAGCCGTATTGATATGGCGAAGCAAAAGTGGGCCGGTCCAGTTTTGCGCTGGCGTCACCGTGACTTTCATAATCGCGCCGGCCATCGCTTCATTGAGTGTCGCAATTGGATGGTCGCCGATGTCCGTCATAAAGCCGCCGGGCGCCGCAGCCGAAACCGCATCGTTCAGCGCCGGGGCGCCGGCTGGCGTTTCAACGCGCCCATTAACAATTTGAATTTCGCTGATCCCCTCAAAAGCAAAAGGCGACGGCCCAATAACGCTGGCTGCATCATTGGCTGGGTCATTAGCCGCGTCATTCAGCGCGGCCGCCGCGCGCGCCGCATCCTCAGGCGCATTGCGCAGCGCGCGCTGAAAATCGGACCATTTCCAGCCTTCGATGCGCCGATGGGGAAAGCCTTGCGCGGAAAAACGATCAAACGCCGCGCGCCGTCCGGCGTCAAGCGCTGTCGGGTTCAGTAAAAGCGTCGAAGACATTTAAGCCGCCTTCCCCGCTTCTTCGATAAATTGATCGTATCCAGACTTTTCCAGTTCAAGAGCCAATTCCGGACCGCCAGATTTCACAATCTTGCCGCCGGCGAGAATATGCACGACGTCCGGCTTAATGTAATCGAGAAGCCGCTGGTAATGGGTGATCACCAAAAATCCGCGCGCGCCGTCGCGCAACGCATTGACGACATCGCCAACCATTTTCAACGCATCAATATCAAGACCGGAGTCCGTTTCATCCATGATGCAAAATTGCGGCTCAAAGATCGCCATTTGCAGCATTTCCATGCGCTTTTTCTCACCGCCCGAAAATCCGACATTAAACGGACGCTTGAGCTTTTCGTCGCTGAGGCCGACAAGCTTCGATTTTTCGCGAATGAGTTTCAGGAACGCCGCCGCCGTGACCTCGTCCTCGCCGCGCGCAGCCCGCTGAGCGTTGAGCGCTGTCCGGATGAAGTTCATGGTCGCAACACCCGGAATTTCCATCGGATGCTGAAATGACAGAAAAACGCCTTTCGCCGCTCTTTCATCCGGATCAAGATCAACAAGAGACGCGCCGTCAAGCGTAATCGCCCCTTCCCTGATCGCATAATCATCGCGTCCCGCAATCGTATGCGACAGCGTCGATTTGCCGGAACCGTTGGGACCCATGATTGCGTGCACCTCGCCGGCGGGCACGGTGAGCGAGAGGCCCTTTAGAATTTCAACGCCGTCAACACCGGCGAACAGGTTTTCAATTTTCAACATCGTTTCGTCTCAATGATCTCGTGAACAGTCTCGTGGGTCATTCCGCGTATACTTCTTCGCCGCGCCATTGTGGGCGCGGCGTCTGCGACAACGCGAATACAGCGTCGGCGATATTTTTCGGATCGAAAAACGTCCCCTCTTTAACCGCGCCGTCGATCGTCAGCGTCGACAGCAAAATGCCGTCATCGGCAAACGGGCCGTGTAGCGCGAGGATCAAATTCCGCAAGGCGCCTTTCGCCACCGCAAGGCCCGGCGCTGCGCGCAACTCTTCGGGATGGATGGCGCTGCCGCCGCCGGTCGCGATGATGGCGCCGCCTGCATCCATGTGACGGCCTGCGGCGCGAAACGCAGCATAGGCGCCGCCAGCCCCAATAGACACCTCTTCCATCAGCGCGCTCGGCGGATACTCTCGCCACGTTGCTTCGCGAAAAATGGATGCGTTATAAACCAGCACATCGACACCGCCGAGCTTGCGGACGGCCTCATCGACTTTCTTTTCAGTCTTCTCGATATCGACAAAATCGACGGCGACGGTTTTGACTTTCTGCGCTGTTTCAGAAAGCTCCCGGGCGTAGCTTTTTAATTTGTCTTTGCTGCGCGCCAACAAGGCGAGGTCATAGCCCGCACCCGCAAACCGCCGCGCGATCGCCATCCCGTTGCCGGGACCGACGCCGGCGATGACCGCTTTTCGCTTTCCGTTTGTGGTATGTTCGTTCATCGGGCCCGCGACCTATTGGCTTTTCGAGGGCGCTGGCGCCGCGTCTCGCCGGCCGCGAACGCCGGTGCATTCGATTTCTATTTTTGCGCCAGCGACAATATCTTTCACAGCCACCGTTGTTCGCGCCGGCGGGTTTTCCGGAAAAAACGTGCGGTAGACATCATTCATCGCTGAGAAATCTGAAATATCGGCGAGAAACACCTGACACCGCACGAGGTCGGCATGGCTCGCGCCGACGCTGGCGAGCGTGGCGCCGATATTTTCAAGCGTCTGACGCGTTTCGGTCTGAATGTCGCCGGCCAGCTCCCGGGTCTGCGGATTGCGACCGATATGACCCGCAACATAAAGGACGCCGCCGGCTTCAACGACCGGCGAATACGGCAGTGATTGCGCAGCGGCCCCGGAAGCGCCGGCGACGACGCCGATCGTCGCCGATAGTAATATGACTGTACGAAGCATGATCGCTAACCAACGCTTCCTTCAAGGCTGACGCTAACCAGTTTTTGCGCTTCCACGGCGAATTCCATGGGAAGTTCCTGCAACACCTCTTTACAAAAACCATTGACCAGAAGCGCAACCGCATCTTCTTCCGAAAGCCCGCGCTGCTGGCAGTAAAAAAGCTGATCTTCGGAAAGCTTTGATGTGGTTGCTTCGTGCTCCAGAACGGCCGACGGGTTTTTCGTCTCCACATAGGGAACTGTGTGCGCGCCGCATTTATCGCCAATAAGAAGGGAATCGCATTGCGTAAAGTTACGCACATTGTCCGCTTTCCGGTGGACGCTGACGAGCCCGCGATAAGTCGAATTTGACTGGCCGGCGGAGATGCCTTTTGAAATGATCCGTGAACGGGTATTTTTTCCGAGATGGATCATCTTGGTGCCGGTATCGGCCTGCTGATGATTGTTTGTAATGGCGATTGAATAGAACTCGCCCTGACTGCCGTCGCCTTTCAAGACGCAGGACGGATATTTCCAGGTGACAGCCGATCCGGTTTCGACCTGTGTCCATGACACTTTGGAGTTCACGCCGCGACAGTCAGCGCGCTTGGTCACAAAATTATAGATACCGCCCTTGCCGTCTTTATCACCGGGATACCAGTTCTGGACCGTCGAATATTTGATTTCGGCGTCATCTTCCACGACAAGCTCCACGACCGCCGCATGCAGCTGGTTTTCATCGCGCATCGGAGCCGTGCATCCCTCAAGGTAAGACACATAAGAGCCCGGCGCGGCGACAATCAGCGTGCGCTCGAATTGTCCGGTATTGGCTTCATTGATGCGGAAATATGTGGACAGCTCCATCGGGCACCGCACGCCTTCGGGCACATAGACAAATGTCCCGTCGGAAAAAACGGCCGAATTCAGCGTTGCGAAAAAATTGTCGGACGTCGGGACGACCGTGCCGAGGTACTTCTTGATCAACTCAGGGTGCTCGCGCACGGCCTCTGAGATCGACATGAAAATCACACCGGCTTTTTCGAGCTCTTTTTTGAACGTCGTCGCCACGGAAACGGAATCGAAAACCGCATCGACCGCAACGGGCTTTGCGCTGACGCCGTCAGCAACGCGCGCCTCGCCGGGGCTGGCCCCGGCTCCCTCCACGCCGAGGAGAACTTCCGCCTCTCTCAGCGGAATGCCGAGTTTTTCGAAATCTGCGAGAATTTCCGGCGGAACGTCATCGATCGATTCGTACTTTGCGCCGGATTTCGGTTCTGCATAGTAATAGTGGTCCTGATAATCGATTGCGGGATAATCGACCATCGCCCATGTGGGTTCTTCCATTTTCAGCCAACGCTGAAACGCTTCAAGGCGCCACTCAAGCAGCCATTGCGGCTCTTCCTTTTTTGCCGAGATGAACCGGACCGTGTCTTCGTTAAGGCCTTTGGGCGCTTTGACGGTTTCGATATCCGTCGTGAACCCATATTTATAGGTCTCAAGCGACTTCGCCGTCTCGATTGTATCTTTACTGATCGATTCTTTCACTTGTGACATTATTCAGCCTCATCAAATCCTTTCGCCAACAGCACCGTTGCGTCAGCGCCGGCGATCCGGTGCGGGACGATCTCCGCATAATCATCCGATTGAGCCCACGCCATCGCTTCATCGCGTGACGGAAACGACATTAAAACGATGCGATCCTTGTCCCAGTCGCCGGCAAGACTCTCAGGATCAAAGTCAGCCGACAGAAGCGTTCCGTTGAACTTGGAAAAAACGTCCATGAATTTCGACTGATAGAGATCATATTCCGCGCGATCACGGATCTTGATCTGTCCGACAATATAAATCGTCATGCCGCCCCCTTGCTTTGCATGCGCGCTCTAACGCGGTGATAGGCCGCCCGCCAGGCGTCGATGAAGGCGTCGGCGTCGGCTGGCGTTGAATTCCACCCGAGGGACACCCTGACGCCTGACGACGCTGCTTCATCGTCGGCGCCCATGGCCGTAAGAACGTGGCTGGGTTTGACTTTCCCTGACGAGCACGCCGAGCCCGACGAGACGGCAACGCCCGCAAGATCGAGCGCCATAAGCTGTGTTTCTGAGGAAAATCCGGGTGCTGAAAAACATAAAACCCCGGGCAATCGATCGGCGCCACGACCCCAGACATGGGCGCCTTCCGCGATCACCGCGGCTTCCATCCGGTCGCGCAGTGCGCGCAGCTCGTCGGCGCGCGCCAACGCCGCCGCCCCAAGGTCGCAGGCTTTGCCGAGCCCCGCAATCGCAGGCGCGTTGGTTGTTCCCGCGCGCCGGTTCATTTCATGGCCGCCGCCGCGCAGGACCGCCTCAAGCGATAAATTAGGGCCCGTCGCCAGCGCGCCGACGCCGAGCGGACCGCCGAATTTGTGGGCGGTAAAGCTCAGCATGTCGGCGCCGAGCATCACGAAATTAACCGGGATTTTGCCGACCGCTTGCGCCGCATCGACAAACATCAGTCCGCCGGCGCCGTGAACAAGCGCGGCGATATCGGCGACAGGCTGAATGACGCCGGTCTCATTGTTCGCCAGCATCACGCAAACCAAAAAGCCGCCGTCGCGCGCCGCGTCGTCGTGTTGCAAGCGTTCCTCAAGCCACGCCGTATCGGTGACGCCGTTTTGTAAAACCGGGATCGTCTCAACGGGAACGCCCGCTGTCGCTGCATTCGCTGGAACCGCCGCATGTTCAATCGCCGAAATGAAAACGCGCTTGACGAGACCCGCGGCGACAGCTCCGTGGATCGCATAGTGGATCGCCTCGGTGCCGCCGCTTGTGAAGACTAGTCCGTTGACCGGCGCATTGATAAAGCGCCGGATACGCTCGCGCGCGTCTTCCACAATAGCGAGAACGCCGCGACCCTCGCTGTGCACGGACGAAGCATTGCCGACGCGCGCCATGGTCTCGGCGACCGCCTCGATGACTTCCGGGCGAACCGGCGCCGTTGCGTTATGGTCCAGATAGTGGCGCACGTTCAGCGCGCCTCCGCCGATGGGTTCGCCGCACGCGACGGCGCGCGGTCGCCGCGTTGCGGCGTATTGACGGCGGCCATGCCGAGAACGCGACGCTCCAGAATATCTTCAAGCGTCGCGGCGTTTAGAAAAATCTCAATCTGGCGCCCAAGCTCATCCCAAAGATCATGGGTCAGGCATCGCGCTGACGTTCCCTGGCAGCCTTTGGCGGCGCCGGGCGCGCAGGCCGTGGTTTTGATCTCTTCATCGACAGCCTCGACGATTTCACTCACCCGAATAGCGCGCGCGCTGCGGGCCAGCACATAACCGCCGGAAACACCGCGCGCGCTTTCAACCAACGCGGCGCGGCGCAGCTTGACGAAAAGCTGTTCAAGATAAGAAAGGGAAATACCCTGGCGCAGCGCGACGTCAGAGGCCGTCACCGGCGCCCCGTCGGAAAAAGCGGCGATGTCGGCGAGCGCCGCCACAGCATATCGTCCTTTTGTCGTCAGTCTCATCTTGTCGCCGGCTTCTTCTGCTCGTCAGGTCTGCTGCGGTCCGTCATTCTGTTACGGCGAAACCGCTCCATCGGCTCCGCGCCGCAGCGCTTGTTGCGCAATTGCCGCACGATCCTTAATTCGTCGGTCCGCGCCGCAGAGTGTGCTATAGCGCGCCGCAAACCACGAACTCAGCGAAGGATTTAGGAAACCCGACTAAAACAGTCAACAATAGGATGCCGATTTCCGCCCATTATTTAACGGGAAATGTCGCATCCAGGGGATCAATTCCGACTGATCTTATCGTTTTTTCGTTAACCCTCATCCCGACACACCAGGAAAGCGACACCGATGCCAGAAGTGATTTTTGCCGGCCCCGAAGGCCGTCTTGAAGGGCGTTATCAAAAGGGCCGCGGCGACAATCCTCCGATCGCGCTGATACTTCACCCGCACCCGCTTTTTGGCGGGACCATGAACAATCGCGCGACATACGAACTTTATCATCTCTTCGCGCGCAAAGGCTTTTCCGTTCTGCGGTTCAATTTCCGCGGGGTCGGCCGCAGTCAGGGCGAATACGATCAGGGCCAGGGCGAGCTGGCCGATGCGGCGACGGCGCTTGACCACCTGCAGTCGATGAATGCGAACGCGCCATTCGCATGGGTCGGCGGCTTTTCATTCGGCTCTTGGATTTCCATGCAACTGTTGATGCGCCGCCCGGAAATCGCCGGTTTCATCTCGGTGTCGGCGGCGGCCAATCTTTACGACTTTTCGTTTCTGGCGCCGTGCCCGTCTTCCGGGATTGTCGTCCACGGCGAGCTCGACAAAATCTGCCCGCCGGAAGAAACCCGCGCCATGGTCGAGCGCACGCGCACCCAAAAGGGCCGGAAAATCGAGTTTGACGTCGTTGAAGGCGCGGACCATTTTTTCCAGAACCACGTCGACGAAATGATTGCAGTTTCAGAGGCTTATCTCGATCGAAGGCTCGCTTATCACGAGCCTGAAGGGCCCTATATCGAGTAGGGTCGCACCCGGCGAGCATCAAACTTGCAGGTTGATTTTTTTGCGTGGGTTCGGTTTCAAATCGGCCTACCATCGCTGCATGCGTTGAAACGCAGCCGATTGCGGGCGGCTCAGGGGGGCCGAATGTTCTGGACAGAACTGACACGTCTGTTCGCCATCAGACAGGCGCGGCTTATGGCCAAACTGCGCGGCGTCGCCGGCTTTTCAGGCCGCGGCGAGATCGCTTACGCGGCGTTTGGCAATGGCGCGAAAACCGTCTCGATCAAAGCAACGGGCATCGCCGGACAGAAAGCCGCCCTGTTCATTAACCAACAGCCCCTCGGCGACATGAACGTCGTTAGCGGAAAAATCGATCACCAATTCGACAGCCGGCGCGGGTCTTTTATTCCGGTGCTGCAGGATGGCGATGCGGTGGAAATTCATCAAAATGGCGAGCCCATTCTTGTCGGCGCAGCCCAGAGCGCCGCGCTAATCTCGCGCTAGCGGCTTTTTTTTTCGTTATTGACATACGGATTATCGGGCTTTTTCAAAATCAACCTGATCGGCACCGCCGGAATATCAAAAGCCTCCCGGATGCCGTTGACCAGATATCGTCTGTATGAAGCCGGCACATCATCAGCACGCGTACATTGCGCGACAAATGTCGGCGGACGGGTCTTTGTTTGGGCGATGTAACGCAGCTTGATACGTTGACCGGAGACCGCCGGCGGCGGATGGCGCTCAAGCGCATCGCGCAGCCATGTGTTGAGGTCGGGCGTTTTCACCCGTGCGTTCCAGTCGACGTAAACCGACGTCACCGCCGGCATCAGCCGGTCGATATTTCGGCCCGTAAGCGCTGAGAAAAAGACAATTGGCGCGCCGGGCGCCTGGGGCAGCAAGCGGGCGGTTTTTTCCCGCAGCGAGCGGGCCGCCTCGTCTTTGTCTTCGATCAGATCCCATTTGTTGGCGGCGATCACCAGCGCGCGCCCCTCGCGCATGACAAGATCCGCGATTTGAAGGTCTTGCTTTTCAAACGGCGCTTCGGCATCGATCATCAACACGACAACCTCGGCGAACTGAATAGCGCGCAACGAATCGGCGACGGATAGCTTTTCGAGCTTCGACTGGACGCGCGATTTTTTGCGCATGCCCGCCGTATCATAGAGCTTCACAGGCCAGTCGCGATCCTCGCCCCGCCAGGTCCACTCAACAGAAATAGAATCGCGCGTGATGCCCGCCTCAGGCCCCGTCAATAATCGGTCTTCGCCGATGAGCCGATTAACAAGCGTTGACTTGCCGGCGTTCGGCCGCCCGACAATAGCGATGCGAAGCGGCTTCAGCGGGTCGTCCCACGCAGCCTCATCCTCCTCATCGCCGTGTTGGGCGACCGTTTCAAGCGCCGCCACGAGCGGCTCTAGGCGGGTGTATAATTCCGCAACGCCTTCGCCGTGTTCAGCGGAGAACGCTATCGGGTCCCCCATGCCGAGACCGTAAGCGTCATAGATACCGTGTTCGCCGGCGTCGCCCTCGGCTTTGTTCGCAAGCAGAACAATCGGTTTGCCCGCCGCACGCAGCAAGCCGGCGAATGTTTCATCGAGCGGCGTCAGCCCAGCGCGCGCATCAAAGACGAAAAGACACAAATCCGCGTCTTCTATCGCTCTGTCGGTCTGAAGCCGCATGCGCCCTTCGAGCGCTTCTCGCGGCGCTTCTTCAAGCCCCGGCGTATCTATGACCGTGAAGGAAAGGTCGCCGAGACGCCCCTCGCCTTCGCGGCGGTCGCGCGTCACGCCCGGCGTATCGTCGACCAGCGCCAGTCTTTTGCCGACCAGACGATTAAATAACGTCGACTTGCCGACATTCGGTCGCCCAACAATGGCAATTTTAACAGGCATGATGCGCCCTTGAGGCCGTACGCGCCCGACTTACTTCAGGGCGTATAATTTTCCCTGCTCGGAGAGAATGAAAATCGTCTCGTCGGCAACAATCGGCGACACCGCAGAACCGTCGCGCAATTTTTTCGTATCGAGAAGCGCGCCGGTCCCCGGATCGACCTTGGCGACTTCGCCTTCCGATGAAACCAGCACCAAAGCGCCGCCAACCAGCACCGGGCCCGCCCATGCGATCCGGCCTTTGCGCTTTTTCTCTTTCTTGTAGCGGCGCAGTTTCTGGACCCAAACAATCGCGCCCTGCTCGCGCGATACGCAAACAAGTTCGGCGTCAACGGAGACGATGAAAATGTAATCGCCCGCCACCCAGGGCATTTGAAGGCTGGCGATTGGCGCTTCCCAGACCCGATTGCCGGACCGTATGTCGATCGCCGCAAGACGGCCTGCATGACTCACAACATAAACAAGACCCCGGTCGATGACCGGCGCGCCTGCAATATCGTTCAGTGTCGAGAGCGCCGTCAGGCGGGTGTTGCGAGCCAGTGTATCGTCCCAGACTGATCGTCCGTTATCGGACAAAAACGCGATCAGCTCGCCAGAGGAAAATGGCGCAACCACGAGATCGCCGGCGGCCGCCGGGCTCGCAGATGACAATATTCGCGCGGCCTCCTCAAACGAGCGGAACGACCATTCTTTCTCGCCAGTCGATTGGCTCAGCGCGATCAGTTCGTTCGTGTTCGTGACAAAGTAAACCTGATTGCGATAGGCCGTCGGCGCGGTGCGTACGGGCGCTTCTGTTTTAACGCGCCAAAGCTCCTCGCCGGTTTCCGCATTTAGCGCTGCAACAAAGCCGAAACCGGAGGTGACAAAGATGCGGCCATTATCAAAGGCGACGCCGCCGCCGAACCCGATTGTTTCCGGATCGGGGCCGCCAAATATTTCCTGAATGCGGAAGCGTTCGTCGACATCCGGCGTCAGTTCTGTGCGCCACAACCGGTCGCCGTCTTCTGCGTTGAAGGCGGAAACCCGCGCGCGGGCGTCAATCACATAAAGCTTGCCGTCGGCGACGATCGGCGGCGCCGTCAGGCGCGCACGGCGGCTCGACTTCGCGTTGATGTCGATCGTCCAGAGCTTTTCGAGACTAACATCCGCACTCAGATGATGAAGCGTGTGATCGGCTTCCCCGCCCGGCTGCGGCCATGAAATGTTGCGGTAAGACGGCGGCACGGAAACGATGGTGCCGGCGAGGCGCGGATCGGCCTCGACCCGTTCTTCCAAAGAAAGAATTGAGATGCGGGACTCACGTTCGATTTCTTCCGGCGTTTTTTCCGGCTCTTCTTCAGCGTCCTTGTCGCCGCCGAAAATTCCCCCGACGGCTTTAATCGGATTGGAAGAACAGGCGGACGCCAACAGGAGCGCGGCCAGGAGACCGCTCTTCGTCAGGAGCTGTGACGGCGTCTGCGCATGTCGTTTAAAATTCATCGTCCGCTACTCGTTTGGTTCGCTAGTGTCTGCTTCATCGCCGGGACCCGACACCTCTTGCGCCTGCGCGGCGGCGTCTTCGACAGCGTCTTTAATGCCGGCGGTATCGGGGGCGATACTGGTCGACGCATCGAGAGGAGCATCGACAGAAACATCGGCGGGATCATCACCCGCGACGCTGGCGTCACCGACAGGTTGACCCTCAGGCGCCTCAGGCGGCGCCGCGTCATCGGCGCCCGGAATGCTGAGCCCCCCGGTGAGATCTTCGAGGCGAACGTCGCGGGATATTGGAACGCCCGCCTTTGCCGCCGCCGCGAGCGCGCCGAATTCGCTGGCGCGTTGCAAAAGCGCCGGCGGCGTGCGCGGGTCATCCTTTAGGAGTGCAAACGAGCTTACCGCCGTTTCAAAGTCGCCCGCATTGAGCGCGGCGATGCCGCTGATCTCGCGCGCATAGGCGCCGAACGGCGACGCGGAGTCGGCAAGTTCGCCAATTTCCGCAAGGACAACATCCCGGCCATCGGCGAGAGCGAGATATCCCGCTCTGATACGCGCCAGCTCCTTAAGCCGTTGCGTGGCGCCGCCGTCGTTGTAGACAGTGCGGTAGATCGCAAGCGCTTGCGCGCGATCACCCACCGCTGCAAGCGAGGCGGCGTGCTTCATCATCGCAAGAACCCGGTATCCGGCGCTCGCCGATTGGCCAAACGCGGCCAGCGCTTCGCGTCCTTCGCCTGGATTTTCGGCAATCAGGTCGATCGCTTCATGGAAGGCGATCGCGTCGCGTTCAGCGGTTTTCGTCTTTTGGCTTGACCAGAATTGCGATCCAGCGACGCCGACAACGATCGCGACGGCGCCGGCGGCGAGCATGGGCCCATTTTTTCGGAAAAACTCCCATTGCTGTTCTTCGGCAAGTTCCTGTTCGACTTCCCGGAGAACGCTTTCGTCGTTTGCCACGGTCCTGAAATTCCTAGCTGTGTCACAGAGTTGGCGTCAGCGCGCGGCGGCGCAGATCAAGCGCGGGTTGTACCGGCCTTTACGGCCCGGCGCAATAAACGTCTCTTCTTGATTTTGGCGGGAAAAACAGGCGATTTTCAGGTCGGCGATCACCTCAGGAAGGCCGATTGCGCTTCAGCTGATAGACTTGCGCCGGCTCGGGGAAACGCCGCTCGCGGACCTCCTGGGCGTATTGCGCGACCGCGTCGGAAATCGCAGTCCGCACCGATCCATACCGTTTGACGAATTTTGGCGTCCAGTCGAACAGACCGAGCATATCCTCGGTCACCAGAATTTGACCGTCACACGTCGCCGATGCGCCAATCCCGATGGTCGGCGCGGAGATCTTTGCGGTGATTTCGTCGGCGAGGTCTTCCGCGACGCCTTCGACGACAACTGCAAACGCCCCGGCCTCGGCCGTCGCTTCGGCCTCTGCGAGAATTTCCGCCCGCTCTTCGGTCGTGCGGCCGCGTGCGCGGAAACCGCCTGTCACATTCACCGCCTGCGGGCGCAGGCCGACATGGCCGACCACCGGCACGCCGCGCTCGACAAGAAACTTAATCGTATCGGCGGCGAAGCGCCCGCTTTCCAGTTTGACCGCCTGCGCGCCGGTCTCCATTAAAATCCGCGAGGCGTTCTCGAAGGCTTGCTGCGGGCCGCCCTCATAAGACCCGAACGGCATATCAACGACGACGAGCGCTTTGCTGGCGCCCCGCATCACCGCTTTACCGTGCAGGATCATCATATCCATCGTTACGCCGACGGTCGACGCAAGCCCGTGGACCACCATGCCGACGCTGTCGCCAACCAATAGCAAATCGCAATGCGGATCGAGCAACGCCGCACGGGGCGCATCGTAAGCCGTCAAACAGACGATCGGATCGCCGCCCTTGCGCGCCGCAATATCAGCGGTCGTCAGGCGTTTTGTTGCGTTTTGAGAGGACATAAAAACTCCACCTGGCCTTCAAGCGCGATATAGGGACTGGGGCCGCGATTTGCAAAAAAGACCGGAAAATGAGCGGCTTGCGGGGCCCGGGCGCGCATCAGGGGACGAGCGCGACGCCGGCGATCAGCGGATGCAGATAGGCAAAGACCGCAACATAAAGCGCCGCGCCGACGCACAGCGCCAGAATATCGTTCGCGAGGCGTCCGCCGGTTCGCGTTGGCGCGCCACGCCGTTTGACAGCAATGCGGTCGATGACCGCGAACGCAAGGAAAGTTCCGAACAAGATCACCGAGCGCATTTCGCCATTCGACAACAAATGCGCAAACGCCCAGATTTTAACCCCCGCGAGCATGGGATGGCGGGTCGTTTCAGCGATTTTTCCGACCGGCAAATAGGCCGCGGCGAAGAGGATGAACGAAATGAAGACGAGCCCATAAGTCACCGGCCGCAAGGCGGCGGGCGGCGTATAGAGCGGCGTGGCGCTGACCGAGGGCCAGCCTTTTGCAATCAGGACAAAGCCAACGAGCGACACCACAGAATAGAGCGCCATATAGCCGCCGCGCCCCGTCGCCGCGACCAGCCCCTCGCGCGCATTCCTTGCGAAGGCCGTAAAGAAATGGGTCGCCAGAAAAATAATCAGTCCCGTGATGAATAGGATCATCGGACTTTCTATTCTCCCTCGAACGAAATCAGCGAAACGACGTCATGGCCCATCTCGCGGAGCTTTGCCGCCCCGCCGAGATCCGGCAGATCGATGACGAAAGAGCACAGCACCAGATCGCCGCCCATCCGCTCAATGAGCTTGATGGCCGCCGTCGCCGTGCCGCCGGTTGCAATGAGATCGTCAACGAGGAGGATGCGCTCGCCCGCCTCCACCGCATCAAGATGCATTTCGACTTCATCAACGCCATATTCGAGCTGATAGCTTTCCGAAATCGTCTCGTGCGGCAGCTTGCCTTTCTTGCGAATGGGCACAAACCCTGCCGATAGCTGATGCGCGATCGCGCCGCCCAGAATAAACCCGCGCGCCTCAATGCCGGCCACCTTGTCGATTTTGGCGCCGGCGAGCGGCTGAACCAGCGCATCCACGGCCTGACGAAACCCCCGCGGGTCCGTCAAAAGCGTCGTGATATCACGGAACATGATCCCCGGTTTTGGATAATCCGGAATGGTGCGCACATAAGCGCTCAAGCCGTCGGATGCGGTTGCGTCTCTTGCTGTGGTCTTCGGCGCGCTCATATCCAAAAAGTCCCGATTTTCACGCCGCGACGCCGGCGCTCTCTTGCATTGCGGGGACCATGGCGTAACCCGGCGAAGCCGGCAAGACGGCCCGGAAAATTCCGTTTTTGGCCGCCGCCCGCACGGTGAATTGCGCTAATGCTGCGATAAACCGTGTTGATCGCCCCGGGTAATTTCGACATGGTCCGACCCAACAACCTGTTTTTGCTGATAACAACAAGACAGAGGGCGCAGACGCGCTCCGAGGAGCATTCCGATGAAGTCTCAATTCTTAAAAAGCGCAGCCGTTATCGCCCTTGCCGGCGTCGGCCTTGTCGCATGCGCGGACGACGGCGCGAGCCCGGCCGCCGGCGGCGAGAAGGCCGTCACGGAAGCCAGCGCCGCTGCGCCGGAGCTTGGCGCCTGGGGCGTCGAGACCGACTATATCGATCCCAGCGTCGCGGCGGGCGATGATTTTTACACTCATGTGAGCGGCAAATGGCTCGACACGTTTAAAATTCCCGATGAGTTTTCAAGCTATGGGTCGTTCACCGTATTGTTCGAGCGGTCCGAAAAACGCGTGCGAGAAATCATTGAATCTCTCGCGGCGGCAACCGACGCCGCCGCCGGATCGACGGAACAAAAAGTCGGCGATTACTTCGCCGCCTTCACCGACGTCGACGCTATTGACGCCGCTGGCCTGACGCCGCTTACGGATGATTTCGCCGCCATCGACGGCGCGGAGACGCATGCCGACATTGCGAATTTCATGGGATCGCCGGACACGGGCGGCCAGGCGGTCTTCAGCGCATTCGTCAATGTCGATTCCAAGCAACCGGACCGCTACATCATGTATATCGGTCAGGGCGGGCTCGGCATGCCAAACCGCACTTACTATCTGGAAGAAAAGCTCGCCGACAAAGCGGCGGCGTACAAAGTCTATATCGAGAAGATGCTGACGCTCGCCAATATTGACGGCGCGGCGGACAAGGCGGCGGCGATCTATGCGGTCGAAGAAGAGCTTGCCCGCGTCCATTGGGAACCGGCCAAGCGGCGCAACCGCGACCTTACCTACAATCTGAAATCCCTCGACGAATTAAAAGCCTATGCGCCTGAAGCGCCCTGGGACGCGTTTTTCGCTGCGGCGGAGCTCGGCGATGAAACTGAGTTCGTGATCCGCGAAGACGATGCTGTCGCCGGCACCGCAAAGATCATTGCGCAAACGCCGGTTTCCGTCTGGCGGGACTATCTGAAATTTCACAAGCTGAGAAATGCATCGCGCGCCGGCGTCTTACCGACGGCGTTTGATGAGGCGACGTTTGCATTTTACGGCACCGAATTGCGCGGCACGCCGAAACAACGAGAGCGCTGGAAGCGCGGCGTCGGCGCCGTCAACAACGCGCTCGGCGAAGCGGTCGGGCAAATCTATGTCGACCGGTTTTTCCCGGAATCGTCAAAGGCCAAAATGGATGACCTTGTCGTTAATCTGAGGCGCGCGCTGGACGAGCGTCTCGACACCCTGCCCTGGATGGGCGAGGCGACGAAAGTCGAGGCCCACCAGAAGCTCGAAAAGTTTACGCCGAAAATCGGCTACCCCACGAAATGGAAAGACTATAGCGCCCTCGACGTGCGCCGCGGCGACGCCTACGGCAACAACAAGCGCGCCAATGCGTGGGCCTGGCGCGATCAGGTCGGCAAGCTTGGCGGTCCAATCGACAGAACCGAATGGTTCATGACGCCACAGACCGTGAACGCGTATTACAGCCCCACGCGCAACGAAATCGTCTTTCCCGCCGCCATTCTTCAGGCCCCGTTCTTCGATCCGGAAGCCGACCCGGCGGTCAATTACGGCGGCATCGGCGCGGTGATCGGTCACGAAATCGGCCACGGCTTTGACGATCAGGGGCGCAAATCGGACGGCGACGGCGTTTTACGCGACTGGTGGACGGAAGAAGACGCGGAGAATTTCGGCAAGCTCGCCGCCGCGCTTGGCGGTCAATATGGCGAGTACGAACCGCTTCCGGGCTTCACCGTGAAACCGCAATTGACCATGGGCGAAAATATCGGCGATCTCGGCGGTCTCGCCATGGCGTACCACGCATACAAACTATCTCTGGACGGAAAAGAAGCGCCTGTCATCGACGGGTTCACCGGCGACCAGCGTTTCTTCATGGCGTGGGCGCAGGTCTGGAAACGCGTTGTGCGCGACGAGGCGCTCAAAAACCAGATTGAAACCGACCCTCATTCGCCCGCACAGTTCCGCGTGAATGGTGTCGTCCGCAACATGGACGCATGGTATGAAGCGTTTAATGTGACGGAGGAAAACGACCTTTACCTCGCACCGGATGAGCGCGTTCAAATCTGGTAAAAGTTTAAGCCGGAAAATCCGACTTTCCCGCAAAGCCCCGTTTCAGCGGGGCTTTGTGCTTTTTGGCGTTAAGATTTCACGAACTTTTTGTTAACCATCGAAGTCCATGGTCGCGCTCGAAATTCGCCTGTCGCCGAATGGGGAGAACGCCATGAAACCGGTTTTTGTCGCCGCCAGCCTGATGCTCGCCGCCGCTGCGCCAACCGCAAGCGTCGCTGCGCCGGGCCTGACTGATTTTTTTGAAAATCGCATTGCCGACAATCGCCTTGAAGACCAGGCGGGTCTTGAGGGTTTTTTGCTTCAACCCTCGCCGGCAAGCGACCGCGACGCGGCATTGGCGTTGGTGTCGGAAGAAACAACAGCGCCCGACGGCGTATCCTTGCAAACCATGACCGATCTGGCGGCGTTCCTTGAAACGGACGCCGGCGTTATTCTGCGCAGGGAGGATCTGACGATTATTCCCGGCGCGGTGCTCGAGCCGCTTTTCATCGAAGACGCCATTTTTTCAACGCCTGCTGCGGGCCTCGGGCTACAAACGGTTATTGAAACGAACGCGCCCATCGAAGCGCCGCTGCCGCCGGCGCTCGCGCTTCTTTTGTCGGGGCTGGCCGCACTGGCGGGCATGGGCCGCAAACGCGCTTGATCGCGCCTTCTCGCGGCGCTTGCGAAAACCGCGGCGATAGCCCATCACCGGCGTCTATGACGGTACTGGTAAATCACGACGGCGACATCGCCGTTATCTCAATCGATCGGCCCAAGCGGCGCAACGCCGTCGACCGCGACACGGCGGAGCGGCTGGCGGACGCCTTTCGCGCCTTTGACGACGACGACGCATTAAACGTGGCGATCCTGACAGGGACGGGCGCACAGTTTTGCGCCGGCGCCGACCTTGAAGGCATCGCGGAAAATCGCGGCAACCGCACCGAGGCGGACGGCGACGGTCCGATGGGGCCGACCCGGATGACGCTTTCTAAGCCGGTCATCGCCGCGATTGAGGGTTACGCGGTCGCCGGCGGGCTCGAGCTTGCGCTGTGGTGCGACCTCAGGATCGCCGCTGAGGACGCGACGCTGGGCGTTTTTTGCCGGCGCTTTGGGGTTCCCCTAATTGACGGCGGGACCGTCCGCCTGCCAAGGCTGATCGGGCAATCCCGGGCGATGGATATGATTCTCACGGGACGGCCTGTTGGCGCGCGCGAGGCTCATGCGTGGGGCCTTGTGAACCGGCTCGCAGCGCCGGGCCGCGCGCTTGAGGCGGCGCTTGACGTTGCGCGGACCATCGCGGCGTTTCCCCAGACCTGCATGCGCAACGACCGGCGCTCTGCGCTTACGCAATGGTCGCGGTCGGAGCGCGACGCGCTCGCTTTTGAGTTTCAAAAAGGCGTCGACAGTCTCGAATCGGGGGAGGCTCACCAGGGCGCATCCCGGTTTTCGGCGGGCGCCGGGCGCGGCGGCGCACGCGTTAAGGACTAAGACAAAAGTTATTTCCTTTAAAAAAAGACGACACTGAGATTATGGCGACGCGTGCGAAATCAAAAAAAGACAAAGACCTGTTCGGCGATGACTATTCGGCGAAAGATATCGAAGTCCTTGAAGGGCTGGAGCCGGTCAGAAAACGGCCTGGCATGTATATCGGGGGTACTGACGAAAAAGCGCTGCACCACCTCTTTGCGGAAGTGCTCGACAACTCCATGGATGAAGCCGTTGCGGGGCATGCGACGCGCATCGAAGTTGAATTACACGATGACGGTTATCTGACCGTTTCCGATAATGGCCGGGGCATCCCGGTCGATCCTCACCCGAAATTCAAAAAGCAATCGGCGCTCGAAGTCATCATGACGACGCTGCACGCCGGCGGGAAGTTCGACGGCAAAGCTTATCAGACCTCAGGCGGGCTCCACGGCGTCGGCATTTCGGTGGTCAACGCGCTTTCAGACGACCTGATCGTTGAGGTGTGCCGTAAACAGACGATGTGGCGACAATCCTACAGCCAGGGCAAGACGCGCACGAAGCTTGAAAAAGTGGGCCCGGCGCCAAACAAGCGCGGCACGATGGTTATGTTCCATCCTGACCCGGAGATTTTTGGCAAGCGGCTCGCCTTCAAGCCCGCGCGGCTCTTCAAGATGGCCCGGTCAAAAGCCTATCTATTCGGCGGTGTTGAAATCCGTTGGAAATGCGCGCCGTCGCTGATCAAGGACGGGGATGCAACGCCTTCAGAAACCGTTTTGAAATTCAATAACGGTCTATCCGATTATCTCGCCAGCATCGCCGACCAGAAGCCGACGGTCACGGACGCCATGTTTTCGGGCAAAGTTGAACGCAAGGAAGACGGCGGGCACGGCAATGTCGAATGGGCGGTCCTGTGGGGGACGGCGGGCTTCAAGACCGCCGAAGGCGGCGACGCAGACGGATTTGTGCATTCTTATTGCAACACGATCCCGACAGCCGAGGGCGGCACGCATGAGGCGGGACTGCGCGCGGCGCTGACGCGGGGTCTTAAAGCTTATGGCGAGCTTGCCGGCGACAAAAAGGCCGCCGCCATCACGGCGGAAGATGTCATGGGCACCGCCGGCGCATTATTGTCCGTCTTTGTGCGCAACCCGGAATTCCAGGGCCAAACTAAAGACAAGCTGGCCACCACCGAAGCCCAGAAACTGACCGAAGCCGCGATCCGCCCCGCCTTCGATCACTGGCTCGCAAGCAACCCGAAACAGGCCAAGGGTCTTGTTGACTGGGTCATTGAGCGGTCCGAAGAAAGACAACGCCGGCGCCGCGAAAAGGAAGTCTCGCGCGCCGCTGCGACGAGAAAATTGCGCCTTCCGGGCAAGCTCGCCGACTGCACGCAAAAGGAACGCGACGGCACCGAGATTTTTCTGGTGGAAGGCGATTCCGCCGGCGGCTCAGCCAAGCAAGCGCGCAATCGCGCGACCCAGGCGATCTTGCCCTTGCGCGGCAAGGTGTTGAACGTCGCCTCCGCAACGCGCGACAAGATCGCGGCCAATCAGGAAATTCAAGACATCGCCCAGGCGCTCGGCGTCGGGCTCGGCGCGCGCTTTGATGTTGAAGATCTGCGCTATGAAAAAGTCATCATCATGACCGACGCCGACGTCGACGGCGCCCACATCGCGGCGCTGTTGATCACCTTCTTTCATCAGGAAATGCCGGCGTTGATCACCACCGGCCGCCTATATATGGCGCAGCCGCCCCTGTTTCGTCTTTCCGCGAGCGGAAAGACTGTTTACGCCATGGATGAAGAGAGCCGCGATCAGCTATTAAGCGCGGAGTTCAAGTCGAACCAGAAAGTCGACGTCGGGCGCTTTAAAGGTCTCGGTGAGATGAACCCGGCGCAATTGAAAGAAACAACGATGGACCCGCGGACGCGCGCCCTCGCCCGCGTGGTCATCGCCGAAGACAAGATCGAGCTTTCCGCCGATCTGGTGGATCGCCTGATGGGCAAAAAAGCAGAGCCCCGTTTTCAGTTTATTCAGGAAAACGCAGCCTTTGTGGGTCAGGAACTCGATATCTGAGCGAGGTCGCGGGGATTGCTCAGCTTTGAAAAGCCATGGCGCCGTAATGCGTCACCCCAGGCCCTTTATAAGCGATGATTTTCCCGCCGGCCGCGCGGTAGCGGCGACAAAAACTGTAATCCTCGCTCAAAAAGGCGCCCGTCTCCGGGTCGGTGATATTGTTGAAATATCCCGGCACCTGATGGGCGCCGCCGGGCAGCGTCAGTTTCATCTCGGCTGAAAGGCTCGCCGCGTCGATCAGTTCAAATACGGAACGCCGCAACATAAGAAAGCCGGCGCAAATCTGATTGACCTCAAGAACCCCGCCATAGACGTCGTTTGTCGGACCGACAAGCGGGGCGGCTGCAAGGCGCGCCGCATGCGGATCTTTGCCGGCTTTGACGTGCTGTGCGAACGTTTCGAGGTTGATTTGGCGTTGCGGCAGATAAACCCCGATGAAGGGTTGATTGAGCCCCAGAAATTGCGGGCCAAGCGGCGGATGCAGGCTGACGTCGTCGTCAAGCATCATGAGAATGTCCGCGTCCGTTTTCAGAAACGACGCCGTGATACGGTTGCGCGCCATCGCCGGTTCCGCGTAGCAAACCGACATAAAAGTGACCTCGACCCCGATCTCGGCGAAGGCCTGAACCATGCGGATCGCCGACGCCATCGTCTCAATCCGAACCTCCCCGCGCCCGGACGGAACCGCGAGAACAGCTTTTTTGTCATTCGCCATCTAATCGACCCTTTCACCGCATGCGCGCAGCGATCGCGGCCTCGCGCCTTGACCCCATGCGATCGCCATAGGCGCGTCCCACCCAACCAGAAACCGGCTGCGCTTTTCAAGTCGCAACGCTCCGGCGGCGACGCGACAACGCCTCGCTCACCGGCGGGCCGGTCATGATCGAGCGCGCATGGCCGCTTTAACGACGCGGATTTGATCGACGGGCGACGCACGATATTGCTGCTGTAACAACTTCTTGGCGGCGCAGCGCCAGTAAAGGATCAGGATACAATGTTTGAAACAATAACGGTGTTTAAGACAAACGCGCTCGCCGCCTCCACACCGGCAGGCCCGCCGGATTTGGCGACGCTGACGGATTTCTCAACCAAGCTTGTCGAAAAAGCGATCGGATATCTCCCCACCGTAATCGGCGCACTTTTCGTGCTGGTGGTCGGCCTCTGGCTCGCCGGCCGCCTCAAAAGAGTGGTGAAAGCCTTCTTCGCGCGCAACAACCGGCTCGATGCGACGCTTGAAAGTTTCCTTTCCAGCCTCGTCTACTATGCGGCTGTCGCCCTCGTGATCGTGACGACGCTGGGCATGTTCGGCGTCCAGACGACAAGCCTTGCCGCTATTATCGGCGCCGCCGGCCTTGCAATCGGTCTGGCATTGCAGGGAACCCTCGGCCATGTGGCGTCGGGCGTTATGCTGCTCGCATTCAGGCCTTTCAGCCTGGGAAACTATATTCAGGTCGCCGGCCACGAGGGGTCGGTGAAAGCGATCAGCCTGTTCACAACCGAATTGGCGACCGCCGACAACAAGAAAGTCATCATTCCGAACAGCGAAGTCTGGAAGGATTCTATCGTCAATTTCTCCGCCTACCCCACGCGGCGCGTCGACTTGACGTTCGGCGTTTCCTATGGCGACGATTTGAGCAAGGTCGTCTCCGTCGTGCGCGCGGAAACACAAGCCGATGACAGAATCCATCGCGACCCGGCGCCGGTTATCGCCGTCGACAGTCTTGGCGATTCTTCGGTCAACATTATCTGTCGCGTCTGGGTCGACGCGGCGAATTTTTTGCCGGTCAAATGGTCGCTCACCCAGTCCGTAAAGGAACGGTTCGATCGCGAAGGCGTCGCCATTCCCTTCCCGACCCGCCATATCATCCAGGACCCGCCGCGCGAACATAACGCCTAGAAATCGACGCCTGAAAGACGCAACAGAAGTTCTGACGCGCGACGATTGAAAGCGTGGTTAAAAGTCCGGTTACGAATTCATGGTACCGCCCTGCGCGTGTTTCATCATTGGGAGCGTCATCATGGCAGCAAAGACACGCAAGACAGCGGTCCGGAAATCCGCAGCGAAAAAATCGACACCGAAAACAACAGGTCGCCGCACGAAAAAGTCGGACCGCGATCTTGAGAAAACGTATTCCACCAAACAGTTTGTCGCAAAATTGCGCCGCCTTGCGGACGCCCTTGAAAAAGACAAACCCTTCAAAATCCAGGTCGCCGGCGAGCGCATCGCCGTTCCCGCAAAAGCCGCCTTCAATATCGAACACGAACGCGAAAAAGGCGAAGAAGAAGTCGAATTCCAAATCAAGTGGAAAGCGGCTTGAAGAAAAAAGGGCCGTCCGGAGGGATATGGACGGCCCTTTATTTGATTTAAAAGCCCTGCAGAGCTTTTATCTAAGAATTAGAACTGGGACCTTACGCGGAAGGTGTAGCGACGGCCTAATTCTTCATCAATACCAAAATACTGGATCGTAGTCCAAACCGTGTTGAAACTGCGTTCCAGTATTTTGG
>JBCBBT010000019.1:0-55910 GCA_038531315.1 Pseudomonadota bacterium
CAATGCAGATTGCCGCCGCAGCGAAATTAGCCGCGGCGCCCCCAAGCGTGATCGCGATTGAATGGCGATCCCATGCATATTCAGGCGGCGGCGTCGCAATAACAAATCCGCCAATATCCTGGCTCTTGGAAGCGGCGGAGATCGTGATCAGTTTTTTGCGTTTCGTCATGAAAATGTAGCGGCGGACAGATATTGCATGGACGCGCCATCCGGAAATCCACGCCGCGTAGGCGTGTCCAAGCTCATGAACAAGTATCGCAAGCGTCGAAAAAACCGCCGCGATCGCCAATCCAGCAAAGTAAAACCAGAACCTATGCTCGGTGAGTTCCCATCCAACGACCGAACAAAAAATTATAGTAAGAGAAGCGACGCAAAAATTTACCAGGTGACGGATCATTGTAATATCAACGTCTTTTTTTAATTAACGCCAACACCGCCCGATAGTTTCAATAATCATTCGTAATCGACGGGAAATGAATTTTACTTCGACTCCCTTAATAGACGATAAATAGAGAATTCTCTATTATTAAAATATTGCACGAAGAAAAATCAGTTGTTTCAGCGGCGGTAGCCGACACCAAGCCTGCAATTAAAGCGTTGCGGCTATTCGTTCGCAGATCTTGTCGAGCGGCTCGGAGCGTCCGTCAGCCTGGACGATGCGGACATGGAACCGCTTCAGATCGCGCGCATGCGCCGCCCCGCACGAATGCGCGATCATGGCGACGTCTTTGCGCATTTTCTCAACATAATTCGCGACTTGCGGCGCTTTCACCGTCGGCGTAAGGCCGCCCTGCAGGCTTTTTTTGTGTGTCGTAATGCCGGTTGGGCACGTATTGGTATGACACCGAAGCGCCTGAATGCAGCCGATCGAAAACATAAAGCCCCGCGCCGTATTCACCGCATCGGCGCCGGCGCAATAGGCCCACGCGACCTCGGCCGGCGTCACCAGCTTTCCGGAAGCGATGACTTTGATGCGCGACTTCAATCCTCTGCGTTCCAGAATTTCTACCAGAATTGGCAGAACAGATTTCAACGGCAGACCGACATTGTCCATCAAGGACATCGGCGCAGCGCCCGTCCCGCCATCGCCGCCGTCGATCGTGATAAAGTCCGGCGCGCTTTCAATGCCGCGTTTTTCAATTTCATCGCAAAGATCGTAGAGCCAGCCATAGGCGCCGACGACGATTTTAATCCCCGTCGGCAGCCCTGAGACACGTCGCACACGGTGAATAAAGTCCAGAAGATCGTCAACGGTATCGACTTCGGGGTGGCGGTTCGGCGACACCGAGGCTTTGCCGGCGGGAATGCCGCGGATTTGCGCAATTTCCCGGTTCACTTTTTTCGCCGGAAGCAGCCCGCCTTTTCCGGGTTTGGCGCCCTGCGCAAGCTTGATTTCGATCATCTTAACCTGTGCATGTCCGGCGACTTCCTTCAGTTTGCCATCGGACAAGCCGCCGTCCGCGTCACGCACGCCGTATTTGGCGGTGCCGATCTGAAAAATGATGTCGCAGCCGCCTTCAAGATGAAACGGCGACAGGGCCCCCTCGCCTGTGTTCATCCAGCAGCCGGCGAGCTGCGCGCCGCGCGACAATGTCTGGATTGCTGGTTTCGATAAAGCGCCGTAACTCATGCCAGAAATATTGACAATCGAGGACGCCGTATAGGGGTTCGGCGTATAAGGCCCATACGTGACCGCCGGCGGGTTGCGCGTATCTTCTTCAAGTTTCGGGAACGGGCAATTCACAAAGATTGGCGTACCGACGAGGTTAAGGTTGCGTGTTGATCCAAATGGCTGCGTATTGTTGCGCCCTTTCGACGACTTATAAATCCAGTCCCGCTCGGCGCGATTGAACGGCATCTCCTCGCGGTCAAGCGCAAAGAAGTACTGACGGAAAAACTCGCCGAGATGGGTGAAGAGATCGCGAAAGCGACCAATAACCGGAAAATTGTGCCGAATGGCGTCGCGCGACTGATTGGCGTCGATGAAGTACAGAATGACAAACGTCAAAAAGCCCGCGCCGACAACGACGATAAAAAGCGAGGCGAACAGCTCCAACCCCACCATCGCCCACCGCGAAATGAATTCCATAAGCGCGCATCCTCCATGGCTTTCGCGAGATCATGTCTACGCGAGACTATGAAGGATTTGAGGAAACTGGCAACACGCGCGCCGCGCCGCCGCAGTATGCGCGGCGTGCGTTATTTTGCGGCGGCTTCGGCGGCGTGTGTGAGCGCTTTATTCGGCGGCTTGCGCTGGCGCCGGCGGGGCCCAGCGCAGGATCGGCTTGCGCGCGGCGCCCGTCTCATCAAGACGGCGGCGCGGCGCAAAATAGGGCGCCGATTTGAAACTGTCAGCCTCGCCGGCCTTTGCGCGCCGCGCCAGCGACAACAAGGCGTCGCAGAAAAGATCGAGCTCCTGTTTTGATTCTGACTCGGTCGGCTCAATCAACATGGCGCCGTGCACGACGAGCGGGAAATACATCGTCATCGGATGATACCCCTCGTCAATCATCGCTTTGGCGAAATCGATGGTTTCAAGCCCCGTGTCGGCGAGCCATCGATCGTCAAACAATGTCTCATGCATGCAAAAACCGTCAAAGGCAGTCGTCATTTCCTGCCGCAAGCGGGCCTGAACGTAGTTTGCATTCAAGACTGCGTCTTCGGCCGCCTGACGAATGCCGTCGGCGCCGTGGCTCATCATGTAGGCGAGCGCGCGCACGAACATGCCCATCTGACCGTGAAACGCCGTCATCCGTCCGAAACTTTCAGACGCCTCGCCTTCGCCTTTGGCGGCGCTGCGGGTTTCAACGAGATGATAATCGCCCGCGCCTTCCTTCACGACATAGGGGATGGGCGCATAGGGCGCGAGCGCTTGCGAAAGGACGGTCGGCCCTGAACCCGGCCCCCCGCCGCCATGGGGCGTTGAAAATGTCTTGTGCAGATTAATATGCATCGCATCCACGCCGAGATCGCCGGGACGCGCCTTGCAGGCAATCGCGTTAAAGTTCGCGCCGTCGCAATAAAAGTAGCCGCCAACCTCGTGCACCGCATCCGCAATGGCGCGGATATCGCGCTCAAAGAGACCGCAGGTATTCGGATTTGTCACCATGATGCCGGCGACGTCTTCGCCCAGCTTTCCCTTCAAGGCGGCGAGATCGACGCGGCCGGTCTCGTCAGCGGGAATACTATCGACCTTGAACCCGCACTGGGCGGCGGTCGCCGGGTTTGTTCCGTGTGCTGATTCCGGAGCAAGGACGCGGGTGCGTGTCGCGGTCTCGCCGCGGGCGTCAATCGCCGCCCGGATCGCCATCATCCCGCAGAGCTCGCCATGGGCGCCGGCCTTCGGCGACATCGCAACCGCGGGCATGCCCGTCATTTCCATCAGCCAATGCGCCAGCGTATCGACCAGTTCCAGAGCGCCCTGCACCGTGGACTGCGGCTGCAGGGGGTGGACGTCGGCAAAGCCCGGCATCCGCGCGGCTTTTTCATTAAGCCGCGGGTTATGTTTCATGGTGCACGATCCGAGCGGAAAGGGGCCCATGTCGATGGCGTAGTTCTTCTGGCTGAGACGCACGAAGTGACGCATCGTTTCAGGCTCGGACAAGCCCGGCAGACCGATGGCGCTGGTGCGCTCCAGCCCGCCAAGCCGCGGCGTAACGCCTTCCAGGTCGGCGAAGTCAACGCCCGTCGCATCAAACGCATTTCGCTCAAAGATCAAGGGTTCCTCAATCTGCAGCGCGCGGTTGCCAGTCAACGTTTCAGCCGGCGACATCTCAATCTCACGCGGCGATGTGGGACGGCCCTGGTTATTCATCGTCATGACAGATCTTTCTATAATCCGATTATTGTAAAGCCTACCGGACAGTTATGGAGTCTGGCGGCCGAGACAACGCCCGCGCCACGCAAGGCTCCAAAGGCGGCCCATGGGCAAAAACACTATCAGCATGCCATTCTATCAAGCGGTTGATCGGCTCGGAAACAATATCCTCACCGGCTTCGAATGCGGCTTGCTGAGAGGCGGTAAAGCAAGAGCGCGTTCCTGATATTTCGATCAGCAAAAAGGCGCCGTTAGGTAAGTCGCCGAAGTTCTGTCGCACGCCACAATTCGCTTTGATATGATTGTCATTTCCGAACGCGCTGAGGTGTTTGTCAAACGCGGCTTTGATGGGTCCCGGGACAGCTGCGTCATTATAGGCCATGGAAACCAATTCAATCGGCGATCGTCCAAAAACAATCGGATCCGTCGCGCCGAAAGCGATTTTGAACTCATAGGAACTTTCGCCCCGACAACTGACCCTGAATGTTTGCTCGTGTTCTCCTTGTACGTAGAACGCAAAAGGCGTCCACGGGTCGCTGGCAAGCGCCGGGGCCGCCTGCAAAAAAAGAACACAGAAAATTATCAGAAAACGCATTGTCACAAAACGTCTGTCAATGCCTGGTGAAAGCTCTGGATATCTTCATTTGTTACACACTCTGTTGCGGCGAGGATGAGCAAATTGTCAGCTTCATCCGTGTGCGGCCATAGCCGTCCGCCGGGCACGCCGGCGAGGATGCCTTTTGCGGCCAGCGCCTCAACGACATCTGTCGCGTTTTTCGGCAACCGCACCGTAATCTCATTGAAGAACGCCTTATTGACGACCTCGACGCCGTCAACCTGCGACAAGGCGTCGGCCGTCTTGCAGGCGGCTTCATGGTTCAGCATCGCCATGCGCCGCAGGCCGACTTCGCCGAGCAAGGTCATGTGAACGGTAAAAGCAAGCGCGCACAAACCGGAATTCGTGCAGATATTCGACGTCGCCTTGTCGCGCCGGATATGCTGCTCGCGCGTCGACAGCGTCAGGACGAAGCCGCGTTTGCCGGCCGCATCTGTCGTTTCCCCGCAAAGCCGGCCCGGCATCTGGCGCATATATTTCTGGCGCGTTGCAAAAAGCCCGACATAAGGCCCGCCGAAATTAAGCGGCACGCCAATCGACTGGCCCTCGCCGACCACAATATCGGCCCCCATTTCACCGGGGCTCTTGATTGCGCCCAACGACACAATCTCGGTGACCACGGCAATCAGAAGGGCGCCTTTCGCGTGCGCGGCGTCAGCTATTGGCGTCAGGTCGCGCAGATTGCCGAAGACATCGGGGTTTTGAACGATGACGCAGGACGTATTCTCATCGATATGCGAGGCGAGATCTTCGCTCGCTTCCGGATCAGGCGCTGCGATAACAACATCGTCCCCGACCAACTCAGAGTTCGTGCGCGTCACCGCCGCATAATGCGGATGAAGCCCGCCCGATATGACGACGCGGCCCCGTTTCGTCACGCGCCGCGCCATGAGCGCCGCCTCCGCGCAGGCCGTTGAGCCGTCATACATGGAGGCGTTGGCGACTTCCATGCCCGTGAGAGCGGCGACCTGGGTCTGAAACTCAAACAGATACTGAAGCGTGCCTTGCGCAATCTCTGGCTGGTATGGCGTATAAGAAGTCAAAAACTCCGAGCGCTGAATGATGTGGTCGGCGGTTGCGGGAATATGATGTTTATAGGCCCCGCAGCCGACAAAAAACGGGCCGGCGCCCGCCGCCCTGTTCTTTGCAGACATGGCGTCGAGCGCGCGTTCGACGACCATTTCCGATGTATGATCAGGCAAATCGATCGGCGCGTTCAACGCGTCAGCGGGAACATCTGCAAACAGATCATCAATCGATGTTGCGCCGACGGCCTGCAACATCTGACGTCTGTCGGTCTCGGAATGGGGAAGATATCTCATCGTTCTACTGTACTCCCGCCTGACTTTCTTGAAGGGCGTTTCGTGATCGTATGGGCGCGCCGGCGCGCCCGCTCAGCCGCCGGCGAATTCCTTGTAGGCGGCTTCATCCATCAGCGCGTCGAGTTCGCCGGCGTTCGCCGGCTTGATTTTGACAAACCAGGCCTCGCCCGCGGGGTCCTCGTTGACCTTGGCCGGCTCATCGACGATCGCCGCATTCACTTCGACAATTTCACCGGATATCGGCGCATAGACGTCTGACGCGGCTTTCACGGATTCAACGACCGCCATGTCGTCTTTTTGCGAGAATGTCTTGCCGGTTTCAGGCAGCTCGACAAAAACAACGTCGCCGAGTTGTTCGGCGGCGTGCTGGGTGATTCCGACAACAGCAATATCGCCGTCCATCCGGACCCATTCATGGTCTTCTGTAAACCGCGTGGTCATGGGCAGTGCTCTCCTATCCTCTCTTATAACGGTGGGGCGCGAACGGCAGATCAACCACAGTCGCTGGCAAGGCTTTATCGCGCACAAGAAGGCGCAAGGGCGCACCCGGCTGGGCGTGTTCTGTCGAAACATACCCCATCGCGACGGGACCGCCGACGGTCGGCCCAAAGCCGCCCGATGTCACGGCCCCGATTGTGTTGCCGTCCAAATCCTGAATACGCGTCCCTTCGCGGGCGGGCGCGCGGCCTTCGGGCTTGATGCCGACGCGGCGCTTTTTCGGGCCGTCGCGCAATTGTCCCTGAATGTGTTCCGCCCCGGGAAAGCCGCCTTCCTGGCGCCGGCGTTTGCCGATCGCGAACGCGATGTCGCCTTCGACCGGCGTCGTGTTTTCATCAAGATCATGGCCGTAAAGGCAGAGCCCGGCCTCAAGGCGCAACGAGTCACGCGCGCCGAGCCCTATCGGCTTTGCAAGATCATGCGCCAGCAACGTCTCGGCGAGCACGGGCGCATCTTTGTCGGCGACGGAAATCTCAAAGCCGTCCTCGCCGGTATAGCCGGACCGGCTCACGACGGCGTCGACGCCGGCAATCGTCATCGGCGCAAAGGTCATAAAGGTGAGAGTTGCGGCCTCGGGCGCGTGCGCGCTCAAAACGTCGACCGCTCTCGGTCCCTGTAACGCCAATAACGCGCGGTCGTCAAAGCGTTCAAGCCTGACGCCGCCCGGCAGCCGCGCTTCGATATAAGCGTAGTCTTTGTCCTTGCAGGCGGCGTTGACGACAATGTTCAGCCGGCCGTCCGCATCCGGACGACTGACAATCAGATCGTCCAGAATACCGCCCTCGTCATTCAGCAAAACCGTATAACGCTGGCGCTGTCGCCCGAGTTTTTGAATTTCGCCGGGCGTCAGGGTTTCAAGAGCGGCGGCTGTCGTCTTGTGATCGGGTCCGACAAGCGCCGCCTGCCCCATATGCGAGACATCGAACAGGCCGGCGGCGTTGCGCGTATGGAGGTGTTCTTTAAGGACGCCGTCCGGAAACTGAACCGGCATGTCATAGCCGGCGAAAGGCACCATTTTGGCGCCGAGAGAAACATGAAGGGCGTGCAACGGCGTTGTCTTAAGGTCGGTCATCGGATGGTCCCAATAGGAGCGACGCCGCCAATGGCGACGACCCCGGCTGTCATGGGACCTGAGAGATTTCACAGGAACGCGCCCTGTGCGCGCTCCGCTTACTCCTTCGGTGACGTCCAGCGCCTGCGGCGCCGACATCTTTCCAGCCTTGTCCTGTCGCGGCGGCGGTCCTTTTGCCTGAGAGTTTCCGGGGCGGTTGCTCCTTCGGCGCCCGGCCTTGTCGGCCGGGTCTCTCCCGCTTTCGCGATGCCGCAGAATCGCCTGCGGCCCGTGCGAGCCTAGCCGCCGATCGCCTTGTGTCAATCAGCGAATTGCAGCCCCATCGATGCAACCGCATCGATATCGCGCCGAGGGTCTGCTAGGCCGCCTGCGGTGCGCACTCTTTGCACACGCCTTTGACTTCCAGACGGGCCATATGCGTTTCAAAGCGCGCCTGGCGGACAGCGGGCATCAACCCGAAATCGACGCCATCAAGATCGATTTCCTCGACGTGGGGGCATTTTTCGCAGACGAGAAACGCTTCAACGCTGTGCGGCCCGTCATGGTTACACGGCACAAAGGCGTTCAACCCATCGAGTTTGTGGATAAATCCTTTGTCCTCAAGCCCTTCGAGCGCGCGATAAACGGTCATGGGCGCCCGCACGCCCTTGTCTTTCAGGACATCGAGAATTTCGTAGGCCTTCATCGGGTCCTGGGCTTGAGACAACGCCTCCCAGACAAGTTTTTCATTTTTTGTGAGGCCTTTCGGCGGTTCACTGACGCCATTCCCACCCATACCACTACACTCACTCATTCCCGTTCCCTTCCTTGATGCGCCCATCCTTGATGCGACGTAACTCAATGCAGAATTCGTCGATGCGCCATCTCCAAAATGCGCCTGCTCTTTAGACGTCAACTTCAGATCGTTGCGCCATCCCGCGCTGGCCCACGCGCAAACGTTATATCATTGTTATATCAAGGCAATCGCCGGCGCCGCAACAAGCGCGCCGCGCTGCAGTCAAAATTGCAATCGCTTGTTGCAGAAAAACAACCGACGCTTTAGCGCGCGCGTCGCACCGCCTCTTCAACACAGTCGCAAATATAGGCGCTCTGGTCCGGCGTCAGATAGGGATGCATGGGCAGCGACAGGATTTCAGCGCTCACCGCCTCGGTCACCGGCAGCCCATCATCGGGCGCATAGTCTTTAAACGCCGTCATCTGGTGGAGCGGCGTCGTGTAATAAATCGCCGTCGGAACGCCGCTTTGGCGCAAGGCGCCCGCAACGTCATCGCGCGCTGCGATGCGGATCGAATAGTAGTTATAGCCGGAAACGCCGCCGTCGAGATGGCGTTGCGGTGCGGCGATCTGTGACAGGCGATCATTGTAATAAGCAGCAATCCGCTGGCGCGCCTCAATCTCATCGTCGGCGAGCGCAATTTTTTCCAGCAGCACCGCCGCCTGAAAACTGTCCATACGCCCATTAAATCCAACGCGTACAGAGTTTTTTCTGTCCTTATCTGTGCCGTGCCAGCGTATCGACCGCCAGGCCTCAACGTCGGCGGCGTCGCGCGTCAAAATTGCCCCGGCATCCCCATAAGCGCCGAGCGCCTTGCCGGGGAAAAAGCTAAGCGTTGTTGCGGGCGCAATCGCGCCGACCCGCCGCCCATCAAGGATACCGCCGAAACTTTGCGCGCCGTCAGCCAGAACAAATAATTCTTCGCGCGCCGCAATTGCGCCGATTGTTCGATAATCAGCCGGCGAGCCAAACAGATCGACGGGCACAATTGCGCGGGGGCGCAGCCGACCTTCTTGCTTGACCTGGTCGATGCGGCGCTCGAGGTCGGCGGGGTCAATATTAAACGTATGCGGATCGATATCGACAAAAACCGGCGTCGCGCCCGTCAACAAGACAGCGTTTGCGGTCGCATTATACGTAAAGGCGGGGAGAAATACGGCGTCGCCCGCATCAAGCCCGTTCGCGAGCAGGCCAATGACAAGCGCCGCGGTGCCGCTGGCGCATGACACCGCCGCCGCTGCGCCGGTTTTTTCCGCCAGTAAAGCCTCAAACTCATCGATTTCCGGCCCCGCGATGTACCGCCCGTGGTCCAGTACATTTGCGAGACGGCGCTCCACATTCTCGCGGATGCGGCGCTGCTGCGCCTTCAAATCGATGAAGGAAATTTCGCCCATAGCGGACGATTGTTTCAAAGCGAGGTTTGCGACGCCGTTCATCTGGCAAGCATCCTTTCTACCGATGCGGCGTTTCTTGTGGGGCTGTCGGCTGCAGGGCGACTGGCCTTGGCATTGCTTCCGGCGACACTATTCACGGCGACATTACGCTCGGCGACAATGCGTTCAGCGACAATGCGTTCGGCGAGCGCAACGGCGGCCGCGCCCGCCGCCCCCGTGATCGGCGGCGGTGTCCGCTCTCCGGCGACGCACTGGCGCACTGTCGCAACGAAGCGCGAAACGCCAAAGCCAAGCGGATCGTCAAGCGCGGCGACAATATCGCCGCCGCCCGCGGCAAGGTCCGACGCTCTAATATCCGTAGACTGACCCTCTCGTCGGTCGGTTCTGGTTCGCGTCAGGAAATCAAATTTCCGCTCATCATCGCCCTCGCCGTCACCATAAATGAGATGCAAGCGCCGCTCGGGGGTCGCCGCCTGGCGGCTCGCCTTCAGATTGACGGTGCGCTCGCCGTCAAACACCAGCCGCGCAACCGTTTCATTGTCATCGCCAAAGGCGATCACCGCCAAAGGCGCGCCAAGTCCCAGTTGATTGACGAGATCGAGATCGTGGATCATCAAATCGAAAACGACGCACACGTCTTCACAGCGACCGGACCGCGGCCCGCACCGGACAAACTCAGAGGCTTGCGGCGGCGTTGGGCTGTCAAAGAGGCCGAACGCATCGCAAATAAACCGCTCCTGATGACCGACCTGCAAGACCGCGCCCACAGCCTCAGCCGCGTCGATAAGTTCTGCGCTTTCGCGCGCCGACATCGAAAGCGGTTTTTCAACCAGACAATGCCGCCCGGCAGTCAGCGCTTGCTTGGCCAGCGAAAAATGCGCGGTTGCGGGCGCGGTGACCGACATGAGATCGACCGCGGCGACAAAAGCCGCGAAATCATCAAATACCGCAGCGCCAAAATCGGCGGCGAGCGCCGCCGCTCGCGCGGGGTCGCGATCATAGACGGCGGTAACGCGCGCGCCGTGCGCCGCCTCGTATTTTTGAGCGTGATACCGGCCAAATACGCCCGCGCCAGCAATTCCGGCCTTTAAGAATTCGTCTGACGCATCTGACATGTTTTATTACTGACGCCGACTATCAGATCGACATCGCCTCACTTACGCCTCCCCAGACGCTTTTTTTTAAAACCGCTCGCCATTGGCGTACATCACCGGACGACGACAGACGCCATCAAACAATGTTACCTGGTATTTCACCAGAGCGCGCAATCACGCACGCGTTGCAGTTAACGAATTGTTAATATTCGACGAGGTCCGGCCTCAGGCGCCGTTGGCGCGGGCGGCTTTTAAACGATCGGCGAGAATAAATGCGAGTTCGAGCGCCTGGCTGGCGTTCAGTCGCGGGTCGCAATGCGTGTGATAACGCGAAGACAGATCCGCTTCAGAAATTTCCTGCACGCCGCCGAGACATTCGGTGACATTTTGCCCGGTCATTTCGAAATGCACGCCGCCGGGATAAGCGCCCTCCGCCCGGCAAACATCAAAGAAGGCTTTCACTTCCGCCAGGACGGATTCAAAATGCCTTGTTTTGAAACCGCTGTCCGTCTTCACCGTGTTGCCGTGCATCGGATCACAGGACCAAACGACGGCGCGTCCGGCTTGAGTGACCGCGCGGACCAGCGGCGGCAAACCATCGACAACCTTTTCAGCCCCGAAACGCGCGATCAAAACGATGCGTCCCGGCGCATTCTCAGGGTTCAGAATATCGAGCAGACGCAACAGATCGTCGGCCGGCAGGCTCGGGCCGCACTTAACGCCAATCGGATTTTCAACGCCGCGACAGAACTCGACATGGGCGCCGTCCGGCTGACGCGTGCGGTCGCCGATCCAGATCATGTGCGAGGAGGTGTCGTAAGGCTTGCCGGACGTTGAATCGATCCGCGTCATCGCCTGTTCATACCCCAATAGCAACGCTTCGTGGCTGGTATAGACATTAACTTCACGCAGCGCCCGAACTTCACGCCCTGTAACCCCGCACGCCTCCATGAACTCAATGGCTTCTGAAATTTTGTCAGCAAGCGCGCGATAGCGGTCTTCTTGCGGATTGTTCGAGACGAATTCGAGGTTCCAGCGATGCACATTGTGAAGGTCGGCGTAACCGCCGCCCGCGAATGAACGCAAAAGATTGAGCGTCGCCGCCGCTTGCCCATAGGCCTTCAAAAGGCGCTGAGGATCGGGGGCGCGGGCCGCCTCGTTGAATTCCATTCCGTTGATATTATCGCCACGATAGCTGGGCAGCGTCACGCCGTTGCGGGTTTCGGTCGGGGCCGAGCGCGGTTTTGCAAACTGGCCGGCGATGCGACCGACTTTGACGACCGGCATCGCGGCGCCGAAGGTGAGCGCCACCGACATCTGCAACAGCACCCGGAAGGTGTCGCGAATATTATCGGGGTGAAATTCTTTAAAGCTCTCCGCGCAGTCCCCGCCCTGGAGGAGAAACGCCTTGCCGGCGGCGACATCGGCGAGCCGGTCGCGCAGCGTGCGCACCTCGCCGGCGAACACGAGCGGCGGATATCCCGACAGTTCTTCTTCAACCGCCGCGAGCGCATTCGCATCCGGATAATCGGTTGGGATATGCTGCGCCGGCTTCTCGCGCCAGCTCGCCGGGGACCACGTCATTTTAAATCTTCTCCAAAAAAGCGCTGCAGCTAAAGCATGTGAAAGCATGCGCTGCAACAAAAAGGCCGCGAAATTTGATCGATCTCGGGGCGCCGCCGCCGCCGGCGGCGGGCGTCAGCGACCTAAAATTGGCTCACTCTTGTGTGAGGGCTGTTTCCAGTTGTTGAAAACTCCTGCTATGGGCGGGGCGCGATCACTCAGGGGTTCCCATGAAAAAATTTATCACCAGCCTTGTCGGCATTTCGGTCGCCGTCTCGCTCGGCGGCGGCGCGGCGTTCGCCCAGCGCGATTTTTCCAACGTTGAAATCAAAACGACAAAAGTCGCCGACGGCATCTATATGCTGGTCGGCGCCGGCGGGAATATCGGCTTGTCGATCGGCGACGACGGATCATTCGTCATCGACGATCAGTTTGCGCCGCTTTCCGAAAAAATCATGGCGGCGATCAAGGCGCAAACCGATGCGCCGGTGGAATTTGTTCTGAACACGCATTTTCATGGCGATCATACCGGCGGCAACGAGGCGTTTGGTAAGGCCGGCTCGCACATCGTCGCCCATGACAATGTCCGCAAACGCTTGATTGAAGGCCGCGAGCGTGCGGACGGATCGCGCACGCCGCCGGCGCCCGCCGACGCGCTGCCGGTTGTGACATTTTCTCAGACAATCAGTTTTTACTGGAACGGACAGGACATTCACGTCTGGCACCCGGACACGGCCCATACGGACGGCGATTCAATCGTGTTCTTCAAGACCGCCAATGTCGTTCACATGGGGGATGTCTTCTTCAATGGCGGATATCCCTTTATCGACCTCAATAGCGGCGGGGGCGTGAGCGGTTATATCGCCGCCCATGAAAACGTGTTGTCGGAAATCGACGACGAGACGAAAATCATTCCGGGTCACGGCCCCCTCGCCACGAAGGCGGACCTCGCCAAAACGGTTGCCATGTTGAAAGACGCAAAAGCCTTGGTGATGGCGCAAATCGAAAAAGGCCTTGATGAAGACGCCGTCGTCGCCGCCAACCCGCTGAAGAAATACAACAAAAAATGGGGTCAGGGTTTCATCAATGGCGAACGCATGACGCGCACGTTGTATCGCGACCTGACCAGCGCTGAATAAACAACGACAGCGCCCAACATTGCGCCCAAGATTGCGCAAGACAAAAAACGCCCGCCAGTATGGCGGGCGTTTTCCGTTGAGGCCGTCCGGTAAGGCGTTCAGGGTCGAGACGGCCTTTTAAGGGCAGGCGCCGGTCGCCGGCGCGCAGATCGCTCAGCCTTCAAGCGAAATGTCGACCACCTTGCCGCGGCGCACTTTGCAGACCGCAGTCTTATCTGCGCCGCCATTCGTGGATTTCAGCTCGAACGTCATGGTCTTCATCCCGCCACCGCGCACGCCTTTGAATTTGGCGCGGTAGTCGGCGGCGCTCGCCGCGCCGGAGGTTTCCAGCTCCGCGAGGCAGGCCGCAACATCGGCTTGCGTGCCGGCCGATGCGCCCGTGGCGGTGAGGCTGACGACGGCGACCGCAAGAAGGCTCGGGATGGTTCTCATTTCTCTCTCTCCTGTATCAGGTTTCGAAGCGTTTTGTTGATTTGCATATCTAAGATACTATATTCTTTTAAAGTGTCAATTATATTTTTATGAAAGTCGGGCTGTGATACCCTGACGCAAACAAAACACTGGCGGCGACAACCGCTGGACGAGGAAAAGCTTTGTAATGTCAAGAACTTACAACCAGGACTGTATCCTGGCCTATGCATTGGACCTGCTCGGCGAACGCTGGACGCTGCTGATTTTACGGGAGTTGCTGCTGGGTCCGCGACGTTTTGGCGATCTTCACGGCGCTTTGCCGGGACTCGGCACCAATCTTTTGAGCAAACGGCTGAAAGAGCTTGAAGAGGCGAGCCTCATTGAAGGCGGCAACGCGGACGGGCGCGCGGATTATCGGCTGACGGCCACCGGCGAGCGCTTAAGGCCGACCATTCGCGCGCTTATGTTCTGGTCGATCGAATACTTCATGTCGCGCGAGGACCCGTCGCCGCCGCGCGACTGCATCTATTCTGATAATTTGCAACCGGATTCGGTTGCGCTCGGCATTGAGCTTTTTTCCAATCTGATGGCGCAGCCGCATGATAATTATGTGGCGCATCTATATGCGGACGATAATCCCTACACATACTTTTTCATGAATAACGAGCTGATCGCCCGTCGCGGCGCGGACACGCCGGCTGTTGCTTCCATCAGGGTTGACGTTGCGACGCTCATGCGGGGCATGCGTCACGAAATCCCGCTTTCAGAAATCTTAAAGCGCAGCGAGATCACTGGCGATCAAGGCGTTGTCAACCATTTGCTCAACGGCGTCAGTCCCGGCGGCGCGATTGAGATGGAGGTTGCAGAGTTAATCGCGGCGGACAGCGCGAGGCGTTAGGGGGCCGCTGGCGGCGAAGCGCGCTGAGCGCACCGAAACCTTACGGCGCCGGCGGCAGATCAGCAGCGCGTGCGGCGTCGAGATAACGGGCCGCTGTCGGCGTCAGCGCGCCGTCTTCAAGCGTGATCAGCAAGGGGTTGCCCGTCGGGATTTCAACGCCGACGATCGCGTCGTCAGCCACACCAAACAGCAGTTTGACAAGGGCGCGCAGCGAGTTGCCATGGGCGGCGATGATCAGATTCTCGCCATTGACGAGGCGCGGCGCGATCTCGCGCGCCCAATAGGGTTCAACTCTCTCGAGCGTTGTCTTCAGCGATTCCGTCAGCGGCAATTGCGAGGGCGCCACATTGGCGTACCGCGGATCGCGCGCCGGATTGAATTCGCTGTTCTCGTCCATCACCGGCGGCGGCGTATCATAGCTGCGTCGCCAGATTTTGACCTGATCGTCGCCGTGTTTTTCGGCCGTTTCCTTTTTGTTGAGCCCGGTCAGGCCGCCATAATGGCGCTCATTGAGCCGCCAATCTTTCGTCACCGGCAGGTAGAGCCGGTCCATTTCGTCCAGCGATAAAAAGAGCGTCTTGATCGCGCGTTTCAGAACCGATGTGTAACAGGCGTGAAACTCAGCGCCGGTCTCCTTCAGGAGCGCGCCCGCCTTTTTCGCTTCCGCCTCGCCCTTGTCGGTCAGGCTGACATCGACCCAGCCGGTAAAACGGTTCGCCAGATTCCATTCGCTTTGCCCGTGCCGGACGAGAGCCAGTTGCGTCATTGTCGATCGATCTTTCAAAATTGCGAAAGGCACGCGTTAACGCAGACGGGCGCGGGATTCCAGTGCCGCAACAGCGCCAGCGATCGAGAGATCAAACGCGTTTATAGAAACGAATAAGGGTCGATATCGACCGACCGACGCACCGGGCCGCGCAGCCGCGTCCGCGACAGCCATGCCGTCATGAAACGCTGGATATGGACGTCGCGCCGGGTCTTGACCAGAAACCGGATGCGCGCCTCGCCGCGCAGCCGGTAAAGCGGCGCCGGCGCAGGCCCCCAGACAGCGACGCCGTCCCCTGAAGGGATCGCAGCGTGATGGGCGCTGGCCGCTTCTTTCAGAGCATTTTCATCCGCAGACCGAAGAATAACCGCAGCGAGACGTCCATAAGGCGGAAAACCGAGCGCGCGCCGGCCTTCGGCTTCGGCGACAAGAAAATCATCGCGCGCGCCGCCGGCGAGCGCCGCCAGCACCGGCGCGCCCGGCTGAAAAGTCTGCAAAAGCGCCCGGCCGGCTTTTTCAGACCGCCCGGCCCGGCCCGCGACCTGCGACAATAGCTGATAGGTGCGTTCGGCCGCCCGCAAGTCGCCGCCGGCGAGCCCCATATCCGCATCGATGACGCCGACCAGCGTCAGGCCCGGAAAGTGATGCCCCTTGGCGACGATTTGCGTCGCGATCATGATGTCGATGCGGCTTTGTTCCATGGCGTCGAGCGCCTCGCGCATCGTTTGCGGCGACTGCGCCGTATCCGACGAGAGGACGGCCATGCGCGCGCCCGGCCACAGCCCGCTCACTTCTTCAGCGACGCGCTCAACGCCCGGCCCGCAGGCGACAAGCCCGTCCACCGCCTTGCACGCCGGACACGCGTCCGGCTTCGCCATTGAAAACCCCGTATGGTGACAAACAAGACGTTTTTCAAAGCGATGCTCAACCAATAGCGTGTCACTGTCAGGCGCCGTCATGCGGTGACCGCACCGCCGGCAAATGGTTAGCGGCGCATAGCCGCGCCGGTTGAGAAACAAGAGCGATTGTTCGCCGCGCGCCAGCGTTTCGTTCACCGCCTCAATGAGCGGCGGCGACAACCAACGCTGTTGTTCCGCCGGCGTCTTGCGCATGTCGATCAGGGAAACGTCCGGCATCGTCGCGCCGCCAAAGCGCGCTTCGAGCCGCGACAGCGCATACCGCCCCTGATCGACATTCACGACGGTTTCAAGCGACGGCGTCGCGGACGCGAGCAAAACCGGAAAGCCCCCCAGTCTGGCGCGCGCAACCGCCATGTCGCGGCCATGATAAATGACGCCCTCTTCCTGTTTGTAGGCGCTTTCGTGCTCCTCATCGACGATGATCATTTTAAGGTTCTTGAATGGCAAAAAGAGCGCCGAGCGGGCGCCGACCACAACGCGTGCGTTGCCGTCGAGCACCCGTCGCCAGACGCGGCGGCGCTCAGCCTGTTTCACATCGGAGTGCCACGCCGCCGGCGCGGCCCCAAACCGCGCCTCCACTCTTTTCAGGAATGGCGCCGTCAACGCGATCTCCGGCAGCATGATCAACACCTGCGCGCCGGGATCGCTTTTGAGCGCCGCGGCGGCCGCTTCAAGATAAACTTCCGTCTTCCCCGAACCGGTGACGCCGTCGATCAGGAGCGGCGGCGGATCATCAGCACCAAGAAGGCTTTCAGCAACAGCGACCGCGGCGGCCTGTTCGCTTGATAAGGTCTTGCCGCTGCGCATCAGATCAGGCGCCGCAAATGGCGCATCGGGATCAATGTCGATCTTTTCAAGCACGCCGGCTTTTTCAAGACCGCGCACAACCGCATCGCTAACGCCGGCCGCCCGCGCAATCTCGGCGGCGGTCTTCGGGACGCTTTGGGCGCCGCCGGCATTCAAGACATCGAGGACTTTTGATCGCGCAACCGTCATTTTGACGTCGGGGGCAAAAAGCGCCGGCCGGAACGCCGTCGCCGGCTTGCGCGGAGAAAGCGCGTCGCCGGACCGCATGACAAGCCGCAAGACCGCGCCGGGCGCCGTCATCGTGTAATCGGCGACCCATGCGATAAAGGAGATGACCGCCGGCGGCAGCGGCGGCGCATCGAACACATGCTCGATCGCCTTCATCTTGGCGGCGTCCGTCGGCTTTTCCGCCGTCGCCGCGCCCGCCGCCGGCCCGGGCCAGACAAGGCCCGTAACGAGCCGCGGCCCGAACGGCGCGCGCACCCAGGCCCCGGGCGGCGGCGCGCCCTCTGGCGGCGTCAAATAGTCATAGGCTTTGGAAAGCGGCAATGGAAACAAGACTTTGACCGTCTCGCCCGCCTTACGCGCCGGGGCGGCCCCGGATCCTGTCATCGGCGCCGTCTCGTGTTCGCGCACAGCGGCATTCATGCGTTGAAGCCGGCCGCAATGGTCCGGCGGCGATTGCCCGCTTGATTGGCAGGCCGGTTTCGGCTGAATTGCACGCTAATCGAGCCGCAAGGCGACTGCCTTTGCGCGTAACCGAGTTGAGCGGGCATGATGCGTTTCATCTTTACTTTGAGTTTGTCAGCGATCGCTTTGGTCTTTGTTTCCATAAGCGATGCGGAGGCGAAATACAGCCTGTGCAACAAGACGAGTTACACGCTGTCGGCGGCGATCGGCTTTGTCGATGGCGACCGGCTGGCGACCCGCGGCTGGTGGCGGCTGCGGTCCGGGCAATGCAAGGTCGTGCTGACCGAGCTGACAAGCCCGGGACGCTACTTCGTTTATGCGGAAGGCATTCCCGGCCATAACGGGCCTTTGCGCGCGTGGTCGGGCGAAACGCCGCTGTGTGTGGAAAATTCCGGCTTTTTCTCGCTCCGCAATCAGGAGGTTTGCCGCGACAAGCCGTCTGAGCAACGCGGCTTCTTTGATGTCGAGGTCACCGCCGCCGCCAACGGCGATCAGCAGACAGATTTTGTCGAAGCGTCAAATTTCACTGTCTATTCATCCGAAGTCGCCGGCGTGCAGCGGCTTCTGCGCGATGTCGGCAAGTCGGTCGCGTCCATCGACGGCTCCCTCGGCCGCAAGACGCGCGCGTTGATCACGGCCTATCGCAAGGAGAAAAATCTTGGCGAAGGCGCCGCCGCGATTGACGACGCCCTGGTTGACGCTCTGATCAAAGACGCAAACGCGCGGGACGCCAAGCTCGGCTTCTTCTTCTGCAATAAAGTCGATCAGCCGATCTGGAGCGCGATCGGCCAGCCGGGACCCAATGAACGCACCGTCGCAAAAGGCTGGTGGAAACTAGAGCCCGGGTCCTGCGCCAAGGTCATCAAAGGCGAACTCGAGAGCGACCACTACTTCGTCTACGGCGTTATTGATCAGCCTGCCGACATGGAGCGCAGGCTCGTCGGCGGCGACACCGCGCTCTGCATCAACGCGGTGAAATTCGATATTGCAACGCCCGAGGCCTCGCCGCAAAGCTGCGACGAGCGCGATTTCGATGAAGCTGTGTTCCGTCGCTTTAATATCGGCAGCGCGTCCTCGGCGACGTTTGATTTCCAACCCGACATGTTCTCCGAACCGCAGCCGGTTGTCTCCGCCGCCGACGAGGCGTCGGAATAGCCCGCTGCCGCCTTTTTCTCTCATTCGCCAGACGCCGTCTCGCCCTTTCCCGTCAGGACTGAAAACGCATGAGCGCCCGCACCCCGAGCCCTTCGTCACGCTTTGCCGCGGTGACCGACTGGATTTTCGACCTCGACAACACGCTTTATCCCGCCCACTGCAATCTTTTCAGACAAATCGATGCGCGCATGACCGAATTCGTCAGCCGCGAACTGGGCCTTGACCGTCTTGAGGCGCGGAAGGTGCAGAAAGACTATTACGTCCGGTACGGAACAACCCTGAGCGGTCTGATGCGTGAACACGATGTCGCGCCGCACGCCTTCATGGACTATGTGCACGATATCGACCTCGCGCCGGTCGACGCCAATCATGAGCTTGTGGCGCTGGTCGACACGCTGCCGGGGCGCAAGTTCATTTTCACAAACGGGTCGGTCCGGCACGCGGAAAACGTCATTTCAAAACTTGGATTTGACGCCGCATTCGATGCGATCTTCGATATCGCGGACGCCGACTTCACGCCGAAGCCGCACCGCGTCACCTATGATCGGTTTGCACAGCGCCATGGCGTCGATCCGCGCGCAGCGGCAATGTTTGAAGACCTTGCGCAAAACCTCGCCGAGCCGCACGCCATGGGCATGGCGACAGTGCTTGTCGCCTCGGACGCCGAATGGCTCGCCGATGAACCGGAAGAAAAGCGCCCGGCGCATCTCACCGTTGACGGCGATCACGACCATCCCCCGCATGTCCATCATGTAACGGACAACCTGACGGCGTTCCTGCGCGACGTTGCGACGGATGCGTTCGAGAGTGACGAAAAACCGGCGATGGCGCTTGAGCCCAAAGCGGGCGCGCGATAAGCCGGCCGGCATACGCACAAACAGGAAAACGCCATGACCGTCGATCTTTCGAGCGCTGAAAAAACCGTCAATGAAGCGTGGGAGAGACGCGCAGACCTGACGCCCGGCGCCGACAATGACGTTGAAGCGGCGGTCAGCGCGGCCCTTTCGGCCCTCGACAGCGGGGCGCGGCGGGTCGCCGAGAAATCCGGGAACAACGACTGGATCGTCCATCAATGGCTCAAAAAAGCTGTTCTGTTGTCATTCCGCCTCAATGACAATCGCCTGATGGAGGGCGCGCCGGGGCCTTGGTTTGACAAGGTCGACACCAAATTTTCTCAGTGGGGGGAAGAAGATTTCAGGCGCGCAGGCTTCAGAGCCGTCCCGCCCGCTACGGTCCGGCGCGGCTCTTATGTGGCGCCTTCCGCCGTGTTGATGCCGTCTTATGTCAATATTGGTGCCTATGTCGGCGAGGGCGCCATGATCGACACCTGGGCCACCGTCGGCTCATGCGCGCAGATCGGCGCCAATTGTCATATCTCCGGCGGCGTCGGCATCGGCGGCGTTTTGGAGCCGCTGCAGGCCGCGCCCGTCATCATCGAAGATAACTGCTTTATCGGCGCACGCTCGGAAGTCGCCGAAGGCGTCATCGTGCGCGAGGGCGCAGTCTTGTCCATGGGGGTCTATCTCGGCGCCTCGACCAAGATCGTCGACCGGGCCACCGGCGATATCGTTTATGGCGAAGTGCCGCCTTATGCGGTTGTCGTACCGGGCGCCTTGCCGTCCGATAAGGGCGGTCCAAATCTCTATTGCGCCGTCATCGTCAAACAGGTTGACGAAAAGACGCGCTCGAAAACATCCGTGAACGAGCTTTTGCGGGACTAGGCGGCGCGCCTAGTTTACGACCGCCAACGCTTTTTTGCGCTCGCTTTCCGATGACAAACGCTCAGCCGATTGCTTGTACAATGTCACCAGTTTTTGATCGCGCGGCATGTGGCTGGCGATCGCCGCCAGGGCTTTGCGCTTTTCATGATCCGACGCAATCGCGTCCGCGGCTTTCATCAAATCACCCCAATAGGCCGACTGCGCGGGAAGCGCGCCCGACACAATACTGACGGATTTGCGCTTCTCATGATCGCTATCGATAGCCCGAACCGCTTTCAGCGAGGCGTCGCCGCAAGCTTTCGACCGTTGAACGCACGCGCCGCCCATGGCGACAATCTTCCGTAACTCGTGCGCACTGTCGATCTTGTCGGCGGCGACGCGGATCACTGCAGCGCGTTGATCGTCGCTGAAGCTCCGGTTTGACAAGATCACGCCCGCGCCTTTCCGGAATTCATGATCGCTGGAAATGGTCATCAACATCGTCATGGCGACTTTTGCGGTTGCGGGACTGAGCTTGTCGTTCGCAATCGCCTGCAGGATTTTCCGGATTTCGTGATCGCTCTCAAGGTCGCTGGCGACGTCGATCATTTCCGCGCGCGCCTTTTCGTCAAGATCGCTCTGGTGCGCCAATACGGCGCGAATTGCTTTACTCTTCGCATGATCGCCGTCGAGGGCTTTCGTGAGGGCTGCGTAGCGCGACAACTCAGCGCCGGAAAGCTGCTCGCCCTCTGCGAGCGCCGTCAGGTATTTGCGCGCGCCGTGGCTGCCCAACATTTTCTCATCAACATCGAAGACCACGCCGGCGCCGCCTTTTTCATAGAGCGCCGCCACGCGCTCTTCCGCATCGATGCCGGATTCCATGACGAAAAGCTGCAACAGCGCCCTGATGCGCTGTTTTTCTTCAGGGCCGATATCACGGGTTCTGTCGTCAACGGCGTAAATGACATCGGTTACCTCCCCGTCGCCTTTGAAGACGACGCTGTCGCTTTTGCGCCCTTTTAGTTGTTTGATCGCGAACCGTCCGTCGAGCGCATCAAACCCGTCGCCGGCCATATTGATCTCGAACGACCCGCGCCAATCCGCCTGCAGATCAATTCGGTCGCTTTTGATTACGAAATTGCCGATCCCGTCATGCCGGCGCGTGTGGGTCACCGAATGGGTTTCGCTATGATTACCGTGTGCGCCGTCTTTGTGCGGATGGGCCCCGGCGGGCGCAGCCGCCATGACAGCGAGCCCGGCGAGCCCGGTGAGCGCTGCGCAAACCGGTTTGCAGCCGGATTGCAACGCCAAGCGCGCGCGGCGCGACCGTTTCTTATCCGTCATGATCATTCGTATGCCCATTTTCTTCCCGCCTTTTGCCTGACGATGCGCCGGCCCTGCGCCGGCGATCGTCGCCTCCTGCTGATTTCGACCTGGTGCGCTGATGTTGGCTGGAGCGCAGCTTGATGCGACACTTGTAACATTACGCTTGGCCGCCAGCAATGCCCGTTGCCGGCAACGGCGGGCAGCAGCGTCGGCGTTCCTATTGTCCTCATAAAAACAGAGGACTAACAGCGCTTCTCACGGAAAAGTCCTTGGCAGATTGCAGATGTGAGTAAACGCTCACTTGACAGCTCCCCTTCGGTATGTCACGTAGTGAGCGCTTACTCACAACCCAGATATCCCAGCAAGCCGGAGAGCGATCGCGTGACCCCCGCCACAACAGTTGACCACCCCGACGACCAGCGCGGCGTTTCATCTGCGCCGGGTTCAACAAAGGCCCGGATCGAACGCGCCGCGCTCAACCTTTTTGTCGAAAGAGGCGTTGAAGCCGCCACAACCCGCGAGATCGCCGCGCGCGCGGGGCTTTCTGAAGGCGCGCTCTATCGCTACTTCGCCGGCAAAGAGGAAATCGCTGAAACGCTCTTCACCGCCATTCACACGCGGCTTGCGGAACTCGTGCGCGGCGCCGGCGCGCGCACGGGCGGCGTTCACGCGCAGATCGAAGCGGTCGTTGAAGCCTATTGTTCAACGGCGGATGATGACTGGGCGTTGTTCAGTTACCACCTGTTGACGCTGTCGCGATTTCTACCGACCCCGCCTGATCTTGATGACCCAGTCTCCGCGACAGAAGACATCATCGCTGCGGCGCGTGCGCGCGGCGAGCTGGATGCGCGCCATCGCGACACTGACGTTAAAATTCTCGCCGCGATGGCCTTAGGCGTTGTGCAGCAGACGGCTCTTCACCGGGTTTATGGCCGCATTACGACCCCGATGAGCGATCTTATCCCGATTTTCCAAACTGCTGTCGCGTCGATGCTTTTGTCTGGCGACAACCCGAAAGGGCAGTAACATGCGCCGTGCTCTTTTCTTCGCCGCTTATTGGCTAACATCAACATTCTTTGCACTGACGACGGCGCCGCTCTTGTTGCTGCCGACGCGCGCTCCCGTTTCATGGTGGATCAGGCGTTATACAAAGGCGATGGTCTTCCTGATGCAAACGATCGCCGGCATTCGCCTTGAGGTGCGAGGCAGAAACCGCCTGCCGCAGGGACCGGTTATCTTCGCCGCCAAACATCAAAGCTGGGGCGACGGCTTTTGTCTTTACTCTCAGTTTGACGATCTTGCCTTCGTCATCGGCGATCACATTTTACGCTTGCCCATGGTCGGGGCGATCTTGCGCAAACTCGGCGCGATCATCGTCAATAATTGCGGCGGCGCCGTTGCGCGCGCGCGTCTTGTCGACGACGACCTTGAAGCTGTGCGGTTCGCGCAGCGCTCAATATTGATTTATCCGGAAGGCCATCTCGCCCCGGTCGGTGAGAAATATCGTTACAAGCGCGGCGTCTATCATATGTATGCGGCCTATCGCCAGCCATGTGTTCCCGTGGCGACTAATCTCGGCCTATACTGGCCGCAAGCAAGCTGGGACCTGAGGCCGGGGGTGGCGACGCTTGAAATTCTCGAACCGATTGCGCCAGGACTGGACAAAGAAACCTTTATGGCGACGCTCGAACAACGCATTGAGGAAGCCTCGCTTACGCTCCTTGGCGACAAGCGCCCCGCCCACGCGCATGCGGCGATGGCGCCGCTGCCTGACCCCGCCCCATCGGCATCATAACGCAACGGAAAATATCAAGCGTCGCCGGTCCATGGTGAAAACCGTAACGCGATGCATAACAACAACAGAGGGATTTTCGTGATGACATCACAGGCCGTCGCCGATGCGCAGCGCGATCAGAGCGCGGGAAAACCGCTGGTCCTTCAGCGCCGCTTTGCGCCGTTATGGACGGCGTTTTCACTCGGCGCGTTCGCTGACAACATGTTGCGTCAGGCGCTGATCATCGGCGTTTCATTCAATGTCATCACAATGGACGTCTTCGCCAACAAGGACGACGCCATCCCGATTATCGGGTCGCTGTTTGCTGTTTCGATGTTGGCGTTTTCCCCCCTCGCGGGCCAGTTTGCGGATAAGTATGAGACCGCTTTTATGGCGCGGCGTACAAAGTTCATCGAGATGATCATCATGGCGGTGGCGGCCATCGGGTTTTTCATGGGCGACGGCCCGCTGCTTATTGCGTGCCTTTTTGCGATGGGTGTGCAATCGGCGTTTTTCAGCCCCGTACGAACCGGCGCGATGCCGAAATATTTTGCCCCGGGCGAGTTGATCCGGGCAAACGCGCTCTTCAATGGCGGGCTCTATGTAGCGATCATTCTCGGCCTCTTGTTAGGCGGTATGCTGATCGAGCAACAAGACGGCGGCAGGACGGTTTCCGGCTTTCTCATCGGGGCGGCGGCGCTCGGCTATCTCGCCGTCAGGGCCGCGCCGAAGGCCGCCGCGACCGCCCCGGACATCACGATCGACTGGAATATTCGCAAACAGGGTTACACGATCATCCGCTATGCATTTGATGCACCCGGCGTGTCGCGCCCGATCATCGGCTATAGCCTGTTTTTCTTCATCTCGACTTTTGTCACTGTTTTGTTGCCGATTTATGTGCGGGACGCGCTCGGCGGGACGGGCGCCGTCGCCACCGCCATCATGGGCTTTTTTGCGATTGGCGCGGGCCTCGGCGCGGTTGGCGCCTCGCTGCTGGCGAAGGGGCGCAGCGGGCTCGGCTTCGCGGCGTTCGGGATCACCGCGGCGGGCCTCCTGACGCTTATCATTTACTTTTTGACGGGACCCGCGGCGGCCGCCGGCGCTGAGAGCGTCAGCGCTCTTGTCGCAAGCCCGGCGGGCGCGGCCATGTGTCTGTGCTTTTCGCTGACTTCTGCTTCAATGGGGCTTTTCACCGTTCCCTTGCAGGCGGCCGTTCAACGCCGCGCCCCGGCGGAGCGCCGCGCGCGCATTCTCGCGGCGAACAACATGATGGTTGCGGCGATGGCGTTTATCGGCTCGAACGCTGTTCTCGTCGTTACACGGACGGACCTCACGCCGACGGCGGCGTTCTTGTTCATCGCCGCCATACAGATCCTGATTGCCCTTTACATGTTTCGCCGCCGCCGTTCTGTGCCGGAGGGGCTTTATGACGAAGCGCTCAAACAAGCGAGCGGCGCTAAAGACTAATGCGCCCTAGAACGACAACGCCTGCGCACGGTGAACGTGCTCAAGACCGCGCACCTTCTGGAGAATTTCGTCCGTCACCGGCGCATCAACAGCCAGCAGCGCAATAGCGTCGCCGCCCTCATGGTCGCGCCCAAGATTGAAGGTCGCGATGTTGACGCCCGCCTCGCCCAGCGCGTGCCCAAGCGCGCCGATAAAGCCGGGCTTGTCTTCGTTTGTCACATAGAGCATGTGCGGCGCGAAGCTCGCCTCCATCTCAACGCCCTTGATTTCAACAATCCGCGGGGACGGGCCGAAAAGCGTGCCGGCGATGGTCCGGTCATTGTTTTCCGTCACAATGCGCAGACGGATGATCGAGCCGAAATTCTGCGCATCATCACGATAGGTTTCCGCAATGGCGACGCCGCGTTCCTTGGCGATCATCGGCGCATTGACGATATTGACTTCCGCCAGCATCGGCTTCAGGACGCTCGCAATCGCCGCCGCCGTCAACGGGCGCGTGTTGAGTTTGGCGACATCGCCGGCATAGACAATTTCGATCGCCTTGACGCTTGTCGATGTCAGCTGCCCGGCGAAAGCGCCGATTTTTTCCGCAAGATCGATGAACGGCTTGAGCCGCGGCGCTTCTTCGGCGGTGACAGACGGCATGTTGAGCGCGTTCGTTACGGCGCCGCGCATCAGATAGTCTGAAAGTTGTTCTGCGATCTGAATGGCGACATTTTCCTGCGCTTCGCGGGTCGAGGCGCCGAGATGAGGCGTCGCCACAACGCGCTCATGACCGAACAAGGCGTGATCGGTCGCCGGCTCCTGCTCAAATACGTCAAGCGCGGCCATCGCGACATGGTCGCGATCGAGCGCCTCTTTGAGCGCACCTTCATCGACAAGACCGCCGCGCGCGCAATTGACGATCATGACGCCTTTTTTGGTTTTCGCGAGCGCGTCAGCGTTCAAAATGTTGCGGGTCTGATCGGTCAATGGCGTGTGCAGCGAAATAATATCGGCCCGCGCCAACAAGGCGTCGAGATCGACTTTTTCAACGCCAATCTCGGTCGCGCGCGCGTCCGTCAGGAACGGATCATAAGCGGCCACGCGCATTTTAAGGCCGATGGCGCGATCAGCGACAATGGAGCCGATATTGCCGCAACCAACGAGTCCCAGCGTCTTGCCGAACAGCTCCGCGCCCATGAATTTTGACTTCTCCCACTTGCCAAGGTGCGTAGACTGGTTCGCTTGCGGAATTTTACGGGCGAGCGAAAACATCATTGCAATGGCGTGTTCGGCGGTTGTGATGGCGTTGCCATAGGGCGTGTTCATGACCGCAACGCCGGCGGCGGTCGCCGCATCGATATCGATATTGTCAACGCCGATGCCCGCGCGCCCCACCACTTTCAGATTATGGGCGCGCTCGAATAGATCCTTGCGCGCCTTTGTCGCCGAGCGCACCGCGAGACCGTCATAGTCGCCGATAATCGCGAGCAGTTTTTCAGGCTCCTTGCCGAGGCCCGGTTGATAGTCGACGTCGACGCCGCGTTCCTTGAAAATATTGACGGCCGTTTCGCTTAATGCGTCAGAGATCAGCACTTTTGGCATGAGAAAAAGTCCAGTTTTTTTGAGAGAAAAAGAAAAGTCAGGCGGCCGTAACGGACGCAAACGCCCAGTCGAGCCAGGGGCCGAGAAGCGCGACGTCGCTTTTTTCGACCGTGGCGCCGCACCAGATCCGGAGCCCCGGCGGCGCATCCCGATAGCCGCCGATATCAAAAGCGGCGTTCTCGCTTGCGAGCATTTTTTCCATCGCTTTGACAAAAGCGCGTTGATCGCTTTCCGACTTCGCCAGAAAATCAGGATCGACAATTTTGAGGCACACGGACGTATTCGAGCGGTGCTGCGGCGTCGGGCACAAAAAATCGACCCAGTCGCTTTCCCCCACCCAGTCGGCGAGCGTGGCGGCGTTCTCATCGGCGCGCGCGAATAGCCCCTCGGCGCCGCCAATCGATTGCGCCCAGTCGAGGGCGTCAATGTAATCGGCGACGCACAACATGGACGGTGTATTGATGGTGGCGCCTTCAAAAATGCCTTCAATAAGCTTGCCGCCTTTGGTGAGGCGGAAGATTTTCGGCAGCGGCCAGGCGGGCGCATAATTTTCCAACCGGTCGACCGCGCGCGGGCTCACGATCAGGACGCCGTGCGCCGCCTCCCCGCCGAGCACTTTTTGCCAGGAAAAAGTCACCACATCGAGCTTGTCCCATGCGAGGGGCTGGGCGAACGCCGCCGACGTCGCATCGCAAATCGTCAGCCCTTCGCGGTCAGCGGCGATCCAGTCGCCGTCCGGCACGCGAACGCCCGACGTCGTGCCGTTCCAGGTGAACACAATATCGTGGGCGGCGTTGACGGCGGCGAGATCCGGCAGCGCGCCATAGTCGGCTGTCATCACGCGCGCATCGAGGCTCAGTTGCTTGACGGCGTCCGTCACCCAGCCCTGGCCGAAACTCTCCCACGCCAGCATGTCCACCGGTCGCGCACCGAGAAGCGACCACATGGCCATTTCCACCGCGCCCGTGTCCGACGCCGGCACGATGCCAATGCGGTAGTCATCCGGCACGCCGAGGACGGCGCGGGTTTTGTCGATAGCCTCTTTGAGGCGCGCCTTACCGGGCGCGGATCGATGCGATCGCCCCAGCGTGTGCGTATCGAGATTTTCAAGGGACCAGCCCGGCCGCTTTGGGCAGGGTCCGGACGAAAAAGACGGTTGCGCAGGCCTCGCCTGCGGCTTCGGTAAGGTCATCAAAAAACTCCCATCCTCACAGATGGGTCGCGCTTCGTTGGGAAAGCGTGGCCCGTAGCGCTTATTGGCGAACCCGGGATTGGGGTCAAGGCGGGGATCGCAAATAACAGCTTTCGCGCAGGGTTGACCGATTATGCCAAGGGGCCTAGCCCCTCGAGCCGTCACGTCGCCGGTTGCCAATTATGTCCGCTCTTGAGCCCCCGCCCCGAAACGCTGCGCCGGAAGCCGGCGCAGACAAGTCGCCCGGCGCAAACGATGCGCCCGGGGCTGGGGACGTCCCCGCTGCGGGACCGCTCGACTGGTTCATTTTCGCGATCATTGTCGCCGTGGGCGGATCGTCTTTTGCGATGATCCGCGGGGCTGTCGAAACCGTGCCACCCGCTGTCGTCTCGGTCGGCCGCTTGTGGGTCGGCGCGATATTTTTGATCGCCGTGATGGCGCAGGCGGGACGGCGTTTTCCGCCGCTGACGCGTAACGGGGCTCTGGCCTCTGAATGGCGCTGGATCATCGCCCTCAGCCTTGTCGGCTACGTGATTCCTTTTTTGATCTTTCCGTGGGCGCAGCAATTCATCGCGAGCGGCCTTGCCGGCGTCTACATGGCGTTCATGCCGATCTGGACGGTGCTGCTGGCCTATTTCTTTGCCGATGAAGCACTGACGCTCAATAAATCCGTTGGCTTTTTGTTGGGATTTGTCGGCGTTCTCGTGTTGATGGGCCCGGATATCCTGACCGGTTTGCGGACCTCCGGCTTCCTTGCGCAGGTGTCGCTCCTTGTCGCAACACTCGGATACGCGGCGGCGGCGGTCCTAACGCGCAAGGCGCCCGACATCAGGCCGCGTGTTTTTTCCGCCGGCGCGCTGTTGTGCGCGGCGATTTTCACGACGCCGATCCTGTTTGTCACGGACCTCGATGTTGACGCGTGGACGCTGTCGGGCGTTCTGAATGTGATCGGGCTCGGGCTCGGGCCGACGGGGCTTGCCGGCATCTTGCTGATCATCATGATCCGCCGGGTCGGCGCCGGCTTTGTCGGGCTCGCCAATTATCTGACGCCCGTCTGGGCGGTGTTGATGGGGGCTGCGATTTTCGGTGAGCCGTTGACCGCGCGCCTCATCGGCGCGCTGGCGCTGATCCTCGCCGGCGTCGCAATCGCGCAACATCGCAATGGTTCTAGATCGCGCTAGAACGGAACCGTCATCCGCCCACGGATGACCGTAACGGCCTCGCCGCTCAGGATAACCCGCTCGCCAGCGACGCGGCACCCGACGCGCCCGCCGCGCTTTGACGCCTGAAAGGCTTGCAGTGTTGGGCTCTCAAGACGTTCGGCCCAAAATGGCGCGAGCAGACAATGCGCTGAGCCCGTGACGGGATCTTCGGGAATGCCTTGCGCGGGCGCGAAAAACCGTGAGATGAAATCAGCCGGCGCACCATCCCAATCGGACCCGCCGCGCGCCGTCGCAACAACGCAAGCGGCAAGCGCGCCGTGGTCGTCTGCGAAACGCACAAGCGCCGACATATCCGGCGAAAGCTGAAGAACTTCTTGCGCGCTCTCAAAGACGGCCAGAATATACTGCCCTTTGAAAATCTCGGCGGGCGCAGCGCCCAGCGCATCAGACAGTACCGGCATCGGCGCGGCGGGCGTCGCGTTATCGGCCGGGAAGTCCATGGCGTACCCGGCGCCGTCTTTTTCAACCGTCAAAGCGCCGGACTTTGTGTTGAAAGTCAGCCGGTCCGCCGCAACGCCGCACTCACGCCAAAGCGCATGCGCGGCGGCGAGCGTCGCATGCCCGCATAGCGGCACTTCCTGAACCGGCGTGAACCACCGCAAATCGTAGACCGCCTCATCAACCCGGCGCAAAAACGCTGTTTCGGAAAGATTGTTCTCCTGCGCGATCGTCAATAGCTTCTTATCATCCCACCACGGATCGCTTTTGCCGAGCGGCAAGGGCGTCACCGCGGCGGCGTTGCCGGCGAATGCCTTGCTGGCGAAAGCGTCAACCTGATAAAAATCGATCTCGTTCATTGGCTCGCCTTGCATTCCCAAAATTCTTCTCCCGCGCCATTCGCGACTCTGTAACAGTGGCGGGGCGGCGCGCGGATTTCAAACGACAATATATCGTCAGGGTTTTAGGCTTTCTGAGGGCGCATGCTCAGGACGGCTTATCGCCGTCGGCGCGCACGGCTGCTCCGGCGCCCGCGTGATTAAGCGGCGCAGCCCCATCGCCAAAGCCCGGGGCCAGGCGGATCGCCGCGCGCACAAACCCAATCGCCGCTTGCGTCGCAGTCTCTACGCGATCGCCATACGCGAGGCGCGTCGCAAGCGCGGAGGCGAGCGTGCACCCGGTGCCATGGAGCGCCCGATCGCCGATCCGCTCATTGGCGAAACGCGATACGCCGTCTGCGGTGACGAGAAAATCTGTGATGGTCCCGCCCACAAGATGCGCGCCCTTCACGAGCGCCGCCCTTGCGCCCGCCTCACGAAGCGCTTCGCCGGCGGCCTGCGCGCCATTGCTATCGGCGATAGCGCGGCCCGTCAGGGCGCTCGCCTCGTCGATATTCGGGGTAAGGACGGTCGCGATCGGCGCAAGGCGATCCATGATCGCGCCCGCCATGCCGTCGGACGCCAATGCGTCGCCGCTGGTGGCGATCAGAACCGGATCGACAACAATCGGCGTGCTGGCCGCGTGCGGGGTGAGTATGTCGGCAATCGCCGCCGCAGCCTCAATATCGCCAATCATCCCGATTTTGACCGCATCAACACCAATGTCTGTGATCACCGCATCGATCTGGTCACGGATAAAGCTGGCGTCCTGCATCCGCACCGACTGAACGCCGCGCGTATTTTGCACGGTCAGCGCCGTAATCGCAGCCGCCGCATAACCGCCGAGCGCCGTCACCGTTTTGATATCGGCCTGAACGCCGGCGCCGCCGGACGGATCAGAGCCGGCGATAACAAGGACGCGCGCCTGCATCACGCGGCGGCCTTACTGTGCGGCTTTTTCAACGGCGGCGCAGATGTCATCGACGACCGCGGCGACCTTGTCGCCATCCTCGCCCTCGCCCATCACGCGGATCAGCGGTTCGGTGCCGGATTTTCGAATGACCAGCCGGCCCGCAGCGCCAAGCGCCGCCTCGCCTTTGCTGATCGCGTCACGCACGCCCGCGGCCTGTAAAGGATCGCCGGTCTTAAAGCGCACATTTTTCAGGAGCTGCGGAAACGGCTCGAACAGACTGCACGCGGCGCTCACAGGACGCCCCTCGCCGACGACTACCGCCAGGACCTGAAGCGCCGTGACAAGGCCGTCTCCAGTGGTCGCATAATCGCTTAAAATAACGTGTCCGGACGGTTCGCCTCCGACATTCATATCGCGCGCGCGCATCGCCTCAACGACATAACGGTCGCCAACTTTGGTGCGCAACAGTTCGAGGCCGGCGCCGTTCAGGAACTTTTCAAGACCCAAATTCGCCATCACCGTCGAAGCAACGCCGCCGCCGCGCAGTGTTTCTTTCTTTTGCCAGGACCGCGCAATAAGCGCGAGGATCTGATCGCCGTCGATGATGCGCCCTTTTTCATCGCTGATGATGACGCGATCAGCGTCCCCGTCGAGGGCGATCCCCATATCGGCGCGATATTCCAGCACCGCATCCTGCATGCGCTTGGTCGATGTCGACCCACATTCATCGTTGATGTTGAACCCGTTCGGCTCAACGCCGATGCTCTTCACTTCCGCGCCCAGCTCCCAAAGGACTGTCGGCGCGACCTTGTAGCCGGCGCCGTTCGCGCAATCGACAACCACTCTCAATCCGTCGAGGGACAGGCGTTTCGGGAAGACGTTTTTCGCAAATTCAATATAGCGTGCGCCCGCATCGTCAATGCGCTTGACGCGGCCAAGATCGCGCGACGCGGCAAGCCCGGTCTCCGGCGCGTCGCTCATCAGGCGCTCGATCTTCAGCTCCATCGCGTCTGAGAGTTTGTAGCCGTCCGGCCCGAAAAACTTGACGCCATTATCATGGTACGGATTGTGCGACGCCGATATCATGACGCCGAGATCAGCGCGCATCGACCGTGTCAACATCGCCATCGCCGGCGTCGGCAGCGGTCCCAACAAAAACACATCCATGCCGGACGCCGCAAAGCCTGCGGTCAGCGCCGGCTCGATCATGTAGCCGGAGAGCCGTGTGTCCTTGCCGATAACGACACGGTGGCGGTGATCGCCAGACTTGAAGGCCCGCCCGACGGCCATGCCGAGCTGCATGATGCGCGCAGGCGTCATCGCGCCGGCATTGGCGAGCCCGCGCACGCCGTCGGTGCCGAATATTCTGCGCTCGCCGGCGGTCGCCTGCAGCGCTGCTTTAGGAATGCTTCTGTTGTCGCCGTCCATACTCTTCCAAGCCCTCTGCGCCCGTCCTTAACCGGGCATTGAGCCCATTAAACCGGCATTGAGCCCATAACCTGGCATTGAGCCCAATGCGCGGCCGGCCGGCCGCCAATCACGGGCTGCGGTCAAAAAGCTTTTTTTAAACATACCGCTTTAGACCATTACCAAACTGCTAATTTTTTCGCTTTCAGAAATTTGGCCTTCACCATGAACCCTATCACATGGCGCTTAACGCACAATTCCGGCCACAGCGAGGCCGGCGGCGCTGAAAACGACAAAAATGAAACCCGCCGGCGCGAGGCCGATCTTTTCTGGCCGCTGATCGGCGCGCTTGCGCTTGTCTCAACCGTCCTCGGGCTCGGCGGGGCGACGCCGGACGTCGCCTGGCTGATTGATATGTGCGAGCGCATCGCCCGGGGCGAGACGGCGTATATCGACATTTTCGAGACAACGCCGCCTGTACCAACGCTGATTTATATGCCCGGCGTCTGGATCGAACAGGCGACGGGGCTGGACGCCGCCGCCGCCGTCCACATTCTGACGGCGCTCAATTATCTGGCGGTTCTCGCGTTTACCGCGCAAATCCTGCCGCGGCGTTTGACCAGCATCGGGCGCACCGACTGGCATATCATCGCGCCGGCGGCGCTGTTCCTTTTCGCGCTTTCGACCGATGCGTTTGCACAACGCGAGACCATCGCCGCGGCGCTCATGCTGCCGAGCGTCGCCGTTTTCGTGCGGCGCGCCAAAGACGGCCACTGGCCCGCCATAACGGCGCGCCTCGGCGCAGCGATGCTGGGCGGGCTCGCGGTTGCTATCAAGCCGCCGCTCTTTGCGGCGCCGTATCTGGCGCTTGGCGCCTATTACGTTGTGACGACGCGCAGCGTGCGCGGGATTTATTCAAGCGGCCTTGCAGCGACCGGCGCAATCAGCGTTGCGATCACCGCCGCTTCGCTCCTCGCCTATCCGGATTATCTCGGCGATATGACGGTCCTGATGCGCGAGATTTACGTGCCGTTATTTCGCCCGTTTGGCTCGGCCATGATCGCCAGCTTTATCGGCGTCCTCTTGTGTTTCGGCGCCGGGCTGTTGATCTACCTGAAGGAAACGCCGCCTGAAGCCAGCCGCGTCCTCGGCCTGTTTACGCTTTCATTCGTTGCGATTTTTGTCGCGCAGGGAAAATTCTTTACCTATCACGCGGCGCCGGCGGCGTTGTTTGCAACAATGACGGCCGCCTGCCTCATCGCGCCGCGCGTTGTCGATGCGGTTCGGCGCCGCTTCGCCTCTCCGGTGGACATTCAGGCCGGCCTTTCAGCGTTGATTTTGCTGATTGCCTTCAGCCACTTCTGGTTCGGTTTTGACGACCGTCGTTTCCAGATGCGCGACATGTCGTGGGCGGAAAGTCTAGATCGCCCGACGGCGATGGCCGTTTCCACCGATATCTCCATCGGCTTTCCTCTGGCGCACCGCTTCGACGCGCAATGGATCGACCGCATTCACAGTCAATGGGTCTCGCTCTATGCGCGCATCATGATCGACGATCCGTGGAGATCACCGGCGGAAAAGACGGTCTTTCGCGCTTATCAGGCCCGCGATATCGCGCGCACCATCGCGCTCATAAAGTCCGAAAAGCCGGAGATCATCATTCACTGCGTGGCGCCGGCCTCGCTGTGGCTGACGGACCGCATGCTCGCCGAAGCGCCTGATCTGTTTGACGGCTATGCGGTGATTGCGGCGGAGGGTCCGACCCGGGTGTTGCGGCGGATCGACATCATCGAAAAAGCCGGCGCTGAAGAGACGATTATCGGACCGGCGCGGATGAGCGTTTCGGCCTTGCCGTAAACAACATCTGTTTCGCCATGGGCTTGAACGGCGACATCAGATAAGCGCGAATGAGAACCGGCGAGACCGGCAAACGCGATTTGATCGTCAGCGGCAGGAATTTCGGCCGCGCTTCGAGAACCTCAAAGCCTTTTGCATCCAGAAAATCACCCAGCGACACGTGCGACCAAACCGAGATATGCGTGTAGTCGTCGAAATATTCGCGGTACGCATAGGCGTAATTCGGCTGCAACACCGTCAGGACGCCCCGGTCGGTCAGCTTTCTGTCCAGTATGGAAAGCGCCAGCGCAAAATCGTCCTGCGTCACATGTTCAAAAAGGTTGCTGGCGAAAGCGAAATCGACGCTGGCGTCGTCCAGTTGCTCAAGCGCTGATAGATCGCCAATCAACGGCGTTACGGCCGCATCAACATGGTGAGCCATGCCCGGCCAGATATCGAGCGCAAAACGCCGGCGCGCCTGGACGTTGTTGATGAACTGTCCGTATCCGGCCCCAATATCGAGAACGCAGCCGTCTTCCGGCACCCGCGCCTTAAACCACGCCTCCCACAGTGTGCGCCAGAGCACGTCGCGGCGCGCATCGTCGGCGAGGCGCGTTTCAAAATAGCCCTCGCTATCGGCCGTCATTTCCATCCGAGCATCACCCCGCGCATCATGGCGAGCCCGACTTTTGTCGCGCGCCGGTTGCTGACATTACCGCCTTTGCTGACGCCAACGCGCGAGTGAAACGTAATCGGGCATTCGATCAGCGAAAAATTCTGCTTCAGCGCCACATCCATGAAGTGGGCGTTGAACTCAAGGTTTACCGACGGATCAAGATGGGGCATCAGGCGCTCAAGCGCTTCGCGCCGGACAAGCTTATAGGTCGTGCCCATATCGGTGAGCGTGCTGCGGCCGAGATGTTTGGCTTCCAGAAGCTTGGCTACAAACAAATTGCCGTAGAACATGAATGTTGTCAGCTGCGTTGAGCGCGCCCGCAGCATTTCAACAATACGTGTGCCGTTCACAATATCCGCATGCGGCGCATAGGCGACAAATTTATCGATATCGGCGGCGCGAAAAGTGCGGTCACCTTCACACAAGACGATAAGAGAGGCCTCGCCGCCGGCGAGCGCTTCCTTGTAACAGCGATAGACGCACGCGCCATAGCCGGGGGTTTGTTCGTTGAAGACGATGGCGCCGGCGGCTTGCGCCTCGGTCATGGTGTTGTCGGAAGAATTGTTTGAGACGACGATGACTTTCTCAACGCGCGGATGCGTTGTGAAATCTCTCACCGCGGCGGCGATACTTTCTTCGTCATTATACGCGGTAAGCGCGACTGTTACCTTCGCGTCCTTCATGACGTCGTCGCGATAAAAACGCGGCGCGCGCTTGTCTTCGAAAAACAACAAGACGTCAGCGAGCGCAAATGCGAGTCCCAGGAAAACCGGCGCCCCGCTATACCAGACCAGCCATTCCGCCAGCGGCCTCAGCGTCGCCTCCATCCCCAGGAGATAGCGCGGCACCGACAGGCAGACGCCGACGAAATACATGCCCGCGCCGACCGCAAGGAGGCAAAGCCCATACATCAACCATGGCGCGGCGCGCACAGAGGCGAAAAACCCTGCGTCCTTCAGCGACACATCTGTGTTCAGTTTTTCCTCGCGCGCCATCAGCGCCCTTTCGCGGCTGTTTTTGCTCCGCGAAAAATGCCATGGCGGGTGCTTATAAATGCTTAATGAAGTCTTCCTGATTAAAGCCTGCCCGTCGCAGGCTGCGCTATTGCGGGCTTGCGCCAGCGATCGCCTGTTGGACGGCGATCGCCTGACGGGTCGCCGCAACGTCGTGGACGCGCAGATAGCGAACGCCTTGCGCAGCGCCCGCGAGCGCTGCGGCGATCGAACCGCCCAAGCGCTTTTCCGCCGGGCCGTCGCGATCGAGAGCCGCAATAAACCGCTTGCGCGATGCGCCGAGCAACACTGGCCCAATCGCTGAAAAACGGTCGAGCGCGCGCAGAAGCTCAAGGTTGTGACTGAGCGTTTTGCCAAATCCGATTCCCGGATCGACGATAATCCGCGACCGGTCGACGCCGGCGGCGATGGCCAGATCGGCGCGCGCGCTCAAAAAGCTGTAGACCTCGCCGACAACATCGTCATAGGACGGATTATCCTGCATGGTCTTGGGCGCGCCTTGCGCATGCATCAGGACGATATCGCAGCCAAGCGCCGCGGCTGTCTCAAGGCTATCTGGCGCAAACGTCAATGCGGAAACATCGTTCCAGATATCCGCGCCCGCCGTCACGGCCGCGCGGGCGACAGCGGGCTTGCGGGTGTCGATAGAGAGCCGCACCGCGGTTTTCCCCGCAAGCCCTTCGATCACCGGCAAAATGCGCGATGCTTCCTCGTCGGCGCTGACCGTCTCAGCGCCCGGGCGGGTAGATTCCCCGCCGATATCGAGAATATCGGCGCCCTCCTCCGCAAGCCTTCGCCCATGGGCGATCGCCGCTTCAGGATTGAAGTAAGCGCCGCCGTCGGAAAAGGAATCGGGCGTCACATTGACGACGCCCATGATTTTCAGATTGGCCATCGGCAAATCGTCCAAGCCAAAAAACAAGGGACCGCAACGCGGTCCCCTGGATCTTCAGGCGCCTTGCGGCGATGGATCGAGCCCGCCGCTCGGTTCTGCGCCGCCTGAATCGTCCGTGGACGGCACCGAGCTAGGCGGCGGGATATCGTCCGCATCGCTCGGGTCTTCGCGGATAATTTCCTCGCCCGCAAGCAGCTTGTCGATCTCTTCGCCGGTCAGCGTTTCAAACTCCAGCAGGGCCTGCGAGAGCTTCTCCCAATCAGCGTTGCGTTCGGTCAGGATGCGCCGCGCGGTGTCGTAGCCCTCAGTGACAAATCGCTTGATCTCGTCTTCGATCATTTTCGACGTGTCGCCGGAGATAGACTGATTGCGCGCAATCGATTGGCCCAGGAAAACCTCACCCTGATCTTCGGCGTAGGCGATCGGTCCCAGCTTTTCAGAGAGCCCGTATTGCGTCACCATCGCCCGCGCCAGTTTGGTCGCATGTTCGATGTCTGAAGAGGCGCCGGAAGTCGTCTTTTCCTTGCCGAATTTCAGCTCTTCCGCGACGCGTCCGCCCATCGCCATGGCGATGCGGGCTTTCATCTGTTCGAGCGTCATCGAATAGCGGTCGCGTTCAGGCAGATACTGCACCATGCCAAGGGCGCGTCCGCGCGGGATGATCGTTGCTTTATGGACAGGGTCCGAGCCCGGCATCGTCAATCCAACCAGCGCATGGCCAGCCTCGTGATAGGCCGTCAGCGCTTTTTCTTCCTCGGTCATCACCATGGACCGACGCTCGGCGCCCATCAGCACCTTGTCTTTGGAATCGTCAAATTCCTTCGCCGTGACAAAACGCTTGCCCCGGCGGGCCGCCAGAAGCGCGGCCTCATTGACGAGATTGGCAAGGTCGGCGCCGGAAAAGCCAGGCGTGCCGCGTGCGATCGTCCGTATGTTGACGTCCGGCGCGAGCGGCACTTTTTTCGCATGCACATTCAAGATCTTTTCGCGTCCGATAACGTCAGGGTTCGGAACGACAACCTGACGGTCGAAGCGACCGGGCCGCAACAGCGCCGGATCGAGAACGTCCGGACGGTTGGTGGCGGCGATCAGGATGATGCCTTCATTGGCTTCAAAACCGTCCATTTCGACGAGAAGCTGGTTCAGCGTTTGCTCGCGTTCGTCATTGCCGCCGCCGAGGCCTGCGCCGCGCGACCGGCCGACCGCATCGATCTCATCAATAAAGATGATGCAGGGCGCATTTTTTTTCGCCTGATCGAACATATCGCGCACGCGGCTTGCGCCGACGCCGACAAACATCTCGACGAAATCCGATCCTGAAATCGTGAAAAACGGCACGTTGGCTTCGCCCGCGATGGCGCGCGCCAGCAACGTCTTACCCGTTCCGGGCGGGCCGACGAGGAGTGCGCCCTTCGGAATCTTGCCGCCGAGACGCTGGAACTTCATCGGGTCTTTCAGATACTCGACGATCTCTTCGAGTTCTTCCTTGGCCTCATCGATGCCGGCCACGTCTTCGAAAGTCACGCGCCCCTGGCGTTCGGTCAAAAGCTTGGCGCGCGACTTGCCGAAGCCCATGGCTTTGCCGCCCGCGCCTTGCATCTGACGCATGATGAAGAAAATGAAGGCGAAGAAAATCAACAGCGGCAACATGTTCACAAGGAGCGACAACAGGATTGGCAGCTCCTCTTCCGGCTTGATCTCAACCTGAACGCCCGCCTCGTCGAAGCGGTTGGCGATCGGCTCGACATTGTTTTCATCGATCGCCGAGATGAATTTCTTGCCGTTGGTCAACTCGCCTTCGAGCTTGCCGCCGTCGATGACGACGCTCGCCACCTCGCCGCTTTTGACCCGCGCATTGACCTGCGAATAGCTCAACTCTTCGGCGGTCTCGCCGGTCGACTGCATATCGAATAGCTGCAGGGCGAAAATCAGAAAAACGAGGACAAAGCCCCAGACCAGAAGATTGCGTCCGTTCATACCGGCTAAATTTCCTTTTCAGAGCGCATTCGAAAATCCGCGCGCCCGTCGCTTGGCGTCATTGAGGCTAATAGATAGGGGTTAAGAAAGCCGCGCGCCACCTTGATGGGTCACCTTCGCGTTAGGGTTCATTTATTATAGGCGAGCGCACCGGTTGCGGATCACTCATAGCGGATGACGTTTCCGGAAAATCGTTCATTTATCAAAGACTTAATATTGATATCGTCGGCGAGGAACGCATCGCGCGGCGGCGCGCCGTCCCGCGTTACCCCCGGGCGTGCGGCGGATTGCGACAGCGCAGCAGGGCCGCTGACCGCGAGGGGGGCGATGAGGACGGGAAGCGCGCCGGTATTTTCCACAATGAAACGGCGGTCCCACAAGGCCCCGTCGCCGGGGGCCAGGGAGGCCGGCGTCATCGGCGCGACGCCGGCCCTGCCGGTGAGCGCCGCTGCCTCGCGCTCGAACAGGATGGCGCAAGGGCGCCTGGCGGCGCCTGAAGAAGGCCGGGCGAGCGCGCCGGCGAGCGTTGCGGGCTTGCCGGCGGCGATTTGCGTCAGGGCGCGGCTGGCGCTTTCCCGCGACGGGGGAAAGACCTGACCGCCGACCGCAAAGAAGAGGCGGCGCAGCATGGCCGCCGCCAGCGGATGATCGAGCGCAGCGCCGTCAAGGCGCGCCCCGCCCCAGCGATAAAAGATCCCGCCCGCCTGTTTGAAAAGCTCTGCGATCTGGCGGTCTTCGTGATCAGCCGCCTCGCGCGCGCGATCGGCGACGGCGCAAAGCGCCGCGCATGAGAGGACGCCCTGTTCCTCAAGAGCGGCGAGCGTCTGGCGCACACGTACGCGCTCAAAGCACTGGTCGTCATTAGACGGATCGTTTTGATGGGCGCACCCCACGGCGCGCAGTTTGCCGCGCAGCGCCGCGCGGCGTTCGCCGAGCAACGGCCGCAGCAGTAAGACAGGTGCGCCCGCGCCGGACGCAACCTGAATGCGCGCGCGCATGCCGGAAAGCCCGCGCGCGCCGGCGCCCCGCGAAAGGCGCATAAAGACCGTCTCCGCCTGATCGTCGGCCGTATGCCCGGTGAGGATCGCGCCCGCACGCCAGTCGTGCGCGGCGTCGCAAAGCAGCCCGTATCGCGCGGCGCGCGCCGCCGCCTGCAGGCCTGATAGAGGTTTCTCGCCAGTCCAGCGCATGAGGCGATGGCTGAGCCCCAGCGCGCGGCACGCCGCGCCGGCGCTTTCCGCCTCTTTCAACGCGCCCGCGCGCAGGCCGTGATCAACGCTGACGCATAAAATCTCCGCCTGCGTCTTTTGTTGATAGGCGGCCAGAAACTGCGCCAAGGCCATCGAATCGCCGCCGCCGGAAACCGCCGCCACAAAGCGCTGCGGCGCGCCCAGCTCCTGAAGGCGCGCCGCAAAAGCGTCGTCGGAAAAACAAGCGATGTCCTGCGCGGTCGCCGTCAGCGCGTCATATCCTTTGATGCGCGTCTTACGAACACGAAAGCCGCTGCATTTCGAGATCGGCGCGTTGTTGGACAGCGTCGGGAATATTGGGAAATTTTTTCTTCATGGTGGTGAACACCTTGCACGCCTGCGGCCCCTGCTCGAGACGCGCAAACGCCGTGCCAAGCTTAAGATACGCTTCAGCCGCACGCGGATCATTCGGATATTTCTTGATATGGGCGATGAAGGCCTCGGCGGCTTCCGCATTGGCGGAGGTTGCGAGATAAATCTCACCTAAACGGAATTGTGCATCGGCTGTGCGCGCGCTGCTTGGAAACTTGACAAGGTAAGTTTCAAAAGCCGCACGGGCGCCGGCGTAATCGCCTTTCAAAAGATAGCTTGAGGCGAAGGAAAAAGCCGTCTCCGGATCATCGGGCAGCTCGACGCTCGCCGCATCGCCGCCCGCAGCTGGCGCAGAGCCGGACGCGGCGCCCGCAGCGGCAGCCGACGCCGGATCGGCGCTGGCGATGCGATCGGCGATCGGATCTGCGCCGGGGGCGAGCGCCACCGGTCCGCCCGATGCGGCCCCGGCAACCGCGCCCGTCGCCGCCCCGCCGGTTGCCGCCCCGCCCTGGAGGCTCGATGCAGCGGCCGCGAGATTGGGATCGCTCGCGAGCACATTGGTGACCGCATCAAGACGGGCGTTCGCCTGATCAAGCTGATAGGTCAGCTGTTCAATGCGCCCGGTCAGATCCTGAACCTGACGTTCAAGCTGATTGATGCGCAGCGTCTTTTGTTCGTCGGCCGCCGCACGCGCCTGGAGTTCGGCGACTGTCGCCTCAAGCGCCGTCACGCGCTTCTTGGTCGACTGGGCCACCGCCGGCGAGGCTACGCCCGCCACAAGAAAAAAAACGCCAAGCGCGCTCAACAGGAATTTTTGACGCATGACTTTACCTTTCTGTCGGCCACTTTTGTGATGGCCTTTTTCCCAGCGGCCGTCCCCTGTCGGCCAATTTTCGTATCGCGGCGCGGCTATATGTTGTGAGGTGATAGCTCGGTTGGTCAGAGCAACGGCCCGGCGCGCGATCGTTCTGTTACTTAATCCACTTTAGCCGGCGAGCAAGACACAAATAAGGCGCGCCAACAGGGCTGGCGCGCCTTTGAAAAAACGGTCTTCGCCGCCTTGTCAGCGCTTGTTATGAGCCGACGCCGGTGATCGTCGTCGTGGCGTTGCGGTTCAGCGACCAGGCTTCTTCGCTCGCGCGCGGATCGAGCGGGCGCTCTTTACCGTAAGACACTGTCGTGACGCGCGAGCCGTCGACGCCAAGGCTTGAAAGATAGGCGCGGGCCGCTTCAGCGCGCCGGGCGCCGAGGGCAAGGTTGTATTCGCGTGTGCCGCGCTCATCGCAATTGCCTGCAACAAGGATGCGGGTTTCAGGATACTGTTTCAGCCAAGCCGCCTGGCGTGCGAGCGTCGCCTGCGCATCCGGCGTCAGCGTGTATTCATTGTAGGCGAAGAAAACGCGGTTGCCTGCGTTGGCTTCGAGGTCGGCCTGAGAGCCCGGGACCGGACCGGTCGGCGCTGCGCGGGTCGCGCTGTCGCCGGCGTTACCAGCTACAACGTCCGGCCCTGTGCTCGCGCATGCAGCCATCAGCAGCATGGATGCCGCGACGCCGGCTGTCTTGATAATTGTTGTCATGTTCATGGCAAGTTCGCTCCGCTTCGCCTTATTTTCACATATCGGGCCTTGCGAGCGCGCCCCCGCGGTCAGCCCCTCCAATGAAATCGTCCTGATCCTAGCCCTATCCTAGCTTTGTGACGTTTCCATCGCCTCAAGGTTAAAGCGCAAAGTTTAACCTTATATGGAACCGTAACTGTGTCGCCGTGATCGATCAAGCGCCGCCGTTACGGGGCAAAAATGAATTTTCGTTTACTGCTGTGCAACAAATCGAGGCCTTTGCGCCGGGAGGCCCGCTAAGGCAGTAACGGCGACCATGCGGGGTCGGAAGCATCGCCCGGCGTTCGCACCCGCCGCAAATTTCGCCCCGTCAGATCAACCGACCAGAGAGCGGTTGCGCCGCCATTGCCCCTGCGACCGGAAGGCGATTGCCGATAGAACATCAAAACCCGCCCGTTCGGCGACCAGGTCGGGCCTTCTTCGAAATAGCTTTCCGTCAACAGCCGTTCGCCGCGCCCGTCGGGTCTGATAACGCCGATATAAAAACGCCCTTTATAGGAGCGGGTAAACGCGATGAGATCGCCGCGCGGGCTCCAGACCGGGGTCTGATAACGCCCCTCGCCGAAGGTGATGCGCTTCACGTTCGAGCCGTCCGCATCCATCACATAAATCTGCTGCGAGCCGCCGCGGTCGGAGGTAAAAGCGATCCGGCGGCCGTCCGGCGACATGGTCGGCGAGGTGTCGATCGCAAGATTGTCCGTCAGCCGCGTCAGGCGCCGCGTCGCGAGATCCATCTTGAAGACGTCGGAATTGCCGCCCCGCTCCATTGACATGATGACATCGGTGCCGTCGGGGGAAAATCTGGGTGCGAACGACATGCCGCGGAACCGGCCGAGCCGCTCCTGTTCGCCGGTTTCGATATTGAAGAGATAGACCTCACCCGGACGATCGTCATAGAGCGCCATATAAGTGATCTGCTGTTGCGTCGGCGAGAAGCGCGGCGTCAAAACCTGATAGTTGAGGCCTTCGGTCAGAAGCACCGGATTGGCGCCGTCCTGATCCATGATCATCAATCGCTTCACGCGCTTGATTTTCGGGCCGGTCTCATGGACGAAGACAACGCGCGTATCGAAATAGCCTTCCTCGCCGGTCAACGATTTGTAGACGAAATCAGCGACCTTGTGGGCGGCGCGCCGCCAGTTTTCGGCCGGCGTCTTGAACGCCACGGCGCCAAGCTGTTCATTGGAAAACACATCCCAAACGCGGGTCGCAACTTCGATGCGCCCGTCAGAAAGTTCACGCACCTCGCCGACCACCAGGACCTGCGCATTGATGATCCGCCAGTCGGCGAATTTCGGCCGCACATTGACGGTTGTCAGCTTCTCGATATAGGCGCGCTGATCGATGACCGAAAAAAGACCGGAGCGGTCAAGGTCCGACATGATGACGCCGGTGATGTCGCGGCCAAGCGGCGCGATCGCATCGTCCGCCCCCAGAAAATCAGGCACGGCGACGGGCAACGGGTCGATATTGCCCTGGGTGATGTCGATCTGGACGCGCGCCGCGGCGGAACCGGCGAATGCGCCAATTGCCGCGAGCGCAGCGACGACGCCGATCATCGCGCGGCGCCATGCGCCAAAGATTCGCCATGCATCAAGGGAAAACGGTCGGAAAACTCTTATCATCGAACGGGCCTCGTTTACTTGATCGCTCGGTTGCTGCCGAAAACAGCCAGAGCGCTGCCTATCACGCATCGGCGCGCAAAAATAAGGCGCGCATGTTAAAATCCGGCCATTTGGGTCGGATCGAAGTTCAACTGGAATTCCTTCCACGTCTCATACCGGTCCTGCGAGAGGAAATCATACGGCTGACAGGTGACCACGGCCCGGACCGCATTTTGCTCCGCCGCCTTCCAGAAACGGTTGCCAGAGAGATTGATCTGCAGTTGATTGGCGACGCGCGGCGCGCCTTTCAGGGTGCCGTCGCGATTGAGGTCGAACTCCACAATCACTTTCAGCTTTTCCGGTTCCGGCGCGCCGATCACCGCGCTGGCGTTCCAGCACCGCGAAATCGCAGCGCGCATTTTTGCGGTCTCGCTGGCCGTTAATCGATCGCCGGCGCCGACCTGGGCGCGATCTTCCTCACCCTGCTCCGCGGTTTGAGAGGGCGCGCTGCTTGCCGTCTTCGGTTCTTTTTTCGCCTTGTCGACCAGGGCCGACAACGCGTCGAGGTCGAGGTCGTCGTCCTCCGGTTCCTGTTTCGGCGGTTCCGGTTTGGGGGGCTCTTCTTTTGGGGGTTCAGGGGTCGGCTCTTCTTCAGGCGGCGCCGGCTCAGGCTCAGGGTCGGGTTCCACCGGCTCCGGCGCCGGTTCAGGCGTTTCTTCAACGGGCGCCGGTTCTTCCGCCGGGGCCTCTTCAGCGGGCTCTTCCGGCTGCGCATCCGGCTCAGGCGGCTCCTCAACCGGGGTCTCCTGCGCCGCGGGCACGCTTGTCGTCTCCGCGATTTCAGCGTCGGCGATCAGCTCAATCGGCACGTAGGGCTCGGGCGCCACATCGGGCCGCCAGCTTTCAGGCAGCGCGATAAACGCCGCCCCGACAATGCAGGCGTGCAGTAAGAGTGATGTGAGCAATCCGAACCGCATGGGGGCGAACGCGCTCCTTACCTGAAGGGTTTACTCGCCGCCAGTTCCGCCACCAGAACCGCCCGACGCGGGCGCGCCTTCCTGTTCGGTCAAAAGGCCAATGCGCTTGAAACCGGCGCCGTTGATCCGGCCCATGACCCGCACGACCTCGCCGTAAGACCGCGAACGGTCGCCACGGATGAAAATGCGCTGGTCATAGCCGGCGGTCGCTATGGCTTTGAGCCGCGGCACCAGATCATCGATCTCAACAGGCGTGTCCTGCAGGTAAATGACGCCGTCGCCGGCAACCGTCACGGTCAACGGCTCGCCCTGATCCTGGATCGGTTGCGCCGCCGTTTCCGGCAAATCAACTGCGACGCCTACGGACAATAATGGCGCGGCGACCATGAAAACGATCAGCAACACCAGCATGACGTCGACAAACGGCGTCACGTTAATCTCAGCCATCGGACGGGTGCGCCCGGGACTGTGGCGGCCGCCGCCGACATTCATCGCCATTGCGGGGATCATCTACCGCGCCCTTTCATCAAGCTGGCGCGACAGGATGGCGGAAAACTCGTCGGAAAAGCCCTGCAGGCGCACCGCAAAGGAATTGAGCGCCGCCGAATAGCGGTTGTAGCCGACAACGGCTGGGATGGCCGCAAGAAGGCCGAGCGCCGTTGCAAAAAGCGCCTCGGCGATGCCCGGCGCGACAACCGCAAGATTTGTGTCCTTCGTGGCCGCAATCGCCTGGAACGCGGTCATGATCCCCCAGACGGTGCCGAGAAGGCCAACAAACGGCGCCGCCGATCCGATGGTCGCCAGAACGCCGAGATTTTTTTCCGCCCGCTCCAACTCGCGCGCTACGGCGACGCTCATCACCTTGTCGATGCGCTCGCGCGCGCCGGCGACAAGAGCGTCCGAGCGTCCGCCGTCTTTTTTGGTGCGGCCCCATTCGCCCATGCCGGCGGCGAAGACGCGCGCCATCGGGTGATCGGCTTTATCGCCAATTTTGCGATGCAGTTCATCAAGCGGCTTGCCGGACCAGAAGGCGTCCTCGAAGCGGCGCGATTTTGATTTCAGACGCCCGAACAGCATCGATTTGTCGATGATCACCGCCCAGGACCAGACGGAGGCGAGGATCAGAATTCCCATCACCACCTTGACGACCGGGCCGGCGCTGAAAAACAGGCTCCACAGGCTGAACTCGCCGCCCAGTTCCGTCACCAGCGTCGCATCCGTTGCAACCGGCGTTGCGGCGGCCGCCGCCATCATTGCGAATTCTATCGCCATCGTTTCAAAAACCCCTGCTTTTCGCCGCCTTTAATCCGGCGCGCGCGGGCGGGCGCCCACGCTGGTGTTTAACATCTCGGCCAGGCAAGCCCGGCGCACCGATCCCCCAGCACCGCCATCGTTACCATTGCGCGCCGCTGGCGGATATACCTTTTGCGCGACAATATCACAGCAAAATGGGGCGATGAGAGGGCTCGCAGTCGACAACCTTAAGGGTGTTCGCGCCGCCGCGGGCAACGATCCGCCAGGCTTTCAGAAGTTTAACCGCGCGGGCGGCGGCGAATTTCAAGCCGTATCGCCCGCCTGATTCGGTTCCGCGTGCGGCGCAAGGTGCGGGGCCAGAAGCGCGCGAATATCAGCCGGCAAACGGCGCGGGCGTCCGGTCAGCCCCATACAGGCCGCCTCAACCTCGGCGCCGGCGAGCACCGCGCCGTCTTTCAGGATTTCCTGACGCAGCCGCATGCGCGCCCCGGCGGCGCTGACAAAACGCGTTTCAACCCGGAGAAGATCGTCAATCCGCGCCGGCGAGCGCCAGTCAATGGTCATTGAGCGCACCGAAAAGGCGAGCGGCTCGTCGCGCGCCAGTAATTCCGTATGCGTCAGGCCGCAGGCGCGCAACGCATCCGTGCGCCCGCGCTCGAAGAATTTCAGATAATTCGCGTGATAAACAATCCCGGAAAAATCGGTGTCTTCATAATAGACGCGAATATCGATGGCGAACGGCGTATCGGTCATGGGGGGATTGCATAAGCCGATCGCACGTCAATGCATAGCCGCTGTCGTAATGGAGACGCCGCCCCCCCCGGCATCGATACAAAAAAAAGCCCGGCGCCGCGCAAACGGGCCGGGCTCTTTCAATGGCTGTTGAGCGCTTCTTAGCTGCCGCTGCTCTTTTTGGCTTCGTATTGTTTTTTGTGAGCGGCTTTGGCTTCGTCAAGCGAGAGCTTGCCGTCTTCACCAGCGGCTTCGGCAAATTTCGTGCGCACTTCGGCTTCGTCGAATTCTTCGCCGCCTTCAGCTTTTTTAGCGAGATACTCATCGATATCGATTGCGCCGTCAGCATTCGCATCCGTCGCCGCGAATTTTTCCGCCATTTCAGCTTCCCAGTTGGCTTTGTCGCCTTCTTCGTGGTGACCGGCGAGCGCGCCGGCTGCGGACAATCCAGCAAAGCCGACGGCGGCCAGCGTAAGAGTGAGTTTTTTCATTGGTAATCTCCAAGTTTTTTGCACATGAGCGCTTTTCAAAAACGCATCGTTTTACCGCATCGTATGAATGCGCCGTGTTTGTGGGACGCACGCAACGGCGCCCTCAAAAACGCGATCGTCGCCATAGCATGCGTTCGCGGTGCGGCTTCATATTACTTTGGTAAGATTTGATCGCGAGAAAACTGCGATCAGGCGCTCTTCAGGCGCGATGAACGGTTGTGCTGGATTAACGTTAGGTAATGCGCTGCGGGCGTGCGCCTAATTCGGGCGGGAATAGACAGTTATATTCGACAAAAGCGTATTGGCGCCGCCCTCGCTCAGAAAAAACAACGACGCGATGCCCAGCGTAAAGACAGTCCATGTGCAGCCGAAAATCAGTAAAAAGAGGATCGACTTGTTCATGCCATGGGAAAGGACGGCGCGTTGCGGGCTGTCCGGGTCATAACGCACCGCGATGGACGCGCCCACCGGCAATGCGTCATGGAGTTCGCGATGAAACTGGCGGGCGCTCGAGCCCGAATAGCCAAATGCGATGTGGTCGCCGTCGTAATTTTGTCCTAAGACGGAATATGAATATTTGATTTCGGCGCGATATGTCGTGCCGTCGTCGTCGCTGTTGATTTTGAAGTCGCGCGCCGTGACTTCGCCTTGCGCGGTCGGCCAGGATTCCGCCTGTTTGGCGAGATGCAGCGAGCGGGCGCCGAAAAACAAAAGCCCGAGGCCGACAGCCAGGAAAAGCCCCAAAAAGAGCGTTAAGCCAATTGTTCCCCAGCTCATCGCCGATCCTCTCGTTGCGCGTGCCGGATCGCAACATGATCCGGCGCTGCCGCTCCGCGCCAGTGTGGCCCGAAAAGCCCTAAAAAGAGGTTTGCGCCAGCGCGGACGGGCGCGGACCTAAGCGCCGTCGAAGAGGTCGCTCGCCCCGTCGCGCGGGGCTTTGAGGCCAAGATGCGTCCACGCCGTCGCGGACAAAAGACGCCCCCGCGGGGTGCGCTGGATCAGGCCCTGTTGCAACAAAAACGGCTCGATCACGTCCTCAACGGCGTCGCGCGCCTCAGCGAGCGAGGCGGCAATGGTTTCAACGCCGACCGGCCCGCCGCCAAAATGTTCTGCGATTAGGCGTAAGTAGCGCCGGTCCAGCGGATCAAGCCCGCGCGCATCAATGTCGAGGCGGCGCAAGGCCCGGTCGGCGACATCGGCGTCAATGGTCGGCGCGCCCTCGACGGTCGCCACATCACGCACGCGCCGCAACAAGCGTCCCGCGACCCGCGGCGTGCCGCGCGAGCGCCGCGCGATCTCCGCCGCGCCGTCCGCCGACATCGCGGCGCCGAGTTTTTCAGCCCCGCGCCGGACGATGGCGCTTAAATCCTTACACGAATAAAACTCAAGACGGATCGGAATGCCAAACCGATCGAGCAAGGGTTTGGCCAACAGCCCCGACCGCGTCGTCGCGCCCACCAGCGTAAAACGCGGCAGATCGATCTTCACCGAGCGCGCCGCCGGCCCTTCGCCGATCATCAAATCGAGCGCATAATCTTCCATCGCCGGATAGAGAACCTCCTCGACGGCGGGCGTCAGGCGGTGGATTTCGTCAATGAACAAAACATCGTTGGCTTCCAGATTGGTCAACAGCGCCGCAAGATCGCCGGGCTTGGTGATCACCGGACCCGAGGTCGAGCGGAAATTGACGCCCAGTTCATTGGCGACAATCTGCGCGAGCGTCGTCTTGCCGAGCCCCGGCGGTCCGTGAAACAGCACATGATCAAGCGCTTCGCCGCGCGCGCGCGCCGCATCGACGAAAACACGCAGATTGTCTTTCGCCTGCGGCTGGCCGACAAAATCATCGAGCCGCTTTGGCCGCAGCGCCGCGTCAGCGTCTTCCGGCTTGCGTTCGGGCTCGATCAGTCGGTCGTTGTCGTAAGCGGGTTCAGCCATTTCGATGCCTTGTCAAAACCTCATCAAGGCGTTCGATAAATTCATGATTTATCCGCCTGGCCTCGTCATTAATTGTTGAGACCTGCTTCATATGACCATTCTGCCAGCGCACCAACCAATAGAGCAGAGCGATGAAGATGACCAAAGGCGTCAGGCTCAAGATCGCCGAAAGCCAAAATGGCGGCTCGTCATCGTCGACATCATAGTCCGGCGCCGAGGACGGACCAAAAAAGAGGTAGAATTCCACCTCGGCGCCCGCATCGACGAGCCGATCCGCCAGATCCTGCGCATTCGGCGTATTTGCGAAATACTTGCCCTCAGATTTGTCTATAAAGTATGTGTGGTAACCATTTCGGTTGATGCGCGCCTGCTCAATTAAGCCCGAGTCCATGAACCGGCGAAACTTCGAATACGACACATACGCAAAACCCGCCTCACTGGCGGTTTCCGCTGTCAGATCGGGAATTGCCTGCGTCAGATCAGATGTTGTTTGCGCAGCGGCGCCAGACGCGGCAACCGTCACCAGGGTCAACACGATCCATTGGCGTAGCCGAAGCATCAATTCCCCCTAAGCATGCGCCAGCTCTTTAAGCGCGCCCTTGATCAGTTCTTCTACGATTTCCCCTGAGCCCGCCGCGCTCACGGCGGCCGCCACCGCGCGCCGCGCCTCAACGCCGTCATAACCGAGCCCCAACAGCGCGGAGACCGCGTCGGCGCACGCGCGCGTTTGATCGTCCGCCGGCGGCGGCGCGCCGCCGGCCTGGCGGGCGACAACCGTCAACGCGGCGCCCCCGGCGCCGGCGAGGCCGCCCAGTTTTGACTGCAATTCGGTGACAATGCGTTGCGCGATTTTCTTACCGACGCCGTGGGCGCGGCTGACCGCGGTCACATCTTCGGCGGCGACGGCGTCGTATAAATCGTCCGGCGGCAACACCTGGAGAATGGCCAGCGCGTGTTTTGCGCCGACGCCCTGAACGCCCTGCAACAGACGGAAACACTGGCGTTCGGCTACGCTTGCAAAACCGTATAGCTTGATGAAATCTTCGCGTACGACCGTCTCGATGGACAAGGTCGCGGGCGCGCCTACGGCCAGATTTTGGAGCGTGCGCGCCGCGCCATAAACCTCATAACCGACGCCGCCGACATCGATCAGCGCACTGTCGACATCTACCGCGGCAACGGTTCCTTTAAGGCTCCCGATCATGAGGCGGCCCTTTCCAGGAGACGGCGCGCGTCCATGTGATGGGCATGACAGATCGCCACCGCGAGCGCGTCAGCCGCGTCGCTGGCCTGCGCGCCTGAGGCGGGCAGCAACACGCGCACCATTGCCTGGACCTGGCCCTTGTCGGCATGGCCTTTTCCGACCACGGATTTTTTCACCGTATTAGCGGCGTATTCGGCGACATCGAGTCCCGCCAGCGCCGGCGCCAGCAGCGCGACGCCGCGCGCAGCGCCCAAGACGAGCGCGTCGCGCGGGCTCGCATTGACGAAAGTTTCCTCAACCGCCGAGGCCGCCGGCTGGTGCGCCTCGATAATGGCGGTGAGCGACGAAAAAATCCGGCTCAGTTTCTCTGCGCGCGAGGCCGCCCGGGGCTGACGAATGACGCCCGCGGCGACAAAGCTGAGCCGCGGCCCGTCGCGGTCGATCACGCCCCAACCGGTGGCCGCCGTGCCGGGATCAAGGCCAAGAATGCGAATCACTGTCGTCATGCCGACAGCTTAAGGGCTTCGGAACGAAACGGAAACGTTTTGATCGGCGTTTATTCGCGCAACAGCGCCGGACCGTTGATCACCGCCACAACATCGGTGCGCAGTTTTTCGATCGCCGCCGTGGTGTTCGGGTCGAGGGAACGCGACTGGGCCCGCGCCCTGTCGAGCCAGACGACAGCCTCGTCGAGGTTCCTGAGGCGGCCCTGACCATTGGCGAGGGACAACGCATAAAGGAACTGTCCCTTGGCGTCGCCTGCCTTGGCGGATTTTTCAAAAATATCAGCGGCGATTTTATGCCGACGTTTTTCATCGGAGACGCCGGCGCGCCCTTCCATATGCATTTGCCCGAGCGCGTTGAGTGCGGGCGGCAGGCCCTTGTCGGCGGCGGCCTGCATCCATTGCAGGGTCTTTTCCGGATCGCGCGCGCCAAGAAAATCCGTGTCGTGAAGGAGCGCCAGATTATATTGCGCGTCGGGATTGCCTTTTTCGGCGGCGAGCCTCAGCCAGCCCTCGGCGGTCTTATAGTCTTTTTCCACCCCGCGACCGATCAGATAAGCGACGCCGACATTGTATTGCGCTTCCACCTCGCCGAGATCGGCGGCCTGTTTGAAATAGTCGAGGGCTTTGATGTGATCGGGATTTTCCAACCCCAGCCCGGCGGCGTAAATCGCGCCGAGACGAACTTTCGCCGGTCCGTGATTTTTCTCAGAAGCGAGCTCATACCAGCCGCGCGCGCGTTTGTAATCGCGCTTTACGCCATCCCCAAGAAACGCCATTTCGCCGAGTGAAAATTGTGCGTCTACAGATCCTTTTGACGCCGCCGTAAAGTAAAGATCAAGCGCGCGCTTCAAATCGACGTCGCCGCCAAGGCCGCGCTCTTCCATATAGCCGAGCATGTGTTGGGCGTCGGCGCGCCCGGCGGCGACCAGCGGCTCCAGGAGGCCGCGCGCCACTGCATATTCGCCCGCCTGCATGCGCCGCCATGCGGTCGCAAGCGCCGAACGCTGCGCCGTCGGCTCATCGGCCTCCTGCGCGTGCGCTGCAGGCGGCGCGGCGACAATGCCGCTTAAAAAGAGGCCGGACGCCAGCGCGGCGGCGGTAAGCATCGTTTTCGAGTTGACTGCCGACATGGTCAAAATCTGTTTCGTCTTGCGTGATCGCACCGAATGCTCGCCTTGCCGGCGCACCTTCGTTCCAACCCCTAGCCTACAGCATCTGCGATCATGGTTTCAAAGGCTTTAATCGCCTTCGCCGGCCCAAGCGGATTGCGCCACACAGCGGCGGAAACCGCCAGAAAATCAGCGCCGGCGCGCACCAGCGCCGCCCCGTTTTCGGGCGTGACGCCGCCGATAGCGACGCTCGGCAGGACCGTCATCTCCCGCCAGCGGGTCAAAATATCAGGGTCGGCCCGGGTCGGCGCTTCCTTCGTGGCGGTCTCAAAAAACGCGCCGAACGCCACATAGTCAGCGCCCGCCTCGCCGGCCTCGAAAGCAAGGTCCAGCGAATTGTGACAGGTCACGCCAATACTTGCGTCCGACCCCAGCAAGGCGCGCGCATCGACAAGGCGCGCATCGCTCTGGCCGATGTGAACGCCGTCTGCGCCGGTCTCTTTAGCGAGCTGCGGGTTGTCATTAATCAGGAAGGCGGCGCCGGCGTCTTGCGCGAGCGGCGCAAGGCGCGCCGCCGCCGCGCGGACATCGTCAGCATGCGGCGGGCCGCCGTCCGGGGCCTTCAGGCGCAACTGGACGCAGGCGATATCGCCGGCCCCGAGCGCCGCCGAAAAAGCGTCAGCGAACTCATCGAGGTCCGGAAGGCTTGGCGGCGTGATCAGATAGAGCCGGCAGGCTGGCGCGCGTGCATTTTCCATGGGCGGACCATAGCCGCTTCATCGAACGAGGCAATCAGCTCCTCGTGGAAGATGGTTGACGAGCTGTGGAAGCCGCCGCCAGGACGCAGCCCCTAAGCGTGCGCCGGCGCGCCGCCGTCGCTTTCGCGTTGCGATTGGGTTTTGCCAAGCTTTGGCTTTAACAGGCCCGCTTTCACATCATCGGGAATCGACTTGTAGACTGTCGGCTCGATAAAATTCAGTTTACGGCGCACTTCACTCAGCGGCAGCGGCAAAAGGCTTTCGATATCTTCCGTCAACAGCCACGTGGCGCCGCGGCCCATTTCAACGCCTTGCGAGACCGCGCGCGCCGTCGGCGTTCCAAAACTCTCGCCCTTCATCGCCAACAGCCCCATCCAGATGATCAGACGGAAGCCGCGATTGCCGCTTTGAACGCGCGTGAAGCCGAGATTGCACAATTCGCCGAGCGCATCGCGGCCATAGCCTGTCAGGACATGCCAAAGGTCGTGACTGACTTGCGAATGCAGGAACATGCGGCGGAATTCTTCAAATTGCGTTTCGCACCGGAAGTCCTGGCCGGCCTCTTCAGCCGCCAGCAAAATGCCGTCCGGCGTTAAGTCCTCGCCCTCCATAAAGGCGAGATAAACGCGCCCGAAACTGCCTTCGGGCATCGCCCGCAATTTCTCGCGATTGCTCAAGATATCGATGAGATTGATTTCACCGCGCGCGACGCGCCGTCCGTAGTCGGTGGCGACGAAGCGGCGGAACATCTCAATCGTTGAGTCGCCGGCGAGCGCGGCGACAATCTCGAAGACCTGGCGCGTGTCTTCTTTGTTGGCGACAAGCTTCATCACCGACGCCAGCGCGTGAACCGGGCGCACTTTCCCGGCCGGCGGGACAGGAAAACCGCCCACATCATCAATCAGATGTTCGGGAACATGGTCGGCAAACGAAGCGCGGCGATAGGCCATTGGTCGGTCCTTTTTTGATCACGGCGAGCCGCGGCAGTGTTCCGCAGGGCCCTCTCGTGAAGTAAACTCATCAGTTTACCTTTGTTGAATACGCCTTTTGGCGCCGATCCGTCAAGCCTTTTCGATAAAAAACCCGCGGCGGGCCGAACGCCCGTCGCGGGTTCAAAATCCGGGTCAAAAGAGCCGCCGGGCGCCATCCAGCGCCGCGGCGCGCCGATTTATGCGGCGTTTTCAAGGGCTTTCGACCAGTCGCCTTTTTGCGCAAGACCGTTCATGCGCGCGCGATGGGCGAACGCGGCCTGCGCCGCGGGCACATTCGCCGCTGCGCCGCCCCAGGCTTTCAGCGGCGCGGCCTGAAGCGCGCGCCCATAGGAAAAGGACAACGCCCACGGCATTTGATCCTGATACCCCTCATTCATCGCGTTCAGATGCGCCGTCGCCTCCTCATCGGATTGACCGCCGGAAAGAAAGACAATCCCCGGCAGCGCAGCGGGCACGGCCGCCCGGAAACAACGCACGGTTTTTTCCGCAACTTCCTCGACGCTCGCCTGACGCGATGCGCCCTTGCCAGCGATCACCATGTTCGGTTTCAAGATCGTCCCTTCGAGTGCGACATCTTGAAGATAGAGCTCGTCGAAAAGCGTTTTCAGCGTGTGCTCGGTCACATCGTAACACCGGTCAATATCATGATCGCCGTCCATCAGAACTTCCGGCTCGACGATCGGCACGATACCGGCCTCCTGACACAACGCCGCATAGCGCGCGAGGGCATGGGCATTGACAGAAATACAGTACCCGGACGGCATGGCGTCGTCGCCGCCGCGGCCGATATCGATAACCGCGCGCCATTTGGCAAAACGCGCCCCGAGCGCATAGTACTCGGCCAGACGCTCGCGCAGCCCATCAAGGCCTTCGGTGACTTTTTCCCCCGGCGCGCCCGCAAGATCCTTTGCGCCCTGATCGACTTTGATGCCGGGAATAGACCCCGCATCCTCGATGAGTTTGACGAGCGGCGCGCCGTCAGCGGCTTTCTGGCGAATGGTTTCGTCGAACAGAATGACGCCTGAGATATGCTCGCGCATGGCGGCGTCCGTACGGAACAGCATTTCGCGATAATCGCGGCGATTGTCTTGCGTCGATTCAACGCCAATGGAGTCAAATCGCTTCTTGATGGTCCCGGAGGACTCATCAGCGGCCAAAATTCCTTTTCCCGGCGCGACCATCGCTTCGGCGATCGCGTTTAGTGCATCCAAGTCCATCCTGTTTCTCCCGAGTCCCTCTGGATATAAAAAAGCCGCGCTCGCCGCGACCGTTGTTAAATCTGTCCCTTGATCGATCAGGCCGCGAGGGCCGCGACGCCCGGCAGCGTCTTGCCTTCGAGCCACTCAAGAAAGGCGCCGCCCGCCGTCGACACATAGGTGAAATCGTCGGCGGCGCCGGCGTGGTTCAGCGCTGCGACCGTGTCGCCGCCGCCCGCCACCGCCGTCAGCCCCGCTTCGCGCACGCGCCGCGCCGCGTAGCGCGCCGCCTCAACGGTCGCTGTGTCAAATGGGGGAATTTCAAAAGCGCCGAGCGGGCCGTTCCAGACAAGGGTCTGCGCCGCATCGATTTTATCAGCGATGAGATCAACGCTCGCCGGACCAAGATCGAGCACCATCTTGTCGTCGGGGATCGCATCGATATCGACGACCGACCGCGGCGCGCCTTCCTCAAACCGATCAGAGACCACGACATCGCGCGGCAATACGATTTCACACCCCCGCCCCGCGGCCTGGTCCATGATTTCCCGCGCGGTTTCCGCAAGAGACGGTTCGCACAGTGACATTCCGACGCTGACGCCGCGCGCAAACAAAAACGTATTCGCCATGCCGCCGCCGACAACAAGAATATCCGCCTTGCCAATCAAGTTGAGCAGCAACTCGATCTTGGAGGAAACCTTGGCGCCGCCGACAACCGCCATCATCGGGCGCTCAGGGTTAGCGAGCGCCGCAGCGAGATAATCAAGCTCGCGCTCCATCGCCCTGCCCGCCGCCGCCGGCAGGACCCGCGCCAGACCTTCGGTTGAGGCGTGGGCGCGATGGGCGGCGGAAAAAGCATCGTTCACATAACAATCACCATTGGCCGCAAGCGCTTCGACAAAGTCAGGATCGTTCTTCGTCTCGCCCGGATGAAACCGCGTATTCTCAAGCAGCGCCACATCGCCGTTTTTCATCGCGCCCGCGAGCGCTTCGACCGGCGCCCCGATACAATCGGCGGCGAAAGCGACAGGCAGGCCCAGAATTTTTTCCACCGCCGCCGCAACAGGCGCCAACGACAGGGCCGGATTGCGCGCACCGTCGGGCCGACCGAAATGCGACAGCAACAAAACCTTTGCGCCAGCGGCGGACAATTCCCTGATAGTCGGCGCCGCGCGATCAATCCGCGTCGTATCGGTAACGGCCCCGTCCGCCATCGGAACATTGAAGTCGACACGG
>JBCBBT010000020.1:0-53228 GCA_038531315.1 Pseudomonadota bacterium
GTAAAACCTGCGGATCGGCGGCGATGTTCTGGTCGTCCACGGCCTGTTTTTTCGCGATGGCGGCAGTCCGTCGTAGGAAGTCATCGCCTTTCGTCGCGACTCAAAAACCCTGGCAAACAACACACGATTGTCTGAGGTTGTCATCGACGGCTTCAACAAGCCCGATCGCGCCGACCAGGACAACTGGATTGTTTTGTTCGGCCGCAACAATCGGATCGATCACAGTTATTTTGCAGGAAAAACCAATCGCGGGCCAACGCTTGTTGTGCGACTGAACACGGAGGCAAGCCGCCAGAATCAGCACACCATTGATCATAATTACTTCGGGTACAGACCGTCGCTGGGCGGCAATGGCGGCGAGACGATCCGGATTGGCGTCAGCGGCACCTCACGCACGCAGTCCCAGACGATAATTGCGAGAAACTTCTTTGAACGTTGCGACGGCGAGGTTGAGATCATTTCGATCAAGTCCGAAGGCAATACAGTCGCCGAAAATGTCTTTTATGAGTCGCGCGGCGCGGTTGTCTTTCGCCATGGCGGCAATAACGAAGTCTACAGGAATGTCTTCCTCGGCAATGGCGCGCCGGATACGGGCGGCGTCCGTGTGATCAATGAAAATCAGACCGTACGCGACAACTACTTCGAAGGCTTGCGCGGTGAGAAATTCCTGAGTGCGCTGACGATCATGAACGGCGTCCCGAATTCGCCGATCAATCGCTATCATCAGGTCAAAAACGCCCGCGTCGCAAACAACAGCTTTCTCGATATTGCGTCAATTGGACTGGCGGTCGGCAGCGATGAAGAGCGCAGTGCGACGCCGGTCGATAGCGTTGTGTCAAAAAATCTGTTCGTCAGCGCGTCGCCGTCGCCTGTTTCCGTCTTCGACGACATTTCGGGCATCCGTTTTGCCGAGAACGTCACCAATAACCCGGCGCTTTCCGATATTGCGTCAACCGTCAAGCCGGCATTGAAACTGGTTCGTGCGGAAAACGGACTTTTGTATCCGGACGATGAGGCGCTGTCGGAGGTCGGTGCGCCGCGCGATCTGGATCCGGTGAAGCGCAAAAAGACTGGTCCCACATGGTTCGATAAGCCTGCTGTCGGCGAGACATCGGCAAAGGCGCGAAAAGTCAAACGCGGCGGCGGCGCGCTTGCGGCCGCGCTCGCCGAGGCGCCTGACGGGGCGGTTCTGAAGCTTTCCTCTGGACGCTATGCGCTCGATGGGCCGTTGGCGATTGATCGCGCCATCACGATCAGGGGACCGCGTCGCGGCAAACCCGCAATCCTATCGGCCAGCGGCGCATCCGTCTTTTCGCTTTTGGCCGGCGGCCGCTTGACGCTTTCTAATGTCAACCTCGTCGCCAGCGCTGAAAACAAAGCAATCATTGCGGCGCGCGGTGAAACCTATAAAGGCGCATACGAACTTTCCGTTAAAAATACGGCCTTTGCCATGGGAGAGGCGTCCGCTGCGATCCCCGCAATCATGGCTGACCCTGCGACATTCGCCGAAGCGATTTCGCTCGCGGATGTTTCGGTGAAAGACTGGAAGGGCGCCTTCGTTGCGCTGAGCGGCGCTGGCCTCGACGGGTATTATCTGGCGGATGATATCGCCATCAACAATTCGACTTTTGAGAATGTCGGCGGTCCGCTTATATCGTTTGGGCGCGAAGGCCGAGACGAAAGTACGTTTGGCCCGCGGTTTAACCTCGTAAGTTCGACGCTTGATAACGTGAACCCCGATGCTGTCGCCATAGATCTTGACGGCATTGACGGCGTCAGGATCGAAGGCAACACCGTGTCCAATTCGGGCGAGATCAAAATCCGCAAGCGGGTCCTGGGGCTCAAATTCGCGATAGCCGGCAACAGGTTGGAGAACTCCGGCGGTGCGATCCTGACGGGCGTCGACGGAGAGCCGCTCGATGTCGGCGCCGCCGGCTTCACGAACAGCAAAGCGTCACAATGAAAACCGTTATCCCAGTCGCCTTGGCCGCATTGGCGTTTTTGTTCGCGCCATCGACTGCAGTCGCGGGCGCGGGCGAGCATCCCTCGCTGATCATGACGGCGGACGGGGTTCGCGATATCAAGACCGCCAAAAAATCCTATGCGCTTTTTGAGGCGGCGCTCGACGAAGCCAAAGCGCGGGTTGCGCGCAGTATCGAAGAAGGCGTCATCGTGCCGGCCCCGAAAGATCCCGGCGGCGGGTACACGCATGAGCGACACAAAGAAAATTACAAAATTATTCACGACGCGGGGCTGCTTTTTCAGATCACCGGCGATGAAGCCTATCGCGATCATGCGGCGGCGATGCTGCTGGCCTACGCGGACATCTACAAAGATCTGCCGCCCCATCCGGCGCGCAAAAAACAGTCGCCCGGAAAATTGTTCTGGCAGAATCTTAACGAGTCCGTGTGGCTCGTGTACACGATCCAGGGATATGACGCCGTCGCCGGCGCGCTGAGCGATACGGTTCGTAAGCGGATCGAAGACGATCTCCTACGACCTGCGGCGGATTTTCTGTCGCTCGATAGTCCTGAAACGTTCCGGAAAATTCACAATCATGGCACTTGGGCCGCCGCCGCTGTCGGCATGACCGGCTATGCGCTTGACGACGCGGGCCTCGTTACGCGTGCATTGATGGGACTTGACGGCGATGGATCGAGCGGATTTCTGGCGCAACTTGACCAGCTATTCTCGCCGGACGGGTACTACACCGAGGGGCCTTATTATCAGCGCTATGCGCTGATGCCTTTCGTTGTTTTCGCCCAATCGATTGAAAACAACGAGCCCGACCGAAAGATTTTCGATTATCGTGACCGCATCTTGTTGAAAGCGATCGATACGACGGTTCAGTTAAGCTATGCCGGCAAGTTTTTTCCGATCAACGATGCGATCAGGGAAAAAGGTCTCGATACCCCGGAATTAGTCTATGGCGTCGCGACGGCTTACGCCCTGACCGGGCGTCAGGATCTTCTTTCGGTCGCGGCTTATCAGGGCAAGACGATTTTGAGCGGCGACGGTTTGGCGGTCGCGCGCGGCGCGGCCAGGAACGCTGAGGAAGATTTTGCGTTTCGCTCCTTGTTGCTTCGCGACGGGCCAAACGGCGATCAGGGTGCGTTGGCGATCATGCGAATGGGCGAGGGCGGCCTTGCGCAGACCGTCATTGCAAAGAACACATCGCACGGATTTGGCCATGGGCACTTTGACAAGCTTGCAATCGCCATGTTCGATAATGGGAATGAAATTCTCTCCGACTACGGCGCGGCGCGTTTCCTGAATGTGCCGACCAAAGAGGGCGGGCGCTATCTTCCGGAGAACCAAAGCTGGGCGAAGCAGTCGATTGCGCATAACACCCTCGTCGTCAATGAGACGACGCAATTCGGCGGCGTCTGGAAAAACTCTCAAAAACACTGGCCGCAACAAATCGCGTTTGAAACCAGGGACGGCTTGCGGGCGTCATCGGCAGTTTTGTCTGAAGGCTATGACGGGGCCGAGGTCCGGCGCACCGTCGTGCAATTGAGCGATCCGGCGCTGGCGGCGCCGGTGCTTCTCGATGTTGTGCGCGTTGTCGCCGAAAAGGCGTCGACTTTTGACCTGCCGTTTTATGTCGCCGGTCAGCTGGTCGACTTCGATGGCGACTTGAAAAAGAACAGGGCGTCGATGACGCCGCTCGGCGAGAAAGACGGCTATCAGCATCTCTGGAAAGAAGCGACCGGCCGCCCGGCGGCGCGGACGATCCGCACCTCGTGGCTGAATGACGGCCGGTTTTATACGCTCCATGCTCATGCGCCGGAAGACACCGCGCCCGTTTTTGTTCTTCTGGGGGCGAACGATCCGAATTTCAATCTGAGGCCGGAACGCGGGCTGATCCTCAGAGCGCCAAAAGCGAAAGAAGCGACATTCGTGAGCGTCATGGAGCCTCACGGCGTTTACGACGCCGCAGCTGAGTTCACCGTCGGCAGCCAATCGCAGATCGCCTCGGTTGATTACCGCGCCATCAATGGCGCGGACCTTGTTCGGCTTAAAACGCATGACGGCGCAGAGATCGCCGTCGCGATTTCCAACGACCCTAACCCAGATAAAACCCACGCTGTAACGCTTGACGAGCGCGATTGGCGCTGGACCGGCTTCATAAAAAAATTCGGGGGCTGACAATGTCGCAAAGTATCGAAAAAACCGCGCCGGGTCCGGAAAAACGACCGTCTTTTATTCTGCGGGCGCAAACGCCGGTCGAGGAAATCGAACCGGGCATCAAGCGCCAGCTGCTTGGATATGACGATCAGATCATGGCTGTGCGGGTCTGGTTCGAGGCCGGCGCCGTCGGGCAGCTCCATTCCCACCCGCATGCGCAAGTCTCTTATGTAGAATCCGGTCGGTTCGATGTGACGGTCGGCGACGATACGGAAATGCTGACGGCGGGCGACAGCTTTTATATCGAACCGCATGTCTCCCATGGCGCCGTCTGCCTCGAGGCGGGGGTTCTGATCGATATGTTCTCGCCGATGCGTGAGGACTTCCTCGGCGGGAGAGAGCGCACGTGATCAAAAATCGATTGAGATGGATGATTGTCAGCCTCGTCGCGCTCGCGACGATCATCAATTACATAGACAGAGGCGCGCTCGGCTTTTTATGGCCGGAAATCTCCGAAGATCTCGGTCTTTCGAAGAACGATTACGCGATCATCCTCAATGTTTTCACCTTCGCGTATGCGTTCGGACAAACGCTGTTTGGGAAGATTTTCGACTGGATTGGCACGCGCCTCGGGTTCATTTTGTCGATCACCGTATGGTCTGCGGCGACGATGCTTCACGCTGTGGCGTCGGGTCTCGGGTCGTTTGCGGTGTTCCGCGGATTGCTCGGCGTTTCTGAAGCGGGCAACTGGCCGGGCGCGACGAAAGCGAACGCCGAGTGGTTCCCCATCAAAGAGCGCGCCTTTGCGCAAGGGATTTTCAATTCCGGCGCCGCAATCGGCGGCATCATCTCGGCGCCTGTCGTCGCATATCTGTTTGTATTCTTTGACAGCTGGCGGGCGACTTTCATTGCGGTCGGCGCCATTGGGTTCCTTTGGCTTATTCCCTGGCTCATTCTTTATAAGTCGGGTCCGGACAAACATCCGTGGCTCTCATCGGAAGAGCGCGATTATATTCTGTCCGGACAACGCAACAAGGATACAAATGAAGTCGCCACCTACGCGCCGTCTTCCGGCGAAATCCTCTCCCGGCGGGAAAGCTGGGGGGTTATACTGGCGTCGTTTTTCCTCGACCCGATCTGGTGGCTCTTTGTGGGCTGGTTGCCGCTTTACCTGGCGGAGACCTATGGCTTTGGCGTGAAGGAAATCGGCCTTTACGCATGGGTTCCTTATGTGGGGGCGATGTTCGGCGCATGGTTTGGCGGGTTGCTCGCCCAAAACAGGATCGCGGCGGGTTGGTCGGTCAATAAAGTGCGCAAATTCGTGATCGGGCTCGGCGGGCTCATCATGTTGGTTTCTCTGCTGATGACCATTAAAGCCGCCACGCCGCTTATGGCGGTGTTGCTGATGGCGGCGATCCTGTTCGGCTTCCAGACGTCGGTCGGCAACATCCAGACCCTGCCGAGCGATCTTTACAGCGGCAAGTCCGTCGGTTCGTTGGCGGGCTTCGCCGGCACCGCTGCGAAACTCGCCGTCGTATTCTTGAACTTCCTCATACCCGTTATCACCAAAGACAGCTATGCGCCGGCCTTCATCGTCGGCGCGGCGCTGGCGATTTTAAGCGTTTTGTCCGTATGGGTATTGTGCGGGCGCATCCAACCGTTACAGCCGCGCGGCGCCGCGGCGTGACATCAACCCATCAGCCTTTAACAGGGGTAAGACTATGACGTCACTGAAAGACAAAATCGCCATTGTCACTGGCGGCGCGCGCGATATCGGCCGTTCCTGCTCGGTGAAACTCGCCGCGTCCGGCGCCAAGGTTGTTGTCAATTATTACAACAATGAAGAAACCGCCGACGAGACCGTTTCGATTATCGAAAGGACCGGCGGCGCGGCGGTCAAAGTCAAAGGCGATATGACCGTTAAAGGCGATGTTGAAAATCTGGTGGCGGTGACGCGCGAGAGCTTCGGCGACAAAATTCACGTGCTCGTCAACAATGTCGGCGGCCTCGTTGCGCGCAAAAAGCTCGAAGAAATGGACGAGGAATTCCTCAACCACATCATGGCGCTCAATTTCAATTCAACGTTCCTCGCGACGCAGGCCGTCGTCCCTCATATGGTTGACGGCGGCGCCATCGTGAATCTCGCTTCGCTCGCCGGGCGCGACGGCGGCGGGGGCGGGGCGAGCGCCTATGCGGCCTCGAAGGCGGCCGTCTCGACGTTCACCCGCAGCATGGCGAAGGAGTTAGGCCCGCAAGGCATCCGCGTGAACGCGCTCTGTCCCGGCATGATCGACACCACATTTCATGATACCTTCACGCCCGACGCGGCGCGGCGGAACGTTGAGGCGACAGTGCCGCTCCGCCGTCAGGGCCATCCCGATGATTGCGGCGATCTTGTCGCCTATCTTGCATCCGACGCGGCGGCCTATATCACGGGCGCCAATATCGATATCAATGGCGGCATGTTTTTCTCATAGAGCCGGGTTTCGGCGCATTGCAACAGGACCAGACGGTGGATAACGAACAGGCTCAAAAGCTCGCTGAGACGCGCGTCGTCCCGCTTGTTCAGGCGGACGACGTTGAGACCGCGCTTAAGATTTCGCAGGCGCTGATCGACGGCGGGCTCCACGTGCTTGAAGTTGTTCTGCGAACGGATAATGCGCTGAAGTGCCTCGAAGCGATCGCCGGCACGTTTCCGGATGCTCATGTCGGCGCCGGAACCGTTCTGAGCGCCGATCAGTGTCGCGCGGTCATCGAAAGGGGCGCCGACTTCATCGTTTCGCCCGGCCTTGATCCGGCGTCGGTCGGCGCTGCGCAGGCCAAAAACGTGCCGATCTATCCCGGCGTCGCCACGGCGAGCGAAGCCCAACAAGCATGGAATCTCGGCCTGCGGACGGTGAAGTTCTTCCCAGCGAGCCTCGCCGGCGGGCCGAAAATGCTGAAGGCGCTGGGCTCGGTGTTTCGCGATATGCGGTTCATGCCGACGGGCGGCGTCAGCGCTGATAATTTGAAGGACTATTTGTCCGTACCCTCCGTGGTCGCTTGCGGCGGCAGCTGGCTGACGCCGGCGGATGCGATTGCGCGGGGCGACTACGCCGCCATCACAACGCTCGCCCGGGAAGCGATTGCAATCGCGCGCCGCTAGCGCGCCACAGGACGGTTCATCATGTCTACATTTCTGTCATTCGGCGAAATCATGTTGCGGCTGAAGTCGCCCAGTCACGAGCGCCTGTTTCAGTCGCCACAGTTGGAGGCGACATTTGGCGGCGGCGAGGCGAATGTGGCGGTTGCGCTCAGCAATTACGGCCTGCCGGCGGTGTTTGTGACGGCGCTTCCGGACAATGCGATCGGCGACGCGGCGATCGGCGAGTTACGCCGTTTTGGCGTCGACACGTCCATGATCCGCCGGTCCGGCGATCGTGTGGGCGTATATTTCCTTGAAACGGGGGCCAATCAACGCCCGTCAAAAGTCGTCTACGACCGCGCCCGTTCGGCGATTTGCGACTGCGGGCCGGGTGATTTTGACTGGAGCGCAATCTACGCGGACGCAAAGTGGCTCCACATAACGGGCATCACGCCGGCGCTGAGTCAGTCGGCGGCTGATCTCAGTCTCGAATGCGTCAAGGCGGCGAAGGCGCATGGCGTCACGGTGTCGTGCGACTTCAACTATCGCGGCAAACTCTGGAAGTACGGAAAAACCGCCCCTGAGGTGATGACCGAGCTTGTAAAATATGTCGATGTCGGCATCGCCAACGAAGAAGACTGCCAGAAATCGCTCGGCGTCAGCGTCGATGTGGATGTGGAAAGCGGCGCGCTTGATACGGCGAAATACGAAGCGCTATCGGCCAGAATGCTGGAGCTTTATCCGGACATGTCGACGATTGCGATCACCCTGCGCGAAAGCCATAGTGCGGATCAAAATGGCTGGTCGGCCTGTCTTCGCGACGCCGATGGATTCAAACTGAGCCGGCGCTATCAGATTACGGACATCGTCGACCGCGTCGGCGGCGGCGACAGCTTCGCCTCAGCGCTGATTTACGGCCTCAACGCCTATGAAGACCGGCGGCAATCGCTGGAATTCGCCGTCGCCGCGAGTTGCCTCAAACACTCGATCATGGGCGACTTTAATCGGGTCACCGTAGACGAAGTCGAAAAACTCATGTCAGGCGACGGATCAGGCCGCGTCCAACGCTAGGCGGCGCGGTCGAGCGGCAATTAAATTCTTTATTTAGCGCCCCCGCGATGACGCAACATTCCTGATTTGTCTCGTACGGTGCAGCAGGAGACGCTGATGTGAACGCCCTACCGTCCGGCGTCAGATATCTTGGCAATCGAGAACCGGACTTTGGATGGGGTTCTCTTTGGAATTTCAGCAATATGTAATTGGCGATGTTATTTAGTAACTAATAATCTTAGTAGCGTCGTTGACTTTCTGCGAGGCGCGGCATTTACCAGTAACGAAGCAAAACGGAATTCGGAAAGTAAAAAGACCTTTTAAATACAAAGACTTAATTCATCTGTTTTGATATCATCAATTGGTTTCTCATGGATAAGGCTTCTGTCTTTCGTGCTTGGTCCCGCGGATCATCCGCCCCGCTTTCCATGTGCGCCCGGTTGCATGCCGATATGCTCGATTAGCATCGATCCCGACCTCACGCAGACGTGCGAGCTCCCGGCGCCGGACCACTCTCCTGTTGAAAAAGACTTCAATTGCAACAGAATAAGCACTCACTTTCTCCAGTGTATTGATAGCAGCCTTCTGAAATTACACAGAAAAGTTATCTCAGCCATCTTCTAAGCCGGCAGCGCATCGTGCCGTGATGCTCGGTTTTTTCAAGCGGCGCTGATGGTGCTCGCGATGTTGCTCACAGCCAGGCGAAAACCGCTCTCGAACATTGATCTGCCAGCTCCTCTGAAATACACTTATCATCAATGGGGTCATCAGGGGGGCTTCATGGAAAAAATTGGTCGCACACAACGCAGCCGAGGGTTCGTTCGCTGGAGCCTTTTGGTCTTCGTCTTGCTCGGTTTGCTGGTTATCGGCGGCTTGTCGCATTTCGACATGCGCACGCTCAATGACGCGCGTCAGTCCGATATGGTGCAGCGCTTCACCGAACGCATGCTTGGCGTACGGGGCGGATTGAAATCATCGCGCCTCCAAGAAGACCCGAGCATTGCAGCCGCCGTTATTGCGAACGAAACCGACCAAAGCTTTGTCGAGCGCCGGTTGCTGGTCCCGCCATCATCGAAATTGCAGCGCCTGGCATATCAGGCACTTTTTGCGCAGCTTGAGGAAAGCGCATTTGCTCTGCAAGCGGAAGAACCGTTATCGTTTTATGGGGACGCGCGCGGCGGTTTCTATGCGCATATCGAACGCGATGGTATTTTTGTCCTGAGCGTAAACAAGAATGCGTTTGGGGACGGATCGCAGAAGATGCGATCGTTGACGATAAACGATGGCGTCATCGCGCAGTCGAGTTTGCTGAATAATGGCAAGGGGATCGTTTACACAAAAGTCGTTGAAAAGCGGTTGGAAAACATCGTCTACCGTTGGGACTTCACCGAACAAGAAGCCAAACCTGAGATACTGCTTCGAGTCGCCGACGGCGAGATCGATTCGCTGTCGAGCGATACCGACGGAGACGTGATTGTCGTTGGCGTTGAAAAACGCGAAATCGTCGGCGACGGTCGAGACGAGCGCGAAGCGTTGATCACGCGATACCGGTTTTACGATCGGGCAAGCGGCCAACAGCGCTCTGTTATTCCGAGGGCGGAACATTATGAGGCGGCAGAGCTGCGCAACCCGAGCCGGAGACGCGCGTTTCTGCGCGGCTTCAGCGATGACGGGGCTCGGGTTGCCTTCCGTTTGGTGGAGACCAGCGACAACGTTGAGAAGAACGCGATTGGCGTCTGGTCTGTCGCGACGGGCGAATTGCTCAGCCTGGCGCAGACGGGGACGCGGCGGCCATTGACTGCAACATTTTTGCCGGCCGATCAGGGTGTGCTCGTCGGTTTCAGCGATGGCGGCGTGTCTTATTTCTCGCCCGATCTGCGCATTGAACAGGCATTGCCGCGGCCCGAAGGCGTGGCGCAGACTTCGCAAGCGTTAATTTCGGCGGTGGCGGTTCTTTATGGCGGGCTTGTCATCGTGGCGGCAGACGAGAATGGCGAGGTTTTCTCCTGGCGGCGCAACGAAACCGTCACGCTCCCGCTCGCGCCGCCGTCCGAACCGGCTCCAGTTGAAAATGCGATCACAGGGCTTGCCGAGCCTGAAGAGGTCGCGCCCCGGCCAGATGCAACGCGGCCGGCATATGCATTTGCCGAGCAATTCGACTTCGACGAAAATGATCGGACCCGGCGGGTTTTCATCGAAGCGCTCAGCGGCGTGTTGCGCGTCTCAAATTCCGTCACAACGCGGGCGATTGAAATCGACAGGAGCGGGTCTTTTCAGGGTGCGACCAGCCCGCCGCGTCTGGTGCGCGACGGCGACACCCGCATTCTGTCGCGGCTCGTTCGCGACGCCAACGGCGACATAAAACTGGTGACAGCGCAAGCGGCCAAACAATTGCCGGACAGTGCGGATGCGGTGTCGGACAACAGCGACGACGTCGAGGAGAGCGGCGCTTACGATGTCGCTATCTTTCGGGTTTATGCAACACGGCCGCGCCAGGACATTCGCATGATCACGCCGTCTCCGGGGCGAAACTTCCTCGTCGATATCGCGGTCAACGATCAAAAAGCCATCGTCGCAGAGCTGGGGATCGAAGGCGGCGCAGCGCGAACGCGGATCTTTGCCTATAAGCGCGATCGCAAAACAACGGAGGAATTCCGCCGCAAGGTTTTCGAACTGGAACGGCTTGGCGCACTGTCCATGAGCGCCAACGCCGATCTCACGCGTGTCTATGTCGGCGCCAAAGCAACAGGCAGAGCGCCCGAGCAAACAGTCATCGCACTCGACTGGGATGACGCGCGGGCCGCTTACAAACCCGCATGGTCGACTCGGATAAATTTTGATCCCCTCGAAATCGCAATTTCACCGAACAACCGCTTCGTGGGCGTCGGCGGCGCCGGCGGCGTCCAGTTTCTCGATACGCAAACCGGCGTCGCCGAAAGCTTCAAGTCTTTGGTGGCTGGAGGCGATCCGCAAACGGAATTTAATCTCGCCCCACGTCAAAAAACCAAACTTCTAAAGCCGCATATTTCGTATTCGGCTGCAGGAGACGTCGCGGCGTTTAACTACGGGATAGCGAATGGCGCTATTGTGAGCCTTGATGGCTCGCGATGTGTGATGCCGTTGCAGGGTGCGGCGTTTGATGAAAAGGGAAAGGCCGTCGTAGAAAATTCAGCGCCAGTGGTCCCCGTAATCAATACGGATGAAGAGGACGCGCCTTCGTACACGACCTTAATCACACCGCTCTCGGACGAAAAACTGGACGACAATAGTGCGTTGCGAATGCAACAGATCGTTGGCGTGGCCTTGGACCCGAATGCGCCCCGGGCCCTCGTGGCCCACCACAAAAGCGCTGTCGATCAGCGTGGAAATCTCCTTGACAAGAGTGGGCGGCTGGATCTTGTAAAATATAATGTCGAGGATTGTACGCTTGTAAGAACCATCCGGCAGAACCTTTCCATTCGCAATCAATCAATCGCTGCAACGCGCGCCGGTAAGGCGCGGCCCGCGCGCGTAAAATACTCCGAAGACGGAAAACTTGTGTTCGCCGCAGATGGAAAAGGGGCGATCGCCGCGTTTTCTCCGTCCGGGAAAGTGAAATGGCGCCGACCGCCGGCCTATTTCGCGCCGCATCAGGACGAACGCGAGGCGCTGTTCAGGCCGTCAAACTCTATCAAAACCGGCGGTGTGGATATCTCTATGCGATCCGATGGGTTGGCGGCGTTCCTGACAGGCCGGAGCGACACGGCGCTGATCAACGCCGACACGGGCGAGCATCTGTTCACCATTCCCAATTTCGAGGACTACCAGTTTTCCACGACACTCAGTGCGTTTGAAATCCAGAAGTCTCATCTTGTTGTCGCCGGTGTAGGGCGCGGGCTTATCTGGTGGAGCCCGCCCGGATCTGACGATATTCTTCAGGAGCTCAAACGCCAGCAAGCCGGCATCTCGGAATGCCTCGGCAGCATTGCGCGCTCTTATACGCCCGGCTATTTCGAACAGCATGGCGGCGCATTGAAAGGCCTCGTGCGCGCAGGCGACTCCGCAATGCGTTGGATCGGCAAAATGACCGGCTTGTGGGAAAATGAGTATGTCGATCCGTGCCCGTCGGCCAGCATGCGGGCGACCATGGCGGCGCAGGAGGGGGACGACGAATGAGGTGCTTCTCGACAAGACGAAACCGAGTTCGCGGGCGCGCCGGTCGCAGGTCCGTTCCGGTATGGGTGTTGCTGGCGGCCGGTATTGCGCAACTGTTGACCGGCGCCGTCGCGCAAAGCGAACCGGGAGCCGGCGCGCGCGACGCCTCAGGCAAGGATGCGCTGGCGACGGTATATATCCGCCATACGGGTGCGCCGCAGACCGCTGGACCGCGCTTTTCCGGATACATCCTGGCGTTGCTCGATGCAGAGATGGTTGCGACAAAGACCGTTAATATTCCCGCCACCGATAATCCGGTTGAAACGCTTCAAAATCTTGGACTGTTGCCGCCCGGATTGCTGGATGGTCGCCTGTTGGCGGCGCTTTGTTCGTTAAACGCCGATCAGTGCAAACCGGGGCGCAAAAATGAATGCAGCCAGCAGGGTTGCTGGACTGCGCCCAGGGGCGAAACACGCAAAATGCGTGTGCTGTCGATCAATTTCTTTAGTGAAGAGGTTGTCAGGTTCCGACACCTCGATACGCGCTTACAGAATATTCTCGACGTCGCCTATCGCGACGGAGGGTGCCGCGACGCAGTCGGTCCCTATCCTGAGGATAAGTGCCAGCGTACGCTGGAACGGTTGAATGGCGTTGAAACGATCTCTGTCGCACAGCAGGAACAATCGAAGTTCTGGCTCGATATCCCGGCCACCGAGAACACCCTAGAGGTGCGCGTCAACGCCCGTGCTCATCAGGACGCCATCGATCTTGTCAATGCCATTGCGGATGGCGAACGCACCGACTGGCGGAAAATTACCGTCTCGCAGCCCCTTGACTTAAAACCATCGGCGGAGGCTGTCGGCGTCGCCGGCCCGATAGGGGAACAATCGAACCGGCGCTATCTCGAACTGATGAATTTCAAAGACCCCGAGCCGATCGGTGAGCGCGCTGATGTCGCGGTTTTCGATTTTTTTCCATTTCGGTTCTTTGCGTCTGACGCCTCTCAATCGGTTGTTTCCACGGCGCATGAGTCCTGCCTTCTTCATGGCGAGGTCATTCAATTTCCTGTCCCGGAACCTCTTGGCGTTCCACAAGAGGGCGAAGGGTCGAACGTTCCGCAAACAGGCACTATAAATAATACCTTGCCACTCGAATTTGGCGGTTCAGAACCAGAAAACAACGGGGATGGGGGCGACGACCAGAATAATTCAGAAAGTACCGGCCAGAACGGCTCTTCGACCATTGGCGCCACGGCACGCGCTTTTGGCGTTTCCGCGCGAAACGCTTCTTGTGATTTGCCGGCCGCAGCTGAAAAGCTCGATGAAAGTCATGCCGGTCTGGAGTCCCATCACGGACCCGTCATGGCCAGCATTATTCAGGGTCAGCCGCGTGATGACATTCCCGGTAATCACCGCTTCGGCGCGGCGTCGAACACCAAGCTCGTTCTGATACCATTTGCAGAAGATGGTCAATCTACACCGGAATTGGCGCTCCAAGCTTACAAAGACGCGAGCGGCGAAGACACACAGGCTATCGACACAATCAATACCTATCGCGGCGGCAACAAAATCAGAGTTTTCAACGTGAGTATGGAAGCCAGCACGACAACGGCAAGCGATGACTATGTTTCGTGGATTTCCGGCGCTGGAAAGAACGGCCTATTTGTCGCCGCGGCTGGCAATTCCGATAGCGACGGAAGATTCATGGGGACAATGGGTGACTGTACCGTTTTCCCAGCGTGCTGGTCGGTTATCGATGTTCATCATGCCGCCAACAGCCAACTCAGCGGCGTCGACGCGTCGCAGGCGGAAGTACGGCCAAGTTATCGTGTCTTGTCGGTCGCTGGCGCCAAATCCATCGAAAAATCCGCCTCCAACTATGGCAGGGCGTTCGACGTCAGCGCAATCGGTCAAGCCATCGGACAGTCTTTAAGTGACGGGACGCGCGACAGTGCATGGTATGGCGTCAGCAATTCCTCGCCGGCGGCCGCCTATGTAAGCGCTTTGGCCGGTGAGTTGGCCGCGCAGCTGCTGAAACAACTGGACTCACCGGCGAACGGTAACGTGCTGCGCCTCGAGGATATCTCCAACTGCAGTGGAGGAATAGGCGCCTTCTTCAAAGTCTATGGAAATGATGAAGGCTACCGGATACGCAACCGGATCATCGCTACAGCCGATTACGAGAAAGACACAGACGCTGAGGATCGTCCGTCGACACAATACGGTATGGTCAATTTTGATCGCGCCCTGTCCTTCAAGACGGACCAGGTGAGAGTGCGCGGCGTCAATGGCGGAAAGGAATTCCCGGTTCGCGTTAATTACGATGGCCAGTGGGCCATCAATATTCGCGCAGGCGCGAAGATAAACAATGTGCAGCAGTCGTTGCGAGACAGGCATGAAGCCGGGGAGTGGGCGACCAACACGCCGCTTGCAGGCGCAAACTCAGCGCTCATCGACTTGTCGAGGATATTGCGCCTCGAAAAGATGAAAGTCGACGACAACGGACGCCCTTTGTATCGCATCGTTTTCATCGATGACAAGTCCGGCGCTGCGGTGCATATCGTCGACGCCCGTATTCGATGGTTCAACGATGAGGATACGGTGAAAAGCGAAAGCCGTTCGATTTTTCAGCCAAACCCCTCCGTGCCTGGACTGTTGGGCAATGTGCGTAATTCGACAGTGCTGAAAAGCGGCGTGCGCCTGAATGATATTGAAGATTTGATCCCGCGCTGGATCAATTATGGGTGTACGGTAGAATTCGACTGATAGCGGATGATGAGGTGTGGCGACCGCAATGGAGGCTTCAGCAAGAACCGTGTCAAAGATATTGATCGCACTCAGTGCGCTTATCGGGTCGTTGGCGGCGCCGTCCTTTGCGTTCGCCCAAGCGGCGGGCGGCGAAACGGCGGACGAGGCTGTTGACGACGAGCCGACCGAGAAGGAACCGCCGATTTTTTGCGCGATGCCGTTATCGTCGCCTGTTCAGGTCACGCCCGAAAAACGGCGCTATTTGATCGAATACAGCAGTATTTCTGATAAAGGCGCCTGTCCCTCATTGGGGGAAAACAGCGACAAGCCTGACCGTGACATAAAGGGGGTTGCGCTTGTTTTTGACGATATCTCATTGCCGCCATCGGCCGACTTTACCCTGACGATTTCGAACCGGGCCGGCAAATCGATCGTGCTGAGCGAAGACGATTTTTCCGGACGCCGAACGTTTACTGCGCCTTATGCAAAAAACGCCAACCGCGCCAGTTTCAAATTTTCTGGCGGCGCATTGCCAACGTTCACCATCAGGAAAGTTGTTCGTTTAACGACAGAGAAGGAACGCGGTGAGGGGTTCAGCCCTTCAAGCGGCACGGGCTTCAAATTCTATTCGAGGCTCAAAGATCAGGTTGAAAAAGACCGTGTCCTGAAGGAACAGATTGAGCCAATTCGCGAGGCGACCGTGTTTCTTCATTATTTCTACAGCGAAGGGCCGGGACACCAAGACGAAGAGAAATGCTCGGGCTTCCTCGTCGGCGCCCGTGAAATCCTGACCAATCGCCATTGCCTCAATAATTTTGCGTATTACGTGAAACGCGAGAGCACTAAGTTTAATACGACGGGCCTGCCGTGTTCGGAGATCAGGATTTATTTCGATATCATCAAATACGCCGATCAGGCGGGCGAGGCCCCGTTCGTTTCCTGCGACACAATCCTGAAAGAGAACGTCGATCAGGACTGGGCGCTCCTGCGTCTGAAAATGGTTCCTGACGGCAAAAATGGTTTAAGGAGCCCGCTTCAGCGCACAAGCGACGCCGATCGCGAGGAAGAGGCTTTCGTGTTGTTCTACCATGCCGGGATATTGTTCATTGGCGATGACTGCAAAATTCTCCGCGACGAACGAAACGAAAAAATGCTGGATATTGTCGGCGAGGTGATCTCCGATAAACGCGATCTGAAGCAGCCAGGGTCGATTGTCCTGCATTATTGCCCCACCCAGCCGGGCGCTTCGGGATCTGCGGTGGTGTTGCGCCAGTCACGAAAGATTGCGTCGCTCCATTTTGCGAGCGCGTTGAAAAAAAGCTTTCAACTAGCGAAGCAGAAAGACAAGTTGAGAGACGCTGTATTCGCGGCCGATGAAAAGCTGGAGTTGGAAGTCCAGACATACAACTTGTCGCGCGACATAGGCGTCGTCTGGAAGGCCATTCGGCCATGTCTGACGGACGTCAATGCTCAACCGAAACCATGCGAGGGGGAATGAAATGAACGTATCCGGTTTGCGCATCGGACTTTTGATTGTCGGCGTTTTTGGGATGGCGGCATGTGCAACGGGCAGAGCGCCTTCAGCCAAAAACGAGGGGGCGTTCGTCGATGCGCGCGCCCTGTTTTCCGATGACTGTATCGTAACGAGAGTCCGCTGCATTGGAGACGACTGTGAGGAGAGGACAGAAAGTGACGGGTCGGCTGCGGCCGCTGTCGCAGGCGCCGTCATCGACGCGGGTGTCGATGCGGCTGCGGGGCTTGCAAAGTACCTCGGTGAAGCGGCGCAGACCGACCCGGTAACGGCGATTGCAAATGTTGAAATGATGACCAAGGCGGGCGAGCAGAACCCAGCCTTCAAATGCCTGATTTTCGTACACGGAGAGTTTGCACAGGACGGCAAAGCACGCGACCTGCCCAGTTCGTTACGCCGAGGGCAAACAGACTTTGAAGAAAAAGGTTTGCCGTTAATTGGTGCGCCGGATGTCTACCTCGAAGCGCAGGTTATGATGTCCGATCGGGGAACGGCGTTTCAGATTGTGCCGCTTTATTCTGAGTATAATCAAAGTCCGACCCGGCGTTTCAGGAGAAGCAAAACACGATCTGTGAATTATACGATCGAAATGAAAAGCCCGTCGGGAAACACGCTTGCAGCAGACTCGTTTGCCACAGGCGTTCTCAGCTTTGACGACGTCAAGCCAGGATATGTCTATAATCAAAGCAACGTTCGTTACGAACCGACGCCAATGATGCCGGTCAGTACGTCGTCCGGAGGGACCGTTACGGCGGTTGTTTCTGTCGTTGAGAGGCGGGAGGGATCTCGTTTTTTTGCAGCATTATCCTCGATCCTGAACGATGACGTTCAAGGCGCAATTAAAACTGATCTACGCCAACAAATTGTCGGCCTCAATGCGGCGGAGATTACTACGTTGGATGAGGCGCGAAGCAACGCGCTGACGAAATGTTTTGCTGCAGAAAATGCGCAACGACGTGCGGCGGCCAACCGTAACGACATTTTATTGCGACAGGCGTGGCAGTCTGCGCATTTTGATTATGTGGTGGCGATGAGAAGCGCAAATGTGGCCGCGGAGCGATTTAGCGACAGCGTCGTTTATAAATGTGATCAAATCTCGCCGTATTAGCGTCCTGAAGGAGGCGACAATGCGATTGATGCTGACAATTTTGGCGATGGCGGTCATTGCGGCCTGCGCCACTGGCCCTGAGCCCTATGTGACCGGCAGTCCTTCCGTTCCCGGTGACTCTGGCGATGGAAGCGATGAACCGTTGGCGGCGCCCGGCGCTGAACCGCCAGGCGACAGCGGTAGGCTGGAGTCCGGCGGCGGCGGCGCCGCCGCCGACGATTGCGTTAACACCTCGACATTCGAATGTGTTGCATTGTTCTACGGCACCAATCGTCAACGGAGACTGAGCGACCTCAGTGGACAACGAGTGTTCGAACCGGTTGCAACCGACGCCACAACGTTTGGCAGGCTGACAATTACGGTGCCGCGGTCAAGGCGGGAAAATATCGGCGGAAAGATACCGATGATCGCGAACGAAAGGAAGCGCGTCACAAACAATGACAGGGGCAAAGTTTTTGCGATTTGGGATGACCAGACACTTGCCCGCGAATGGTTTATCGAAATTTCGCGCGAAGAGCTTGCGGCCGATCCCGCAAAGAAAAAAGCGATTGTCTATGTCCATGGCTTCAACACTACATTCCGCAACGCGTCATTCCGCGCGGCGCAGATAAAATACGATCTTGAATTTGAAGGGCCCGTCTACTTTTTCTCGTGGCCTGCAAACGGTCAGGGCGGCGGCGAGGCGCTCGATTATTTGAGCGACCTTGATGACGCTGATTTAAGCGCGGCGCCGCTCGCAGAATTTCTTTTGACGGTGCGAGAAACAGTCGGTGCCGATACAAAGATCTATGCGATTGCCCATAGCATGGGAACGCGTGTATTTATGAATGCGTTGCGCGACATCTCTTTTCGGTCGGGCGGCAAGAATGGCGAACGGCCGTTGATTAATCGGCTCGTCCTTGCCGCGGGTGATCTGGATCGCTCGGTTTTTCTGTCGTGGTTAGACAAGACGCAGGCGATGATTGGTGATTTGACGATCTACGCATCCGATAAAGATAAAGCACTACGGGGAGCGATCTGGCTTCGCAACCTGCTGGCGTTCGGAAACAACGACCCCAAAACGCGCATCGGCATCATTACGGATCGGCTCGGGCCAACCATCCTCGATCAGGAGAATGCTGTGACGATCGATATTAGTAAATATGATGAGAGAATGTTCAGTGCGCTGACATCATTGCGCCACGCGGACTATATCGAAAATAATATCGGCCTTAAAGATATCGAAGCGCTCGTGAACGATGCGCCGTTGGACCCGGAATTACGCGACTCCCGGTATAAACGGCGATGCGCCGGCGCGGGCAGGGCGTATTGGGTTTTCGGCGCACGCGGCCGGCCCTCCAGCAATTGTTGACAGGTCATCTGCGCGCTTTGGGCAGGCGGCAAGCGGCGCTAAATCCGGGCTTGAAGCTCTCTGATCAATGCGCATCGCCTTGGTGGAGGTGACGCCTACAAGCAACCCAGCACGAGGCGTTATTTTACAACACAGGAATTTCCCCAGAAATTTCGACATTGGAAAGCACGGCGCAGCGCGTTTGGCGCCATCGATGTCAGGGGAGCGCCGAGACACGCGGTCCGATAAATGGTTTTCAAAGCCGGATTACTCGACCGTCACGCTGTTGTCGGGGGAATAGTGCGAAAAGACAAAACCCGCCAGCAGTGCGTCTAGCGGCGCTACGTGAAGGGAATGGCCGGTCTTTGTGGATTCCGGTATCGAAACTGCGCGCGCTTCACGCGTCTGTTGGTACAAAGATGAGTGGCCCGCGAATGTCTCAAATCCAACAGACCGAATGGTCCGTTCCGGCGATTCGCCCGCCAATGGACCCGTGCCCGCTTGCTGGATCAGGCGCGAAGTGATCGGGAATCCTTGGTAGACTGTTTCAGCGGCAATCGTGGTCAACTCGCCGCTTGAAGCCGCCGATGGGGCGGTTTGAGCTGTTTGGCTCGTTACGGTGGAATATCCGATGCTACCGGCAACTGCGCGGACTCCGTCGGCGGTCGCCTTGGCGCTGTCATTTGGCGAAATAGCCGTTGTGTGATTGAGAGCGGCGCTGTCGTCATGGGTTGGCGCAGTATTGCGGCTGTCGTCGCTTTGCGCCAAGCAAGCCGTCGCAAAAAACGATCCCGCAATGGCAATAGAAAAAAGCGGACCGATCAATGGTGGCGTTTTAGCAATCTTCACGGCAAAAAATCCCGTATTCCTACTCGTCAGATCGTATTGTGAAAAGGCGCGTTTCGCAAATCTGGACCGGTTTGACGATACCGACGCGCACCAGCGGTTGTGCCAGACAGCCCGGGCGGATCGAACGATGATCCGTTACCGGTCCCGGCGGCCGGACGATACAATGCCGCGGGCTGATCCCGGACGTCTCGATTTCGGGCCGGTGCGTCATTCACGAACCCGATCGCATCATCGCCAGAAGAGGAAAGCCGCAGATGGTTGTTTCTGACAACAGCGCGGATCTATCCAGCGACGCAGTGCTCGGCTGAATTCAGGACACTGGCTTTGAACGGCATTACCTCGGTGATCGAATTCGATTAAGGCAATCCGATGCAAAACGCTTTTTGCGATGCATTCAATGGCCGCTTCCTCGATGAGCGCCTCAATGAGAACTTCCTTCGTGATCTCTAACACGCCCGCCATCTGATCATCGAATGGGTCCGCGATTTCAACAACGCTGCGTAAACTCGGCGTTCGGATATCTCGCGCCCAACGCGTACGGGGCAATATCAACCCCGCAACGGGACGACGCGACTGAGTTATTGGATGGCTCCGAGCGCCAATTCGTTGTTAACGCGGCTCTATGTGCCACATGCTACCGCAGATTCTGGTTCACACTGGTCGATAGTCGGCGGCACAGCAGCGGGGTAATGGGGCATGAAGCGCTATATTGCGCAGAAGTCGGGAGAAATTTTGAACACGTTCGCCCAAAGCCGCGACTGCGGCTCGGCCGGTCAGGCCGCCCCCGCGGAGGATATCGCGAAGCGATTATTCGCGAGCGAAATAGTGGCGGAAAAGTTGGGATCAACTTCGAACCCGCAGGGTTCGCAAGCGCGACCGCGTGCCGTCCGGTTCGGGCGCCCCATCGGAGACATGCGCGAAGCGCATCGTCGCGAGATATGTAGAGTGGCGGAGGGGGAGGGATTCGAACCCCCGGGACCGTGAAGCCCAACGGTTTTCAAGACCGCCGCATTCGACCACTCTGCCACCCCTCCGGGATGGAGACGTCTAGCCGAGCCCACTGCCGGTGACAAGATGACCGAGACGTCATGCGTCAGGGCCAAGACTGCAGGGCCGAGACTTCAGGACCAAGTGTTAAGAAAGGCGGGCGCGCGCCTGCTTGTGCGGCGCGGCGAATACGGGTCAATTATGACTTGTTAACAAGACGCCCGGCAAAGCTGTTTTGCGCTCGGGAGACAATCGGGAGCTGGCGGCAATGGAGAGCACAAGCATCAAAGCGTGACCGTTAATGTGCAAGATCGATAAATCCTGTATACGCGGCGCGGCGACGCTGATGGCGTGTCTTGTCATGGCGGCGTGCGCCACGCCGAGCCGCGTCGGTGCGCCGACGCCGCATTATAAAGTGGGCGCGCCCTACGAGATTGACGGTCGCCGTTACGTGCCGCGCGAAGATCCGACCTATGACCGCACCGGCGTCGCGTCATGGTACGGGCGCCAGTTTCAGGGAAAGCCGACAGCGAATGGGGAGATCTTTGATAAGGCTCAACTGACCGCCGCTCACAAAACACTGCCTTTGCCGTCGATTGTGCAGGTCGACAATCTGGAAAATGGCCGCTCGCTCGTCCTGCGCGTCAATGATCGCGGGCCCTTTGTCGACGACCGGATCATCGATCTTTCCGAAGCCGCGGCGCGCGAATTGGGTTTTCAAAAAGCCGGGCTGGCCTCTGTTCGTGTGCGCTATCTGGGCCCCGCGTCACTGCCGGGCGAAGCGGGGCCGTCCTCCCGGACCGCGCGTGCGCCGCGTGCAACAAGCACCACGACGAAGAGACGTCAGCGATCGCGCGGCAGTTCATCGCTTGACATCGCCCCGCCGCGCAGCCCGGCAGGAGCGCCGGGGCGTTCGTCGACGACCGCACCAACAACACCGACAACATCGTCGACTGCATCGGCAACAGCATCGGCAACAGCATTGGCGCCATCTTCTTCAACGGGCGATCCGATCGCCACATTGATCGGCTCGCTCGAGGGCGCCGGGCGAAATCTGTCGTTGGCGGACGCCGGCCGGGCCGACCGGGGGCCCGCCAGTGCGGCGGCGATCTGGTTGCGGGTCGGCTCTGTGGAAAACCCGAACGCCGAACAGGCGGCGCGACTGGCGCTTGCCGACCTCGGCCCTGCAAGGCGCGTGAGCGGCGCGCTGATTTTTGGCCCTTATCCGGACCTTGTCACCGCCGAGGCCTGGCGCGCGGCGGCGATTGATGCGGGCTATGGCGATGCGGGTCTTGTGTCCGCGCCTTACTGAAGCGATCATGCGCCGAAGCCGCTGACCGCCAAAATTTCAGCATGATTTCTGTTGAGACCAAACGAGTGAACGCCCGCCGCGCAAGCGCTAAACGCGTAAGCCCTGAACGAGTAAGTGTTAAAAGAGTAAGCCCAAAATGAGTAAGCCCATGGACGCCTCAATCGCTTCACCCGGAAAATCATTGTTAACGGCCGGAAAATGCGCCGCTGTCTTTTTTGCTGCGCTGTTTGTTCTGGCCGCGTCGGCGCGGGCCATGAGCCCGGTTGAAACCAAAGCGGAATTCGCGCTGATCATGGACTATGCGACCGGTGCGGTCCTGTTTGAGAAAAACGCCGATCAGCCGACCGCGCCGGCGTCAATGTCGAAGCTGATGACCGTCGCCATCGTTTTTGAAAAACTGAAAAGCGGCGAGCTATCCCTCGACGATCCGTTTTCGGTCAGCGTCAAGGCATGGCGCATGCAGGGCTCCAAAATGTGGGTGCGGGAAGGCACTGAAATACCGTTGGCGGACTTGTTGCGCGGCGTCATCATCCAGTCCGGCAATGATGCTTGTATTGTGATTGCGGAAAATATCGCGGGATCGGAGGACGCCTTTGCAGAGCTGATGACGCGCAAGGCGCGTGAATGGGGCATGACGAATTCAAGCTTCGCCAACGCCTCCGGCTGGCCGCATCCTGATCACAAGATGAGCATGCGCGATCTCGGCATTCTCGCCCGGAAGATTATCAAGGACTATCCCGACTATTATGCGCTTTTTTCCGAGCGCGAATTCACCTGGGAGAAGATCAGGCAATCGAACCGCAACCCGCTCCTGAAAGCTTTTGACGGCGCCGATGGATTAAAAACAGGGCATACGGATGAATCCGGCTATGGCGTCGTCGGGGCGGCGGTCAAGGATGGCGTACGGCGGATTGTCATTTTGAACGGCCTGGAAAGCGACAAGGAACGCACGCGCGAGGCGCGCCGAATGATGTTGATCGCTTTTAACGATTTTGAGGAAAAAACGCTGTTCGAGGCCGGCGACATTGTCGCTGACGCCGCGGTTTTTGGCGGCAAGGCGCCGGCGGTTCCTCTGATCACGCGCGATACGGTCTCGGTGATCGCCCATCGCAGCGCGCTCGATAATATCAAAGCCACATTCGTGTACCGCGGCCCGGTTGCGGCGCCCGTCCAGGAGGCGCAGCAAATCGGCTATCTGACGGTGACGCAGGCGACAGGTGAAAAACGCGACTACCCGCTTTTTGCTGGACGGCGCGTCAGCGAAACCGGCGCCATTGGCCGGATCGCCATCGCCGCGCAACGCTTGTTCGGCAAACCTGAGCGCGGCGATAATGCAGAGGCGTCCGTTGCCCGATAAGTTCCTACGCCAAGCAGCAACCGACCGCTGCGGGGGGCGCCCGTGACCGCGCCCGCATCAAACGGCGCCGGCGTTTTTATTACGTTTGAGGGCGCTGACGGCGTCGGCAAGTCAACGCAGGCGCGCCTTCTGTGCGAACGCCTCACGGCGCTCGGCAACCGCGTCCTCGCCACGCGCGAGCCGGGGGGCGCGCCCGGCGCCGATGATATTCGCGCGCTTGTCGTCAACGGCGCCGTTGAAAAATGGACCCCGCTATCGGAAGCATTGTTGATGAGCGCCGCGCGCTCTGAACATCTGACGCACACCATCAGGCCCGCGCTGGCGCGCGGTGAGATTGTCGTCTGCGACCGGTTTAGCGATTCAACCATGGCCTATCAGGGCTACGCCGGCGGCGTCGGCCGCGACGCGATTGATCGCATCAACGCTGTTGTCGTCGGCGATGATATGCCGGCATTGACGCTCATCCTGAGCGGCGATCCGGCGGAGGGCCTCATGCGCGCTTGCGAACGCGCAGCGGGCGATGGCGCCGCCGAAAACACCGAACAACGGTTTGAGGCGAAAGGTGGCGCTTTTCAAAAGGCCGTACACGATGCTTTTCTTGATATCGCGGCGCGTGCGCCGGATCGCTGCGTCCTGATCGACGCGGCGGGGACCCGCGAGGCTGTCGCGGCGCGTATTGCAACCGCTGTTGCGCAACGATTTGCGCAATTTAAGGTTGCGGACGCCGGGGGCGCGCCATGAGCGCTGACGCCGTCTCGCCGCCGCATGCGCGATTGTCGTGGATCGGCGATCCGGCTGTTGAACGCTCTGTTCGCGACAAGATTGTCGATGGCGCCTTCTCCCATGGCTGGCTCCTTGTCGGTCCGGACGGCGTTGGCAAGGCGACATTCGCCTACCGGGCCGCGCGCGCGATCCTGTCGGACGGCGCATTTACCGACAGCGAAACACTGGCGGTCGCACCATCGTCGCAGAGCGTTAAACTGATCGCCGCCCAGTCGCATCCGGACCTGTTTGTCGCTGCGCGGCAGTGGGATGAAAAAAAGGGTCGGTTTGAGACGGAAATTCCGGTTGATACTATTCGCAAGCTGACGGCATTTATGCAGCGCACGCCAGGGCTCGGCGGGTGGCGGGTTGCGCTCATCGACAGCGCTGATGAGCTCAACCGCAACGCCGCGAACGCTTTGTTGAAGGTCCTTGAAGAACCGCCGCCGAGAACCGTCTTGATGCTGCTTACGTCAGCGCCTGGACGGTTGATTGCGACCATTCGTTCGCGCTGTCGCCGTTTGGAGTTGCGCCCCGTTGAAGACGCGAAAATTGAACGTTTCCTCACTGAAGAGGGCGTTCGCGACGATGTCGCGGCGATTGCGGCTGCATCGAAGGGCAGGCCGGGATACGCTCTGGAGCTGGCGTCCGGCGCCGGCGGCGGCGCGATCGCGCTGGTCGATGATTTTTTCAGGGCCGCAGGCGGCGCCCGACCGCTGGCGCCTGTTATTCAGAGTGTGACGGGGAAGGCGGGCGATGCGCTCTGGCCGACATTTTCGGCCATGGTTGTCGAGGCGATCGCCGACGCGGCGCGCGGGCGCGCGGGCGCGACGCCGGGCGGCGCCGTCACGCGCGCGAGCCTCAGCGATGCGACGCCCGATGCGCTTTTGAAATCCTGGGAAGAAGTGCGCGAGCTTGTCCGGCGCAGCGACGCTGTCAATCTTGATCGCGGACAAACTGTTCTGGCGATGGCCCGCCGGGTGCGGAACGTAGCGCGGAGCGCCGCCTGACAATGCTGGTCGACAGTCACGTAAATCTGCACTCGGAAAAATATGAAGACGACCTCGCGGCGGTCATTGATCAAGCGCGCGCAGCTAACGTCGCCGCGATGCTGACAATTTCCGATCAGTTATCGTCCACAGACGCGATTGCCGAAATCGCGCGCCGCTATGATTTTATCTGGCGGTCCGTGGGCGTTCATCCGCATTATGCGAAAGACGCGGGGGAATTAACCGCCGATCAACTGATTGAAATGGCGCGGCATGATGATGTCGTCGGGATTGGGGAATGCGGGCTCGATTTTCATTACGAATACTCCGACCGGCAAGCACAGGCCCGCGTCTTTGATCAACAGATCAAAGCTGCGCAGGAAACCGGCCTGCCGTTGATTATTCATAGCCGCGACGCCGACGAAGACATGCGGCGGATGCTGATCGACGATCATCGAGAACGCGCTTTCACGCCGTTGCTCCACTGTTATACCGGCGGACCAGAGCTTGCGGAGACGGCGCTCTCGCTCGGCGGCTATATTTCGTTCTCAGGGATTATCACTTTCAAGAACGCGGGCGATGTGCGAGCGATTGCGGCGGCGACCCCGCTTGACAGGATCATTATTGAAACCGATTGCCCGTATTTGGCGCCGGTTCCGATGCGCGGGCGACGGAATGAGCCGGCCTTTTTACCGCATGTCGCAGCGAAGCTGGCGGAGATCAAAAATATCAGCGTTGACGCCGCCGCCGCAGCGACCACTGATAATTTCTTTCGTCTGTTCTCCAAGGCCAAACGACCGGGCGGGACCTCGTGACAAATTCGAGCGAAGAGTTGCGGGTCACGATATTGGGATGCGGATCATCGGGCGGCGTGCCCCGCTTTGGCGGACCCGACGGCGCCGGCGATTGGGGCGCTTGCGATCCCAATGAGCCGAAAAACCGACGGACGCGATGTTCAATTCTTGTCCAGCGCCGCCATTCGTCCGAAGGCTTCCGCCATGACGCCGTCACTTCGGTTCTCGTCGACACCTCGCCCGATATGCGCGCCCAGCTTTTGGCGGCGCGATGCTCGCGCCTTGATGCGGTTCTGTTTACCCATGAACATGCGGATCAGTGTCATGGCATCGATGATCTGCGCGTCTTTGCGGCGACCCAGCGCCAACGCATCCCCGTTTACATCGACGACGATACGGCTGGCGGACTTTTGAAGCGTTTTGACTATTGCTTCGTACAGCCGCAGGGCAGTCCGTACCCGGCGGTTCTTGATCACCGGACAATGCCGGCATGCGGAGAGCGGTTTTCCATCGACGGTCGGTCGGGCGCGATGCCGGCGCTTGCCTTTCTTCAATTTCACGGCTCGGTCAATTCCCTTGGGTTCCGGTTCGGCGATATCGCCTATTCAAGCGACGTTGTCGGTCTGCCTGAAGAAAGCTTTGAACATCTTGAGGGCGTGAAGACGTGGATTGTCGACTGTCTTCAATACCGTGAACACAAGACCCATGCGAATCTCGACAAGGCGCTTGCGTGGATTGATCGGGTGCGGCCCGAGCGGGCAATTCTGACGAACCTGCATGTACCGATGGATTATCAAACGCTAAAGGCGTCGCTGCCGGCGGGTATTGAACCGGCCTATGACGGCATGACGCTTTATGGCGGGCTTTGAGGGCGGGCTGCGCCTCAAGATTGTCGGCGCAAAGCCGTTGAGCTACGACCCTTCACCAGTCTGAGTGGGAGCCGCATGATGGACAATCCTTTCGAAACCCCCGAACGCGCCGCCTTTCGCGAGACGGTCAAACGGTTCGTTGAAGAGAAAGTCGCGCCCTACGCCGATGCGTGGGATGAGGCGGGCGATGTGCCGTGGTCATTGCATGAAGAAGTCGGCGCGCTTGGCGCCTTCGGGTTCGGCGTCGCGGAAGAATATGGCGGGCTCGGCTTTGATGATTGCTTTATGCGCGCCTCGTTTAGCGAAGAATTTGCAAAGTGCGGCGCCGGCGGCGTGCCTGCGGCTTTTGGCGGGCGCAGCATTTCCATCGGGCCGATTGAAAAACTGGCCTCCGAGGACATTAAATCGCGCGTCCTGCGCGACATCGTGCTCGGGAAAAAAGGATCAAGCCTCGCCGTCACGGAACCGTCCGGCGGTTCCGATGTCGCCAATCTGAAAACAACCGCGCGCAAGGACGGCAATCATTTTGTCATTAACGGGTCGAAGACTTTCATCACCGGCGGGATGAAGTCGGACTATTTCGTCGTCGGGGCGCGCACCGGCGATCCCGGGCTCGCGGGCATTTCTCTGTTTTTTGTCGAAGCCGATGCGCCCGGTTTTTCCCGCACGGCGATCGACCGCAAGATGGGATGGTGGGCCTCCGACACGGCGACGCTCTATTTCGACGACGTTCGCGCGCCGGCTGAAAACATGCTTGGCGATGAAAATCTCGGCTTCATCCAGATTATGCACAATTTCAATTACGAAAGACTGTCGATGATCGCCGGCATGCTCGGTATGATGAAAGTCTGCCTTGAGAGTTCTGTGGACTATGCGCGCGAGCGGGTGACGTTCGGCAAGCCGCTGATCAAATCTCAGGTTATTCGCCACAAGATCGCGGACATGTCGGCGCGGGTCGATATGGTTGAGGCGTATCTCAATCAGATTTGTCATCAGGCCAATGAAGGCGAGATGCCGGTCGCGGAGATCTGTAAGGGTAAGTTCTCCGCCTCAAAAGCGCTCGAATATTGCGCTTCTGAAGCGATGCAAATCTGGGGCGGGGCGGCGTATCTACGCGGCAATCCGGTTGAGCGCATCTATCGCGAGGTCAAAGTGAACGCCATCGGCGGCGGGTCGGAAGAGATCATGCGCGATCTCGCTGTCCGTCAGATGGGTCTTTGACCAAGTTCATAGCTGTTGCCTGGAAAACGCTTGCTGCTAGCGGGCGAGAAGTCTCATCAGATCGGTGACCAAACCCTTACGCTCAATCATGTCAGCGATAACGCCGTCAACAGCGACGCCGAGAACAATAATGACCGCCAGCGTCGAAAGCCACGCCTTGATCGAGAGTGACAGGGCGAACACGTTTAATTGCGGGGCAAAGCGGTTCACGAGACCGAGCGAGAGATCAACAGCGAAGATGATACAAAGCGCCGGCGCCGCAAAGGCGAGCGCCACCGTCATCAACCGCTGATACTCGCCCTCGAACAACGTGACGCCGCCGGCCTCAAGATCGGGAAAAGGCGCAGCGAGCGGCCAAAGCGCATAGCTTTCCATCAGAACGCCGGTCATCAGCATAAAGCCGCCCGAAAACATGAAAATAAAATTCGCAAAGCGCGCAAAAAATGTCCCTGTGAGGGAAGAGTTATGGCCGCCGAGCGGATCGATGACGCTGGCGAATGATCGCCCCGTCGCATTGTCAATCACCTGACCGGCGGTCTCCAGCGCGTAAAGAAAGATGCTGAAGAATAAACCGATCGACAGTCCAATGAATATTTCCTTCAGGAAGAACGCCGCATTCGGTACTAAGCCCGCGGGCGGTCCCGGTTGTGGGTTCACTGCGACGGCGGCGAGGCCGAGCGCCAGAAAAATCGAATTGCGGACCATTGCCGGGATCGTCTGCGGCGAAAAGGCGGGCATCACAAGGAAAACAGCCGCCGGGCGAATTGCGACAAGCCCAAGGCCCAGAAGCTGTTGGTAATATGTGATTGAGAGATCGAGATCCATCGAGCTGCGCTGCTCAGGCCCCGGTCAGAAACGGAAATTGCGTGAAAATTTCGTCGCCGAAGCGATAGACCGCGCCGCCGATAAACGCAGAGGTCACAAAGAGCGTGATGACGACAGCGAAAAACTTTAGCGTATACTGAAGGGTTTGCTCCTGGAGTTGTGTCGCGGCCTGTATCAGCGCGACAATCAGGCCGACAATCGACGCTGCAACAATCGGCGGCGCCGACAGCAACAAAACGAGCCATAACGCTTCTGACGTCAATCGGATGGCTTCGGAGTTTTCCATGGTGCGTGCGCCTTCCGTCAGTAGGACAAGACGAGGCCGTGGGCCAGTTTCACCCAACCGTCGACTAGTACAAAAAGAAGAAGCTTGAAAGGTAGCGAGATCATCGTCGGCGATAACATCATCATGCCGAGCGCTAGCAGGATGTTCGACACCACAAGATCGATCACCAGAAAGGGGAGGAAGACAAGGAAGCCGATCTGAAATGCGGTCGCGAGCTCGCTGACCGTAAACGCCGGAATGACGATCACAAAGTCTTCCGGCGTGAGTTCTGCGGCGCGCTCGTCAGGCAGCGCGCGTTTTGCGGTATCCAGAAAAAACGCACGCTCGCGTTCCGGGCTGTGTTCGACCAGAAACTCACGGAGCGGTTCTTTTGCGGTGTCAAAGACAACGGCCATGGAATCCGGGTCGCCAATGCCGCGTTCCTTCGCACTATCGGGAATTGCGGCGGTCATGGCGACGCCGACCGGATACATCACATAGAGCGACAGGACGAGCGCAAGTCCGTTGAGGACAATATTCGGCGGCGACTGCTGAAGTCCAAGCGCATTACGCAATAAACTCAGCACAACCACAATTTTTGTAAAGGAAGTGACCATGACGGCGAGAAACGGCGCGAGAGCGAGTGCGACCACCGTGATCAGGGCCGATGCGGGCGTAAAGGTTGTAAGGTCCATCGCTCTGTCTCGTTGTCGCTCTGTCGCCGATAGAATTGCTGACGCTACTAGTGAGGCGAACGGGCGTTTCGGCGTCGGGTAGCGGCCTAATGGTCTTCCGGTTTTTCTGGTCTGGAGGCCGGGTTCAGGGGCGTTTCGTTGATCAGCACGGCGATGGTGTCGCCGAGCGCGACAAGTTCGCCGACGGCGATAATGCTGGCGCCCGCTCGCACGCTCACGGGCAGGCTCGCGCCAGTGTCCGGCAAATTGAGAATGGCGCCGGCCTTCAGGGTTGCGATCTCGTCAAGGGAGAGCACGCCGCCGGAAACAACGATCTCAGTCTCGACGGTGAGCGTTGCGGGCTGATTGTCAGTGTCGAGGGCGTTGGGCGACAAATCCGTTGTCGTCTCGCTTTCTGCGATGTCGCCGGACCCCGTGTTTGGTGAGGCGCCCGGCCGGTGACTGGGTGCGCCGCCATCAAGATAGACCGGCTGCCCGGCGGGTTTGATATCGAGCGACACTGCTTCGGTCTCAGACATTGGCGATCCTTCCTCGATCGTTTGGCGGTCCGCTAATCCGGCGAACCGTATACGGATGTCCGCCTTGAGCGATGCAAAGGGCGCATGCGGCGTCAGGGCGGCGACGCAAGCGCCATCCGGCGACGTCGGCGCCAGTAACATGCCGCCCGGCTCGAAGGACGCAATTTCGCGAGGCGTCAAAGTCGGCCCTTCGAAAGCGATGTCGACGGCAGTGCGAAAGGCGTTTTGAGCGGCGCGCTCTGCCGCACGGACCTGAGGATTGTTCGCGCGTTCAAGGCGCAGGGCGTCCATGAGGGTTTCGCTCACGGCGAGACAAAATTCGTGTACCGCGTCGCCATCCTCGCTTAGGAGGCGCAGCCGGCACGCATGGGGCGCGTCGCACGCCGGCCCGTGCGCGCCATCCGTTTCTACGAGGGCGGCGGGCAACAGTTCTGCGGCGAAAAGGTCCTCCAAAAGGACGATAAAAGGCTCGATCTGCGCCGCGTGGGCGAGGGCGCGCGCGCCGTCGTCAGACGCGATAAGCGGCGCAACATGGCGGCCGCCAATTCGCTCAAACCGTATTGCGCAGTCGCCGCAGGCGGACTGAAATCGTAGCCACGCATTCATTGTCGTCGACGCTGTTGCTGCGCCGGCGCTGCGCAGACGATCGATGTCCGGGCGGGCCTCAACTCGGACGGCGTCGCCGTCGCTGAAATCGATCACGGCGGTATTCAGAACGTTGGCGAGCGTCGCTACGCGATCAATCGAATGGGGATCGATTGAGGGAAGGACTTTGCGTAAAGGGCGCGTGCGGAGCGGTTCGTGTGTCGTCATGATGATCGCTCGCCTGACTGATGATTGCCGCTGTCGCCGGTCGGCGGATCAACGTATGAAACGACAACTGTCGGTGTGACGCCGGAGGCGGTGAGACGCATCCGCAGTTGATCCAGCGCCAGCGCCAGACGATGGGCGTCTTTTCGGTTGGCTGTTAGCGTGAGAAGCATCCCTTGGGCGCCCTGACGTTGCGCTTCGACACTCACAAGCGGCGCGTTGGCGTTCGGAAAGACGAATGTCAGCGTCTTGTTGTCGCCAAAAGCTGCGAGCCGGGCGGCGGCGACATCGGGGAACGTGGAGACGATCTGTTGCGGGTCGAATGCAATCGCGGCGGTAAGTCCGCGCTCTGAACCGAGCGGCGGCGTTTTTGTTTGCTGGTCGCGCTTTAGATCGCCGGCGCGCTCGCCAATCTGCGGGGGCGTGGTGATTTGTTCTTCTTCGTGGCGTCGCAGCGCGGCGGCGAAACCTGAGGGGTCGCTGTCGCTATCAAGGTTGCGCGGATCGTCATTTTGTCTTTGCGGCAGGCGCGTCTTTTGAGCGCTTGAAGGCGTATTCGATGGCGAGGAAAGGGGGGTCATGGACAGAACCTCCGCAGGCTTAAAACCCCGGCGGCCAACTGCGCCGGAGACTGATCGTCGAGGCGACGCCGCTCAAGCTGGCGTTCAAGCTGCGCCGCCGCCTCATGGAGGCGTCCGCTGGCTCTATCGGCGATGGCTGTTTGGCGTTTGAGGCCGCGCGCAGCCGTGTCTTTTTCAGTCTGTGCGTCGCTAAGCCTTTGTTGCGCTTGCATGAGCGCATCGTCACAGGATTGTTTTTTCTGCGTCAGATGCGCGATGAATGTCTCATGGGCGCCGGCGCCGTCGACAAGCGCCTGCGCTGGCGCGGCCATAAATTTGTCGACGCGGTCTTTGAGGCGGGCGCTCGCGTCGTGGGCGGCGGCCCTGGCTTGGTGCGCTTCGCCTGCGCGATGGTCAGCCTCACGAACAGCCGCTGCGTAATTGCGTTCAGCAACGTTTTTGCGCTGCCCGCAGAGCCAGGCGTAGCGCTTTGCGTCGTGGAGAATTGATTTCGTACTCATAGGACGGCGCCTGCCTGCATTAATGCATCGAGCGCGCGCCGGGTTTCGTCGATCGTGGACCGTTCGCTGACGGATTGTTTCAGGAATGACAGAACGGCGTCTCGTTTACGGACGGCGTCGTCGGCGAGCGGATCGGCGCCTTCCTGATAATCGCCCAATTGAAGGAGGAACGAAATTTCCTCGTATTTCGCAATCATGGCGCGCAGGCGTTCGCCGTCTTTTCGATGGCCGTGTTCGGCAATGCGCGGATAGAGCCGGCTGATGCTGGCGGGGATATCGATTGCCGGGTAGTGGCCGGCCTGCGCGAGTTTGCGTGACAGGACGATATGACCGTCGAGAATTGAGCGCGTCTCCTCGCCGATTGGATCGTCGCCGTCCTCGTCTTCAACGAGCACGGTAAAGACGCCGGTTATTGCGCCGGTTTGTGTCCTGCCGGCGCGCTCGAACAGGCGCGGCAATTCAGCGAATACCGACGGCGGCAGGCCGCGCCGAACTGGCGGCTCGCCGATGGAAAGACCGATCTCGCGCAAGGCTCTTGCGTATCGGGTGACGGAATCCATCAACAAAAGCGCATGCGACCCGGCGTCGCGAAATCCTTCAGCGATGGCCATCGCCGCGTAGGCCGCGCGCGAGCGCTCCCGCGCCGGGCGATCCGAGGTGGCGACGACAATCACCGACCGGGCCAGTCCTTCAGGACCGAGAACGTCGTCGATAAACTCGCGCACTTCCCGCCCGCGCTCGCCAATCAACGCAATGACATTGACGTCCGCGGCGCTATTCTTGGCGAGCATCGCAAGAAGCGTTGTCTTGCCGACGCCCGCCATTGCAAAGACGCCGATCCGCTGACCGACGCCCAGCGTCAATGGTCCGTCCACGGCGCGAACGCCTGTTGAGAATGCTTCGTCAATCGGCGGTCGCGCCATCGGGTTCGGCGGCGGCGCATAAAGCGGGCGTCCCGGTAGGTCGGTGAGCGGGCCAAGCCCGTCAAGCGGCGTCCCGTTGGCGTCGATCACGCGCCCGAGGAGCGCGTCGCCAAACGGAGCGTCAATATCGGCGGCGCGGCGAATTACGGCGGCGTCCGGCGACAAACCGTCGAGCGGCGCCAGCGGCGACAAGAGCGTCTCGCCGGCGGCGATGCCGACGACTTCCGCCGGGATGGCGGCGCCGCTGAGCGGATCGACAATATCGCAAATCTCGCCAATGCGGGCGTCCACGCCGGTTGCGGATACAGACACGCCGAACGCATTCCGTATGCGGCCGGTTTTTTTGAGCGTCGAGACGGACGCCAGCGTTTTCAGATAGGATGCGTCGTCGCGCAACTGGAAGGCCTCGTTCGTCATTGTTTGGCGCCGCTGTCATGATCGGGTGCGCTTTTTTCGAAAGCGCTTGTTAAAGCGGCCAGCTGCGCCTCAAGACTGGCGTCAACAATGGTGCGCGGGGTCTCGAGGACACAGTCTTCCTTGCTTAGCGAGGCGTCCGCTTCAACCGTGACAGCGACCGGCAGCGCCGAGAGGCGGCGCGTCGTCACCTTGACGTTTGCGGGCGCAACGCGGACCGTTACGGCGTCTTCTGCGCCGACTTCCTGGGCGGCTTTCGCCGCCAGCGCAGCAATCTTTTCGTCTGACGCCATGTCGCCGAGAAGTTTCCGGACAATTTCAACCGCAAGCCGCGCGGCGCCGTCGCGCGCAGATGCGCAGTGGACGGCGTAATCCGCCTCAACGCGCGCAACGGCTTCAACCATCGCCGCCGCAGCCGCGCGCTCGCCCTCGGCGTAGCCGTCCGCGTAGGCCGCTTCCTCAATGCGCCGGGCCTCGCTCCGGCTTTCGAGGCGGGCCTTGTCGACAGCTTTGAGAAGATCGACGCTCCGGCGCAGCGCCGCTACGTCGCCCGCAGGGATGTAGGCGCCGTTCTTCATCAACGCATGCGCGCCATCGGGATCGTCGGAACGGCGCAAGAAGAAATAAGTCATGACGCGAGCGCTTCTGGTTGTTCGTGAAGGGAAATTTCATCGGTCGCTGCGCTAAGAGCGTCTGCGATCGGCATGACGACGGGGACAAGCCAGGAAATGTCCTCGTCAGAGATCCGATCTAGCGCAATCGTGTCTTCTTGCGCGCCGTCTCTTGGCGACGCCGCCAGAAGAATGCGCTGCGCCGCCGGCGGCAGGCCGGCTTTCGTCAAAGCGGCGCCCAGCGCGCGGAGCCATCCGGCGTCGATGGGCGCATCAGCGAGCGATGCATCATCGCCGGGCGTTAATGCGAGGCGGTCGACGATATCAAGCACGCGGATTTGTTCGTCGCGTGGCAGGGCATTCAACAGGCGTTCGGCCGTATCGATCGCCGTCTCGCCAATGACGTCGCCGATCCGCCGCCACGCGGCGCCCGAAAGGGTGCGCTGAAGGGCGCAAATGACAACAACCGTTCCGACCTCTCGCCATGTTTCATCGCGCTGTTCGCAATCACAGAGGCGTTCAAGCCAGTCGGGCAGCGCCGCGACGGCCTCAACGCTCAGTGCCGGGCTGACCATCGGCTCGCCGCCAAGCTGCTCGGCGAGCGGGCTGTTCGCCGGCGGTTGTCGCCCAGCGCCCGCCATCGCGGCCGCCGCCTTGCGATAGAGGCGTGCGCGATGGTCGGCGCCGGTCTCGCGTTCAGTTTCTTGCAGCGCCGTCATCTGAGTTGTCGGTTTCTTCGCTTGGCGCCGGTGAAAGCGTGCGTGCGGGTTTTGTCCGAAGCGTATTGCCGGCGGCGCCCGTTGACGCCGGCTGTCGGCGCCGCGCAAAGCCAAACGCAAACCCCGCAAGCGCGAGACCGCCGATTGCGGCGATGGAATAGGCGCTTACCGGCGGGAAGGAGGCGTGGGCGGCTTTCGGGCCCGGACGGCTGGCGGACGGCATCGGCTGCGCCGCAAAAAGCGCAACCGACACGTTGTCGTAAACCACGCCCTCTACGCTATTCACGACGAGGGTTTTGATCGCGGCCACATGCGGCGTTAAGTCGACGCCGGGCTTGTGTTTGATGAAGACAGACGCCGACGCCGGTGTTGTTGTTTGCGCGAGCGGGTCTTCCTCCGGCAGGGCAAGGTGAATGCGTGCGGTGACAACGCCGTCAATGACGCTCAGGGTCGAAGACAGTTCCTGAGACAATCCGTAGACGTAGCGTGCGCGTTCCTCTAGCGGTGTTGAGACAATGCCTTTCTTCTTGAAGATATCGCCGATGGAGGCGAACTCGTCCTTCGGATAGCCATTGGCGCGCAAAACCTGGACGGCCCCTGAAAAGCGATCCGGTGCGATCCGCACTGTCCATCCGCCGTCGCGCGTCGGCGTTTTCGAAGCGGCGATGCCGGCCCCCTCAAGCACAACGATCATTTCATTGGCCTGTTGTTCGCTCAGCGCCGAATAGAGGTCGGATTTCTGACATCCGGCGAGGAGCGCAAGGCCGAGGAGCAGCGCTGACAAGCGCAGCGCCCCCGGCCGCCAAACGCTGTTTGAGCCGTATAAAGAAGACATCGGGTTATCCCTTATCTATGAGATCCATATCAATCAGACCCCATCAATCAGGCTTGCTGCCTGAACAATTGCTGGAGGCCGTCCGACGTCCGGTTGGCGACGTTGGAGGTAAGCTGCGCGTGAAACATGAATTCATGGGCGCGTAGCGTGAGCATGGTCATCTCGCCGGGCGTCAGATCCGGACCGGCCGCCGCGGCGGCTTTGGCGTCGTCAACAAGGCCGGAGGCTTCATTGTCGAGGCGCTGCAAGGACGAGAAAACCGACCGCATGGCGGGCGTCACCGCATCGGCGGGATCGACGCCTGGCGGGGCCGCCGCCATCTCTGCGCGCGATAACGCTGCGGCGAAGTCGGGCGCGGCCGCGCCGCCCGGCGCCGTTGAGACTGCGCCTTCTGAGGGCTGGGCGTGTGTCGGCTGCGCCTGTTGTGCGGCGGCCGCGCCAAGCGCCGGGGCTGCTGCTTCGGGGATGTTCATCAAATCGCTCCCGGCGCGTTACTGCTTGCGGGCGGTTGTGCGCAGCGCCTCGCCGATGCTGGTGACGGAGGTCGACTGCGATTGCGACAGATAACTGAAGCGGAGCGACTCGGCGGTGAGCTGCGTGATCACCGAGGGATTATCATTCCCGTTCGGACCGATTTGGTTGGCGAGGTCAGCGATGCGCGTCGCCTGGCTGTCGAGCGTGTCTCCCCAGGCGCGGGCGAGCGCCTCAAACCAGCTGGCGCGCTGGTCTTCATTGTCACCGCGGCGCGCCGTTCCCTGGTTAGGGGCCGCCGCTAATTGGCTGAGCGGCGATACGGGATTGTTGTCCATGGTTTTCTCCTTTGTTGTCGTCGAAACGGGTTGTCGGAATGGGCGTTAGAAAACAAACTTCAGCTGTGCGCCGTCGCGCTCGATCAGAATGGCGTTCTTGGTTACGGAAACGAGTTTTTCTCCGGAAGGCAGGGTTGAACCGACGAAATAGCGGCTGCCGTCATCGAGGACGACATAACCGCCCGCGCCTTCAGAGAGCATGGCGATGCGCCGATTGAACGCCTGCAGCGCCGTTGCTTCCATCGGCGGGGCCGGCGTAATCGCATTGACGTTAAGGCGCGTTAATCCGGGCACGTCCCGCATTGCTGTGTTCTTGAGCGTTGCAATCCCTGACGGGTCGCCCGTCGCGCCATCGATGGTCACAATACCGCCGACGCCGTAGGTCGCGTCGCCGCCGGCGCCGCCTGCGTGGAAGATATCTTCAACCGCGCGGGCCATGCGGTCGCCGGTGGCGATATCAAGCGTTGCGGCGAGCCCGGCGTCGTCAAAGGCCTCTGACAGCGACGCGAGGGTGCTGTCCGCCGACAAGAAGCCCCGTATACTGAGTGTATTATTTTCAACAGAAGCTGTCAGATGGGCGTATTCGGGCGCATTTAAAATCTCATGCGCAGTGGTCAAGAGAAAAGCCTCCTGCTGGTCGCCGCCAGCGAAAACCGCCGTCCTTGAAAAGGCAAGCGAGATGGCGCTGATGACCGTGATCGCTATCAGGGCCACAATCGGAACGCCGACGGCGTCGTTTTGAAATGGTGAGAAACTGCGCGCCACGCGGAGCCATCCGCCGATCCCGCGCCAGGGATCAGCATCCGGCGACAGCGCGTCGTCGCCGGGGTCCGGCGCGGCGGCGTCATTGGTCGCATCATCGTCCGCTGGCGTCTGATCATCGACGCAGAGCACTTCCTCGCATTGCGCCCATTGCGCCGCGTCGCGCTCGCCGATAGCCACCGTGACATCGCCGATCATGAAGGGCGTAAACGCCGGCGTAATCGCTTCGGCTGGGGCTTCGAGGCGCTGGCCCAGAAAACGGACCGCGCCGGCTTCCACAAAGAGCCGCGCGACTGCGCGCGTTTCAAGAACGATCCGAAGGCGGCTGTCGCCAAGCGAAGGATCGCGCAAGACAATCGTGTTTCGCAATGCGCGCCCGACGAACACCGGCTCGCCAATGGGAAGGCTGGTCTCGGCGCCGGCGAACCGGCCTTTGAGAACGCGAAACACAACGGGCGCAACCTCGTCGCTGTCAGTCAGCGAAATGCTCTCCGGCGCTTTTTGACGATGGCCTTCGTCCAAAGGGGCCTCGGCTCCGTGTGAACAATCGCTATGCGCACGATCTCCGTGCGCGCGATCTCTATGCACAGCATCCGAATGCGCCCGGTTTGCGTCGATCGTGTCGATGTCATCGTGATCAGGAAACGACTTTGCGAGGGTCATCTTAGCGCACTCTTGCGCAGCGGTTCGATTGCGGCTTCCTGACCATGCAATCGATCGCGCGCTGACTGAGGACAATGGGGTCCTTGGTTTCAATCGCCGCAAGAAGCGCCGCTTCGCCCGGCGACAAGACATCGCTCGGCGATAGCGGCTTGCGGGCTTCGCGCCGACGGCCGAGCGTTTGTGAAATGACCGACAACTTCTGATCGTCAAAAACGCCCCGATCGGCGCCGAGCGTAAAGCGCGGTCCGGACGTCGCCGCCAGTTCATCGGCAATCCGCTGTCCGTCGCCTGCGGTCGTGAGCCGCGGCGTAATCAAAAACAAGCGTTCAATACGGCCGCGCCGCGACGACCGGCTTTTGAAGAGACGCCCAAGCAGAGGAATGTCGCCGAGAAACGGCACTTTGTCTTCAAAGGCTTCGGAACTTTCAACCGTGAGCCCGCCAATCAGAAGACTTTCTTCTGCGCCGACAAGCGCCTGCGTATTAACGCTGGAGCGCTCAATGATCGGGATATCGTCAACCTCGCCGCCGGTCAGTTGACCGTCCTCGACATTGACCAACAGTTTAATGTGCGGCGCGCCCGTTTCCTCAAGGATGTGCGGTGTGACGCTGAGCGTCGTGCCGACCGAGATATTAAAGAGATCGACGTCAACAGCGCCGGCGACACGGACGAAGAAAGTCCGCGTGTTGTCAAAAACAGCCTCGACATTGGCGAGCGTCATCACTTGAGGCCGCGATACGACCCGGGCGATCCCTTCAGTTTCAAGAGCCGCGATCCGGGCGGAAAAGACATTCTCATCGCCGACGACGCCCGACGCGAGAAGCCCGCGCGAAAACGGGTTCACAAAGTCCTCCGGGCTCAACGTAAGCCCCTCGGTGACACGCCCGCCAAAGGTGACGTCGGCCCTGTCGTCGGTGTCGGTGAACCGATATTGTATGCCGATTTCGCGAAGGCGATCCGTATCAACATCAATAATTGTCGCTTGTATCTCAATCAGCTGTGGGGCGACGTCCAGCGACCGAATGAGATCGGCGTAGATCGGCATACGCTCGGCCGTATCGCGGACAATCACCGCATTCATCCGCGGATCGGCTTCAATCCGGGCGCCGCCGACCGTCGCCGGGGCGTAGACGACGTCGTTCTTCGCGCGCCCTGCCGCATTCGCCTTGCCGGCGCGACCCGCGTCCTGGGGTGATGCGTAGACGAGGCCGTTAAACGGTCCGTCCGTATTCGATGCGTCAAAGATCGGACGGCGCCGTTCACCTTTGTCTCGTCCGAGTTGATCATCGCCGATCTCATAGCGGCGATAGGGCCGCAATCCGCGCACCGTCGCCGGCAGGCTTTGTGAGGTTTGTACAGCGAGCGGCGCATCCGGGGCCGAAGCGACCAGCGAGCGCACAATCGCTGCGACGCCCGGCACAACGATTTCCCGGTCGGCAAAGCGCGTCGTTGTGTCCTGCGCCCAGGCGTATTTCAGCGGGAAAACGCGAAACGCGAGCGGTCCTTTGCGTTCGATTTCGCGGGACGCCTTCATGGCGACGACGCCGGAGACCTGATCGAGGAATGTCGGCGCGCCGGTCGCCACGATCATGCCGTCACTGGCGATTTTTATCTTGTTAACGTCGTCAAGCAGTTTCAGCTGGCGCAAATTCCCACGCACCGCGCGCGCCACGCTTGCGCTCGCCATGAAGGTGCGCGTGCCAATTTCATTGGCGCTGTAAACGTAAACAACGGACCCGTCATAAAAGCTCACCAGGTTAAACGCCGTCGAAATCTTTTCGAGAACCTCTTGCGCCGGCCCTTCGAACGACCCGTTGACCGTGCCGCGGACATTGTCGCTGACCATGACAGGCAGGCCCGCCTGACCGAAGAAATCCTTCAGAAAATTGTCAGCTGGTTGCTCGCGCGCGACGAGCATGACTTTTTGTTCGGCGAGCGGCGGCGGCGCTGCGTGCGCGGGGGGCGGCGATAAGGTCGCGGCGGCGATGATGACCACAGCGGCGACGATCGCAATCGGAGCGGTGTTCAAAGCCGCGTTCAGGACGCAGCATTGCGGCGGGGTGACGTTTTGAAGGCGGTTGCGTAAGCTTAGCATGATTATTTTTCTTTTTTGGTTATTCCGCGGCGAGCATTTGATGGGCGTGCTGATCACCGGAAAGGCTCGCCTCTGGCGCCTTGTTCAATGAAGGCGGGACGGCGACTTCGGCGATCTCGCGGATGGTCACGCCGGGGGTGATTTCGTTGAACGACAGGACGTCGATGTCGTCGATCATGGGATTGAGCAGACGCCAGAGGGGCCTGCGCAAATCGATAAAGGTCAGGAGAACACGCCTGCGTCCCGCGTTATTGGCGCTATCGTCGAGAGCAAGCGCAGCGCGGACGGCGTCTGCGATAAGGCCGATTTCTTCCGGCGGCAGCGCAAATTCCGGCGCGCCGTCGCGAACCTGCAGGCTCGCGCGCAACGCTTCTTCGAAAGCCGGCGCTAAGCGGTAAACCGACAACACGCCTTCCGGCGCGTATTTGTACGTAATGTGGCGGGCGAGCGCGATCCGGGCGGCTTCGGCCTGATCGTTTAAAGAGGGCGCCTTCGGCGCGGCGGCCGCAAGCGCTTCGAGAAGGGCGCGAATATCGCGGATCGGCACTTGTTCGTCGACCAACTGCCGGAAGACGGCGGCGATTTGCGGCACCGGCAACGCGCGCGCAATTTCCTGGACGACATCGGGATAGTTTGCGCCCGCTGCGGTCAATAGCGCATTGGTTTCCTGGATGCCGACAAAGAGCCCGGCATGTTTATAGAGCGCGCGTGAAAATCCGGCGGTGATTTCGTCAATGGCGCCTTGCCGCGCGCTCACGCCGCCGCTTGCTTCGGGCGCCTCGTAAAAAAGAACCCGCCAGCTCGATGTCTCACCGTTGCGACCCGGCTTGAAGTCAACCGCATGGATCGCAACCGACGGCAGCGCGACGCCGAGGTCAAACTGCGCTTCGCGCAAGATCTCGCCCGTCCGCGCGCGCAATACAGCGAGGCTTTCATCGGAAAGAAGGCGGCGATCGACTTCCAGCATCAACGGCACAATCGGAACAAGCGCATTGGTCGGTGAGGTTTCGATTCGTGGTTCGGCGAGCGCCGCGCCTTTGGCCGCCTCGCCGCGCGTCGCGATCGCGAGCGGGCCCGCCAATGGCGCCGCGGCTTTTCCGGCGATCGCCCGCAGACCCGGCGTCAACATGAAGCCGAGAACAAGCGCCGCGCCGCCGAGAAGAACAAATACCGCGCTTGGAAATCCCGGCACCAGCGCCATCAGGAAACAGCCGCCTGCGGTGACCAGAAAAACCCGCGGGCGCGAGGCGAACTGATCGCTGATCGCATCGCCAAGGTGGGTTTCTTTTTTCTCCCCGGTGGTTCTCGTAACGATCAGACCCGCCGCCATCGCACTCAAAAGAGCGGGCAACTGCGCCACGAGCCCGTCGCCGATGGTCAGGATCGAGTAGGTCGACATCGCTGAGCCGACTTCCATTCCGCGCTGAAGAACGCCGACGGCAAGCCCGCCCAGCAAATTGATGATGATGATGATGATTGATGCGATCGCATCGCCTTTGACGAACTTCATCGCGCCGTCGAGATTACCGTGCAGCTTGCTTTCAAGCTCAAGAAGGCGGCGCTTTTCACGCGCTTCGGCCTTGCTGATAATCCCCGACCGCAAATCGGAATCGATGGAGAGTTGCTTGCCGGGCATGCCGTCGAGCGAAAAGCGCGCCGCCACTTCCGCAACGCGCTCGGCCCCTTTTGCGATCACGATAAACTGAACCACCGTGATAATCAGGAACACAACAAGGCCGACAACGATGTTGCCGCCGGCGACCAGCAGACCAAAAGTGTCGATGATGGCGCCGGCGTCCGCCTGCAAGAGAATGAGCCGCGTTGTCGCCACCGAAAGGGCCAGCCTGAACAGAGTGCTAATCAGGAGAAGGCTCGGAAAGACAGAAAATTCCACAACCGAAGAGATGTATACGGCTGATAGTAACAACATACAGGCGAATGTGATGTTCACCGCCACCAGAACATCAATCAGGAAAAGCGGTAAAGGCAATATCATCAGTGTAATGATGGCGGCCAGCCCGGCCACTACGAAGAGATCGTTATATTTCGCCGCGCCGCTCTTAAGCGACTGTTCGTGTTGCGTTGAAAAAAAGCTGGCGACGGTCATGTGATCTCTGTGCGCCTTATCGGTCTCGAACAAAACTATAGAAGCGGAACGCGAAACCGCGTCGTTAATATTCTGTTAACTTTGACGAATGACGGAACGATGTCAGTTTCACGAAGAAAAAACGTAAGTAAACTGAATAGTTTTTGAATAACGCCCAAAAATAGAAACGGCGCTGATACGTTAGTTCATAACATGCGGTCAGTCGCTCAATTTGGCCTGTAACAAGATCACAAAATTAAACTTTGTATAAGGACGTAAACGATCGTTCCCAATTTTCGGGCTTTTTTCGCGCTCCGCACTGTGTGTGCGAAAATGACGCTGACGATGAGCGGTTGCGGTCGTCATGTTTTGCGCTCTTAGATATCGACCGCGATATCGCGGCGCGGCCTTTTGACATTCGTCAAAGCCAACGGCGCGGTCTTGCGTGATGCGGGAACGATTTTACGCAACGCCGATTGCGGCGCAGCGGGAGACGTGTGCAACAAGGTTGAGAGCGGCTAGTGAGCGCTCGTTCGCCGGGCACCGCGGCCGACCGCGCGCATGCGCGTCCGCGTGTACGCAATGGCGTGCAAGGGCGCGAAAGGGCGTTTGAGGAACGCTCCGTATTATGAGCAATAAGAACGATAGCGGCGATCGTACCGAAAAACCGACGCCCAAGCGCCTCAAAGACGCCCGCAAACGCGGCGAGGTGTCGAAGTCCAAAGACGTCACGGCGACAATCGGCCTTGTCGTCTGGATCATCATGGGTTTTATCGCCATCGGATTTATTGGCGGCCGGCTCGCGGGCTTGTCGAACGATGTGTTCTCGGTCGTCGCCGCGCCCAGCCGCGACGCCATGATCAATCTGGCCTACGGCGCGACGGGCTCGGTGATCGCGATTTTGTTGCTTGTGATCTCGCCTGTCATCGTTGTCTCACTGCTCGCGGAGTTTTTGCAGGTCGGGCCGGTGCTGACGCTTGAAAAAGTGAAGCCGAGGCTGTCGCATCTTAATCTTGCGGACGGCCTGAAGCGGATGATTTCTGTCGATAACCTCGTTGAGGTTTTAAAATCAGTGATCAAGACAAGCCTTCTTCTCGGTGTCGGCTGGCTTTTGACGTGGTCCATGTTTCTTGATCTGCGCACCCTGCCGATGGCGGACGCCGGCGCGTTCGCCGCCGTGCTTATCCGTATGACGTTTGTCTTGATGGTCTGGACGGTGATCGTCTTCGCGTTGGTGTCGGCTGTCGACGCCGCCTATCAGCGCCATTCTTTTATCAAGAAAATGATGATGAGCCGCCGCGACATCAAACAGGAAATGAAAGAGATGGAGGGCGACCCGGACGTCAAAGGGCAACGCAAACAACTGCACCAGGAATGGTCCGCCGGCGGCGGTCCGAAAGCGGCGGGCGCGGCGAACGCGCTTCTTGTCAATCCGACGCATTTTGCGGTTGCGATCGATTTTGACGCCGAGACCAACGCGCCGCCTTTCATCTCGGCGAAAGGGCAGGGCGAGATGGCGCAACGCATGCGCGCTGCAGCGGACAAAAACGGCGTGCCCGTATTGCGCGATGTGCCGCTGACGCGCACGCTCTACGCCCGTCTTGATGAAGGCGAGGAAATCCCGTCCGATCTTTTCGATGCGGTTGCGATCGTCATCGTCTGGGCGCGCCGGGTCCGCGAACAAGCCGCGCACCCCACCGCACCGAATGCGGCGGCGGCGAAGGATGAAAAACTACCGGAAAAGAAAGGCGATCCCTCATGAATGGCGAAGTAATTGGCGCGCTTATCGGGACAGCGGGCGCGACGCTTGTTGTTCTCGCGCTGGCGTGGGTGACGCTCACGCTGATCAAGAAAGCGCCGATGATGCGCTTGCGCGGCGAGGGGGATGCGCCGCCGTCCTTTGTACATGCCGTCCCCGTGGGTCAGCGCGAGCGCGTCACTGTTGTGCGCTACCGCGAAGAGATATTTATGCTCGGCGTAACGCCCGGCGGGATCTCTGTGTTGGCGCGTTTTCCTGAGGCGGAAGCCTCAAACGATGCGCCAATCGTTTCGTCAGATAGCGGCGGAATGTCCGCGGGCGCGACGCATGCGGGCGTGATGCCGGCGATCGACCGGTCAAAATTTAATCGCCCGTCGGCGGTTGGCCTGTTGCGCCGCAATGGCGCCGATGACGGCGCTGAGAATCTGCAAAACGCAGACGCATTCGCCGGCGCCCTGGAGCGCGCTGGCCAAGACGGCGTCAGCGACGCATCAGTGCGCGCCTATCAGCGCCGGTGATGTAAATTATATTCATGTGATTTAGCGATCGCGTGCGCCGGGCGTGATCAGAGCGATAACAAGGCTTCGAACGTTTCCGCGACCGGCGTCGTCACCGGCGCGCCGTCGTCAGAGGCTTCATGGTCCCAACGTACGATCCGCGGTTTTTCTTCATGGCCCGCCGTGTAGTCGAGACAAAGAAAATCGCCGGCGGAAAGGGCGGCGATCGGAATGAGATCGAGGCCCGCGGCGTCGTCGTCGGTCGAAATGCGATCTTCGATTTGTGCGATTACGACGGTGATGTCCGCCCACGCATGATCGCTATTGTCGGAAATATCCTCCAGCAACGGCAGAAACCGTTCAATTGACTGCGCGGCGCCCGGCGTCCTGATTTCGCCGTTCGTAACCTTTGCGCCGTTCCAGCGGCCAATGAAATCGATAAACGTCACCGGCAATTTGACGTCGTAATAGGTCTCAAACGCTGCGATGCGTTCGAGGCTCGGCGGCGGCGCCACGCTGGAAGGGTCAAAATCCATCATTACCCACTCTTGTCTTTGTCCGGGGTTTGTTGCTTTTCCACGCTTTTTCCAGTGCAGCGTCAGCGCGGCCCGTGCGCCCAATGGCCTGGCGACCGCCCACCAATATGATTGATGATGTTGTGTTCGCCAAACGGTACGAGTTCCATTCTACCATTGATTTCCGAGTGGTGCCACGTCATGCCCTCAGGCCGCACGCCGCCGGGAAGGCGCGCATCGAGCCACGCGAATTGTTCCGCGTCAGAGGCGCGCCAGAGATTTTCAGGCAGGACGTCAACCCGCTCGATAAGGCCGGCGCTTGCAAAGTCCGCATAACGCGTTCCAGGCTTGTGGGTGACGCGGGTGATGAGGCCGTTATCATAGGCCGCCTCGCGGATGGCGCGTCGTTCAGCGCGCGTGAAGCGCTCGCCGCTAAAGGCGTTGTCCCATGACCAGGGCCGGTTTGACTGAACGGCTTCCGCATAGCGCGTCGCGGCGGTGTCGAGATTGACGGCGCCGTCGGCGTTGCGGAACGAGACGCGGCTTGCGGCGCCCAGCGCATTGTCGAGCGCGCCTTTCATTTCGTCGATCCTGGTGCGCGCCGATGCGGGTAGGGAGTCGAGAAGCGTTGTCGGCAGCGCGTTCAGGGCGTCGTTGATTTTTTCCAGCGCAGGCAGGAGCTGGCGCCCGACGGCGCTGTTCGCGCCATGCCGACCAAGGAGTTCTGCGGCGTTGACGATGGTCTCGGCCCATTTGCCAAGTTTGCCGAGTTTTGCCGCATCGCCGATATAAGGAACCATGCTGACGGCGGAAATGCCGGCGCCGACAAAGTCGCCGCGGAACAGCGAGATCAGCCCGTTGAGGCCGTCGCTGATTGGCGTTGGATCGGCGAGGCCGACAATGTCGAGCGCAATCTGACCGAGGTCGACAATAAGTTCGACCTGTTCGCGCGTCAGGCCGGTAGGCGGTGCGCCGCCGGCGCGTTGACGCTCCGCGACAGCGTTCGCGACATCGGCGACGAGGCGTTGTTGCTGACTGACGCTCAGCTCATCCCGGATGGCTTCGAGAAGGTTTGCGGCCCCATTCGGATCGGTTTGCGCCAGCGTGGCGACGCGGTCGGCAATCTCGCGGGTATCGAGCCCGCCGAAAAAGCCGCGGGCGTCGGACACGATCTCCTGCGCGAGCGCGCCGGTGGATGCGCCAACCGATCCGTCGGGCGCCGACCCGTTAAACGTTGACCCGTTAAACGTTGAATTGCCGACAGTTTCCGTTGAAGACCCCGGTCCCATTGGCTCTTTCCGCTTTTTCCGTTCAGAGAAGAGTTTAGAGAAGGCCGGCTGTGTTGGTGAGGGCCGGCGAACCCCTAGGGGTTCACGAGCGGTGCGCGCGCCACGCCAGTTTTCCGCCGGCGCATCGCACAAATGTCGAAAGCCGCCGCGCTGTTACAGCGGGCGGCTTTGCCTTGATGCGAGCCCTCACGGTGCGCGTTCGGGGACTTGTGTCTATTTCTCGGCGTCTTTTTGTTTTTTCGTTCCGTGTCTACGCGCTCCGATGAACAGTACTAGCTGTCAAAGCCCGCGTTACGGAGCGCGGCTTCGATGAAGGGGCTGGTCCCGCTCTGCGCCACATCGCGGATCGCGCGTTCGCCGGTTTCAGAAGAAGCAAACGACAACAACGCGCCAATATCGCCGAACAACAGCCATGCGCCGGCCGCCTGAGTGAAATCGCGACTGAATTCAAGGGCTTCGCGCTCGGCGCGATTGGCGTGACGGGTCAGATCAAAGTCAGCCCGTGTCGCTCGTTCGCCGGTGAACTCGCTGACCCAGCCGTAGTCGCCATTGCCGAGATCTTGTTCGAATAGATTAAGACCGTCGTCATGGGCGAAGTCGAGCGCGCGCCCGTTCTGGCCCAGCGTGATCGCGAGATCGCCAAGGTCGTTCTGACTGATGCCGTCGATCACAAGCGCCTGATCGCCCTTTGTAACGATCACCTGACTGGCGACGTAAGCATTCGGATTGCCGCGCCACGGTTCGGTGTTGATGGTGATCTTCGTGCCGTTTTCCAACTCGAACGTTGTGGTGTCGTAAAAGTCGCCAATGCGCTGACCGTTCACATCCACATGCGGATCGCCCCAGATATCGGTCTCATTACCGTCGCCGTCTCGAATAATCATCTGTGAGCGGCGCTCATTGATTTCGAGCGTATAGCCGTCGCCGAGATCAACGCTGGCGCGCCCGTCCTGCGGCATGGTTGCGGTCCACGGGTCCGCACCCGGCGCCGGCTCGACCGGCGTCGGCAGGCCCGGATAGCAAACACAAGGACAGCACCCGCCAAGCGCAAAGCCTTGCGCTGCGGCGGGACCGCCAGCGGCCGGCACCGCCGATTGCTGCACAAGCGCAGCCGTCACCCGCATCAATGCGAATGCGGTCAAGGTTGTCTCAAGTCGCGCAACAGCACTCGTTGCAAGCGCATTGACAGCGGCGTTCGCCAATAAAGCATTGTTGATGGTCATTCTCGTTCTCCCGGGCCCTGATTAAGCGTCTGATCGTTTGTTCCGCGCAGCGGCGCCATCTTGTCTCACCCTCTGCAATCGTCTTCAGAATGACAGAAGTCCGCGCCGGCGTATCGAACAGCGCACCCTCAGGGGGCTCGTTCATTAAATTTGGTTTATTTCGCCGATCCCCTAGGGATCAGCAATCCATGGATATTGCCAATCTGGATTGCTAAAGCTTCAATATCACGAACCGAAGCGAGGGCTTCATGTCTGTTAATGGCATCAACAACACGCCGCCGTCTGTCAGCTTACTGAATGCAGACATTGCGAACGCGCGGCCGACAACAGGCCCTGTAGGCGGGGCTGGCGTTTCAGTTGGCGGCGTCGACAGACCAGCCGACATCTTCGATATCGCCTCGCTCGATAACGCGGCGCTCGACATATCGGGACCGGGCGTCACGGCGTCGCCGGCGCAGGTTTCCTATCAGTCGATCGAAGCGCTTTCGAGCGAAGTGCTGGATCACATTCTGCGCTAGACGGGCCGACGAAAGTGTTTGCTCGCTTCTGGCGCACGCCGTGCCTGGGATGAGGAGCCGTTCGTGGCGCACACTGAAGACTTTGAGGGGTTGAATGCGTCGCCCTTGCGCAGCGTCGCCCAAACGCGCCCGGACCTTGAAAGTCGCCGCCGCGCGGCGCGTCCCTTTAAAGACAATCCCGACTGGCGCGCCGCGGCGCAGAGCCTTGTCGATGCGCTCGGCAAGGCGGGCGACGGCGAGCGCAAAGTGGATTTGCTCTACCGGATTGCCGGCGACCTTGGGGAAGAGCGCTATCAGGCGCTTGTCAAAATTCTGTGCGCGGTTGACGCCTTCGGTGATCTGAATGCGCGCAGCCGGGTCAGCGATACGGTGCACTACGCCGTCAAGACATGGCGCTTCCCGCCATGGCCGGCGCCATTGTGGGACGTCGACGGCGGCGGGCGCGCAACAGCCGGCGACAGTGTTTTGACGCCGTCAGTCGAAATTGGCCCGCTTGAATATGTTGTCTTATGGCGGTTGCAGCGGTCGCATGGGCGTGTCTTGTCATTAGACAATTATCGCGCCGCCTTGCGCCGGTTATTGAGTCTGATCGCGCTTTCGCCGGGCGGCGCCGATGCGTATGCGGACCATCTGGACCATCTGGCGGCGTCGCCGCTGCCGGGACTTTTTTTACCATCATCGCTTGAAACGCTGAGCGCCCTTCGCGACGGCTTGCGCGCACATTTGGCGGCGGGCCCGCTCTCTGAAAAAGCATCAGCAATTGTAGCGCAGGCCAAGACCGCCGCCGCCGCGGGGCGCGCGCGATGACGGCTGAGGTATTAACCCGATCGAAGGCGGCTACGGCGTCACGAAAAGAGACCGCGACGCAAGGCGGACCGTCAGCGTCCCGCAACAAAAAACGCACCGCCGCCAAAGCCCCGACGGCGACGCAAGACGCGGCTATCCTGCGCCGCGCCGCAGAGGCGCCCCTGACCGATGCGATGGCGATGACACTGTCGCATGAACTTTCCCAACCGCTGGCAGCGATCTCCATACGGATTGAAGATGCGATCGCGTTGCTTGAAGGCGGTAAAGACCATGACGCCGCTCTAGATCGTTTGCGCAAGGCGTCCGACGAGCTTGCCTATGCGAGCGGCGTCATTGCACAGGTTCGCAAACTTGCCCGCGCCAAGAGCTGGGCGATGGAAGCTTTGTGCGTCAAAGCCGTCGCTGATCGCGCGCTCGGCCTTCTGGACCATGAAATTGACGCCGCGAGCGTGAGCGTCGACGTTGTGATCGCCGCGACGGCGCCGGCTGTTCGCGGCGATGCGGTGATGTTGCAACAGGTTTTCGTGAACCTGATACGCAACGCGATTGAAGCAATGCGAACGGCGCCGGCCGGCGACCGCCGTTTGACGATCGACGCGGCCGCATCCGGCGAAAGCGACGTTCTGATCCGTGTCGCCGATACGGGCGAGGGGCTTTCACAGGCCGCGATGTTGAAATCAAGCAAGGCGTTTGTGTCGTCGAAACCGGACGGTATGGGGCTCGGGCTCAATATTTGCCGGTCGATTGTGGCGCTCCATCGCGGGCGCCTCTGGTATCAGCCGAGCGACGCGGGCGGCGCCATCTTCTGTATCGCGCTGCCGCGGGCCGAGGTCGCCGGAGCGCCATAGCGGCGTCATTGAAGAGAAAGAAGTCTATGCGGACGGTATATCTTGTCGACGACAGTGACGGGTTGCGCCATGCGCTAAGCGATCGCCTGATGGCGCAAGGCTATCAGGTCAAAGCGTTCGACGAACCGACGGCGCTTCTTGATGCGCTTGATGCGGCCCCGGCGAAAAAATCGCCCTCCAGGGCGGGCGACGCCTGTTTTCTTCTCGATGTCTATATGCCGTCGATGACCGGGCTCGAACTCGCTGACCGGCTCAAGGAAAAGGGCCACAGCGCGCCCGTTGTTTTCATGACGGGCTTCGGCGATGTGCCTCTCGCTGTTGAAGCGATGGGGAAGGGGGCGGTGACGTTTTTGGAAAAACCCCTCACCGCCGCGCATTTGAGCGCCGCTCTTGAAAAAGCGTTTAGCCGGCCATCAGCGCCTGAAGACGCGCCGAGCGCTGAGCCGGATTTTGCAACCCGCGCCGAGACCTTAAGCAAGCGCGAAAAACAGGTGTTGTCGCTGGTGGCGGACGGCATGACAAACAAGGAAATCGGCCGGGCGCTCGATATCAGCCACCGCACGGTCGAACATCACCGCGAACGCATTCTGACAAAAACCGGCTTGTCGAATACTGACGACTTGCTGGCGGCCTGGCGGGCTTACGCTGATGATGCGGCCGCATAAACGCTTCGATTGGCGGCCTTGTGAGGGCTGTACGGACGATCAGATCTTCTGGAAACCGTCAGCCGTTAGCGTCAGCGTTCTGAAATCGACGCCCAGTTTTTCCTTGAACAGAGCATGCGCCTGATCGGAAAATGCCGAGAGCGCCGATGGCCCGCGTCGCTGCGCTTGTGTGAAGGCGTCGCCCAGCAGGACGATATATATCATCAGCTCTTCATCCATCTGTTGTCTGACGACGGCGTTGTCGAGGCCTTCAGTTGAGACGATCGCCGGCAGGATATCGGCGAGCGCGGCCTGTTCCTGTGCGCGGTTCGTATCGCGCCCGTTGGAGACGATCCATCCGGTGACAAAATAGGCCGCGTATGTGTGACCCACATTCCGGAAATCATAGCCCGCATTTTGCGCAATTTTCCGATAAAAGCGGGGGATATCGACAGCGTTCAGCTCACGTCTGATCGCCGCCGCCTGATCCGGATATTGTTCGGCGAGCTTTGCGATGAAGGCTTCCTTGACCTCGCTGGCGACGCGCGGATCAGGCTCATAGGTGAGGGGGATATCGTAAGCGCCGCCAAGAGAGCCGGGCGCCAGTCCGGAGCGTTTGCCTTTCGCCCCGCCCGGCGCGCCCCCCGCTGCGTCGCTGCGCCGTTTGCCGGCGCTTTTTTCAACCACCTTCTGGCCGACTTCCAGCGCCGCACCAGAAAGGACGACGTTCATCACGCCCGGATCGGGGACATATTGCCAACCGGGATTCCACATTTGCGCATGAGCGCCCGCCGGCGCCGCCGCAGCGAGGAAGGACGCAACACAAAAAACGACGAGCTTTTTCAAAGGACCATCTCCTGTGAAGATCAGTATTTTTCTGAGTTTATGAAATGAATATGGCCGGACAAAGGTCCGGCCATAAACATAAGCAAAATGTTAGACTTGGTTTCGCGCCGCGGATTACGACTTGCGGGCGAGGGTTGATGCGGCTTCGCCGATCGAGCGCAGCGTGTTGGTGAGCGCCTGTGACAGGAAGTTGGTTTCCTGGCCAAGGGCCTGGATTTCCGCCGAAAGCTGACCGTATTGCGCGGCGTCGTCGCCGGTGGCGTCGTCCAGATTGCCCAGTTGCTCGGCCTTGTCGCGCATCTCCAGCAATTTGTCGTCGATCGAACGGCCAAGCGCGCGGGCGATCTGCATCAGCAGGCTGCCGCCGCCTTCGCCGCCGCCGGCGCTGGAGCCGCTGGCGTTTTCGCCGCCGCTGTTTTCTTCAATGTCCTGGATCATTGCGGTGACCATCTGTTCGATGGCACCTTCCAGGGAATTCATGATCTGGCCGGTCTGGACCGGGCCGACCGCCGGATTGCCGGCGGCGAGGCCGTTCACCAGTTCGTTGAGGTTTTGCTGAACGCCGCTCGTGTCGCCGATTTGCGATGCGAATGTCGCCTGCGCCAGATCAATCATCTGCGGCGAGACGCCGAGCTGCTGTCCGATTTGTTGGATGATCTGCTGGCCGACCTGAGAGGCGAGCTGCGAGAAAATCGATGTGAATGCGAGGCTGGTGCCGCCTGTGACCGTCGCAAGGGCCAGTTGGCTCACCACATTGAAAAGTCCGCCGCCGCCAAATACTCCGCCAAACATAAGTCTCTCCTTCACGTAATTGTCAAATTCCAGTCGAGGCTGGGGTGCCGTCCGATGAAGAGATGATGCCTGCGCCAATGCGGCGAGGCCATAGTCTGCGGACCCCTAGGGGTCCGGACGGGAAGTGCGCGGTGCGGCGGCGCTTCGGCAATGAGCTGCGCGAAAGATGAGGATGAGCCGCGCGAAAGATAAGGTGAGCGGAAAAAAAGCCTCTGGCGCCATGAAACCGCGCACGGTATTTAAAGGCCAGCGGGGCTCGTCATAACGGAACGTCTGACCAATGATCTTTCAAAACCGCCGCATTCCCGGCGCCGCTCTTGTTCTTATCGCTCTTGTTTTTGTCGTGATGACCTTCAGCGCCTGTACGAATTACGGCGCCGACGATTTCGCCGCCGGCGTCGCGTGCGGCGCGCGCGAAAATCGATGTATCGCAGACTGCGACAAGCAATATGAAATCGCCCAGAACGCGCTGGACTTTACAAATTGCACCGACCGGTGCCGGGAAAATACCGGCAACGCCTGCACGCCGGGGGACTAGCGGCGCGACTTTTTGAGACGGCGGGAGACGGGCGCGCATTTCATGGCCAGCATCGTCTCACCCGGTGGGGCGTCGCCCGGCAACGCGTAAGCCAGGTAAGTCATTATCAAGTCATCGTCACAAACGCACGGAATCAAGTCATCGTCACAAACGCACGGAGCAGTCAGATGACTGGCGGCAAGGCGCATACGGATCGATCTCAACAGCCGCCGACGGCGCTATCGCGGGAAATCGGGCTTGGCGTCATGACGCTCTACGCCATCGGCGTTATGATCGGCGGCGGCATCTACGTGTTGATCGGCGAGGTCGCGGGCCTCGCCGGCTATTGGACCCCCGTGGCCTTCGCAATCGCCGGTCTTGCGGCGAGCCTGACGGCGGCGAGTTTTGCGGAACTTTCGGCGCGCCATCCCGAAGCCGGGGGCTCGGCGACTTATGTCCTGCACGGATTTAATTCGAACGCCTTGTCGCTGGTCGTTGGCCTCGCAGTCGCCCTGACGGGGCTCTTGTCCGCCAGTGCCGTGTTGCAGGGGGGCGTTGGCTATCTCGGGG
>JBCBBT010000021.1:0-53155 GCA_038531315.1 Pseudomonadota bacterium
TGTTAATAGCGCGGATGGCAGAATATTTACAGGAATTGAAGCCGAAAACGACGCATACCCACTTAAAGTGTTATTTTTTGTGCTCTATAAGAGAACAACCATGGATATTGTTAATGCAGTAACAGCGCTATCGGCGCTTGCGCAGGAAACCCGGCTGAAGGTTTTCCGGTTTCTCGTGGAAAAAGGTCCCGAAGGCGCGCCGTCGACAGAAATCGCCGCGTCGCTTGGCGTCCGGCAAAACCTGATGTCGACGCATCTTTCGGTATTGTCGCAATCCGGTCTGACCAAAACGCGGCGCGACGGCCGGCGCATCTACCATGCGGTGGATTTCGACGCGATGCGCGCCTTGCTGACATTTCTGGTGCGCGACTGCTGTCATGGGCAGCCGGAGAAATGCGCCACTCTCCTGAACGAAATCCTGCCGCTCGGCGCATGCGCGGAGAACGCCGCGGTCTGATTGGCGAAAAAACGCCGTTACTTCGTTGTCGCCTCAACGGCAATCGCGCCAAGCGCGCCGGCGACCTTGTCGCGCACCGCGTCGCGGTCGGTGACGCCGTGGTCGCGCAGGGTGCGGACGATATCGGTGGTCGCAACCTTCACTGTCCCGTCGGCCTCTTCATAGACGAGCGCCTTTAGGGGTAAGGCGATGCCCATGGTCTGGGCCGATTGCATCAACAGACTGCCGCCCTGCGGATTACCGAAGATCACGAGCGTTGTCGGGCGCAGCTCTTTGCCGATGCTGGCCGCGCCTTTGGCGTGATCAATCACGGCGAAGGTTTTAAACCCGCGGCTGTCGACCGCCGCCTGCAGTTTGTCGAGCGTCGTCGCAAAGTCGTTTTCGCTGGCGCGCGCAATCAGGCTCGGCTCGGCCGGGGCGAGTGCGTCGCGGTACTGTTGTGCAGCCTCTTGTCCGGCGCTTTCGGCTGTCGTCGCTTTTGAATCGGCGGGCGCGGCCGACGCGCAACCGACGGCCATCAGGGCGGCGAAAAGGGAGAAGCGAACCATGGCGATCCTCATAACGTTAAAGACCCGCGACTAGACCGCAGGCCGCAGGCCGAGGCAAGGGGCGGGGCGCGGGGCTATCTGATTTGTGAGGCAGGATTGGTGAGGCGCGCCGGCGCGGACACGCTCCCCTGCAACCGTCGGTTATTCGCTTAAAAGCGCCTCAATCTCGGCTCGCTTTTCAAGGAGCGCGCGTTTGCCCTCGGCGACAAAGTCATCGGCATTTTCAAATGACGCCGGGAACGCCGCACGCATATCCGGTTTGAGAGCAATATCCGGCGGGTCGAGCCGCGCGCGCGCTTCGGCGAGGTGCATCTGAAAAATATCGGCGGCCGCATACGCCGTTTCAAAAAGGCGCGGCTGCGCATCGGCGCGGGCCTTGGAAAGCATCAGTTGTTCGTCGATGCGCCGGCGCGTGTCTTCGATGAACCGCTGCACGGTCGCTGACAAGACCTCGCCGACATTCGCCTCATCGGCGGGCGGTATCGCGGGCAAGGCGGGCTCGGTGCGCAACACCGGCGGGCTCGGCGGCGGCGGATCAAAGCGCTCGATCACGACGGGAACCGCGTTGAGGTTCACCGCGATCGTCACATCGGCGCCGAGATGGCGCGCGAGCGCGGTCGGAACCGGATTGGAAACGGCGCCGTCAACGAGCCAGCGGTCGCCGCGGCGCACGGCGTGAAAAACAACCGGAATTGCGCTCGATGCGCGCACGGCGTCGATCATCGAGCCTTCGGTGAGCCAGATTTCCGCGCCATCGCCAAGATCGGTCGCCACCGCGCCAAACTTGACGTCGAGATCTTCGATGGCCTGATCGTAATCGCGGAACGCCTCGAACGCCGGGCCGCTGTCAATGAGGCCGCCGCTCGAGACCTTCAGGCCGAAGGCGCCGAACATCGACAACGGTTTCAGCTCACGCGCCCAGGCCTCAAAATCGTCAAGCGCGCCGATGAGATGCGCGCCGCCGACAAGCGCGCCGACCGAACACCCCGCAATAACATCCGGTTTGACGCCCATCTCGGCGAGCCCCTCAAGGACCCCGATATGCGCCCAGCCTCGCGCAGCGCCGCTGCCCAGCGCCATTCCGAGTTTTTTCGCCATGGATCGCCTCATCGAAACGGAAAATTAACCGGCATTTTAGCGCCAATGTGAACGCCGCCTTAACCATAAGGCGTGAAATTTATCGGGAAAGTTTTTGGCGCCGACATGACCATTTTGAAAAGCTCCCTGCTCGCCGGCCTCGCCGATCGCCTGTCGTTTCTAGCGGCGCGCTCGACGGTGATTTCAGAAAATATCGCCAACGCCGACACACCGGATTATGTGGCGCGCGATCTTGAAAAACCGGCTTTTTCAAAGCTCGTTGCGGGCGCGCGAGGCGGTGAACCGCCGCGCGCTGTCGCGCTGTCGCGCAGCGATGCGCGCCATATCGCCGGCGGCGCAGCGCCAGTGGGCGAGAGCGCGGGGCGCCTCATCGCCGCGCCCGACGGCGACGCCTCGCTTAACGGCAATCGCGTGTCGCTTGAAACGCAAACGCTGAAGCTCTCCGGCGTGCGCATGGAATATCAGCTCGCCTCCAACGTCTATCGCAAAGGGCTCGACCTTGTCCGCATCGCCATTCGCGGCGGTGGCCGCAGCTAAGGGGCCGGATCATGAACGACCTAAACACCGCCTTACAGATTTCAGCCGCCGGGCTACGCGCGCAGTCAGGGCGTGTACGGATTGTTGCTGAAAATCTCGCCAACGCAAACTCCACAGCGGCGGCGCCGGGCCTTGAGCCCTATCGCCGCCAGGTGCCGGTCTTCGCTTCCTTTGTCGATCGCGGCAGCGGCGCAAGTCTTGTTGAAGTGAGCCGCGTCGCGCTTGATCCGAGCGCCTTTACACAACGCTTCGACCCAAGCCATCCGTCCGCCGACGAAAACGGCTATGTGCTGTTGCCCAACGTCAACCCGCTTGTGGAGATGATGGATTTGCGCGAGGCGCAGCGCAGCTATGAGGCCAATCTCGGCGCCGTTGAAAGCGTTCGGGCGATGGCCGGCGCAACGCTCAGGATCCTGGAGTAGTCTCGCCATGTCGATTGACGCCCTGAACGCCGCCAAAAGTTACGGCGCGGTCGCCCGGATCGCGGAAAACGCACCGCAATCGCCGTCCGCGGCCGGCGGCGCGGCGGGGAATTTTGGCGCCCTTGTGAAAGCCGCCGTCTCCGAGACCGCCGGGGCCCTTCAGGCGGGCGAAGCCGCGGCCGCGCAGGTCGCCGCCGGCGAGGCCAATCTCGTCGATGTCGTCACCGCCGTCTCGGCCGCAGAGGTTTCGCTTGAAGCCGCGATCGCCGTGCGCAACCGCGTCATTGAGGCCTATCAGGAAATCATGCGGATGCCAATTTAACCCGTCTGTACAAAGATGGTTTTAAAAGGCGAGCAACAGCGCCAGCGTTGCGATACTTAGAACGCCCGCAAAAATTCCAAATTTTGCAATCCGGGCGGGCGTTCGCGCACCGGGCGCGCCGCGTCCGATGAAGACCCCCAAAAGCCCGAGCGCCAGTGCGAGCCCGCCGGCGATAACGCCCCATAGCTGGATAATCACGATCGCCATGCCGCGCCCGTCAGAAAAGGCGTCGGTCAGAAGGCCGTAAATAAATCCGGCCGCGAGAATAATCGCGAAAAGGCTCGCAACCAGCGTAAGGATATTCAGGATAAATCGCATCGCGCGCCCCGGACAGTCAGCGAAGAAGACCAAAAAAACCTAGGCCGATCCGTCGCCAAGCGCCACAACCGGTACAAAGCATTGTAATAATTGCTATTTTTGACTTTCCTACGATTTGTAGGAAACGTTTCCCCACCCCTTTTCCGGCGCCGTAGGCTGCCCCGCGTCTTTGACGGCGGGCCTTGTTGCACGCGCTTGAAAAGATCGGCGGGCCGGCGCCGCTTTCGGGCGGTGCGGTGCGGCGTTGACTAGTCTGGCCGCTAAAGCGTCCGGTTTTTGAGATCGTGCAGGCACGAAGAGAAAACTGGCGCTTTAGATTTTTTTGAACCCGTCTGCGCTATGCTGCGCGCAGCGGTGGCGCCCGCATGCGTCTTTTTGAATAATACCCTTTTGCGCCTGGCGGCGGTGAACTGAGGACATGATGGGCAAGCCGTTCGACACGATTATCAAAGGCGCCAAAATATTCGACGGCCATGGCGGCGCGCCGGCGACAGGCGATATCGCCCTCAAGAACGGCCGCATTTCCGCGCGCGGCCGCGACCTGCCCGAGGACATCGCCGAAGAGGTGATCGACGCGCAGGGCCTTTGGCTGATGCCGGGTCTTCTGGACATTCACACGCATTATGATCTTGAGGTTGAGCTGGCGCCGGGCCTGCCCGAAGCGGCGCGGCACGGCACGACGACCGTCGTCGTCGCCAATTGCTCGCTGGGCCTCGCCTTTGGGGCGCAACGCGACGGCGCGGCGGACCCGATCGTCGATTGCTTCGCGCGCGTTGAGAACATTCCAAAGCCGGTGCTGAAAAAAGTCGCCGATAAAGTCACCTGGGAAACGTCGGACGACTATCTGCGCCATCTCGAAACGCTGAACCTCGGCGTCAATATCGTGCCCATGATCCCCTATTCGATGCTGCGGATCGCCGCCATGGGCGTCGACGCCTCGGTATCGCGCGACCCGACGGATGTCGAATTGATGGAAATGGAACGGCTGCTTGAGAAAGGCATGCGAGAAGGATATCCGGGTTTTTCCTCAGACGGCCTGCCGTTTCACTATCTGGCGAACGATCCAAACCGGGACAAACGCATCCCGTCGCAATACGCCGGCTTCAAGGAATTAAAGCGCCTTACGCGGATCGTGCGCGATCACGGCCGGGTCTGGCAGGCGACGCCGCCGACGGAAAGCCCGCTGAAAGTCTTCAGAACGTTTTTGCTGACGAGCGGCCGGCTTTACCGCAAAGCCCTCAAGGTCACCGCCGTCGCGGCCCTCGACGTGCGCGCTGATCGCAATATTATCCGCAGCGCGTTCATGCTGTCGCGCTTGTTGAATTCAAAGCTCATCAAAGGAAAGTTCGTACTCCAATCGCTGGCCGCGCCCTTCAAGGTCTGGGCGGACGGGCCCGTGACGCCGCTTGCGGAGGAAGTGCCGGAACTGCGCCAGTTGATGATGGTCGATCTCGAAGACGACGCCGGCCGGCAAGCGCTCTATGAGAACGCTGCGTTTGAAGCGGCCTTCAAAGCCATGTGGCGCAAGGGAAAAACCGGATGGGGCCTTGCGCGATTGCGCCGGCTGATGCGGATGGAAGAGCTCGCGATGCGCCGCGATATCGCGGAGATGTATGTCGACACAGCGCCGGTAAAATCCTGGAGCGGGCAGTGTTTCGCCGATATCTTCGCGCGCCTTAAAACTTTCAAGACGACCGGCGCCGGGGCGAGGGACGATGAGGAAAAAGCAGCCTTTGACGCCTTGCCGGCTTGCGACGACGACGCCGATTTTGTTTTCGCCCTCCTGAAACATTATGACCGGCGTCTTTATTGGCACACCATCAGCGCCAACGCAGACGACAAGCTGGTCCGTAAACTGACCATGTCGCCGCTTTTCCTGCCGGGCTTTTCCGACAGCGGCGCCCATCTGACCAATCTTGCCTTTTACGACGTCAATCTGCGCGCGTTGAAAATCGCTTTTGAAGATCAGGGCGAGAAAGGCGTCGCGTATATGGTCCGCCGTCTGACGCATGACCCGGCTGAATTGTTCAACGTCGATGCGGGCTCAATTGATCCGGGCGCGCGAGCCGATATTGTGCTGATAGATCCTGAAAAGCTCGCCCGCCATGACGGCGTTGCATCCACAAAACGGATTTACCGGGAAGTCCTCGGCCATGACCAGTTGGTCAATCGCGCAGACGGCGTCGTGGCGATGACCATGGTGGCCGGCGAGGTAGTCTGGCGCGACGAGGCGTTCGCGGACGCCTTTGAAAACAAAAAGCTCGGACAGGTCCTGTTGGCGCGCGGCGCTTCCATGCCGCGCACGCCAACCGTGATGGCCGCCGAATAAGCGGCCTCAACCCCCCGCATTGTCGGCGTCTGGCGGGGCGGCGCGCGCCGCGCGCGGCAATGGCGGCGGGTTTGCCATCAGCACATCAAAGATTTCCGCCACCTCGCGGCGCGTGTCGTCGAGGGAAAGGCTCGTATCGATAACGTAATCCGCTTTTTGACGTTTTTCCGCGTCGGGCATCTGCGATTGCAGGATCGCGTCGAGCTTTTCCGGCGTCATGCCTTCGCGCGCAAGGACGCGGGCGCGCTGGACATCCGCCGGCGCCGAGACAACCACCACGGCGTGAAAAAGACCGTCGGCATTGTTTTCGAAAAGAAGCGGAATATCGAGGACCACCATGGGCGCGCCGCTTTCAAGAGCGGATTTTAAGAACGCTTCGCGGTCTTTGGCGACCAGAGGATGCACAATCGCTTCGAGCGCTTCGAGGTCCGCGCGGTTTTTGAGGACAATGGCGGCGAGCGCGGCGCGATCCACCGCACCGTCGACGATGACCTCGCCGAACCGGGCGCCAATCAGGCGCACCGCCTCGCCGTCGCCGCTGTAAAGCCGGTGGACGGCGCTGTCGGCGTCCCAAACGGCGGCGCCGCGCTCGGCGAACATTTTCGCGACCGTGCTCTTGCCCATGCCAATCGATCCGGTGAGCCCGACGGCGATCATGGGGAAATCCTTTCTGTGAGAGCCGCCTCCAGCAATCGGCGCAAATCCTGATCGACCCGCGCCGCACCGGCGAACCATTGCTCAAAACCGGGCGCGGCCTGATGTATCAGCATGCTGAGACCATTGAGGGTTTGAAAGCCGCGCGCTTGGGCGCCCTTCAGGAGTGCGCTTTCAAGCGGGATGTAATTGATATCTGCGATAAGGGCGCCCGCCGCCAGCGGATCAAAATCAATCGCCAGCCTCGCCTCGTCCGGCGCCCCAAGCGCGATTGTATTGATTACGAGATCGGTCTCAGCCAGCGGCGTTAAAACCGCCGACCAGGGATGTGTCTTGAGGCCGAACGCGTGCGCCAGCGTTTCGGCTTTGGCTTGCGTTCGGTTGGCGATCGTTATTGACCCAACGCCCATTTCTTGCAGGGCGATAACAACGCCGCGCGCCGCGCCCCCTGCCCCGATGACGAACGCTTCGCGAAATTTATGGCCTTCGCCAATGCAGTTGCCGACGGCGGCCGCAAAACCCGTGACGTCGGAGTTGTCGGCGACAGCGCCCTCGGCGGTGAATGTCACCATATTGGCGGCCCCGGCCTGGCGGGCCCGTTCACTCGCCGCCGCGCAATACTCAAGCGCGTGTTCTTTATGGGGTAATGTCACATTGAACCCCTGAAAGCCCAGTCCGCGCAGATGATCGGCTGCATCCTGGAACGCGGCTTTGGTTGGCTCGACAGCGACGGGAATATACCAGCCTTTGAGATTATTTTGTTCAAGCCACGTCGCGTGGATCAGGGGCGACAATGAATGCGCGATCGGCCAGCCGACAACAGCCGCGAGGCGCGGGCGTTGAACCGCGGGATCAGTAAGCGACGACATCGGCTTTCCTTAAAAACGCCAGTGTGGGAAAGAGCGATAGTCCGAGAACGGAGAAATAGTCGCCTTCAATGCGCTCAAAAAGGCGCGCGCCCAGTTTTTCCACCTGATAAGCGCCGACGCTTGAAAGGATCGCTGGGCCCGCTTCTTCAATATATTGGTCTATTTCCGCCTTGCTCATAGCCCGAAGATGAAGCCGCGGGCGCTCAAGGTGACGAAAGACGATGCGGCCTTCATGGGCGATTGAAACCGCGTTGATCAGCGTATGGCTGTCCGCCTGCATGTCGGCTAGCCGATCGCGCGCCTCATCAAGGTTTTTTGGTTTGTCAAAGGCGCGGCCTTGAAATTCGAGAATTTGATCAGACCCCAGAACATAAACGCCGGCGTCAGCGGCGACGGCGAGCGCTTTGGCGTCGGCGAGCGCGAGCGCGGTTTTTTCAAGCGAAAGCCCCTCCTTTGCGCTTGATTTTTTGATGACGTCCTCATCAACGCCCGGTTTGACGACGTCAAAATCAACGCCGGCATTGGTCAAAATTGACGCACGGATGGCGCTGCCGGAAGCCAGAATGAGTGAAGCGCTCATAGGGTGATTTTCCAGACTGATATTTTCAACCGGCGCCGCGGTTTTGGCGGGCTGAAAGTTTTGTGAGGATTGCGGCGGCTGTTTCTTCAACGGATTTTCGCGTTACGTCGATAACCGGCCAGCGATGTTTGGCGAAAAGGCGTTTTGCTTTCAGGACTTCGGCGCGTATCGCCTCGAGGTCGGAATAACTTTGCGCATCGGCGGCGGCGTTGAGTTCGCCGAGGCGGCTTTTGCGGATTTGGGCCAGTCTTTCCGGGCTGGCGACAAGCCCGATGATCAGGGGTTTGCGCAAGGAAAACAGCGAGGCCGGCAATTCCGATGTCGGCACCATGGGAATATTCGCGGCTTTGACGCCCCGATTTGCGAGATACATGCATGTCGGCGTTTTGGAGGTTCGGCTGACGCCGACAAGAACAACATCGGCGGGCTCCAGATCCCACGTCATTTGCCCGTCGTCATGGGACAAGGTGTAATCGAGCGCCGCAATCCGCTTGAAGTAGTCTTCATCAAGCGTGTGCTGGGCCCCGGTGCGCAATGTTTGCTCAAGGCCCAGATATGTCGCAAATGCATCGAGCAACGGATCGAGGACCGACACGGCCGGTGTCTGGAGTTCTGAACACCGCGCTTCGAGCTGACGGCGCAGTTCAGGATTGATGATCGTGTAGAGGACGAGGCCGGGCGCGGCCTCAATGTCGATCAATACGCGGTCGAGCTGCGATTTAGAACGCACCAGCGCGTAGATATGTTCGAGCGGTTTTGCAGCGGCGAATTGCGCCGTTGTGGCTTTCAAAACCGTGCTCAGGGTTTCACCGGTTGAATCCGAGACCAGATGGACATGGAAGAAACTTGCAAGGGGCGGCGCGCGATCCGCCTTCAGCGGCGCCGCGTCTTCCTTCGAAGATGCCTTTGACGGGATTACGCTCACGCGGGGGCGGCCTTCATCGCTTTGCGCGGGCCGCGTAAAGCGCCGGCGCGTTTTTCAACAGGATCTGTGTATTTTTGTGCATAACCCATGGCGTCGCGCTTAGAAACTCTCGGGCGCTGACTGCTTTTCCGGTTTCTCCGGCGCCGGGCGCCAACCATCTTCCGCACGGGAAAGGCGGGGATGTTTTTCCGTGGGCAATGCAGCCATACCGTTCCGGTTTTTGGTTATCCCCGAAGTTTTGCGCATCATTCACGCCTGATATTCAATGAGATGGTGACATTCCCCCACAATCCAGCCAAATGGTTTTCCAAGAGGAAAATCGAGGGATAATCAGGCGGCAGGCTGGGATGGTTTTGGGGAAACAAAAGACCGGTATGACTTATCCCCGCCATTCAGCCCTACTGTCTTCTTAACCCTTTATTAAGATATATAAAGAAAGAGTTAACGCGCCCATGGCAGAGACCTCCACCAGTCGACGAGATCAGTCCTTGTATCTGAGGACGCTTGCCGGTGAGCAAACCGTCATACCGCCAATCTGGTTTATGCGTCAGGCGGGCCGGTATCTGCCGGAGTACAGAGCGACGCGCGCCGAAGCGGGCTCTTTTCTGGACCTTTGTTATAATTCCGATCTCGCAAGCGAAGTCACCCTGCAACCGATCCGGCGTTATGACCTCGATGCGGCGATATTGTTCGCCGACATCCTGCTCATCCCGCATGCGCTCGGTCAGAATGTCTGGTTTGAGGCCGGCGAAGGCCCGCGGCTTGACCCGGTTATAACCCCTGAGAATATTAATTCGTTTCGAAAAGAAAACGTTACCGACTTTCTCAAACCAGTGTTCGAGACAGTCGCCAAGACGCGCGCCGGGCTGGCCCCTGAAAAAGCGCTCATAGGTTTCGCCGGTGCGCCGTGGACCGTTGCCACATACATGCTGGCGGGCGGGTCGCAAAAGGACCCATCGGTGTTGCGCAAACTGTTTTACGAAAATCCCGCCTTCATTCGCGATCTTATCGATTTGCTGACAGAGCGGACCATTGACTATCTGATTGCGCAGATCGACGCCGGCGCCGATGCTGTTCAGTTGTTCGACACCTGGGCGAGCGGGCTGCCGTGGCCGGTGCTCGACGCCGCCTCGGTAGGGCCGCTTTCGCGCATCGCCGCGGCGATCAAGAAAGCCCGTCCGGGCGTGCCGGTTATTCTTTTTCCGAAAGGGGTCGGCGAAAAAGCCAGCGAATATGTTCGCTTGCCGGACTGCGACGGTTTCGGGATCGACTATGCGATGGATCCCGCCTGGGCGCGCGCCCATTTAAGCGGCCATACGGTGGTGCAGGGCGGCCTTGATCCGATGCTGACGATCCATGGCGGCCCGGCGATGGAAAAGGGCGCAGAGACCTTCCTGAAGCTCTTCCACGACGTTCCGTACATTTTTAATCTGGGCCACGGGTTCACGCCGGAGACATCGCCCGAGGCCGTCGGCGAACTCGTGAAATTCATCCGGTCTTGGGGAGGCGCGTAAATGCAGGCCTTTCTCATTGATAACTATCTGATTTTAAAAGCATTTCATATCATTATGGTGATCGCATGGATGGCTGGGATGATGTATTTGCCGCGGCTTTATGTGTATCATCACCAAGCGGCGCCGGGGAGCGATGCGGCGCAGTTTTTCGTCATGATGGAGCGCCGCCTCCTAAAAGGCATCATGACGCCCTCGATGGTGATCGTCTGGTTGCTGGCGATCTTGATGCTGGTTGCTAATCCCGCCATCGCCTCCACCGGATGGTTTCTGGTGAAGCTTGGCTGCGTCATCGGCATTACAGCCATCCACGGGTTTTACGCCGCCGCCCGCAAGAAATTCGAGGCGGGAGAGACACCGCGCAGCGAGCGTTTCTGGCGAATTTTGAATGAAGGCCCGTTCATCCTGATGATCGTCGCGGTTGTCATGGCGGTGGTGGAGCCGTTCTAACGAGGCAAGGCGGGCGAGACGAGGCGGGCGATGCGCAACGCATTGCCTGACGGCGCTGTTTTGTTCCGTTGTCGGCCCGTTCCGCGGCGCCGTGGCTCTGACCCGCATCCAGGCCATTGACGCCGCGCGTTTCAGGGCTATATGAGCAAAGAACTCACCTTTTCAGCGCCGCACGAATGCGCCGCTCCGCTTTGCATCGATAACCGTCCCATACGATCCGCTTCGGACAGCGGTCGCCCTGTGTCGTGCAGGGGCCTCAAAATTATTTAAGGAAAATACCATGTTGCCGTCGAAAATGTCGCTTGAAGAATTGAAGGCGAAATCGCCATCGGAACTCGTGACTTTCGCCGAGAGCCTTGACGTTGAGAACGCCTCGGCGATGCGCAAACAGGACATCATGTTCGCGATTCTCAAGGAACTCGCCGATCACGATGTCGAAATTTCCGGCGGCGGCGTGCTTGAAATTCTTCCCGACGGGTTTGGATTTTTGCGCTCGCCGGAAGCGAATTATCTTCCGGGTCCCGATGATATCTATGTATCGCCTTCGCAAATCCGGCGATTTGTTCTGAAAACCGGCGACACAGTAATTGGCGAGATCAGAAGTCCAAAAGATGGCGAGCGGTATTTTGCGCTTTTAAAAGTCTCATCGATCAATTTTGAAGACACGGAAAAAGCCCGCCATAAAGTTCATTTCGATAATCTGACGCCGCTTTATCCCAATGAACGGCTCAATATGGAGGTCGTTGAGAAAGGCCAGACCAAAGGTAAGGACCTCTCGGCGCGGGTGATTGACCTCGTGGCGCCTTTGGGCAAAGGGCAACGGGCGTTGATTGTGGCGCCGCCGCGCACCGGTAAAACCGTCATCCTACAGAATATCGCTCACTCGATCGCTGAAAACCATCCCGAGTGTTATCTGATCGTTCTGTTGATCGATGAGCGCCCCGAAGAAGTGACCGATATGCAGCGTTCGGTGAAGGGCGAAGTTGTGTCATCGACCTTCGATGAGCCGGCGACGCGTCACGTTGCGGTCGCTGAAATGGTTATTGAAAAGGCCAAGCGCCTTACTGAACATGGGCGCGATGTTGTCATTCTGCTAGATTCCATCACGCGCCTCGGACGGGCCTACAACACGGTCGTGCCGTCTTCAGGCAAGGTCTTGACCGGCGGTGTTGACGCCAACGCGCTGCAACGGCCAAAGCGGTTCTTCGGCGCTGCGCGTAACATCGAAGAGGGCGGTTCTTTGACCATTATCGCCACCGCGCTTATCGAGACCGGCTCGAAAATGGACGAGGTTATCTTCGAGGAATTCAAAGGCACCGGCAACTCGGAAATTGTCCTTGATCGGAAGGTCGCTGACAAACGCACATATCCGGCGATCGACATTGCAAAATCCGGCACCCGGAAGGAAGATCTTCTGGTGGAGAAGGGCGACCTTCAGAAGGTCTATGTGTTGCGGCGTATCCTCTCGCCGATGGGCACGACGGATGCGATCGAATTCCTCCTCGACAAGCTGCGCCAGACGCCCTCTAACGAAGGCTTCTTTGACTCTATGAACACCTAGGCGTCGCCGCGGCGTCGACCGGCCAAGCCAACAAGGATGGACGCTATGGCGTTGAAACTGATACACTTTCCGAACACACGGTCGCTTCGTGTCGTCTGGGCGATTGAGGAATTGGGTCTCGATGCGGAAATCGACACCCGCGTCTTCGACCGGCCGTCGCTGAAAGAGCCGGAATATCTGGCGCTGAACCCGCTCGGTAAAACGCCGGTCTTTTTCGACGGCGACAAGCGTCTGATAGAATCGACCGCCATCATCCAGTATCTGGCCGATGTCTATGGCGGGGGCGCCCTGTCGCGCAAACCCGGCGACGATGACTATGGCGAATTCCTGCAGTGGCTTCATTTCGGCGAGGCGGGCATGGGCGGATACGTCAATATGTTGATCGCTCAGACGGCGTTGTTGCCGGAAGACCAGCGCATTCCTTCAATGAAAGTCTGGGCCGAAAAAGAAACCGCCAATTGTCTGGCGTTTCTTGAAGGCGCCCTTCAAGACAGAGAGTATTTGTTGGGCGCATTTTCGCTTGCCGATATTTCCGTCGCCTATCTTTTGTTTCTGATCAAGATTACCCGCAATGGCGGTCTTTTCGGCGATGGCGTGCGCGCCTATTTCAAGCGGATAACAGACCGGGAAGGCTGGCAAAAGGCGATGGCCTATCAGCCCTGACGGACGCGCAAAATCCCGGCGACGCCAGGGCTGAAGGATTTGGCGTTTGGCTGGCCGGCTCTCGGCGGCGTTGGCGGGATTTGACGGCGCGCGCTCTGGTCTTTGCGCCGCCCGCCTGCGTATCGTTTCCGAAATACCGGGCGCTTTTGGGTCCGGGAACCATGGGGCCCGTCGCCAGTGTTGCAAACGCCGAAGCCAGCCGCGTCGCCCTCCGCTCCGCCGTCCTCGGGTGAGGGCGCTGCTCAACAACAGGCAAAATTCCTTGAAGGCGACTTGATGCGCCATGTCCTCGTGATGGCGCTCAGCGCCAGCGCGGGCCTTTTGTCGATGTTTGTCGTCGATTTCGTCGACCTTTATTTCATCTCCCTTTTAGGGAACGCCGCTTACACGGCGGCGGTGGGTTTCGCCGGCACGTTGATATTCTTCAATATGTCGGTCGGCATCGGCCTGATGATCGCAATGTCCGCACTAACGGCGCGCCGCCTCGGGCGCGGCGACGCAGAGGGTGCGCGCGCCATCGCGACCAATATCTTCGCCGCGAGTATCGTGGTTGGAGGTGTTCTGGGTACGGTCTTTTTCATTTTTGCGCCGCAGTTGCTTGATCTTATCGGCGCCAGCGGCGAGGCGCGCGAACGGGGCGCGAACTATATCAGGATTGTCGCGCTTTCCGTGCCGGTGATGACCGCGGGCATGGCGTCATCGGGCCTTTTGCGCGGCCATGGCGATGCGCGCCGTGCGATGAATGCAACCCTCGCGGCCGGTCTTGTTAATGCGGTTCTCGATCCGATATTCATCTTTGCCCTGAATTTCAGCGTGGAGGGCGCGGCGATGGCCTCGGTGTGTGCGCGCATCGCGATGGCGGCGACGGCGATCTATCCGGTCCTGAAGCATTATGGCGGCTTTGCAGCGTTTGAAAAACCGAAGTTTTTCAGCGACTTGCCGGTGATTTTCGGCATCGCGGGGCCGGCTGTCCTGACCAATGTCGCAACGCCTGTCGGCGGGGTTATCGTGATGCGCTACATCGCCGAACATGGCGACGCCGCCGTTGCGGGCTTTGCCGTAATTGGCCGGCTCACCCCGCTCGCCTTTTGCGTCATTTTTGCGTTGTCCGGCGCTGTCGGCCCTATCATCGGTCAAAATTTCGGCGCCGGCCAGCTTGCGCGCGTGCGCGCAACGCTCACTAAGGCGCTGCAGTTCGCGGCGATCTACACAGGTATTGTCTGGATCGCGCTTGCGCTCGGCGCGGGGCCGATTATCGCCGGCTTCGGGCTGAGCGACGCCGGCGCTGAAATTGTCCGAACCTTTGCGTATTTTGCGGCGCCGCTTTTTTACTTTAACGGCATGCTCTTTATCGCCAACGCCGCTTTCAATAATCTCGACCGGCCGACATGGTCGACGGGATTTAACTGGGCGAAAAACACCATTGGCGTCTTGCCGTTTGTCGCCGTCGGCGCCGCGATGGCCGGCGGGCCGGGCGTTGTCATGGGGCAGGCTGTCGGCGGGATTATCTTCGCGCTCGCCGCCGTTTTTCTGGCGTATCGCCTGTCGGCGCGGCCGGGCACGGCCGGATAACGATTAATCGAGAGAAAGGTTGCCGCGCCTAAGGGCAATATGCGGCGCCGACCATGGCCTGCGTTTTACGATCCTGGATCAGGAGCGCGCAGCCGGAACCGCTTTTGGGGGCGGCGGCGAAAATCGCACCGTTACGGATATCGCTGCGGCGCAGTTGGTTCGCGGTCTGAACAATATGGGCTTCTTCAAGGGTCAGTCCCTTGTTTTCACCGCCGCCGACGCGTGTTGTTGCAGACTTGGAAAACGTCACCAGCCAGAGTGTTTTGCCGTCGGCGTCAGGCGGTAGGTCGAACCGGACCTCATCGCCGGCGCGTGAGGCCTTGACGGCTTTGAGCTTATCTTTGCCGTTATCGAGCAGGCGCGCGACGTCGGCGCGGCGCGAGCCGACGGTTTCAGAGGCGCCGTTGATCACGATTTGCGGGGTGTAAACGCTGGCGCGGCCGCGCAGCGCCATATTGTAAGCGCGCTGTCGCTCGGTGTTTTCTTCGCTCGAAAAGGGGTCCATCCATTTGCCGGCGGCGCCGTGGTAAAGATTGTTCCAGTAATCGACATGCCATTCCAGCGCGACAACACCGTCGCGGGCGGCGATTTCACGGAAGTAAGCTTCCGCCGCCGGACAGGATGAACAGCTTTGCGACGTGAAAAGTTCCGCCACGACCGGCGCCTTTGCTGGCATGGCGTCCGGCATCGGCGCTTTGTCGGCCTGCCACACCGGGGCCATCAGGGCTATGAGAGAGTAAAAGACGGACAAGACGCAACACTCCAAACACCAGGCGCCATGCAACGATAGCGCTTCTAATTTTCGCTTTATATGCGGCGCTCTCGCACAATTCGCAAACCAAATTGGTTCACGAGTGCGAGATTACTCAGCTTCAGCGTGTAAGCGCCTGTTCGATCTGGCCGAGGCGCTCTTTGCCGTAAAACATCTCATCGCCCACAAACCACGTCGGCAAGCCGAAAACGCCGCGATCGACCGCCGCTGCGGTAAGCTCGGCCAAGCGGGCTTTGATTTCCGGGGCCGCGGCGCGCGCGATCAGCGCCTCAGCGTCGAGACCGGCGGCGGTCAGCGTCTCGGCGAGGACCTCCCGCTTGCCGATATCGGCCCCGTCCTCCCACAGCGCTGTGGCGACGGCGCGCCGATAAGGGGCGCCGACGCCTTCTTCGTTCGCTGCAATCATGGTGCGCATCATGGTCAGCGTGTTGACCGGAAAATTGGGGTTCATCCGGAATGCTTTGAGGTCATGGGCCTCGATAAAGCGCCGCACCTCAAGCATTTCGTAATCGACTTTGCCCTTGACGCCCGCAAACGCAATCATCGGGGCCTGATTTCCCGTGGCTTTGAAAATGCCGCCGAGAAGGCAGGGGATATAGTCAATTTCAGCGCCGGCGCGCTCGGCGATCGCGGGTAAAACCTGATCGGCGAGATAAACATTCGGACTGGCGAAATCGTAGTAGCACTCAATTGTTTTGGTCATGATCAATTCACCAGCTTTCTTTCCAGGGACGTAAATCAAGTTCATGGGTCCAGGCGTTGCGCGCCTGTTTCCAGAGCCAGACATAATTCCTGGCGATGTCGTCAGGGTGCAGAATTTCCTGTCGCGCTACTTTTTCCTCAATGCCGTCGATATGTTCGCGCGCAAAAGCGCCGTCGATGACGCCGTCGACGATCACATGCGCCACATGAACGCCTTGCGGACCGAGCTCGCGCGCCATGGACTGAGCGAGCGCGCGCAAGGCGTGTTTGGCGCTCGAAAAGGCGGAAAAATGGGCGCGGCCCCGGACGCTGGCGGTGGCGCCGGTAAAAAGAATTGTCCCGGTTCCGCGCGGCGTCATGACCCGGGCGGCCTCACGGCCCGTCAGAAAACCGGCAAAAGCCGCCATTTCCCAGACTTTCCGGTAAACCCGCGCCGTTGTTTCGGTGATCGGGAACCAGACATTGGCGCCGATATTAAAGATCAAAACGTCAAGCGGGCCGATTGCTTCAACGTCTTCAAAAAGCTTGATGACAGCGTCCTCATCGCGGGCGTCGACCCCGAAGGCGACGGCGGACCCGCCTTCTTGTTCAATTTCCGCAGCGCGCGCCTGCAAGGCTTCGAGCCGTCTCGGGCGGCGGGTCATGCATACCGTGAGGCCCTCAGCGGCGAAGGCGCGGGCGAGCGCCAGACCGAGCCCGTCCCCGGCGCCGACGATCAGCGCTGTCTTGCGATCCGTTCCGGCGCCGTTCATGCGCCCTCAATGCCGCACTGGCCCGCAGCCGGGGCCCGGCCGGCTCTTGCGAGGGCCTTATGGGCCGCCGCCGGCCTGTCGGTTGCGATAATGTCGACGCCCTGACCGGCGATCGTCGCATAACGCGCATTATCGCCGGTGCGCGCAATCTCACGGTCGATCGAGCGTGACCCGCCAAGGGTGCCGAAGATTACTTCCACGTCGCGGTCGCTCAGTATACTGAAAAGACGGGGGCGGACGTCTTCGGTGCCGGTAAACCCGATCAACCGGTCAGCTGGAATCCCGGCGGCGACGGCGCGGTTCAGCTCCGAGCCCGCATCAAGCGAAAGGGAAATCATCGCTTCCGGGTGCAGCCGGTGAAGCTTGCGCGCCGCGGCGAACCCATAGGCGATATAGATGACGCGGTCGCCTGCGCCCTGGCGCTTGACCTCGTTAACGACGTCTTCAAAGCGCGTCGAGCGCTTGAAATCGATCTGCAGGATCGTCCGGTCCTTGGTGAACGCCAGAACATCGGCGAAAGCGGGCGGGTGAAACGCTGTCCGCGCGCCGTCATTGTCCTTCAGGCGCAATTTTGAGATTTCGGCCCAGGTCATGGCGCGCGCTTCGCCGCTGCCCGTTGTGGTCCGCTCAAGCGTGTCGTCATGCATCAGGAAAAGGACGCCGTCCGAAGAGGTTGCGACGTCGATTTCAATGAGCGCCGGCGCCTGTTTCAGGATTTCCGCAATGGTCTCCAGCGCATTTTCGGGAAATCCGGGGTATGGCCCGCCGCGATGGGCCGAGACCAGCGCTGCCCCGTTGTCGTCAAGGCAGTCAAAAAAGGCGTTGAGATCGCCCTGCGGATCGACCCGCCAGCCGGAAAGCGTTGTCGCCGCGCCGGGGCCTGTTGCGCCCGGTAGGCCCTCGCCGACATCGCCGCAGCCGGCGGCAAGCGTGGAAAAAATCGCTGCAGCAAAAAGGCGTCGACGCCGGTTTTTCCGCGGCAAGATCGGCAAAGCATGGCTTTTCATAAACGGTTCCCGGACCCTCTTTTTGGTGAAGATTGTTTAAACGCGGCTTTCAGCGCCGTGAAGGGCCGGCGACAGTCGTCGCCGCCGCCTCAGACGTTACGATGTGAAAACGATATAGACGTGCGCGGCGGTATAAAGGGGTTCTCGCCACCTTTTCGCAGCGCTCTGCGGCGGGCTAAGTCGGCTTTGAGGGACGTTCGCGCGCTTTACTGGTTGGTGCGACGGCCGCTGAACCGGGCTCAAGGCTCGCCGCCTCGTTGGGCGCCGCGCCGGGCCCGGCAGCGGGCGGCGCCTGGCCCGCCATTGTGCTTTGCGGCGGGCGGCCCCTATATCGCTGCGAGGAAACCGCACCGCGAGGAGACAGCCATGCGCATGACAATCGACATCGACCTGACGCCGCAGGAGGCGCGCGCATTTTTCGGTATGCCCGACGTTGAGCCGCTCAATGAGATGATCGTCGCGGAGATGATGACGCGGGCGAAGGAAAATATGGACACGCTCGCCGATCCGGAGCGGCTCGTGGCGCAATGGATTTCCATGGGCGGCAAAGGGCTCGAACAGTTCCAGTCGCTGATGGCGGCCGCGATGGGCGGCGCAGCCCGCGGCGGCAAGAAGTAAAGCGCGCCGACACGGCGGTCCGCGCCCGGCGCCGCGGGCCCGGCGGGGCCGGTCGTTAGGGCGCTCTCGGCGAACGGTATGACGCAGGACGCGACAACGATCTTCGCAAAGGCCACCGGCGCCGGGCGCGCCGGCGTCGCGGTATTTCGTTTGTCAGGACCCGGCGCATTTTCAATGGCGCGGGCGCTCACCGGCCGCACCTCCGATAGTCGCGCGATTGATCCGCGTCGCCCGGTGCTTACGCCGCTCACTTGTCCCGATACGGAACAATTGATCGACCATGGTCTGGTCATACTGTTCAAGGGTCCGAAGAGTTTTACGGGCGAGGATGTCGCCGAATTTCACACCCATGGGTCGCTCGCCGTTGAAGCGGCGCTATATGATGCGCTGAGCCGTCTCGGCGCCCATCCGGCTGAGCCCGGCGCCTTTACGCGGCGCGCCTTTGAGAACGGAAAACTCGACCTTGCCCAGGTTGAAGCGCTCGCAGATCTTATCGATGCCGAAACGGCCATGCAGCGCCAACAGGCTTTGGGCCAACTCGATGGTCGCCTCTCGCGCCTCGCGCAAGGCTGGCGCACGCGTCTTCTGGCGGTTTTGGCGCCGCTGGAGGCGGGTGTTGACTTCCCCGACGAGGCGGATGTGCCGGAAGCGATCGCCGCGAGCGCGGGGCCGGCGATAGAAAAACTGATCGATGAGCTGTCTTATTTCTTGCGGGGCGCGGACGCTGCGCAGACCGTGCGGGAAGGCTTCCGCATCGCCATTCTGGGACAGCCGAACGCGGGCAAGTCGAGCCTGTTGAATTTCCTCGCCGGCAATGATCTGGCGATTGTCTCTGAGATTCCGGGTACGACGCGCGACGTCATCGAGGTACGGCTCGATCTGGCCGGCGTGGCGGTCTCGCTCGCCGATACCGCCGGCCTGCGCGCTGCGCCCACCGACGCGGTTGAGGAAGAGGGCATGCGCCGCGCCCTGAAGCGCGCCGAGGATGCGCATCTCAGAATCCTGGTTATTGATCCGTTAACGGAGGACATACCGGCTGGCGGGGTTTCACGTGAAACACTGTTGCGCGCGCTTCGCAGCGGCCATCCCGCGGCGGGCGCGCTAATAGACGGCGATCTGATTGTGATCAACAAGACCGATCTGTCCGCGTCCTTGCCGGCGGCCCTGACGCCCGGGTTGGCCGGCGAGGGGGTGTTTGGGTTGTCGGCGAAAACCGGCGCCGGCATGGATGTCTTCGTCAGGGCGCTCACTGACTGCGTCGGCGCGCGGGCGGCCCTCGGGGAAAATACGGTCCTCACGCGCGCGCGCCATGTCGCTGCGATCAAAACTGCGATTGCCAGCTTGCAACGCGCAAGGGACGTTGCGCCAAAGGCCCCGGAACTCGCCGCCGAAGATGCGCGCCTCGCCGCCCGCGCGCTGAGCGCGATCACCGGCGAGGTCGATGTTGAAGACGTGCTCGGAGAAATTTTCTCGAGTTTTTGTATCGGCAAGTGAAGACGCCAAATAGCGGACGAAAAAAGTTCCACGTGAAACGGATTTGCAACCGAAGCAGTTTATGCCGGTCTCATGTGCGTTAGTGTTTCAAGCCAGTTTTTCTGGATCGGCCTCGCCACGGCGATTGGCCTGTTGCTGCTGTTTTTTGTATCGGTTCGCGGCCTCGTGCGCGAAGCCCGTTTCGCAAAATCCGCAGAGGACTGGGCCCACGTGTTGGTCGGCCAGGCCCCGGGGGTCTTTTTGGCGGGGCTATGGCTGATCGTCGCTTATGTGGCGGCGCGCGCCTGCGGCTTCTGATCAGGCGCCTGCGCGCCGAAATACGCTCACCGCATCAGACTTTTCAACGACGCAAGGCTTTGCGGCGCCAGCCGCCGCGATTATATGACCGGGCGCGTAAAACGAAGCGAGTTTGGGCGAAGCGAGTGTGGGCGATATGGCCGACTATGATGTCATTGTGATCGGGGGCGGACACGCCGGCTGCGAGGCCGCCGCGGCCGCCGCGCGCATGGGCGCCAGAACGCTGCTCGCCACCCATCGTAAAGACACGATCGGCGAGATGTCCTGCAATCCGGCGATCGGCGGGTTAGGGAAGGGCCATCTGGTCCGCGAGATCGACGCCCTCGACGGATTGATGGCGCATGTCATCGACCGGGCCGGCATTCAGTTTCGCATGCTGAACCGCTCAAAAGGACCGGCGGTGCGCGGCCCGCGCGCGCAGGCCGACCGGGCGCTTTATCGTGCGGAAATGCAAAAGGCGATTTCAGGCGTTGACGGCCTCGATGTCCTGGAGGCCGCCATTGAAGATCTGGTCGTTGAAGATCTGATCGGCGACGACGTTTCACGTGGAACGGTGAGCGGCGTTGTGACCGCCGACGGGCGGTCCATATCCGCGCGCGCGGTTGTTCTGACTACAGGGACCTTCCTGAAGGGCGTCATTCATATAGGCGACCAACGCATTCCGGCGGGGCGCGCGCGCGGCACGGCCGGCGTTGAAGCGCCCGCGATCGGCCTTTCGGATCGGCTTTATAACGCCGGGTTCGCCATGGATCGGCTCAAAACCGGCACGCCGGCGCGCCTTGACGGGAAAACGATCGATTGGGATGCGCTCGACATGCAGCCGGCGGACGCGGCGCCGGTTCCGTTCTCGTTTCTGACGCGGCAAATCGAGGTGCCGCAGATCGCCTGCGGGATCACGCACACCAATGAAGCGACGCACCGGATCATCGATGAGAACCTGAAATACTCCGCCGTCTACGGCGGGGCGATATCGGGCAGGGGGCCGCGCTATTGCCCCTCGATCGAAGACAAGGTCGTGCGGTTCCGCGAACGCGGCGCGCATCAGATTTTTCTGGAGCCCGAAGGCCTCAACGATGACACGGTCTATCCGAACGGCATTTCGACATCGCTCCCCGCGCCGGTGCAGGAGGCTTTCCTCGCGACGATCAACGGCCTTGAGACGGCCCGGGTTATCCGCCACGGCTACGCGATTGAATATGATTTCGTCGATCCGCGTGAGCTGACCGCCGCCCTTGAGACAAAGCGATTGCCCGGTCTTTTCCTCGCCGGTCAGATCAATGGCACCACGGGCTATGAAGAGGCCGCCGCGCAGGGCCTGATCGCCGGTGCGAATGCGGCGCGGCGTGCGGCGTCGGGCGACGCTTATGCGCCGCTCCTGATCGATCGGTCCGAAGGCTATATCGGCGTCATGATCGACGATCTCGTGACCCGCGGCGTCACCGAGCCTTATCGCATGTTCACCTCGCGGGCGGAGTATCGCCTGACCCTGCGCGCCGATAATGCGGACCAGCGCCTGACGCCCCTCGGCCTTGAGGCGGGACTGGTCGGGCCCGCCCGCGCAGCGGCGTTCCACGTGAAACAAACCGCCCTTGAGGAGGCCCGCGCATGGGCCCGCGCGACAACCCTGACGCCCAACGAGGCGCGGCGCCACGGCGTAAAAATCAACCAGGATGGTCGTCGGCGCACGGTCGTCGACCTCCTCGCCTTGCCCGGTGTTTCGCTTGAAACGCTGGCCGGCATCTGGCCGGAGATCGCCGCGCTCGATCCGGCGGTCGGCGAACAGATCGAAATCGATGGGCTCTATTCCGGGTACCTTGACCGCCAGGAGGCGGACATCCGCGCTTTTAAAAAAGACGAACGCCTGAAGCTGCCGGGCGATCTCGCCTATGACGACATCAAAGGTCTTTCCAATGAGGTCCGTCAAAAACTGGCGCAGGCGCGGCCCGCGACCCTCGGTCAGGCCGGCAGAATTGAAGGCGTGACGCCCGCCGCCCTCGCTGTTGTTCTGGCCTGGGTGAAAAAATATGGGGCGAGCGGCTGATGGCGCCGCATACGGACGAAGCGCGATGAGCCCGGAGGCCTTCGCCAATGCGCTCGACGTTTCACGTGAAACAATGGCGCGCCTTGAGGCGTATGACCGTGTGCTGATCGAATGGTCTGCACGGCATAATCTGATTGCGCGCTCGACGATCGAAGACCGGTGGGCGCGGCATTACCTCGACGCGGCGCAGCTCTGGCCGCTGGTCCCGGCGGCGGCGACGCGGCTTGTCGATCTCGGCAGCGGGGCGGGATTTCCGGGGCTGATTCTGGCCGCCTTCGGCGCCGATCTGCGCAATGGTGATTTTTCGGTGACGCTGATCGAGGCGACGGGCAAGAAGGCCGCCTTTTTGACCGCCGCCGCCGAGGCGATGGGGCTGACATCGACCGTCGAGGTCATACCGGCGCGGATTGAGGACCCCAAAACGATGCGGGCGGTAGCGCCGCCGGACGTGATTACGGCCCGCGCCCTCGCGCATCTTGATAAGCTTTTGGGCTACGCCGCTGGAATTCAAGGGGGAAATACCACTTTGCTGTTTCCCAAAGGGGCGCGCGCCGAGGAAGAATTGACCGAGGCCGCCAAATCATGGCGAATGGACGTGACGCGGCGCCGGTCTTTGACCGATGAAAACGCGACTATTTTCGAAATTTCGAACCTTGTGCCACGCCAATAGAGGCGACCGAATTGAACCCTGACCGCGCCCCCGCCGTCCCTCGTGTCCTGGCCATCGCCAACCAGAAAGGCGGCGTCGGCAAGACCACGACAGCGATAAACCTTTCAACCGCGCTGGCGGCTGTCGGTGAGCGGGTATTGCTGATCGACCTTGATCCGCAGGGCAACGCATCAACCGGTCTCGGCATTCCGCCGGCCGCGCGCGATGTCACGACTTATGACGTTCTGACGGGCGAATATCGCCTTGAAGCGGCGATTGCGAAAACGGATATCCCCGGCCTGTTCCTGGCCCCGGCGGGGGTTGATCTCGCCGGCGCGGAGATTGAGCTGATCGACGCCGAGCGGCGCCATTTTCGCCTCAAGGATGCTTTTGAGGACTATGCGCGCACCGGCGGCGGCGACCAAAGCGGCGCCCAAAGCAGCGCCCAGGGCAGCGCCCAAGGCAGCGACGGAGGGCCGATCACCTATGTCGTCATTGATTGCCCGCCGTCGCTCAGCTTGCTGACGATCAATGCGCTCGCCGCCTCGCATGGGGTGATCATTCCGCTGCAGACGGAGTTTTTCGCGCTCGAGGGGTTGAGCCAGATCATGCGCACGCTCGATACAGTGCGCGGGCGGATCAATCCTGACCTTGAGATGCAAGGCGTTGTCCTGACCATGTACGACAAACGCAACAAGCTCTCTTCGGAGGTTGAAGCCGATGTGCGCGCGCACATGAAGGGGCTGGTCTTTCAGACAGTGATCCCGCGCAATGTCCGGGTGTCGGAGGCGCCGAGTCATGGCAAGCCGGTCTTGCTATACGATCTCAAATGCCCCGGCAGTCAGGCCTATATCCGGCTCGCCAGCGAGGTCATCCAGCGGGAAAAAGAGGCGCGCGCCGCCGCCTGAGCGGGCGCGGCGCAGGATAAGGCATCGGGATTATGGGCGCAGTGAAAAAGAAAAAAGAGCGCGGCAGAGGGCTGGGTCGGGGTCTCGATGCGCTGCTCGGCGAAAGCCCGAAGGACCGTAAGCGCGCCGAAGACGCCGCCGCTGATGCGAATCCAGCCGCCGATGGCGGGCTCGCTCCGGAAACGACGGAGGCGGGGCAATCCCCACGCCCCCGCACCACCTTGCCGGTCGAGCAACTGACGCCCAACGCCTCGCAGCCGCGCAAGGCCTTCAACGAAGATGCGATCGCGGAACTCGCCGCCTCGATCAAGGCGCGCGGGCTCCTGCAGCCCATTCTGGTGCGCCCGCTTGGCCGTGACGGCGCGGGCGCTGCGACCTACGAGATTGTCGCCGGGGAACGGCGCTGGCGCGCCGCCCAGCGCGCCCAGCTCCATGACGTGCCGGTGCTGATCCGCGCGCTTTCCGATCAGGAAACGGCGGAGATCGCGCTCATCGAAAACGTCCAGCGGGTCGATCTCAATCCGATCGAGGAAGCAGAGGCCTACCTTCTCCTCGCGGAGACCTACGGGCGCACGCAAGCCGAGATCGCTAAAGCGGTCGGCAAGTCGCGCAGCCATATCGCCAATATCATGCGCCTTCTGGGGCTGCCGGCGCCGGTCCGCGCCGCAGCTGTTTCCGGCGCGCTATCGATGGGTCATGCGCGCGCCTTGCTCGGCGCCGCCGATCCGCAACGCCTCGCGGAGCGGGTCATCGCCGATGAATTGTCGGTGCGTGAAACGGAAAAACTCGTGCGCGAGGAAAGCGGCGAAGCGGGCCATGGAGACGGGCGTAAAAAGCCGTTCCTTGACGATCCGAAAAAACCCGCCGCCGCCGCGCGCAAGGACGCCGACACGCGGGCGCTGGAAGCCGATCTCGCCGCCGCTCTCGGGCTTGAGGTTGAGATCGATCACGCCAAAATGGGCGCAGGGTCGGTGACCATCCGCTATCTCAACCTCGATCAGCTTGATGATGTGGTGCGACGCCTGATGGATGCGGGCGTTTAAGGGCGCCAATCGTCATTGGTGCGCGTTAGGGTTTCTTTGGCGGCCGGCCTTAAAGCGAGAGGCCTTGTCTAAGTTGGCGGCCTACTCGGCGGGCGCTGCATATTTCGGGCAATCCGACCGGCAGACGCCGTCATGGGACCATTCGGGCGGGCGCCAGAGATAGGCGAGGCGGTCCTGCCAGCGGTCGGCGATGCGCATCCTGTCCCAGAGTTGCGAGAAACCGGCAAATTGCGCCGTGAGCGGATTGTTATCAAAAACCGGGCGGACGAGCCCAACCACAGGCGTCTCGCGGTATGGCTCGAAGGTGCCGAACATCTTGTCCCAGATGATCAGCACCTGCGAGAAATTCTTATCGATGTAATGGGGCTGATTGGCGTGGTGAACCATATGATTGCGCGGCGTTACGAAGACATGCTCCATCCAGCCGAGATTGCCGACATAGCTTGCATGGTTCCAGATGCCATAGATGTTCTTCAACGCCATCACAGCGAAATAGACGATTGGGGGAACGCCGGCGAAGGCGGCGGCAAGCGCGCCGACCGCCTGCAGCTTGCCGTCGAAGAAGAACCCGCGCGCTGCGGTCGTGTGGTTAAAGGCGTTCGAGGAATGGTGGATTGTGTGAAACGCCCAGAAGAGCCCGACGCGGTGGCCGAGGCGGTGCTCCCAGTAATAGGCGAGCTCATGGACAACAAAAGCAACAGGGATCGAGAGCCAAAGCGCGTCGAGGCTCATCACACGATAATCTGTATACACTACAAAATAGAGTGCGAGCGGTAATACCAGACCAACTACAAGTCCGATGACGCTGTTCATCAGGTTGAGCCCGATGGAACACAACGCATCGGCGTTGTCATAGCCGCGACGGCCGGCGATGAGATAGAAAAGCCGCTCGCCGATCACCATCGAAAAATAGGCGCCCGCCAGCCACCAGATGGCGCTGGGCCCGCCGAACGTTTCAATTATGGCTTCAACCATGACATCCTCGTCGTTTCGTGTTTCGGAGGATAAGACAGCGGCCGGACCGGTGACAACGCGGCGCATTGCTGCTTTCTGACGCTGGCGTCGTTTTCGCGGGCGGCGGCGCGGAAGTTTTCAATGTTGACCGCCCGTTGAGCTTTATGATCGCGCCGTCATTCTGCGGCGTATAAACATAGTCCATTAAATGGAACGCGCCGCGCCCGTCTTTCGGCGCGATCTGCAAAGCCCACCTGCGCGGCCCTCCGCGCAAGAAACGGATCAGACCATGAGCCAGCCCCTGTCAGCGCCGCCCCGCCGGAATTTGTTGCGCGAGGCGTTCGCCGGCCTTGATATGATCGACGCGCCGCTCGCTTTCGTCGAGCCGCGCTCAAAAGAAACGCGCAACGCCGCGGTTGTCGTCTTGCCGGGCTTTGGCGCCAATGACCTCTCGACCGCGCCGCTGCGGGCTTATCTGGCGCGAGCCGGCTTTGAAACGCGCGGCTGGGGCCTTGGCTTTAATCTCGGCGGCCGCGGCCTTATCGAGAAACTCGACCAGCTTTCCGACAAATGGGACATCGATGCTTCCCGGGTTCACAATGGCGAAGGCGAGGTGCCGGCGCTGATCGACAAGGTCGCCGGCTGGTTGCGCGCTGGCGGCGCCGGCGCGGACAAAGAGATGGGGCGCGCCACAAAACTTCATCTCGTTGGCTGGAGTCTTGGCGGCTATATCGCGCGCGAGGTTGCGCGCGATCTTCCCGATCTTGTCGCCTCCGTGGTGACGATGGGCTCGCCGGTTCAGGGCGGGCCGAAATACACCGCGATTGCGCCTTATTTCCGCGCGCGGAACTTCGACCTCGACTGGATCGATGAGGAGACCCGCCGCCGCTTTGACCGGCCCATCACGCAGCCGGTGACCGCAATTTATTCAAAAGCCGACGGTATTGTCGGTTGGCGGGCCGCCGTCGATGAGTTAAGCCCGAATGTTGAGAATATCGAAGTCGGCACATCGCATTTCGGGATCGGCATCAACCGCAAGGTCTGGCGGATTGTCCGCGACGCATTGATCGCCGCCGATGACGCGCTTGCGCCTTAACCGGATATTCCGAGCCCGGACAGATTGACTGTCGCCGCATTGTAATTCGCCTGCGCCTCAAGCAAGGTCAGCGCCGCCAGAACATAGCGGATGCGCGCATCGGCGGCGGTTTCCTCGCGGACATTCACAAGAAAGAAATCACTGGCGCCGCTGTTAAAGCGCTCGCGCTCCGCATTTTGCATTGCGGTTGTCTGTTCGACTTCAAGTTCGGCGAGCCGCGCGAGTTGTTTTGAGACATTAAGATCGATGAGGATATTGCGCACTTCTAGCTCGATCTGGTCCTCGGCTTGACGCTCGCGCTGGCGCGCAGCTTCTTCCGCCGCGCGCGCCGCCGTCAGACGCCCGCGCGCCTCGCGCCGCTGCAACGGCACCGAAAACCGCAAGCCCACAATCGTGTCGGTGGAGTCCCGGGAAATGCCGCCTTCCGCCACTTCGCCGAAATCGCGCGACACCTCCGCATTGACGTCAAGCTGCGGGCGCAAGTCGTTTTTGCGCAGCGCGGTTTCGGCTTGCGCGCGTTCGATCGCGGTGCGCAAGATCGCAAGCTCCGGCCGACGCGCCAGCGCGCTTGAAATCGGCGCATCCGGCCCGCTCTCAGCGGCGTCAAGGATGGCGGCAAATCGCTCGGCGCTCGGCATCGGCGGCAACTGCGACGGGCTCGGAATAACCGGCTGGCCGTCTGCGCCGCGATAGTAAAAGGAAAGCGTGTTCGCCGCGGCCTGAAAATCGCGGCGCGCCTCGACGGTCAGGCGCTGGCGGCGGGTGATATTCTGCTGGTTTTCGGTCAGGAATATCGCCGCGCGGGCGCCGCGCCGGACCTGTTCTTCGAGACCCGACTGGCGATCTTCGGCGATCGACAGCAGCTCTTCATAGATCTTCAGCTGTTGACCGGCGGCGACCCAACGCCAATAGGCGATCAGCGCGCGCCGCTGGACGCCGATGCGCGTCAACAAGACGTCAAAGTCAGCCTGGGCGAGGCCGAGCTGGGCGTCGATTTCATTAAACCGGCGTTTATCGATATTCCGGTTACGGAGCAGCGAGAATAGAGCGCCAATCTTGGCCTCGCCGCCGGTATTGGTGAAATTGATGTCTTCATAGATCGGAAATGTGCCGTCCGATACGCGGTATCCGCCATATACCGTCGCCCCGAGCGGGCGCAGATTGCGCCGAACCTCTGTGTTGACAATCCGCCCGGTCCAGAAACCGGTGACGCGGTCATAGCCGTCAGCGGAAAAGACAAGGTCAAACGCGCCTTCGGAGGCGAGAACGGCGCCTTCAGCGGCGCGCCGGTTGGCGAGGCTTTCAAGGATCGCCGGAAATTGCGCCGCCGAGGCGTCGAGCACCGTTTCAAGGCGCAGCGGGCCAGACGTCGCCGGCGTTCTACGCGCCTCATCGGCCTCGCCTGTCACCGCCACAACCGTGATACGCTCAGCGCCTGCAGCAGGCGTTTGCGCCGCCGCGCGGGGCGCCGGCCCCGGCGCTGCCAAGACTGCGGCGGCGAGGCAAAGAAGGACCGGTTTGCGCATGTTACGGAGCGCCGCCGCTTTGCGGACTGACCGCGCCGGTGAATTCGGGGGGGAAATTGTTGAGTTGGCGCCACAATTCGTAGCCGACCGACACCCGCTCCAGCAAAATCCATCCTCTGACGGATGCGCCGAGACGGATGAAATTTTGATCCGGCCACGGATGAGGGTCAGCCTTGTCTTCGACGATCAGGACGCGGAAGCGTCCTTGTGCGCTTGCGGATGGATCAATAATCGCGACTTCGCCGCCAAACGTGCCGACCGCCACAGAAGGCCAGCCGCTGAACTGAACCGCCGGCCAACCTTCAAATTGCAAGCGGACTTTGGCCCCAGGCTGCACCAGCGCCACATCGCGCCCGTCGATGAAGATCTCCACAGCGCGCTCGATATTGACCGGCACAAAGGTCGCGAGAACATCGCCGGCGCTGACAAAGGTCGCCGCATCGCCGGCGTTGACCCGCAAGATGACGCCGTCGCGGGGCGCGCGCACGGTCTGCGCCGACTGGCGGGAAAGATTGACGTCGATGCGGTTTAACTCTGCGGCGGCCTCGGCGGTGCGGGCGCGCAAATCTTCGATCCGGATTTGCGCCTGTTCAACCTCACGCCGTGCGGCGAGGCCTTTTTCAAAGAGATCGCTGGTCCGCTCAAGGTCGATGCCGGCGGTGCGCTGGGCCGCGCGGGCGGCGTCGAGCTTGGCGATGACCTGATCGCGTTCGGCTTCGAGGCGCTGGAGGAGTTGCGGGTCGTTGTCGACAATGCGCGCGATCGGATCGCCCTGTTTAACCCTGCTGCCGTCGCGGACATACCATTCCTCGATGCGCCCGGGCACAAGAGCGTTGATCTCCTGCTGGCGGTCGATCGGGTTCAGCGCGGTGACGGCGCCTGCGCCGGCGGTCGTCTGGACCCACGGCGTCAGGATCAAAAACGCGATCGCCGCCGCCGCGCCGCCGAACAACAGCCAACCGACAACGCGGATGAGGCGCGGCGTTCTGATGGAGGCCAGCGTTGAAAAGTGCTGGATGTGTTGCTCGCGAAAAGGCATCGGCTCAGGCCTTGCGTAATTGCGTCACCGCCGCCGGTTCGCGGTAGGCGAGGGAGGCGAATTCCGCATAGGAATGAACGATGTGTTGTTCTTCCATGCCGAGATATAAAAATGTCTCAAACCCGATATCGCGCCGGCGGTTCGAAAAATAGATTGTCGTCACGCCAAGATCTTTTTTGAGCGTGTCGATTGCGCCTTTCAGGCAGGTCTCCGCCACGAGATCAAAAAGCTGGGTCAGCACCAGCAGCCGCGGATGCGCAAGCAGGGCGCCCGCCAGCTTCAGCTGCATTGTCTCGCTGATCGACAGCGGCCAGCCGGTTGTCGCGAGGTGCGTGTCGAGCCCGTCCTCAAGGCCGGCGATCACGGGTTCAAGCCCCACGGCTTTAATCGCATGCAGGATTTCCTGTGGGTTCGGATCTCTGGCGCTGAGGGTAAGATAATCGCGCATCGTCATTTCGATGATCGTTGGGCGATCAAGCACAATGATATCCTGACGCAGCGCATGGGTGTCGGTGTCGCGCACATCGCCGCCGCCAAAGGCGAGAAAGCCGCTTTCCGGCTCCAGGTGACGCTTGATCAGATTGGTCATCAAGCGCTGCAGGCCGTGATTTTCAGCGGTCGCCATCACTGTTTCGCCGCTTTCAATGTTGAAGTTGAGAACCGCTTCCGCGCCGCGCGCGTCGCCGCGCACATTGGCGAAGGCGAGGCTTGCATCGGCGGTCTGCGGGCGGAATGCGCCCGACGGCTCTTCTTGTTCAACGCTGTAAAAGAGCGACAATTCTTCAATCGAGGCGCACAGGTCGTAGAAATAGCCAAGATACCAGCCGAGTTGCGACACGCCGAAAAACGCTGCTGACAAAACCAGCTCGGCGGCGACCAGCTGACCGAGACTCAGCTCGCCCTGGATCACAAGCCAGCCGCCCATTCCGAGAAGGATCGCGCTGGCGGCGGCGTAGATCACGAAAAAGCTCACCGTTTGCGCAAAGTGCCGGCGGAAGTGTTTGCGGTGGGCCGTCACATAGTCCGCCGTCGCCGCATCGGTGCGCTTCAAGGCGTGGGCGATGTGGCGCTCTGATTTGAAAAAACCGTTCGAGGCCGCAAGGCCTTCAAGCCAGGCGGCGGTGTTGTGCTTGCGGTGGGAAAGCTCGACAGCGCTGCGGATGGCGCTGCGGCCCCAGATCAGCCAGACCAGCCAGATCAGGATGATGAATACCGTGTTAAAGGCGAGAAACAGCGGGTGATAGAACGAGACCAGCGCAAATCCGACGCCGGCCTGCAGCAGCAACGTAAAGCCGCCGATCAGCATGACGGGGATGTTTTTCTGGACCGTCAGGATATCAAAATACCGATTAAAGAGGGCGCCCCGGCCTTCATCGGAAAAGAAGGGATTTTGCGCGTATACGGAGCGTAATGTGATTTCGGAAACCAGGCGCGCGTAAAACCGGCGTCCGAATATCTCCATCAGGTGGACCCGCAGCGCATTCAGAAGACCCGATATCAACAAGAGGCCAAACAACGTCGCCGACAGGACGATCAGCGGCGTGGCGAGCGCCGTGTTCGCGACCGTATTGATGAGCATTTGCACGGATATCGGCGTGGCGAGGGACAACAGACTGATCCCGATGCCGTAGACCGTCGCCAGAATGTAGAAGTCTTTTTCTGGCCCCAGAATCTTGAAGCAGAAATGCAGCAACTGTGCGATGGTGATCGGCGCAGGCGGCGTCTGGGGTTTCATAAGTTTTAAAAACGCGCCCAATTTTCATTGAGCGCGCATGCTCCGTTTTAGCGTCCCATACGAAATAGGGCGGCGATGGGACCTGACAAGATTGCGCGCGGCGATTTTAGATCCGGAATGATTGAAAAAATGTACGCAAATCCCCGCTTTCGGGATCAAAGCGGGCGATTTGCGGGTCTGGCGTCAGCGGCGGCCCATATGCGCCAGACGCAGGGCCGTCCGCTCAACGATTTCGCGCGCCGGCGCACCGGTGGATTTGGCGTCGAGTTCAGCGCTGATCAGCATCTCAAGGGCCGTGTCGAGCCGTTTCAGGGGCCATGCGCGCAGGCGCGCCTCGAAAGCGCGCTGTTCCTTGAAAAAAACCGGCGGTCGCAGCTTCTTGATCGCGGCGGCGGGGGGCTCGCCGGCGGCGACGAATGATTGCGCCGTGTGAAGTCGCGAGAAGGCCCGTTGCAGGGCGCGCAAAAGGCCGATCGGGCTGGCCCCGCTCATGGCGGCGCGGTGGAGAACGAGCGACAGCGCGGCCGGGGCGCCGTCTGCGGTCGCCGCCGCCGCGTCGTCAAGAACATCGCCGATCGCGTCGACCAGGACAGTGCGCACGTCGTCTTCGCTGATCCGGGCGCTATCGTCCGGGCGTCTGGTTTTTGAAGGGCCTTTAAAGAGCATCAGTTTTTCAAGCTCGGCCCGCGTCAGGCCGCGATCGTCGCCCAGCAACGAGACCGCGAGATCAAGGGCGTCCGTCTCAAATGAGAGGCCTTGTTCCTGCGCCATTGCGCCCGCAAGCGCGCGGACATCGCCCGGCCCATCGGCGTAACAAGGAAGAGCCGCCGCGTGCTTGGCTTTTTCGAACGCTTTGCGCACGCCGGAACGCGGACTGAGATCGCCCGCTTCAATGATGATCAGCGCATTCGGTTTAAGCGCGCCGGCGTCAAGACCGTCGATCAGCGCGGCGACGGCCTTGGCGGCGGCCTCGCCGGTCGTCCTGACACGGATGGCCCGCGTTCCGCCCATGAAAGAGAGCGCGCCGGCTTCATCGGCAAGGCGCGCCGGGTCGCCCTTCAGGTCGGCGTCTGTCAGCTCAAGGTAATTGAACGGGTCTGAAAAATCGGCGACGACGGATTTTGCGAGGGCCCCGCCGCGTTCCCTGACGAGGCCGAGGTCCGGTCCATAGATCAGGACCGCCGCGACGGCGGGGTCCGGCTTTGCCAGGAACGCGTTAATCGCCTTGCCTTTGAGGGCGACCACAAAAGACCTCCTCAGCGATTAGCGGCTGAACTCATCGCGCAATTCAATCGACCGGTCGCCGGGTTCCGGCGCGTCGCGCGCCTCGTCCGCTTCGGCGCTCAGCGTCAGGAGAATATCGCGCTCAATCGATTCGATCAGCGCGCGCGCCGCCTTTTCGCGCGCCGCTTGTTCGGCGAACAGCGTCGAATATTGAGAATCAACGACATTGAATGATGCGGTCGCCTCGGCGCCGCCGCGAAATACCTTGCCGTCCGACCGCCGCGTCAAGGCATAATCGCCCCGCAAAATGTAATTGAACCGCGTTACGGAGGCGTCGATCTGAACCGCCAGACGCTGGGCGAATTCCTCCGCCTCAAGGGTCAGATCATATTCTGCATTGCCGGCGCCGGCGCCGACGAGCCTGCGTTCGGTGAAGGCGTCGGAAATCAGCGGCGCAATCGATTCAGGGCCTTGAACGCCGGCGAGCGCGACTTCCTGAAACCCGCCGACTTCCTGACCTTCGGGCGTTGCGTAAAGCGGCTGGAACCCGCAACCCGACAAAAGCGGCGCTGCCACTGAGAGCAAAAAATAAATAAGTATACGCATCAACTCTTTCCAATTTCCGCGACAAAGGCCGCTCTGGCGCGCACGCCCGTCACGCCTTCCGCGGCCAGCAATTCACTCAGGAACGCCACCGCCGCATCACAATAGCGTATATCGGTCCGGTCTGTCGCGGCCAGCACCGCAAGACTGTCCTCGCCGGCCCCTGAATCAAGGAGGGCGGCGCGCACGCCCGCCCAGTCATCGGCGACGGTGCGCTCACGGATAAGGCCGGCCGCGCGCCCCTCGCTGATCGCCGTCAAAAGCGCCGCCCCGGCACGGTCGAGGTGGCCCGTATAAGGCTGGATCGTGATTTCTGAAAACGCGCCCGGGCCGGCGATCGCCATGGCGTTGCAGGCGCGTCGGTCCTCGCGCTGGCGCACCGCGGTCAACAGCGCGATGTAGTGCTCAATCGCAGTCTTCAGCGCGCTGTCGGGGGCGAACAGCAAAAAACTCGCATTGCGCCGCCGTAATTCGCGGATCATTTCAGCCGCCTCCTCGCGGGCCGCCGCTTCCGAGGCCGCCGCCGCCGCGATCCGGCGATAGCGGCGCTCAAGGCCGGGAAACTCGTCGGCGAATTGCGCCTGGAGGACGCCAAGCGTCTCGGGCAACGTTGTTCCGAGATTTTCCGCAAATCGGCTACGCTCTTCCGGCGGCGCCGGCGCCGGGGCCACCGCGACGATCAGCGCCGTCGCGACGACCGGCGCAGCGACGGCCAGGACCGCAAACAGCGCGCCTTTCAGGCGGCCGCCCGTGTCATGATTGATCTCGCCGTCGCGCGCCAGGGCCCGCCTCGCGCGTTTGATGCGATAATATTCATCCGTACCCGGCGCAGCCACGCCCCGCTCCGTTTTCCCTCTCGCCGCTCTCGTTTTCGTCAGGCGGCGACAATATTGACGATGCGCCCCGGCACCACGATGACTTTGCGAATGGTTTTACCGTCGATATGACGTTGCACGTCTGCGTCAGCGAGCGCCAGCGCCTCCACCGCGTCCTTATCCGCATTGGCCGGCGTTTCGATTTCGCCGCGCCGTTTGCCGTTGATCTGAACGCCAAGGACAACGGTGTCTTTGGCAAGGAGCGCGCCGTCGGCTTCCGGCCATGACGCGTCGCAGACGAGCCCCGCGCCGGCGAGCGTTTCCCAGACTTCTTCGGCGAGGTGCGGCGTAAACGGCGCGATAAGCCTGGCGAGGGCGGCGAGCGCTTCGGCGCGCGCCCAGCCGTCGACATCGGTGTGTTTTCTGAGCGTGTTCAAAAACTCGTAAAGCCTCGCGATCGCCTTGTTGAAGCGAAAATTCTCGATGTCGTCGGTGACGCTGGCGATCGCCGCATGCGTCGCCCGGCGCAGCTCGAGCGCAGCGCCGTCCGTATGCGGCGGATTGTCGAGATCAACGCCGCCGAGGACGCCCGCATGGCCGGCGACCGTGTCCCAGATGCGGTTGATCAGTTTCCACGCGCCGACAACGCCCGCGTCCGTCCATTCGACGTCGCGCTCTGGCGGGGAGTCCGAGAGCATGAACCAGCGCGCGGCATCCGCGCCGTATGTCTCGGCGATTTCTTCCGGCGAGACGACGTTCTTCTTCGATTTTGACATTTTCTCGATGGGGCCGACGACCACCGGCGTGTTGTCGTCAGCGCGCCGCGCCTTGCCATCTTCGACAATTACATCGTCCGGCAGCACCCATTCGCCGCTTTGATCCTTGTAGGTTGCATGTGTCACCATGCCTTGCGTGAAGAGATTCTGGAATGGTTCGTCTACAGAAAGATGACCTGTCGCCTTCATGGCGCGCGAGAAATAGCGCGCATAAAGAAGGTGCAGGATCGCGTGTTCGATCCCGCCGATATATTGATCGACCGGCAACCAGTAGTCGGCGTCTGTTTTGTCGACGGGGCCGGCCTCGCGGGCCTCGGGCCGGGTGGCGAAGCGGGCGAAATACCAGCTTGAATCGATGAAAGTATCGAACGTGTCAGTCTCGCGCCGCGCCGCGCCGCCGCATTTGGGGCAGGCGACGGTTTTCCAGTCTTCGGCGCGGTCGAGCGGATTGCCGGGGATCTTAAATTCCGCCGCGTCCACATCCGGCAGCAGCACGGGCAGGTTTTCCTCAGCCTCCGGCGCGACGCCGCACGCCTCGCAATGGATCGCCGGGATCGGACAGCCCCAATAGCGTTGGCGCGAAACGCCCCAATCGCGCAGGCGGTAATTCGTCGTGGCCTCGCCGTCGCCCGTTGCTTCGACTTTGGCAATGGCGGCGGCGAGCGCGTCGTCAACGGTCATACCGTCGAGGAACCCGGAATTGATCATCGTTCCGGGCCCGACATAAGCCTCGTCGCTTATACCGAAATCAGCCGGCTCTACCGATGGCGGCAGGACGACGGGCGTTACTTCGAGATCGTATTTGCGGGCAAAATCGAGGTCGCGCTGGTCATGGGCGGGGCAGCCGAAGATCGCGCCCGTGCCGTAATGCATCAGGATGAAGTTCGCGATGTAAACCGGCAGCGTCTTGCCCTCGATAAACGGATGCTTAACCGTGAGCGGTAGGGCCAGTCCTTTTTTCTCGGCTTTTTCGATCGCCTCTTCCGAGGTGCCGGCGGCCTGGCATTCAGCGATGAAGGCTTCAACGGATTTGTCCTGCCCGGCAAAGTGCTGCGCGAGGGGATGATCGGGCGCGACGGCGCAGAAGCTCGCCCCATAAAGCGTATCGGGGCGCGTCGTGTAGACCTCAAGGCCGTTTTCAAAACCCGGCGGTGTTTCGCTCTCGAAACGGAACTGCATCTTCAAGCCCTTTGACTTGCCGATCCAGTTGCGTTGCATGAGCCGCACATTGTCGGGCCAGCCTTCAAGACGCCCGTCATCGAGCGCTTCAAGGAGGTCGTCGGCCATGGCGGTGATCTTCAAAAACCACTGCGAGAGCTTGCGCCGCTCGACCGGCGCGCCGGAGCGCCAGCCCTTGCCGTCGATCACCTGTTCATTGGCGAGCACGGTTTGATCGACCGGGTCCCAGTTCACGGACGACTCGCGCCGCTCGACAAAACCGGCCTTCCAGAAGTCCAGGAACAGCTTTTGTTGCCAGTGGTAATACTCAGGATCGCAGGTCGCGAATTCGCGGCTCCAGTCGATGGCGAGGCCCATCTGTTTGAGCTGTTCGCGCATCTCCTTGATATTGCCGTATGTCCATTCCTTCGGGTGCCCGCCGGTCTGCATCGCCGCGTTTTCCGCGGGCATACCGAACGCGTCCCAACCCATCGGGTGGAGAACGTTGAAGCCTTTCGCCCTTTTGTAGCGCGCAATAACATCGCCCATCGCGTAGTTGCGCACGTGGCCGATATGGATCCGGCCGGACGGGTAGGGAAACATCTCAAGGACGTAGTATTTCGGCTTTGAGCGATCGTCGCGCGTCTCGAAAACGCCGTCGTCAGCCCAGCGCTGACGCCACTTGGGTTCGACTTCTTTGGGGTTGTAGGGCTCGCCGGCGCGCGGCTTTTCTGCAGACATGGGTCTGATCGACGTCCTTCAGGCGATGATGCCGGCGCCGGGCATGGATGCTGCGCCGCATTTATTCAGCGTTTCCCGTGCTTTTCGCCTAATCGCTGCGAACCGTCCAGCGTCAATTCTCATGCGAGCCGGCATAGAGCGCCCCAAGACCGCTTTCGAATACCGGTTTTTGCGCCGGGCGCGCCGGTGTGGCCCGATTTTGGGGACTGGAGAGGGGTTTGAGAAAGGCGAAAAATTGGAATTATCTGGAATTTCTGTCAGCAAAAACAGCACAATATAGCGTAACTGCAAAAAATAAAATGCCGCGCTGCAGCGAATTGTTGCGGCGCGGCATATGCTGTGATAGCCAAGTTACAGCTGATTTTATCAGCTATGCCCAATGTCTGGGCATTTCCTCCCTAACTTGGCCGCGGGCTCCGCCCGCGGTCTTTTTTCTTGATCCAGAGTTCTACAATTAATTCATCAAAGTGTAAACGCACGGCCGCGACGGCGAAAAAAGCAAAACGCCGCGCTGGGTTGCGCGGCGCCTGTTTGCTTTCTCGCCAGTTTGTTATTCGGCCGCGGCGAGCGTTATGCGGCGCGCTTCGTCAAGCTCGTCGAGGGCGCGTTCGGATGTTTCGCGCACGCACGTTCTGATTTTCGACTGCGCCTCCCAGTCGCCGCGATAGGTGGCGCGGCACTCGCTGGCGGCCGCCTCGCGGATGCGGTCGCGGACTTTCGACACGTAAGCCGGGTCCGAGAGTTTTGAAGCGTCATAGCGCACGCTTTGGTCTGCGGAGACCTGTCCGCTCAAGAGCATTAAAATTGTCGATGTGATTAGCGATAGTCGGGTCATTTCAAACTCCGTTCAGAGGTTAGGAATGATCCGAGCACTTCCCCGTCATTGATGCGCAATTATTTGCTGCGCTGCAACAAAGCTATCGGCGCTCGCAAAGATGCGCAAGGCGCTTTTGCAGCAGCAAGCCGGCAGGGATGCGTCAAGGGATGCGTCAATGGATTTCGCGAGCCCGTTTCGGGCCGTCGCATGCGCGCGCGGCGCGCCGCAGGAGGCTATTCGTCGATCGAGTTCAGTCTCAGCTGGCGCGCGCGCGTCAGGATTGCGTTCTCAATTTCGCGCGCAGTCGCCGGATTGACGGGACCGTCGGTCCATAGCGTCCCGGCCTCGGCGCCGGCCCCGCCTTCGGTGCTGGCGGCGTCAACGCCCGCGCCAGCCCGCGTTTGTTTGAATACCGAAACGCGCAGTGCGTCGGCTCTGAGCGCCGTGTCGAGGATATAGACATTGACCTTAAAGCGCTCATTGGGCGCGCCAGGGTTCGTATACCAATCCGTGATGATCAGGCCGGCGATTGGGTCAGCGGTGAAAACCGGCAGGAAGTCGAGCGTCTCAAGCGAGGCCGCCCACAAGTACCGGTTGACCGTCGTCGCCTGTCCGCCCTTCTTGCCGAGCGAGTAGGAAGGCAGCGACGAGTTGCGCTCTTTCCCCGATACATTGCTAGAACATGCGGCCAGGGCGGCCGCCGCGAGGGCGAGCGCTAATACTTTGAAATGGCGGGGTTTTTCAGAGGTCATCAAACTCAAAATCCATGCTCGGGCGCGCCCCTCGCGCGCCAGTGGCTTTCCTACCACAAACCGGCGAATAGACAACCGGAACCGGCGGGCGCCGCTTGACCAATGCGTGTAGACGTTTCACCTTATTGACGAATTCGAAGTCTGCGACAGCTATGTCGTGGACGCGTTAAGCCTACGCCGCAATCGGCGCGCCGCAAATCGACATCTTGCCAGGCGTCCCGTTTATTGGTGTTCGCTTTGACCAAGGGTCGCCGTTGCTGGCGGCGCAGAGCATGGAGCGAAAGCGTGATTGACCGCGCTTTAAATGCCGGAGACCGGAGAAAGGCGATGCGCATCGCCCTTTCGGCTGTTTCCGTGTGCGCCCTTTCGCTCGGCGCAGCCCAGGCCGCCGAACCAATTGAACTCGACGTCGAGGGACAAATCACCGTCGTCGCCGGCGTTTCTGAAAACACGCCGCGCATTGACGCAGACGGCGATATCACGTTCCGCGCATCAACAGCATTTGAAAACGGCGTTGAAGTCGGCGCTGTCGTTGAGGGGCGTTTTGACCGTGAACAGCCGGGACGTTTGTTCGCTGGCGGACGTTATACGAGCCTCCTCGCCGGCGGCCCGCGCGGCGTCGGTCCGCTCAACAGCGACGCTTTCGTTCAGGGCGCCTATGCCTACGCGCGCGGCGGCTTCGGCGAGGTTATCGTCGGGCGCGATCACGGCGTTGGGCGGACTTTTGCGGTGACGGCGCCGACGGTCTTTCGCGCCATCAGCGTTAATGACTGGCGCACAGATTTTTCCGGCCTGAATGACGTTCACACGGTCAATGATTTCTCCGGGTATTCGACGAAACTGACATATCTTCCGCCTGCGAACTTTCTTGGCGGGGTTGTCGGCGGGCTTCAGCTTGGCGTTTCATATGCGCCGCGTCTCGGCGATTGCGATGAACGTTTGTGCGCGCCGGAAGGCGGGTTTCTCGTCGCCCCGGACGGATCGGTCGTCACCCAGTCGCTTAATTACAGGAATGTGGTTGAAGCGGCGGCCTATTATCAGACGCCCCTTTCAAGCGATGTGCTGCTCGGCATCGGCGCGAGCTACGTCACCGCTGACGAGGACGATCAGTCCGCGACATCCGTTCTCGACGATTATGAAGCCTTCTCGCTGGGTCTCAATCTCGCTTATCGCGGGGTCACGGTCGGCGGGTCGGTGAAAACAACCAACGCGGGCGTCATCTCCACCGACGATGAAGACGGCTATCTTGCTTTTGACGCCGGGATTACTTTTCAAAGCGGCGAGGAAAAAGGCGACTGGGCGATGTCGTTTGTTTATGGCCAGTCGCAAGCGAGTGTTTTCGGTCCAAACCTGCTTGACCCGAGCCTCTTCCGCGACACGCAAACGGCGCAAGCCGGCTTTACCTATTTCGTCAGCCCGGGGATCACCATTGGCGCCGCGGCGCAATTCATCAATTCGGACGCCCCTGCAGCGGCTGGCGGGCCGGAAGAAGCCACAACCGTCGTCATCGAGAGTTCGATACAATTTTAATAATAAAAAGTTCTAAGCGCCTGCATGCTTAGAGGGGATATGAATTGAAGCGAGCCTTCGGGCTCGCTTCTTTTTTTAGCTTTCAGGCAGGATCGAGCGATTGCTGCGCGCCGCCTCGCGCACGGTCTCGACGAACAGATCATAAGCGAGCGTGCGCCGTGCGGATTTGCGCGTGACGACGCCGATAGACCGGTAAAGCGACATTTTTTCCTGCGGGATGGCGACGACATCGTCGCCGCGGCGCACTTCCGACGCCACGTATAAGGCTGGCAACAAGGTAACGCCGAGCCCCATGCCGACCATCTGGCGCAAGGCGTCAAGGCTGGTGCCTTCATAGTCGCGCATCAGATTGGCGCCGTTTTCCTCGCACAGCCGCAACACCTGTTCGTGCAGATGAAAGCGCGGGCTCAGCGTCAGGACATCGCGCCCGCCAAGATCAGACGGCTTGAAGGCTTTTTCCGACGCCAGCGGATCGTCGGCCGCCACCGCCAGAAAAAGCGGCTCGCGGAAGATGCGTGTCGCGTGGAAGCCCGGCCCCGCTATCGGCAGCTGCGCCAGAATGATATCGTGCTTGCCCGCCGCCAGTTCTTCTTCAAGATCGAGAGGCGGGCCTTCGGTAATAAAAAGCCGTAACGAGGGGTGTTCCGCGTGCAGATGTTTGATGATTGACGGCATGATATAGGGCCCGAGCGTCGCTTTGACGCCAAGTTTTAAAATGCCGCCGCTCGGCCCTTGCCTTGCGAGATCGTCAAGCGTTTTGACCTGGTCAAGAATGGCGATGGCGACGTCGATCATCTGACGGGCCGTTGGGGTGAGCGCGACGCCCGAGGTGCTGCGTTCGGCAAGCTTAACGCCAAGTGCGTTTTCAAGACTTTTTAATTGAGCGCTCAACGCCGGTTGGGAAACACCGTGACGCTGCGCCGTTTTGCGAATACTGCCGGTAATCGAAAGATCGACCAGATAGCGCAGTTGTTTTGTCGAAAAATCCGGCATGGTGATCCGTTGCTCAAAGGCGGGGCGAGACCGCCAAGTTTGACCCTATAGATATATCTTATCACAAAAAAGCAAAATTATTGCGTTCCGCTTTCGCCCTTAATCACTTATCTCCCTTTCAACGGCCGCTACGCCCTGTCATGCGGCGGTTTGCGACCTGCAGAGTTTTGGTCCGCGGATCTGGAAAATCTGAGGTGCGTGAGAAGCGGTAAGCGGAAAGCTATTGGTGAAATGTCTCGATTTTTTCTGATGAGTATTATGTGCGCCGTCATTGCCGGGCCGGCGATTGCGAATGATGCGGCCGCGCCGGCGGCGACAGTCGCCTTTATCCTCGACGATCTGTCATCGGTTCAGCCGTTGCAAACCACGGCTTCAAATGTGCCGGTGATTGTTACGGGCGCGCCGCTTGAAGGAAAAGCGCCGCCCTATGCGCCCGACCGTCACGGCGCGCCGCTTGCGCCCCTTATCTCGCGCGACGCGCCGGCGAACGACATGGACGACGTCATCGATGCTAAATGGCGCGCATTCGATCAGCATGCGACAGACCGGTTTTTCAAGGCGCATCAAGACTGATGCGCGTTCCAGATACGCTTGACGCTTTTCTGGAGCTGATTGAACGCGATCGCGACCATATCTCCGATCCTGCGGTTTTAAAAAAACTGAGGGCGTCCATCGTCGCGATGCTTGAAATTGCGCACCAGGCGCAGCTCGACGCCAGCCAGCATTTTCGAGACAACAAATCTATTCATTACACAGAAAAACTGGTTGTCGACAAAGAGCTGGACAGCATTGTCGAGCGTCTGTCGCAGGCGCTCGAAATGCTTGACCGTCAACATCTAAGTTGAGGCCGGGGCCTGTTGTTCCGCGCCGTTCTCCAGCGCCCCCTCGATAAAGGCGTCAATCGCCCCGAAGCCAATGACGGCCGGCGCCGATAGTTGGCCCGCATTGGCGGGCGTCACACCGCCGAGAGCCAATACGGGCACTGTCGCATCTTGGGCCAACGCCTTAAAGCGCGCCGGTCCAAGATAGGCGCCGTCCGGATGGCTGGCGGTCTCAAACGCCGGGGACAGGAACGCGCAATCGGCCTCAAGACGCGCCGCCTCTTTCAACCCGCCGCTGCTGTGACAGGCGACCGACAGCATCAGTCTCCTCGGCTTTTCTTTCAGGCGCGCGGCCATCGCCGCCGGCGCGTGCAGCCCTTGCGCCCCCACATCGCGCGCCAGCGCCTCGTCGCCCGCGACGAACAATAAGAGCGCGCGCTCGCGGCAGAGCGCGGCGAGCGCCGCTGCTTTTTGTGCGCGCTTTTCATGTTGATAGTCACGGAAGATGACCCCAGTGCGCGCCGGCAATTGCGCCAAGATCGTTTCAAGCGCGACGCCGCGGGCCTGAAGCCTTGCGCTGTCGGTAAGGAAAGCGAGCCTGAACGGCGCCGCGTCCCGAAAGGCCGGCAGCGCCTCGGCTGCTAACTGAGCAGCGGCGCCGTCAAGGCGCTCATTGACGCTTCGGTCATGATCGGTCACGTCTCTATGGCCCGTATACTGTTCAACTTGAAAAAGTGTGTTCGACGAAAAATGTCCGGCCCCGATGCAAAATTAGAAGTGATACAAACGGCGTCGGACGCGGCCGAACGCCTCAAGGCGATCAATCTCGCCGTTAGTGAGGCGTGCGCCGAGGCCGGTCATCCCGATCGCAAGGTTCATATCACGGCTGTCTCTAAGAAGCATAGTCCGGCGACAATCCGGCTTTCGCTTGAGGCGGGGTTGCGATTATTTGGCGAAAACCGCGTCCAGGAGGCGATGGAAAAATGGCCCGCCCTGCGCGAGGAGTTTCCTGATACGGAACTACGCCTGATCGGGCCGTTACAAAGCAACAAGGCGGCGGACGCTGTCGCCTTTTTTGATGTAATCGAGACGCTTGACCGCGCAAAGCTCGCCCGTGTTCTCGCCGATGAAATCGCGGCCCAGGGCCGCGCGCCGCGGCTCTACATTCAGGTAAATACCGGCGAGGAGCCTCAAAAATCAGGGATCGCGCCCGGCGACGCAGATGCGTTCACGGCGCAATGTCGCGATGAATACGGCCTGCCGATCGCCGGCTTTATGTGCATTCCCCCAATGGGCGAGCCGCCGGCGCCGCATTTCGCCTTGTTGGGAAAACTCGCAGCCCGTAACGGGGTTTCGGATCTATCGATGGGCATGAGCGGCGATTTCCTTATTGCAGCACAGCTCGGCGCCACCCACGTCAGAATCGGATCGGGCATTTTTGGCCCGCGCCCGTCTTGATGCGCGTTGGCGCATTCAAAAAATTGGCTTCCGTCGCATCTTCACTTTGCGTAACGCTAGCGTGAGAATAAATTGATTTCCCTTCTGACATTAAATGAGAGTATGACGCGGACCCAATAAAGCGTGCTTTGTGAATGCGCGCTGACCAGACGCGGGATGAGAACTATGACGCGGGCCAAACGAATTTTATTGGTAGATGATGACGATCTGTTGCGAGAAACGCTCCAGGACCAATTCGCTGTTCACGACGAATATGCGCTTGAGACGGCGACAACCGCGCAGCAGGCTGTCGAGGCGGTCAAACAGGAAGCGCATATCGACTTACTTTTGCTTGATGTGGGCCTGCCGGATATGGACGGGCGCGAAGCGTGTGAGCTGATGCGCAAGAACGGGTTCAAATCGCCGATCATCATGCTGACCGGGGCGGACACTGACGCCGATCACATTCTTGGACTGAATGCCGGCGCGAATGATTACGTCACGAAGCCCTTCAAATTCGCCGTTCTTTTGGCCCGCGTGCGCGCCCATTTGCGCAGTCACGAGCAAAATGAAGATGCAGTATTCAAGGTCGGCCCCTATGAATTCCGCCCCTCTGTCAAAATGTTGGTGGCGCAAGACGATAAGAAAATTCGCCTGACCGAAAAAGAAACGTCGATTTTGAAGTTTCTTTATCGCGCCGGCGGCCAGCCGGTCTCCCGCGATGTCCTGCTTGATGAGGTTTGGGGCTATAATTCCGGCGTCACGACCCACACCCTGGAAACGCATGTCTACCGACTGCGCCAGAAAATCGAGCCTGATCCTTCGAACGCATCCTTGCTGGTGACGGAAAGCGGCGGCTATCGGCTGAGCCTTTAAGGCTCAGGAGGCGACCCGCGAGACACGATGGTCACGATTTTTCATCATCCGCGCTGTTCAAAGTCGCGCGCAACGCTTGCTTTGCTTCGCGAGCGGGGCATTGAGCCGGAAATCAGGCTCTATCTTGATACCCCGCCGTCGGCGCTGGAACTGAGGGGCGTTCTGAACGCCCTCGGCATCGGCCCTCGCGATCTTCTGCGCAAAAATGAGGCCGCCTACAAAGACCTTGGCCTCGCCGCGGATAAGCATAGCGACCAACAGCTGATTGACTTGATGTGCGCACATCCGATCGTGATCGAACGACCGATCGTGATCAATGGCGAGAGGGCCGCAATCGGGCGGCCGCCGGAGACCGTTCTCGCGATCTTGTGAGGCGGCTTGCCGGCGTTCCCTACAAATCGGTCGCCGCGCCTTTATCGAGCTTGTTCAGGATCGACCGCGCCCGCTTTCGATAGGCGCTTTTCTTGTCCTTATCGAGCCGCGCCCAATTTTGATAGACCCGTGAAAGTCGGCCATTGCCTCTCAATTTGTCTTCATTGCGTATCAGGAAATCCCAGTACAGCGCATTGAAAGGACAGGCCCCGTCTTCCGTTTTTTTGGAAACCGAATAGCGGCAATCGCCACAATAGTTGGACATGCGGTTGATATAAGCGCCGCTCGCCGCATATGGCTTTGACCCAAGAACGCCGCCGTCGGCAAAAAGCGCCATTCCGATAACGTTCGGCGCTTCCACCCACTCATAGGCGTCCGGATAGACGGCGAGATACCATTCGTGGACGTCATGGGGGTCTATGCCGGCGATCAATGCGAATGTGCCCGTCACCATCAGTCGCTGGATGTGATGCGCATACGCCTCTTCTTTTGTTTGCGCTATTGCTGCACGCAGACAGGCCATATCCGTCTCGGCAGTCCAGTAAAAATCGGGCAGTTTCCGGTCCGCTTCAAAGAAATTCGCCTTCACGTAATCCGGACCTTCGCGCCAATAAATGCCGCGGACGAACTCCCGCCATCCGATTATCTGGCGAATAAATCCTTCGACCGCGTTTAAAGGCGCGGCGCCCTTTTCGTATTGCTTGACGGCGCGCCGGCACACATCCAGCGGATCGAGCAAGCCCGCATTGATGTACATCGACAGCAGGGAATGAAACAAAAAGCGATTGTCCGCCATCATCGCATCCTGATAATCGCCGAACTGCGCCAACGCCTTCGTCAAAAAACGATCGCGTGCTTTTTCCGCGTCCTTGCGCGTCACCGCGAACCAGAAGGGCGCGGCGTCCCCGAAATGATCGCCAAAGCGGTCTTCCACGAGATCAATGACGTTGCGGGTGATGGCGTCCGGTTCAAAGCGCGGCGGCGCTGGCGATTTGAGTCCGTCTTTTGGCGATTTGCGGTTCTCCTGATCGTAATTCCATTTCCCGCCTTCAGGCGCGCCGTCCTTAATGAGCAATCCGGTCTTTTTCCGCATCTCCCGGTAGAAATATTCCATACGGAGCGATTTGCGGCCTTCCGCCCAGTCCGCAAATTCATCGTGCGAACACAAAAAGCGCTCATCGTCGAGAATTTCAACGGCGCAGTCGAGCTCTTCGTCCCAGTGCTTCATCGCTTCAAAAAGTCGCCATTCGCCCGGCTCCACGACCGTCAGGGTTTCTGGCGCGTATCGATCAACGGCGTCGGCAACGAGCTCTTTGAACGATGTGTAGGTTTTTGCGCCATCGAGCGCCGCATAGTCGACCGACCAGCCAGCCTCGCGGAGATCCTCAGCAAAGTGGCGCATCGCGGAGAAAACAAAAATCAGCTTTTTCTTGTGGTGCTGAACGTATGTCGCCTCTTCGACGATCTCGCCCATGATCACAACGTCGGTTGACGGATCAGCTGAGCGAAGGCTTGCGATTTCAGGGGTCAGTTGATCGCCAAGGATCAGGACGAGACGGCTGGTTTTTTTCTTTTTGCTCACCACGGAATTTCCTTGCCGGCGTAATCGAAGAATTTGCCGCTGTCTTCTGGCGTCAGCTTTTGCAAGACGGATAACATTTGATGCGCGGCTTCCTGCGGGGAGGCGGTGTACTTGCCTCTTGCGTATGCGCGGGTGAGCGGTGTTTCAATCGTACCCGGATGAAGGGCCACAACGATCGAGTGTTTCCGTGTGCGCTTTAGTTCAATCGCAGCGCAGCGGACGAGTTGGTTTAGCGCCGCCTTCGACGCGCGATAGCTCATCCATCCGCCGAGGCGATTGTCGCCAATGGAGCCGACGCGTGCTGATAAAGTCGCGATAACGGCTTTGTTGTCCTGCGCCAGGAGCGGCCCGAAATGTTTGAAAATCAACGCCGGTCCAATGGCGTTCACGGCAAATGCGTCCATCATTGCGTCCGGCGAGAGGTCTTTAAATGATTTCTCCGGGCCAGACCCCGCGGCCTCAAGGACGCCTGTCGCGTCAAAAATCAGATCAAAGGCGGCGCCGTCGTCTGACAGCCGGCGCGCCGCCTCTTCAACGCTTGCTTCATCGGTCAAATCGATGTCGCCGTTGCGGCGGCTCAGTCGCGTGATGCGATCAATAATCGGCCCCGCCTCCAACGCGTCAGCGATCGCGGTCCCGATGCCGCCGGCGGCGCCGATTACCAGGGCGGCGGCCATAGCGTTGCTCCGTTTGTTACGCCGGTAATACGTGTCGCGATGAGGAGCGGATCGAAGGCGCCGGAATAGGCGCGCGCGTCAGGGCCGCGCAAGCGAGAAGATATTAAATACGACGCAGAAAACGCCGCATAGCGCGGCTGTTGCTCATTGAGCCTCGCGGGCGACCGCAATTGTATGGTCCAATAGTGCGCGGCCGCCGGGCGCGCCATGACTCGGGATCACGATCTTGGCGTCGGGGAAGGCTCGCGCCACTGCTGCGACGGCGTCATCCCAATGATCGATATCGCCGTCCGACGTGTTGCCAAGGCTGGTCTGTTTGAGTGGGCGCACCAAACAGCCGCCAAAGAGGATGCGCGACTGCGTCTCATAGACCACGATATTATCGCGAGTGTGCCCCGGGCCGGGGTAGAAAAGTTTAAAGTCCCCGCCTCGCTTGAACGTTAGCTGGCGACCTTCCGCGAGGTCGAACGCCACGTCTGCGGGGATCAGGCCGCGCGCCGGCGCATCTTCATTGGTTAGTCTGTGCGCCATTGTTTCAACGCCCGCGGCTTTCAGCGCCCCAACGCCGCCCATCTTGTCGTCATGAGCGTGGGTGATGATCGCAACGGCTGGTAATTCCCCCGTCATGTCTTCGATCAGCGACAGCAATGCCGTCGTTTGCGCATCGTTCCAGGCCGTATCGATCAGAACGACCCCTTTGTCGCTGTCGAAGACCAGCCCGTGCGAGAGGACGCTGCCCCACGGTTCAATCGTCTTGTAGCTCTTGTGCAGCCAGACGCCGCGCGCGATTTTTTCCAGCTCAACGCCCTGCGGCGGAGAGGCTTCAATTTCGCCTGCGTGCGTGCAGGCCTGGATCAGGAGCGCTGCAGCGGCCCAAAAAAATGCGTGTTTTTTCATGAAATATCTGCCTTGCGAAACAACCCAAGCTTCGGCGCCGCTAAAACTTGTTGTGATATTTCTGGCTTTTTCATGAAGCGGTCGGTTTTTGAGCGGGGGGCAGTCTTCACTCTGCGATGCCCGCTCGAGAGTTTGCGCCGGTCGAAAGCTTTTGAACAGAGGCGCCGCCCGGGCGCCTGTCCGCCAGAAAATAGCGTTGCGTTCTCTGCGGGGGTGTTCGCGGCCACGCGGTCTTTGTCGTCGCGGCCCGCGTTTCCAAACGGGTTTACCGTTTTCTCCAGACGCCAATCGCGGCAAAGGACCTTTTCGCACGCTATAGCGCTACAGGACAACGATTGTGCGCTGATTTAACCGATGGTGCGCCAACGCGCCGTATCGCATCGCCGGCGCTAAATTTATTCGCCATTCTCGGCTTTTATTCAGCCTCGCGCACGCGCGGATGTCCCGCCTTTTTCCAGGCGTCAAATCCGCCATCCATGTGAAGGATTGTTGTGATGCCGGCCTTTCTCATCAGCGGCGCAGCGCGGCCGCTCCGATGACCCGATTTACAGTGAACGAGATAGGTTTTCTCCGGATCCAGTTCTTTAATCCGCTTACCGAATTTACGAGAAAAATAATTGATGTTCTTGGCGCCCTCAATATGGCCGCGCCGGAACTCACTGCGGGTTCTGACGTCCAAGACTACAATATCCGGATAAGCGGCGATCAATGCGTGCGCTTCGTCTACACTGACATGACGAACGCCGTTTTCTTTTAGTGTTCCCGTTTCCTCAATCGTCGGCTCAACGGTCACTCCATTAGCCGGCTCATCGGTCGTCTCATTCATCGGTGTATTGTCTTGCGCGGCGGATTGAATAGCGGTCTGAGCGGCAGTCTGTGCAGTTGTCCGGGCGGCGACTTGTGCGGCGACTTGCGCGGCGCTGAAGACCGCGAGCAGCATCGCTGTGGCGGCAATCCTCTTCGAAAGACGGGGCATGTGACGGTATCCTTTCTAACGGAGACAAGCTAAACCAGACTGCGCCCGAGCCGGATGTTTTACCATCCCGTGGCGGACAATCCTAGAAGACGCGCCGCAGCGCTGTAACTGACATGTTGAGGATACCGTCGCACAAGAGGCCGTTTTTGTTCGTGACTTAGTCACGGTATGCCGCCTTCGTCGCCTATATGCGAAGGCAACGCCAAGCGCCGTTCATGGGCGCGTTTCGGGCTTCGCAAGTACATGAGCGAGCGCGTTGCAGAATTCCGCTACCATTGCAAAGGCGGCGGGCCAAAGCGCCGTCCGCCCCGATTACTGAAAGGCAACACAATGAAGTCCGTAAGCGGCGCACCAGATGTTTCGGGGTTCTTTGACGACGCCACGAATACGATCAGCTATGTTGTTGCTGATCCGGCGACCAATGCCTGCGCGATCATTGACTCGCTTCTCGATTATGATCAGGCGTCCGGCCGCACCAGCACGGCGTCGGCCGAAAAGCTCATTGAGTTTGTATCGGCCCGCAGTCTTTCCGTTGAGTGGATCATCGACACCCATGTGCATGCCGATCACCTTACAGCGGCGCCGTTTTTGAGGGAAAAGCTCGGCGGGCGGACCGCTATCGGAGAGCGGATCGCCGACGTACAGAAAGTCTTTGCCGAAATCTTCAATGAAGGACAATCGTTCCATACGGACGGCAGCCAGTTTGATCATCTCTTCAAGGATGGTGAGACCTATGAGTTAGGATCAATCAAGGCGATCGCGCTCCATACGCCGGGGCATACGCCCGCCTGTATGAGCCACCTGATCGGCGACGCCCTGTTTGTCGGCGACACCGTATTCATGCCCGACTTCGGCACGGCGCGATGTGACTTCCCCGGCGGCGATGCGGGCCAGCTGTACGATTCAATCCAGACGCTCTTTGCGCTGCCCGACGAAACGCGGATGTTTTTGTGCCATGATTACAAAGCGCCCGGCCGCAATGAATTCGTCTGGGAAACATCGGTCGGCGCGCAAAAGCGGGAGAACATTCATGTCGGCGGCGGCGTTGCGCGGGACGACTTCATCAAAATGCGCACCGCGCGCGACGCAACACTTTCAATGCCGCAACTGATTTTACCGGCTGTACAGATCAATATGCGCGCCGGTGAAATGCCGCCGCCCGAAGAAGGCGGCAAGCGATTTATCAAGATCCCGATCAACGGGCTTTGAATACGCGCGCTCGCGGGCGCACACCATGCCGCCGGTTATCACCAACATTCAATCAATCAGTTTTACGAGAAGAAAATGGAGCGGGCGATGCGATCAAAATAACCTTATAAAACTAATAAAATCAGTAACTTAAAGGATCTGCATCTGAAGATTGTACAACAAAAAGTACCGAATTTGTACCGCAAAAACTTTGACGCGGCGAGCGACCAAATTTCGAATTACAGTAGCCGAAGAGTTTGGAGCGGTAAACGAGATTCGAACGTCGAGTTCGGTTTGGCGGCAATATCCTCAGAACGGACATAAAGCTAGGCAATACTAATTGCCGAATAGGCGCAGGAGCGGACAAAATCGGCGCGGTAAGCACAAATTAGGTTTCGGTGAAAAAGGTCGTGTAAATTTGATGACAAGAGCTGCGAACTTAAACGCTCAGCCGCCGATTCGGCTATAGGGGCCTTTGTTGATATAACCTTCGACATCGTCTTATTTCTGCCCATCCTTGAAACACGAAGAAACGCTTCGAAGCTCGGCCTCAAGACGAGCTAACTTCCCTCGCATCTCGGGTGCCAGATAACAGGTGATAGTGCGGAGGAAGTTGGCTTGTTCCCGTCCAAATACCTGCGCCCACTTGAAGGCCATTCGGCGCATCCGGCGTTCGAGGACTCCGTGCCAATTCTCGCGTTGGTTAAGGATTACACTCTCCAGGACAGCGTGGAGGAGCCAATCGACGGCGTCACGATCTTCTATTTGTGCAACGCGCTGCGCCAAAGCCTCGAACACTCGATCGATGAGCGTGTCATCCTTTTCGAGGGCCGCCGTATTGCTCTGAAGCAAAGAGATCGCCATACGAAGCGATGGCCCCTCCAACTCAGGTGCGAGTCGGATGACGTTGATGATGACCCTTCGCCACGTGTCGCGATCTAAGTGGTGAACGCCTGCACGGCTCAGAGACACCAATTCAAGAGGGGTGGATTTGGCGGCAGCACGCGCAGTCTCCGCTGGTCGACTGAGCCAGAGCACCAATTGTTCATCAGCATCTGGCCAAAGCTTGAGCAGCGGTTCGTAATTTTCCGAAATCCAAGTGCCGCATCGATCAGGGGCACCGCGCGCAGGCACAAGGGTGACGCTCGGGAACGGAAAATCCGGGCGAGACAGTTTTTCCCTCAACCTATCGCTTTCGTCGGTATTGAGCTCGTCCTCGACGCTCAACAAAAGTTCGTAGGCACCGCTCATGATTTGAGCCGCAGTCAGCCGGTGCGGCTGGGCAGCATCATGGACCGCCTTTATGGAAGCGAGCCTCCCGGTCATGCTTTGTGCGCGATCGAGATACCAATCCGCGAATTTGGGTTGGTCGACACCCAACTCATTCAATGTTGACCAGAACCCCGCGCCCCATGCCCAACTTCCCAAAAGCGCCCCCGCAGCATTCTGTTCTTCGATCGGCTCCCGACAGAAACGATGGAGCGCGGCCACGGCGTACTTGCGTTGAACGTCCACTATCGACGGATCAAACGCGATAAACGCGCGTCGTTCCGCCTCAATCTCGTCGCTAGTATCTTCACGTTGCCCGAGCAAATCGAGGAGGTTCCGTAAGCTGACAAAGCTTACGGGACGTGCCCGCCACTTTTCCACCACAGCCAATGCTGCATCCTGCGCCAGCCCTCGAAACCACGCCCTGGCATCATCGTTTGGCGGCAAAGGGCAATCCAAATAGCGCCGGATCGCTTCTTCCATTCCCACGCGGCTAACCAACCGCTCCCACGCTTGTTCTTTTGAACCACCGCCATCACTGTGACGAAAACCTAAGTAGCCCGCAGCCCCGCCCAGCGGAGGCGGTTGCACATCCTCGAACGCAATCTGCTTTTGGGTTTCGGTGGACAAGACTCCTGCAAGCCGCCCCTGCATAGTTTTGGACAGAACGACCTCTGACCGATGTTCCCGCTCGGCAGCATATTCTGGTCTCGCTACAAAACGTCCAAGCGCTTTTGCCTCTTGACCGACAAATCCGAACGAAACGAGATGCTCGGCGATATCGTCGCGGCGACGACAACTATCGCCGGCCAACATCCCCCGGATCCCTAAGGACAATCGCCAATTCGGTTGCGCTGCTTGCTCGATCTTTATGGCGTCGTCGTCGATCGAGGCTGTCCATTCTCCATCATCGAAGCCGAGAACAACCTGTTCTTCTCCTTGAACGAGCCTATCCAGAGCGGCAAAGAAGGCGTCGGTTTCGATTGTCTCTTCACCGATGGTGACGAGTTTTCTCGTATTAAACGCATCGGCGACCGCCTTAAGTTCGAAGACAGCGTCGCGAAGCCGTACCGGAAGTATGTCGATGAATTCTGCTGTCGCAGCACGCCGTATGCGTTGCTCAAGGTAATCACCCTCGGTTCTGACGGCGCTCATGAGCCCGAGTGCAAGCCGCTCGACAATCGCGTTCTCAAGCTCCGGCCAAGCTTCGACGGCAGGTCCAATTGCGTGTTCGAAAAGCTCTCCCACGACTGTCCTTGACCGCGCTCTCGCTTTCTCATCTCCAAGGGCGTCCGGGCGAAAACACCCCGAAAGCGCCAGCGACGCCGCAACGACGAAGCGTTCACGCCACGTCGCAACATCGCGGTCGGAGCCCTCTAAACAAATAAAGGCCTGGAACTTAGCGAAACCTTCAATAGCATGCTCCGCCGCCTCATCATCGGTCAGTGTTTCGTCGCACAGCAAAACGTGGATCACGCGGTTGCAGAGCATCATCATTTCGGCGTCGGCAGGCTCCTCCCAGATGCGGAGTTTTGCCGCCTCTTCGGGACATCTACGTGGCCGAACACCGAACCGATAAAATGCCTCGTCCATCCGCGCTAGCGCCATACTCGCTGCGCGATCACCTCTGCGGGCTTTTCTCATGACTCTTCCGATCTCCTCAGCGTCGGGTAGAACGAATTGGAAATCGAGCGCGCGCAACTGATCGCAAAACTGATAGAAGGCCGATTGAGAAATCACCTCTTGGGAAACCAGCCAATTCAACACATCCAGTGTACAGACGATTGATACTTTCGCGGTTTTCTCATGACCGTTAACCAATCTGTCATCAATCCAGAAGTCGTATTCAAGTTCATCAGCCTGACGCATTCCGGTCATCAGGGATTCTTCTGACCAGTTGCCTTCGATTGCACGCCCATCCGTATACGGATTTGGAGAAACGGATAACTGGCCTCGGTTGACCGCTCCGCGCAATTTTTCAATCAGCGCTTCAAGTTTTTCAGCGACACTCCGCCGCGCAAGACCGGCGCCATGCTCCACCAGCAAACGCTCCCGTTCATCTCGAGAAATGTAGAGCTGACACCGTTCCGACAGTCCTTCAAATTCCGATCGCGCATGCAGTTCCTCCAGTATGCCTTGGTCAAGCCAGAGACGACGATTGCGAACGTCTGTCTGGCTCACATGCTCTAACGCGACGTCAGC
>JBCBBT010000022.1:0-51815 GCA_038531315.1 Pseudomonadota bacterium
GAGGTTTGGCTGAAGTGATATTATAGCATTCAACGAAAGGCCAAGAACTGTAACAATTAGTGTAGTGATCGTATCTTGGCGTCGAACGAACCGCTCGCTTAACAAAAGTGACAGCAAAGCGAGTGAGAGGATCGTCCCACCAAGTCGTATGAGCACCGATTGTTGTGGTGCGGCCGAGTCGATCGAGTCGGCGAAAATATATGCAAAAAGCGCGAAAATACCAAGGCTTATACCAATGACGTTGGCTCGTAAATTTCTTTTAAATTCAAAATGTTGATAGGCTGCTTCCGTCTCTTTCGAGACGAAACGCGTAGAAAAAAATTGAATATCGCTTGTTCGCGACATGGAGCCTCCGACCACGTCATATCCATAGGAATTTCTGTTTATAGTTTGGTTAACACGCGTCGGGCGGTGCGCCTGTTTCGGTAATTTCCCAGACGCCTATTTCTACCTTGCGGTGTGTTCGGAAGAATCATTTACGAATTGTTGCACCACGAATTATTTTCTATTAACGTTAATCCGGGGGTAACTATTGTTTGGAGTAAAGTTATGACCCTCTCCCAAGCTGAGAAGGTAAACGCGCGCTTTCAGCCGATATTGGAGACCTTTCTTGAATCACCGGCGATGATCGAACATCGCGATGGAAAAACAACACTCAATGAATATCGGTCATTCTTGAGGCAGGTTTATTATTATGTACGGGAGAACCCGCAACTACAGGCGTTAGCGACTGTTTATTTTCGCGGACGCCAACGTGATTTGGTTCGAAATTTCTATCAGCATGCGGCTTCGGAAACCGGTCATGAGCAGCTGGCGCTTAACGATTTTGCCACGTTAGGTGGCGATCCGGCCAATGTGCCTTACGAAAACCCGCTTCCGGCCACCACCGCGCTAACGTCTTTTGCCTTTTATCAGATCTACAATCTCAACCCGATCGGATATCTGGGATATCTTTACTTTCTCGAATTTGTACCAACCAGCTTCGCAGGCGAGGTAATGGCGTCTAATCTTTTGAAGATGGGCGCCGATGAAAATTCCATGACATTTCTGCGTGATCACATGGAAATTGATCAGGGCCACAACCGATTGATGAAGAGTTATATCGAACAGCTGATTGTCACGGACGAAGAGCTAGACACAATAACTTATGCAATGGAAACAACGGGCTTTCTTTATGCGCAGATGATGCAATGCGCGATTGAAGATGCCCGTCAGCCTTCAAAGCGCAGCTGGAATTGGGTTGAGTTAAACGCCGATCGCAAATCGCCGGCGGCTGGCGCAATGCAAGTCGCCTGAGAAAACCAATGAAAGCACCATCAACAGAGTTCCGCATCGTCCACGATGCGAACTGCCCGACCGAACTTTATCGTTTTCGCTACGAAGTCTATGTCGAGGAGCTGGGACGAGCGACGTCCTACGCCTGTCACGACACGCGGACTATTCAAGACAGCCTCGATCAGAACGCTTACCAGACAATAGTGACGAAAGGCGATGAGATCATTGCCTGCATAAGGCTGAATTATTCGAATGAGGGAACGCTTCAGCCTTATTACGACTTTTACGAACTATCATCGGTTCCAAGTCACTTGCAGGATTCAATTATTATTTGCACCCTCGACATGGTTGCAAAGCCATATCGGCGCAAAATGGTTTTTGTGCGGATGCTTCAGGCCGCGTTTGAGTTTTCGCTTAACCGCGGCGCCAGGATTTGTTACATGGACGTCAATCCACCGTTAGTGCCGCTATTCAAAAAACTTGGGATGGAAGTCGTTAAATCCAAATCGCATCCCGACTACGGCGATGTCGCCATTATGCGATTTGACGCCCATGACTATGAAAATCTGAAAGCCGCACGTTCGCCGCTTGCGCCTCTGACAAAACGGTATTTAGAGCGTCAAAGTAAACGCAAGACTGAGCGCAATTCGCCCGACCTGGTGGCGTCGGAGTGAATTTGCCAAGGCTGGAGCCCGCAAATTCGGGCGCGAGCTCCATAGTCCTTACAGAGATTTTCAGCCGGCGACTTCTTTGGCCTTCTCGATTGCGGCGAGAAGGCGTTCTGCGTCGTAGCCTGGAAAAACTTCGACGAATGATCCGTCGAGTGTTGTTACGATAAACGACGGCGTGCCGTCGACGCCCATGTCTTCTGCGATCTGATCGGTTTTCCGCAAGGCCTGTCGGACAGCCGCGGACTTCCGGTCTTTTTCAAGCTGGGCGACGTTCAGGCCGTTTTGGCGCGCGATGTTTTTGATGCGTTTTTCTGTGAGGACGCCGGGCGTTTCCATCAGGGCAAAGTGAAAATCGGCATACTTATTTTGCTTGCGAGCGGCGAGCGCGTATTCGGCCGCTACTTCGGATTCGGCGCGCAGGATAGGGAACTCCCGAAAAAAGATGCGGACCTGCGGATCCGCCTGTGTGAGGTCCTGAACCAGTCCGGTGGCGCGCTTGCAATAACCGCAGTGATAGTCGAAGAATTCGATTACGGCGACTTTCGCCTCGCTCAGGTCTGCGCCAGCGCCGAAGCCGTCGCGATCATCGGTCAACGCCGCAAGGTTTCGTCGCGTGCCTTCGATGTAGCGCTCTTGAACCGCCAACTGTTCGCGCTGCTGATAGAGCTGCAGGGACTCAAGAATGATCTCGGGGTTGTCCAGAAGATAAGCGCGGACGAGCGCCTCGATATCTTGTTCCTGCGCCGCGGTGAATGATGTTGAGACGCGCGCGCTTGTTTCGTCGCTCGTCGCAGGGCGCGCCTCGGGGGGCGCTGCGGGGCGCGGCTGTGCGCCGCTATAGCTGACAGCGAGTGCGCCCACTGCCGCTGCGGCGACGAGCGCCGTGCCGATCGCAAGGTTCTTTTTCATCATAATTCCTACTCATCGGCTCGTTGAACGCCGACATTTTAGCGTCCAAAACTAGCCCTTTGGGCGAGGCGGGGCAATCGCGTCCCTTTTGACGGGTCGCGGTATTGACCAAGGCGCTGCTGTGATCAAATCGGGTCGGGGACTTCCTCGCGCGAGGGGCTCGTCGGCGCCGGCTTTTCCGGCGCCGGCGGCGTTGAGTCCTGAGGCAGGTCCGGCGCGCGCTCGGTGGGCGACTGCTGGGATGGGTCCCGTCCGCCGTCGGGGGCGCCAGGGCCGTTCGGCCCCTGCTGGTCGCGCTGTCGGCCCCGCCGGTTCTTGTTCAGTTTGGTTTGTGCCGTGAACAAGATATCGGACGCTCTGCGCCATTCCGGCGATCCGCGATCCAGCTCGCGCATGGCGCGCCGTGCGAACTGGCTGGCCTGCGCAAGATCGCGCGCATGGTAGCGCGACTCGGCGGTCGCAAGGTGCGCCTGGCCGATCTGATCGAGCCCGCCATAGGCGCGGGCGAGTTCGAACCAGCCAAATGAGTTGTCATTTTCAAGGCGCAACGCTGACTGCAATACTTCGGTCGCCTCTTCATAGCGCGCCTTGTCCTCTGTTGCGATCAGGGCGCGCCCGAGATTGATCCGCAAAAGCGGCTTTTCCGGCGCCAGTTCCACCGATTTCGCGTGCGGTTCGATTGACTCCTCGACGCGGCCGAACTCAAAAAGCATCTGACCTTTTAGTTCGTGAAAGTACGGATTGTCCGGTTCTTTTACGATCAGGGCGTCTATTTCCATGAGCGCCTTTTCGATGTCAGATGAGCGATAATAGGCGACGGCGCGGGCGTACCGTCCGGGATCGGACGTATCGGACGCCGGGTATTCGCGCAGCGTGAAATGGGCTTCCTGCAGAAAGCCTTTGATCTTGGCCTGGATCATCCGCAATCGCGCGATTTCCTCCGGGGTATCGCTTTCCGTATAAAATTCCGACGACGTCGCGCGGCGCGTCAGCGCCGTCATCCGTTGATTGGCGAGCGGGTGCGTCTGGAGATAAGGGTTCACGCGCCGTCCCGTGATCACCTGAAAATTTCTCAGCTTACCGAAGAACTCAATCAAGCCACGCGACGACTGGCCGGTGGCGTCGAGATAAGTAATCGCCGCCTGGTCCGCCGCCGATTCCTGTCCGCGGCTGTATTTCAGGACATTCGCGAGGCCGATGTTTTGGCCGAGACCGAGAAGGCCAATGCCTGCTTCCGGCGCGCCGGCGGCGATCGCACCGGCGGCGAGGACGAGACTGAGCAAGACCGGCCGGCTCGCCGCGGAAAACGCTTCATCGGATCTGGCCGTATGCCCGCCGGCGATATGACCGGCTTCGTGCGCGATAACGCCGACGATCTGGTTCGGCGTGTCAGCCGTTGTGATCAGGCCGGTGTGAATGCCCATATTGAGGCCGCCGGCGAACGCGTTGGGCGTCGGATCGCCGATCAGCCAAATATTGACCTGTTCCGCGGGCAGGCCGGCAGCGCGAAAGATCGGTATGGAATAATCATCGATCCATTCTTCGATTTCCTCATCGCGCAATAATGACTGCGCCTGCGCGGTTGCGGACACCGTCGTCCAGAACGTCAACAGCGCCGCAAAAATCCGCAGGGTGCGGTTGTTAAAAAATCGGCGGATCACAAAGGAGGAATTCAGGTCCAAACCAAGTCTCCAGATACTGCTACGTCAGCGACGGTCATCCGGCGCCGTGCGCCTGATCACGATAAACCATTTCTGGCCGCAGGGTCTTAATAATTGAAGCTTACCAGGTGCTGGCGCCATAAATGTGACCAATTGAACGAAGAGGGCTGCCAACTTCGGCCCCGGTCGCACATTTCTTCGATCCGATATTCGATCCGAACGTCACGCACAGGGACCAAAAGCGCCGCTGGCGCTGCTGCACAGCTGCTGTTCACCCTGTAGAGGGTGTCCCGGCATGAACGCGCTGTTCCAGCCCGGGACAGAATTTATCGACCGTCGCCGGCCAGCCGTTCTTAGCCGCCGAGCGCGCGCGACCACCAACCTTTTTTCGTGGTCTTTCGCGACTTCAGTCGCTCGGCCACCTCTTCGGGGGTGGCCGCAGCCGGTTCAGCGGGCGGCTCGTCTTCTGCCCGGACCTCGGTTTCGACCGTGGTTTCGCGCGAGTTTGCCGGTTCCAACGCGTCATCAGGCGGCGGTGCGACCTCGGCGATGTTGCTGCTCACCGCCTGCGTCTCAGGAGGCGTCGCCTCGTCGGTATCGAGTTCGCGCGATGACGGTTCACTGTCAGTGCTTTCTCCGGCGTAGTTTGCGCTTTCGCGCGCTGCTACGTCGCCATCGGTATGCCCATCGTCTGCAAGTTCATCGTCGACAAGTCCATTGTCGACAGGTCCATCGTCGGCAAGCCCATCACTAGAATCGCCCTGATCGTGCGCGCCTTCATCCCGCGCGTCGCCGTCTTTCTTGTTCTGGCGCCGCCCGCCGCGCCGTCCGCGCCGACGTCGTTTTTTGCGCTCGCTTTTTTCGTCGTCGTCATTGTCGGCGTTTTGGTCCTGTAGGGGTTTTCCCGTCTCGTCGTCGCCGTCGTCGTCTTCGGGGCCATCGCCGCGTATTTCATCGTCGCCGCCTTCCGATTGCGCTTCGGAGCGGCGCTCGGCGTCGTCGCCGTCGGAGCGTTTTTTGCGGCGTCGGCGTCTACGGCGCTTACCCTGTTTTTCTGCATCGTCTTCAGCCGCCTGCGCCTTGCCGGCGTCTTCCTGATCAGTGTCGTCGTCGGCCTCGGTGAGGGTCTCAACGGTGTCCGCGCGAATGACGTCGCCGCCCGCCTCTTGCGGGCGCGCGGCGCCGCGTTTTTCAATGTCATATTGATCGCCTGCCTTTGACTGATCGGCGATCACTTCAATGGTCAGCGCGTAATCGTCTTCAAGGCGCTTCAGCCAGGTGCGCTTGTTGTTCAAGACATAGAGCGTCACATCGAGCGAAGCGCGCACCGAGATGACGCCGGCCCGACCGGCAATTGCTTCGCTCTCAATGGCGCGCAAAATCCTGAGCGCCGCCATTTCGCTAGAGCGCACCGCACCGGCGCCGTTGCAGGTTGGACAGGCGTTTGTCGTCCCGTCGACAATCCCCGAGCGCCGTCGCTGCCGCGACATTTCAAGCAATCCGAAATTCGAAATTCGCCCGACCTGAATACGCGCTCTGTCGTGTTTCAGGGCGTCCTTAAGCTTCTTTTCGACCGTGCGGTTGTTCTTGTTCTCCTCCATGTCGATGAAGTCGATTACGATCAGACCCGCAAGGTCGCGCAGGCGACACTGACGCGCCGTCTCGGCCGCCGCCTCGATATTGGTTTTAAGAGCCGTCAATTCGATATTGCGCTCACGGGTCGCCTTGCCGGAGTTCACGTCGATCGCGATCAGCGCCTCGGTTTGGTTGATAACAATATAGCCGCCGGATTTAAGCCGCACGACTGGCTGGTACATAGCGTCCAGCTGCTTTTCGACGTCATATCGCACGAACAGCGGCAGTTTATCTTTATACGGCTGAACATTTTTCGCATGCGACGGCATCAGCATTTTCATGAAGTCTTTTGCTTCACGGTAGCCGTCTTCGCCTTCCACAAGGACGGTTGAGATGTCCTTGTCATATAGATCGCGGATGGCTCTCTTGATCAGGCTTGCTTCCTCATAAATCAAGCAAGGCGCAATTGACTCTAACGTTTGTGAGCGGATCGTCTCCCAAAGCCGTGTCAGATAATCGTAGTCGCGTTTGATCTCGGTTTTTGTCCGCTTGGCCCCGGCAGTGCGGATGATCAGCCCCATGCCTTGCGCCACGTCGAGGCTGTCGACGACGCGCCGCAAACGTTTGCGGTCCGAGGCGTTCGGAATTTTGCGTGAAATGCCGCCGCCGCGCGCCGTATTCGGCATCAGAACACAATAGCGACCGGCCAGCGAAAGATAAGTCGTCAGTGCAGCGCCTTTGTTACCGCGTTCTTCTTTTACGACCTGCACAAGCAAGATCTGGCGGCGTTTAACAACTTCCTGAATTTTATAATTCCGGATCAGTTTGGCCCGCTTGCGGCGCGCTTCCTTGTAGCGCTCGATCAGTTGTTGACGGTAGGCGCGCTTGCTTTTTTTATCGTCGCCGCCGTTTTCATCGTCGTCATCTTCATCCTCATCAGAAGCGCCATCAACGCTGTCGCCGACAACGTCATCGCTATCGTCTTCCGCATCGGCGTCATCGTCGTAGAATGCTGCAGCTGCTACATCATTGTCTTCTTCAAGGGACTGCCCGGCGTCTGCATCCGTCCGCCCGGTATCGTCGCTGTCGTCGTTATCGGCGACAGCCTCTTCTTCATCCGCGACGTCATCGGAAAGCGTGCTGACCGAGGGAAACGGCGAAGCGGCCATGGCGACGGTCCGCGCGTCATCATCATCGCTTTCGGCTTCGGCGGCGTCATCGTCCAAAACAACGGTGCTGTCGTCGTCCGAATGAGGTGCTTGAAAACTTTCTGTGGGATTGTCATCGGCGTCCTCGCGGTCCTCGGCGCTTTCGTCTTCATTTTCGCCGGCGGCGTCATCATCCGCAAAGGCCGTTTGGTCGTCGCCATCAAAATCGGCGCCGCGATCGTCTTCCTCGTCCTCGTCGCCGCGCTGGACGACGTCGAGTTCAGCGGCGAGGGCTGCTTCTTCCGCTTCGGCTTCTTGCAGCAATTGGCGATCGGAAACCGGAATCTGATAATAGTCGGGATGGATTTCGTTAAAGGCGAGAAATCCGTGGCGATTGCCGCCATATTCGACAAACGCCGCCTGAAGCGACGGCTCAACGCGGGTGACGCGCGCTAAATAGATATTGCCTCTGAGCGGCTTGCGCGCAGAGGACTCGAAATCAAAATCTTCGACTTTTCCATTTTCGGTGACGCAAACGCGGACTTCTTCGGCCTGCGCTGCGTCGATAAGCATTTTCTTCGACATCAAATAAAGCTCCGCAGCCGTCGGTGGCGCTCTTTGCAGAGCGCCTTGCCGGGCTGCACGTTAATCGCCTTGCGGCGCAGCCGCGCGAAACGGTGCGGGCGCCGGACGGGAGAGGTCCTGCCGGCGTTATTTCCGTATTTCGCAATCTGCGCATCGCCATTGGCGTTCATTTCGTTGATCCGCGCCTCGTGGGCTACGGACGGTTAAGGTTCGGCGACAGGCGCCGGTTCAATGCTCCACACGATAGGCGAGGCCGCTGATGCGGCCTCTTGGCCTTATTGCGCGCGCCGGCTTCTGGAGCCGCCGGCTGGATCCCGAGACCGCCTGACCTCTACAGGTCTGATTACGGCGGCTTACCCCGAAAACCGATTCACCGCGTTGTTGCAAAATGCTTGCGCCAACAGGTAAAAAAACTAAAATTCTTCCCAATTTAAAGGGACGTTTCGCTTTCTTTTCCTGAATGCCGTAACAGTCAAGGCTCCTGGAAATCTGCGATATCGGACAATGCCTCACAATGAGGAAAAAGAAAAGCGTTCACTGTCCCGACTCAGCCTTTCATGCAAAAGTAAGTAAGTTGTTAAGGTCCCATTAACGCTGCGAGTTTCTAACCATTCAGCGCGCCAATGGCGGTCCCAAACGGGCGATTTTCCATACGGGCGGCATAAAAAGGCGGAAATGTTGGCGCACCGGGCCCTTGTGTAAATGGATGATGTTATGATCCTCCGGCAATTTTCGCGGCGATCTATTCCGGCAACGCGCGCCCTGAGGCGTTTTAAAGCTTTTTCGAGCGCTCTGACTGCGCTGAGTTGCGCCGTGATTGCGCCGATGGGCGCGAGCGCCGGCGAATTGATCGGCGTGCGTCTCGGCGAACGCGCCGCCGACGAAACACGGGTCGTCTTCGATATCGTCGGTGACGTTGATTACGCCCTTCAGGCAACAACTGCCGGATCGGGCAGGATCATCGTGAAAATTGCCGGCTCGCCGCGCAAAGAGGCGCTCACATCGCGCCGTCGCGGAAAGGGGCTTATCGGCGCCTATGCGAGCGAACGCGCCGCCGGCGTCGCGCGGGTGACGATTGACCTCGCGCGAACCGCGAAGGTCAAAGAAGTGTTCGTTTTGCCGCCGCGCGACGGGACGCCGCATAGTCGTCTGGTGCTCGATTTCACCGCTGCGCCTGCCGGTCAGCTTGTGGCAAGTATTCCAAATAAATACAGCGACCTGGAGGCTGTTATTCAGGCGGCGACTTCGCCTGAGGCGGGGCCTGAGACAACACCGCAGACATCAGCGGAGACAACACAGGAGTCCGCGGCCGGCGCCGCCGCGCAAGCGGCGAAAACAGCGCCGCCGACCGACCGCGCTGATGCGGCCTCGTTCTCCAGGGAGCCAGCCGGGCGTCGCCGCGAGAAAAGCGCACACGACGGCGCGCCGTCCTCGGCCTTGCCGGTCATTGTTATCGACGCTGGCCATGGCGGCGCCGATCCCGGTGCGGCTGGCCCTTCGGGTTTGAAAGAAAAAGGCGTCACGTTGGCCGCCGCCAAAACCTTGTCAGAAATGCTGAAGGCGAAAGGGCGCTACCGCATCATTATGACGCGCACCGACGACAGCCGGCTTTCCGCGAAAAAACGCGCTAAACTGGCCCGCGCCGCGCAACCTGATCTCTTCATCTCGCTGCATGCCGATGCGCATCCCAACGCAAAAATTCGCGGCACTTCGGTGTATACGCTGTCCTCTGAGGGTGCTGAACGCTCCGCCCGTGAAGCGAAGTCACAGAAAGACTACCAGGTTGGAGACCTGAAGTTGAGCGAAGTGGAGCCGGAACTCGGCGACATCCTTTACAGCTTTGCTCAGCGCGAGACGATCAACGCTTCGGACCGGTTCGCCGGGCGGCTGGTCGATGCGTTGTCGCCGGTGACGCTTCTGTTGAAAAATACCCACCGGAAAGAGGATTTGAGGGTTTTGCTCGCGCCGGATGTGCCGGCGGTGCTCCTTGAGCTTGCGTTCATTTCCAATGACAAAGATGAGAAAAATCTGAATTCCCCCGCATGGCGAAAGAAAACAATGCGCGCTGTCGCCGAGGCGATTGACAGCTATTTCGAAGAAAGCGCCCGCTTTCGCAACGCCGCCGCGCGCGCGGAAAACGCCGGGTAAAGGTCGTATGGGGCAATCGGGCTTCGGCGGTGCGCCGTTGAGGGGCGACTTTGAGGGGCGGCGCGCCAAATCCGCCGCAAATCCTCCTTACAATCACCGCCGCAAAACATTATTCTTTGCCGGCCGCGGGGGCTAAAGATCGCGCGGCCGGCAGGTTTTGAGTTTTAAAAGGCGCTATTGGCGCTTTGCCTTAGGAGACGCGGCGATAATGCCCGACGATCAACATCCTGACCCACGCGCTTCGCGGCGCCTAGACGGCGCCCCGCCAACCGCCGGCAAGCCGGACGCACCCGCATCAGCGCCCAAAAAGGCGCCCGCGGCCGCGCCGGCGAAATCGGCTGGCGATGACGACACGCTGGTTCTCGCCGCGCCGGTGCGCGCTGACGGCCCGACGGTGGGCGACGCCGCGCACCGTGGCGGAGAAGGCGGTGGAAATCGCGGCGGTGCGGCTTTGATGGCGCTGCGCGCCGGGCAGGGCGTCGGTTTTTTCGCCTCGCTCGGCATGGCTGGCCTGATCGGAGCGATGGCGTTTGCAGCGCTCTACCTCAACAAGTTGAGCGAGGATTTGCCGGATTATCAGGTGCTCGCAGATTATGAGCCCCCGGTCACGACGCGGGTTTATGCGGGCAATGGCACGCTGGTTGCCGAATTTGCTCGCGAACGGCGGTTGTTCATGCCGATTGAGGCAATCCCGGATACGGTCAAAACCGCCTTCGTGTCCGCGGAAGACAAATCATTTTACGAGCACAGCGGGCTCGACATGCGCGGGATTATCCGGGCTCAAATCTCCAATGTCGGCAATATCGTGAATGGCCGGCGCCTGGAGGGCGGTTCGACAATTACCCAGCAAGTCGCGAAAGTCTTTTTGCTGTCGAGCGAACAGAAAATCGACCGTAAACTGAAGGAATGGCTGGTCACGCGCCGAATCGAAAAAGCGTTCACAAAAGATCAGATCCTTGAGCTTTACCTGAATGAAATTTATCTCGGCAACCGCTCTTACGGCGTCGCTGCGGCGGCGCTGAACTACTTTGATAAGTCGCTCGATGACCTGACCGTAGAGGAGGCGGCCTATCTTGCAGCGATCCCGAAGGGGCCGAGCAATTATCACCCGATCCTGAACAAAGAGCGTGCGATTGACCGGCGCAACTGGGTCATCGGGCGGATCGCAGAAGACGGCCATATCAGCGCTGATGAGGCAGAAGCCGCGCGAGCGCGCGACCTTGGCGCTGAAATCGCGCCGCCTCTCGGTGCGCGCGACTGGGCGTCTGAGTATTTCGCAGAAGAAGTCCGTAAGCAGACGGCGGAACTCTACGGCGTGGAAGCGCTTTACGACGGCGGTCTCAGTGTGCGGACGACCGTTAATCCAACGCTTCAGCGCGCCGCCGGCGTCGCGCTGCGCCGTTGGCTTGTCGAATATGACCAAAGACATGGTTGGCGCGGGCCGATCGCACAGATCGAGCTTGGCGACGACTGGCGCGCGGCGTTCAAGAGCCAGACGGACATTCTTGCGGACGCGCGCAAGGTGGCGGCTGATTTGTCGCCCTGGCGTCCGGCTGTGGTGCTGCAGGCGAATGCGGCCGAAGCGCGGATCGGCTTTGAGGACGGCAGCCTTGGCGTCATCCCGCTTGAAGCCGTCGCCTGGGCGAAGCCTTATGTTTCAGTCAATGAAGTCGGCGACGATATCAAAGCAGTCAGCGATGTCCTGTCGACGGGTGACGTCATCTTCGCTGATCCCATGGTTGATGCGACATCTGATAGCGCGCCAGAAGCGGATCAGGATGCGAGCGAGGAAGACGCACGCGCGACGCAAACGGCAAGATTTGTTTTGCGACAGGCGCCGGCCGCTAATGGCGGACTTGTCGCCGTCGATCCGCATACGGGCCGCGTGCTCGCCATGGTCGGCGGATTTTCCTTTGAGTTGTCGGAATTCAATCGCGCTTTGCAGGCGCGGCGCCAGCCTGGCTCGACCTTCAAACCCTTCGTATACGCAGCAGCGCTCGACAGCGGTTACACGCCGTCCTCGAAGGTGCTTGATGCGCCGTTCGTCGCCCCCGGCGTCGACAGCTGGTACAAGCCCGGCAACTATATCGAGGGACAGTATGGCGGACTGTCGACGCTGCGGCACGGGATTGAAAAATCACGCAACACCATGACGGCGCGGCTCGCCCAGGACCTCGGCATCGGGCGCATTCTGGATTATGTCGACCGGTTCAAGCTGTCGGACGCCTTGCCGCGCGAGTTGGCGATTTCGCTGGGCGCTGGCGAAACAACGCTGGTCCGTATCACCGCAGCATACGCAACCTTCGTTAATGGAGGGAAAGAAACGAAGCCGTTTTTCATCGACCGCGTTCAGGATCGCTACGGCAAAACGATTTACAAACACGATGAACGCGAATGCCTCCAGTGCAATAGTGACGTGTGGTCGGGTCAGCTTGAGCCGCAGCTTTCTGATGGCCGCGAACAGGTCATGGACCCGCGCACCGCGTTTCAGATGGTTTCCATGCTGGAGGGCGTTGTACGCCGCGGCACGGGCTCAGCGGTCAGAAAAGTGCTTGATCGCCCTGTCGCAGGCAAGACGGGCACAACAAACGACTACAAAGACGCCTGGTTTGTTGGATTTTCTCCCGACCTCGCAGCCGGGGTTTATGTCGGGTTTGATTTGCCGCAGTCGCTCGGCCGCGGCGAGGCCGGCGGCACTGTCGCAGCGCCGATTTTCGCTGAGTTCATGGCCGAAGCCCTGAAGGACGAGCCGGAAATTCCATTCCGGATTCCGTCGGGTATTCGCCTCGTGCGTGTCAATGCGAAAACGGGTCAGCCTGCGGGTCCCGGCGACGGCAATGTGATCCTGGAAGCCTTCAAGGCCGAAGATGTCCTGGCGGCCGGGCCGAGCGAAGACGACTTTGCGCTCGATCCGTTAAGCGCCGCACCCGGTCAGCAGCCGCCTGAAGATTCCGGCGACGAACTTGAAGGTCTTTTCTAGGACGACAGACCATCTCTATAAAAATGCGTCGAACGTCTTGATGATCAAGCGGCTCGACCGACATACTCCCTTCGTCGCCCCATCTCACCGGTTCGATGTCCAACCGGTTCAATTGGAAACCATAGGCTCTCATGCGTGCTGAATTCGAAAATCTCTCCGCTCAAATCAAGCAGTCTTTGGACCTGCTGAGGAGGCGTCTTTGACTGGGATAAGGCCCAGGAAACACTGCAATCACTGAACGCTAAGGCGGAAGACCCCGATCTCTGGAATGATCCGGAAGCGGCGCAAAAAGTTATGCAGGAGCGCACGGCGCTGGAAAATCAGTTGAACGCGATCGGCGATATTCAGTCAGAGCTTGACGATACGCTCATGCTGGCGGAAATGGCCGAGGAAGAAAGCGACGAGGCAAGCCTTGAAGAGGCCGGCGAGGCGTTGGCCCGTCTCGCCCGCCGCGCGGCGAAAGCCGAGACCGAAGCGCTGCTTTCCGGCGAGGCTGACGCAAATGATTGTTTTATCGAAGTCCATCCCGGCGCCGGCGGCACAGAATCCAACGACTGGGCCTCGATGTTGTTGCGGATGTATCTGCGGTGGGCGCAAAAATCCGGCTACAAGACCGAGGTCATTGAAGAACAGCCCGGTGACGAAGCGGGCATCAAGTCGGCCACAATTCAGATCAAAGGCCATAACGCCTATGGTTGGTTAAAGACGGAATCCGGCGTGCACAGACTGGTTCGGATATCGCCCTATGATTCCAATGCGCGGCGGCATACGTCTTTCGCATCTGTCTGGGTCTACCCCGTGATCGACGACGCGATCGATATTGATGTCAATGAAAGCGATTGCCGTATCGATACCTTCCGCGCGTCCGGCGCCGGCGGGCAACACGTCAACACGACCGATTCTGCGGTCCGGATCACCCACATTCCTTCCGGCATCGTCGTCCAGTGTCAGAATGAGCGCTCACAACATAAGAATCGCGCGACAGCCTGGAACATGTTGCGTGCGCGTCTTTATGAGGTTGAGTTGCAAAAGCGGGAAGAGGCCGCACAGGCGCAGGCGGAGGCGAAAACCGATATCGGCTGGGGCCATCAGATCCGGTCTTACGTTCTGCAACCCTATCAAATGGTCAAGGATCTGCGCACACAGGTGGAAAGCCCGAGCCCCGATAGCGTCCTCGATGGCGAACTCGACGAATTCGTCACGGCCGCGTTGGCGCAGCGGGTCGCCGGCCGATAATGTCAACGGGTCACGAAAAATTGAGCCGCCGCGGCCATTGGCGCTTTGACGCCGCGGCGCCGCCGTCGCCATATTAGCGACGAAAGGTTTTTTCCATGGCCGCTTGGGCTGCAAATGAGGGGGCGATCAGGCTCGCGGTTTTTGGCGGGGTTCTCGCGCTGATGGCGGCGCTTGAATTCGCATTGCCGCGAAAACCCCGTGTACAAACCCGCTCAGGCCGCTGGCTGACCAATCTCAGTCTTGTCGTTGTCGATTCGATTGCGCTGCGCGTCGCTGTGCCGGTCCTTGCTGTCGCGATGGCGAACGTAGCGTCAGAACGCGGCTGGGGATTGTTTGCGATGATCGACGCGCCGTTTTGGCTGGAGGTCGTTGCGGCGATGATCATTCTTGATCTGATGATTTATGCGCAACATGTCGCGACGCATAAGATCCCTTTCCTCTGGGCTTTGCACAAAGTCCACCACGCCGACCGGGACCTCGACGCGACATCGGGCGTTCGCTTTCACCCCATCGAAATCGTACTGTCGATGTTTTACAAACTGGCCTGTGTGGTGGTGATCGGCCCGCCGGCGGTCGCTGTCTTTTTGTTTGAAGTGATCCTCAACGCGTCAGCGATCTTTAATCATGCAAATGTTCGTCTTCCGCTCGCTGTAGATCGCGTCTTGCGCCTCTTTATCGTGACGCCCGATATGCACCGTGTTCATCATTCGACTGTACGGCGCGAGACGGACTCTAATTACGGTTTTTCAATTTCGCTGTGGGATCGGGTATTCGGCACCTATCGCGCGCAGCCCGAGGCTGGGCATGATGCGATGACGCTTGGCCTGCCAGACCATCAAAGCGATAAGCCGTCTCGTCTCTTGTTCAGTTTGTTGCTGCCTTTCGAAAATATCGGCCGAAAAGCCCGCCACACGGGCGAGAAAGTCGCCAAGGGCTGATGAATGCGATGGCTGTCTCCGGAAGGCATATTGCCGTGGCTCTTGCCGTCTTGTTTTTGCTGGGCTTTGGCGTCACAGCTTTTGTCTGGTTCCGCAGCGCCAGCCTTGATGCGGTTCATCGGTCAATCGAACGCGATTTCGCAGATGTTGCGCATTTGACGACGGCTTCCCTTGCCGGCGAGGGCGACGACAATGTGGTGCTGTTCGATGTGCGCGCGCCCGAGGAGTACAGCGTCAGTCATCTCGACGGCGCTATTCGCGTCGACCCGGATATCAGCGTCGACGCCTTCATCGAGGCTCATGGCGAGGGTCTTGCCGGCAAGAAAGTCGTTTTTTATTGCTCTGTAGGCAGACGGTCGTCGATACTCGCCGCGCGCCTTGATGCGGCGTTGCGCGATGCGGAGATCGCGAGCGCCTATAATTTGAAAGGCGGCATCTTTCAGTGGTCAAATGAGAACAGGCGCATGGTGAGCAGCGGCGGATCGACAAACGCCGTACATCCCTACAATGAATTCTGGGCGCGCTATGTCGATGATAAAAAAGCCATCAGATACACGCCCAAGCCGGGCGGCGACTGAAAGCGCGTCTCGAACCCACGGTGATACACTTTAGCCCAATGCGGCCCAGCCAGCACGCGGAGCCCGGCGAGAAAGCCCCGCTTACCGGAGAGGGGAGCGGTTTGGCGATAAGAACGAGGGCGTGTCCGACGCCGGCGCCGCGCCATTGGCGGACGCATTGTCGGAAGCCGGCGCCATGCCCGCTGCTTGCGGTTCAGCCGGCGGCGCGGGGCGGGCGGCCGCTGGCGGCGGGCTCGGGCGTTGTTTGCGGAAATCGTTCGACGCAGCCTCTGACAGCGGATCGTCTGAATGCCGGCAAGCGCCTTCGAAATGCGCACCGGTCTCAACCGACAATTGGCTGTGAACAATGTCGCCAAGAATGTGCGCCGTGGCGGCGAGCGATACCTGCTTGGCGCGGATGCCGCCTTCGACCTTGCCGCGGATCGTCACCCGCTCGCACATGATTTCGCCTTTGACTGACGCTTTTTCGCCGACGATCAGATTGGACGCCTTGATGTCGCCTTCCATTGAGCCGTCGAATTGCACTTCGCCGGCGGCGTTGATGTTGCCGTGCATGACGACGTCGGCGGAAATAATGGACGGCACGCCCATGGATTTCGGCGCCGAGGACCGCTTGGACGAACTCATGGCGTTCGCCGCCGGCTGAACAGGTTTCGTTTCCATGGCTGCGGGCTTGGAGTCCGGGGAATTTTTGTCTTTAGCTTTCGAAAACATATCTGCCTGCCTCAATAAAACGTTGGGGGTTGCGCGCCTTGCCTTTGTAGATGATTTCGTAATGGACGTGCGGCCCGGTGCTTCGCCCGCTCGATCCAAGCTCCCCAATTTTATCGTGCAGATTGACGCGTTGGCCTCTCTTCACCGTGTGGCGATGAAGATGCGCATACCGTGTCATAAAGCCGTTGCCATGATCGATCTCGACGGTTCGTCCGAACCCGGATCGAACGCCGGCAAATTTAACAACGCCATTCGCGGTCGCCGTGACCGGCGCGCGCCAGGCGGCGGCGAAATCAATCCCGAAATGGTTTGAGCGCCGACCATTGATCGGATCGCGTCGTACGCCGTAGCCGCTTGTAAAGCGCCGGCGGACGGTGAGCGGCGAAGAAAGCGGAACGCTTTCCATAATGTTCTTCATCGACGCTAATTCATCGATCAATACGCTGGCGCGGTTGGCGTGCTTGTAAAAATCGACATCATAATCATCCGCAGATTCCGCAGCGATGAACGGGCCGCCTTGCGCCAGGGTGACATTACGGATTTTCGCGGGGCTCACTAAGGTTGACGGATTAACGCCTGCGCTCGCCAGGACGAGCTTCATGTTTTTGGCCACTTCAACGGTGCGCTCTTCAAGCGCCGCGAGCAGCAACGCTTGTTCAACATAAAGATCGGCGGCCGCTTGCTCCATGGCGTCGAGTTTCGACTGTGCAGGGCTATTTTTTGGCAGGAAATCTGAACGCCGCTGCCGCGCTTCGCGCACCGCTTCTTTGCGCAGCGCCGATAACCGTGACTGACGCGGCGTCGGCTCCGCCGGGATCACGTCAATCATGATCCGGTTGGCGTTGGCTGGCTTTTGACCGGTCGGTGCGCCGGCGTTCGACAATTCTTTCGACAGTGCTTCGAGTTCGCCGGTGATCGCTGCGTTCCGCTCGACCATTTGCTTCAGCGTGTCGTGGCGATTGGCGAATTCGGCGACCGTGGCGTTGTATTCGCGCTCCATCACCTGATTGAGCGTATCGACGTCGGAGTAGGCTTGCTGTTGCTGGAGCAGCTGACGCCCGTAATTGAGCTCCATGATCCGGGAGTCTCGTTCCTTGGCGACAATAATTTGTTCTTTAAAAACAACGTTAACGGACGCGTAGGCCACCCACAGCAGGGCCGCGCCGACCACCGTCGCGAGGGCGATCTGGGTCTTCGTCGACATTGAGATAAAGTGAACGACGCCGTCGCTGCGGTGGTAAATCTGTCGTTCCTTAAAGAAACGACTGACAATACGCTTCACTCGGCCGGACTTGCGGCTCATGTACTTACGCCCCTTGAACGCTTCCCCGCGTTATACCTACCACCCCTTAACATATTGCAGCCGATCTAACGGGATTTCGCAACATTTATGTGATGTAATAACTCTGTTTTTTGAGTTTTTCCACAAGTCGCCGCGCCGACAGACCCCGACCGCTTTGGCGATGTAACGCATCTGACGCAGCGTGCAAGGATCTGGCCGGTTTAGGCTGACCGGGATCATACTTTCCGAGGCGCCGGCGGCTTTGGCGGGCGGGGATTGGCGCCGCTGCGTCAAAGAGCCTGATAAAAAGCCGGGTTGAGGCCCGCCTGCGCGCGCGCCTCATCATTGAAGGGCGGCTTCAGACCCCCTGCAAAATAGGTCTTTACCATGTTCCGGAAGGTTTCTTGCGGGGCTTGCCCGCGCGCCGCGCAAAGCGCTGAAAACCACCGCGCGCCGGTCGCGACGTGGTCGATTTCTTCGTCGTAAATGACCGACAAAACCGAAGCGCTTTGCGCATCGCCGACCGCCTTCAGCTTCTCAATCATGCCCGGCGTGACATCGAGGCCCCGCGCCTCCAGCACCATTGGGGCGATGGCGAGCCGGGCGAGTGCATCGCCGCTGGTCGACCGGGCCGCCTCCCAAAGGCCGTTATGGGCGGGCAAGTCGCCGTAAACGGCCCCAAGGTCGCTGAGTCGCGTGCAGATCATACCAAAATGGCGGGCCTCGTCGGCCCCGACATGAAACCAGTCTTTGATAAAGCGCTGCGCATCTAATCCGGCGTCCGAAATTGCCGGCGCAAAGCGGGCGGCCATGTCAAAGGCGAGATCGATTGCGTTAAATTCAATATGGGCGACGGCATGCAGAAGCGCGACCCGTCCGGCGCGGCTCGACAAGCGGCGTCGGGGCATGTCGCCGGGCCTCTTCAATGCTGGCGCCTCAGGTCTCGCGGGCGCCGCAGGCAAATTAATGCAGGCGACCGGTTCGCCTTGACCCCCGGCGGGCGCGTCATCGAGAGCGCTGAGCGCATCCGTCGCCGCCTTGCACTTCGCCGCCGGTGCCGCGCTTTCGAGAACCGCTTTCGCCCGCTGCAGCAGCGGCGTCAGCGAATACGAAGGCTGATGATGGTCGCAGGCCAAGGGCAATGATTTAGGCCGCGCGCACCGCGTCCAGCACAGCCTCAACGTGGCCCGGGACGCGCACTTTTCGCCAAATTTCGCGGATCACGCCTTTTTCATCGATCAGGAAGGTCGATCGCTCGATGCCCATATACTTTTTGCCATACATGCTCTTTTCGACCCAGACGCCATATTTTTCCAACACTTTGCCGTCCTCGTCGGAGCCGAGCGTGATGGCGAGATCGTGTTTTTCAACGAATTTGTCGTGCTTGGCGACGCTGTCTTTAGAGACGCCGACAACAATCGCGCCGGCTTTTTCAAAGTCCTTTTTGGCCGCTGTGAACCCGATCGCCTGTTTGGTGCAGCCCGATGTATCGTCTTTGGGATAAAAATAGAGAACGACCTTTTTGCCCTTCAGGTCCTTTAGCGCGACTTTGCCGTCGCCATTGGTCGCCAGCGTAAAAGCGGGCGCTTTCGCGCCGGTCTCCAGCGTCTTTGTCATCGAATTCATCTCCTCTGTCAGACAGAACCCGGTACGGTCAGCGCCCGGTTCGGGATTTCGTCCGTCCATGTGCTATCTTCGCGCTTTCTTAGCAACCATTAGCGCCCGTGTTGTTGTCGTCCCCGCTGCCCTGGCCATCGCTGTTCAGCGGCGCGCGTCTGGCGGCGCTCTTTCTCTTCCGCTATCGCGACAGGACCCATAGAGTTTGCTATCCCGAGTTCGCTATCCCAAGTTTGCTATCCCAATGCGCCGGCCGCCGGCTTGCCCGGCGCATCCGGTCAGAAAAAACCGAAAACACGTTCGAATAGAATATGAAAGCCCGCGCCCTTCAACTTGCCATCGTCATCCTTGAGGTGGCGGGCGTTCTCGTGGCGATCGCCGCGGCGGCGGCGGGCTATCTGTTTTGGCGCCTCGAGCAGGGCCCGCTCGATCTTTCTTTCTTTCACGCTTCTATAGAGAGCGCAGTCGATAATCAGCTGCCGGAAGATCACCGGTCTGCAGTCGATCGTATCGTTCTCAGAAAAGATAAAACCGACGGCGCCTATGATCTGGTGCTTGAGGGATTGGCGATCCGCGCCCGGGAAAATGGCGGTGAGCGGATTATATTTTCTCTGAAAAACGCACGTTTGAACGTCACCGCCCGGCAATTATCGAGAGGGCGGCTGAGACCGCGCCGGATCGTATTGACCAAGCCTGTCATCGATTTGATACGGGGGGCCGACAGGCGGTTTCGCGTCAACTATGGTGCAATAAATGGGGGCGCAACAGAAGGAGGCGTTACGCGTGCGGGCGAGCGCAGACAGACGAACATCACCACGCTGCTGAATGAAAGTAACTATTTTCGAGATGTCTTCGAGCGCGCTGAACTGGTTGACGCAGAGATACGCTTTTTTGATCAGATGTCGGGCCGTCGTTGGCAATCGAAGGCGGCGACCGCGACTGTTTTGCGCGAGAATGACACGCTGGCGATCGATGTTCTGACGCAGATTCAGTCTGGCGACGACATCGCCAAAATAGCAATAGATGCGAGGCTGTCACAGAAAACCAACCGGTTGTCCGCCAAAATCGCCGCTGAAAAGGCGCCGCTGGGCGACATCCTTGAAATTTTTTACGGCGCGCGCGCTGGCTCATTCACGGGCCCGGTCACCGGCGACGTATCGCTGGAACTTGATGATACGGGGCGCCTTGAGGCGCTGACCTTACGCGCCGGCGCAACCGGCGGCGTCATCAATTTTGGCGACCGCTCGGCGCCGGTGAATGGCGTCAATGTCGCCGCCGCCTTCGACCCGAAAAAACAGCGTTTTTTTGTAGAACGGCTCGACATCGACACGGATGCGATCAGCGGGATTGTAACGGGCGCGGTCGACGTCGCCTTCAACGACGACAATGGCGCGTTGGCGCTTGTCGCCTTCGACGTGAAGGGCGAGGATTTTCTGTTTGTCGACGACGCCAATTTCGAAGCGCCCGTCAATTTTTCCGGGATCGCCGCCGCGGGGCGATATGACCTGACATCGCGGCGTCTTGAAGTCTCCATGCTACAAGCGTCATTTCTGGGCGTCAGGGCGCATGGCGCCGTGTCAGTGGATTTTCCGCAGAAAAATGACGAAGCGCGCGACGGGGCGCAGTCCGCAGAGATTTCCGCTGATGTGGCGGTGGACGGCGCCCTTACGGTGGATCGCGTGCTACGCGGCTGGCCGCTCGGCGCCGGGACCGGGGCGCGAAACTTTGTCAAAAACCGCATAACAGAAGCGCAAGTCCGCGATATTCAGTTCACCTATTATTCAAGTGAAAAAGAGACGGCGGAAGGCCCGCTGACCCTGAAATTTTCCATTGACGGCGCAAAAGTTCTTTACGCTCCGTCGATGACGCCGCTGACGAATGCGTCTGGCGATGCGGTTTTGCGAACAAGCACATTTTTTATCGATGTGCCGCGCGCCAATGTCGGGGCGACCGCGTTGACCGACGGTGAAGTCGAATTCACGTCCTTCGCCTCCGGTGCGCCGACGTTTTTCCGATTTTCAACGAACGGCAGAGCGGAAGATCTTTTACGCGAATTAAACCGGCCGCCGCTGGAGATTTTGGCGCCGGCTAATTTGACGGCGGAAGCTTTTTCCGGCGCCGCTGAAGGGCGTATCGAAATCATGCGCCCAAACCGGAACAGCGTGCCGTTGCGCGAATATCAGTTTAACGGAGCGATCCAATTTGAAGAACTGAGTATTGCCGATTTTGTTGGCGGGCTAACGATTGCGAATACAAATGGACAGGTTGCTCTCAATGACGCCGGTATGCGGGTTACCGCCGATGCGCGTATTGGCGAAGATGATATCGCTATCGACTGGAATCAGAAGTTTTACGGACGCGGCGCTCGGACGAATATCAAAGTTTCCGGAAAGGTAAGTTCGTCGGCCGCAGACGCTTTGGGCGTGCCGACGCGGCAGTTTTTGCGTGGTCAAATCGGATTTGTCGCTTCCGCCAGCGGAAATTTGGCAAGTCTCGACACGATTTCTGTCTCAGCCGATCTCAACGAAGCGCTGATTTTGATCGAGCCCCTCGGTTGGGCCAAGCGGACCGGCGTCGCCGCAATGGCGCAAGTGGTCGCCAAACGGCGCGGCGATGCTTTGTCGGTCGAACAATTGTCGATTGACGGCGAGGGGATCGCGATTGACGGGGAGTTTCTTTTTTCAACGGAAGGACGACTGGAGAGCGCTTCTCTGTCGAAATTCATGCTTGACGGCGCCGCCGACCTTGCCGTGAGCGTCGTGCGCAGCGAACAGGGCGTAATCGAGCTGTCGTCGCAAGGCGCGTTCTTCAATGCGGGGCCGCTGCTGGCGGCGGCGACGTCGGCGGGGGCCGGCTCGCCAGGCGCCGATCCGCAAAGCGCCGATGGCGACGCCGCTGGCGGCGGCGGATACAACCCGGCGGCCATCGATTGGGGACCTGGTTTCCGGTTCAAAAACCGCCTCGACATTCTCGAATTGCGTGAAGGCGTTCAGTTCCGCGACGCTTCCGTAGAATTCTGGAGGGACCCCGACCGGATCCGAACGTTCAAGGTGTCCGCGCGCAACGAGAATGATGACGCCGTCAGCATCGACATTAAAGAGCCGGGCGCGCGAGCGGCCGCCTCTGAAGCTGATCGCTCAGTTGACGACCGCCGCCGAATTGAGGCCCGCAGCAGCGATGTCGGCGCCTTGTTAAGGGGCGTTTTTGGCGTCAAGACCGTTCTCGGCGGCGCTGGCGTCGTGAAGGTATTCCTGCAGGAACCGGATGATCGCAAAAAAGTTCTCAATCCGGCGACGCCGATTATCCCGTTGGAAGGAGCCCCGGTCGGCGGCGACGCTGTTTCAATAAATGATCCCGCCATTGTCGACATTGCGCCCGGCGCAAATGACACTGTCGACGGGGTTGTTGAAGCAAACGGCATGCGGATTGTCGGCGCGCCTTTATTGGCGCGGGTCTTCGCTGCCGGGTCCTGGACCGGACTTGCAGATCTTCTCAATGGCGACGGCATTGAGCTGGCGCAGGCCTTTGCGCGGTTTTCCCTGACGCCCACATCAGTAGTGCTCCATGAACTGCGTGCGACCGGGCCTTCCGTAGGCCTTTCGGCGACTGGCCGCATCGCCGGCGATGCAGACGGCGGCGTCCAACTGAAAGGAGCGGTTGCGCCGGCCTATCAGGTCAATTCATTTTTGGGACGCACGCCGCTGATCGGCGGTCTTTTTGTCAGCCGCGAAGGCGAGGGGCTTCTCGCCCTTGCATATTCTGTGAGCGGAACGATTAGCGCGCCGGTTGTTGCGGTGAATCCATTATCAGCGGTGACGCCGGGGGTCTTCCGGCGTATTTTTGAACCGCAGATTTCATCGCAAGCGCCAGCGGCGCAAACGTCGGAGACGCCCGGTGAAACAGAGGCGCGACCACGCCCCTAACCGGGCTTCATTGCTCTCAGGCTTGTGTCTCTTCTACAGCGACGTTCATGCTGAATGAACGCCGTTCGCCGGGTGTTTTGAACGGATAGACGCAATGAAACATATGTGACGGGAAAATATAAAAATCGCCAATTTGTGGTTTGGCCATAAAGTTTGACGCCGAATAATGGGTGTCTGTCCCATGCGCAAACTGAATATGGCCGTGTGATGGGTGATGATCCTGGTAATCCCGCTCCCACTCGGCTTCGATCCCCTCTGGCAGTTTGAGGTAACCCACACAGGAGATGGTACACCCGGTATGGATGTGCAGGGGGTTATACTCGTTTTCAAACTGGCGCACGAACCAGCCGGATATAATCTGCAACTCGTATCGCTTCGTCGACGGATCATAATCGCCGAACGCGCCGCGATGGCGCGAGTAGGCGTGATACTCAATCAGAACCTGGCCAAGGCTTGCGCCGGCAAGGTTGATCAGGTTCTGATCGAACAAAAGCTCCTGGCGCACTTTGCCGACAAGATTTCCTGAATGATCGCGAAGTTGATCGTTCATCGCCGCATTGAAGCGATCGACGGTCTCTTGGGGCATTTTGAAATAACCCATGGCGGGGCCGAAGGGCGTGAAAAATTCTTTGTTTGATTTGGGTTTGAAAATTGGGGCCATGTTGAAGCTTATCCTGAAAAACGCGGAGATTTTTGCGGCCGTCAGCTCGACGCGCGCACAAGGGCATGTTTCTTTTTGCCGACCGAGAGTTTGATAGCGCCGTCTTTGAGGTCGGCGGCGCTTAACGGCCGCTCTTCTTGGAGCGGGCTGTCATTGATGCGCAGGGCGCCCGCTTTGATATGGCGGCGCCCTTCGCCCTTTGAGGCGATAAGCCCGGCTTCGATGAACGCCTCAAGCAATGGCACGCCGCCGGAGATTTCCGCATCGCTCTTGTTGATTGTCGGCAGGCCAGCCGCTGCGGCGCCGTCTTCAAAGGTTCGCCGCGCCGTATCGGCGGCCGCATCCGCCGCCTCGCGCCCGTGCAACAGCGCCGTCGCCTCGCTCGCCAGTATCTTCTTGGCGTCGTTGATTTCAGCGCCTTCAAGCGCGCCGAGGCGACGTACGTCCTCCATCGGCAAGGTCGTGAACAGCGCGAGCATCTTCCCGACGTCGGCGTCCTCGGTGTTGCGCCAATATTGCCAGTAGTCATAGGGTGAAAAGAGATCGCCATTGAGCCAGACGGCGCCATTTTCGGTCTTGCCCATTTTCTTGCCCGACGCTGTCGTCAGTAACGGCGTTGTCAGGCCGAAAACCTCGGCGCCGTCTTTCCGGCGACACAGCTCGACGCCATTGACGATATTTCCCCACTGATCTGAGCCGCCAAGTTGCAGGCGGCACCCATAGCGATGAAAAAGCTCGTGAAAATCATACGCTTGCATGAGCATGTAATTAAATTCAAGAAACGTCATCGGGCTTTCGCGATCGAGCCGCAATTTGACGCTATCAAAAGTCAGCATACGGTTGATCGTAAAGTGTACGCCGTAGTCGCGCAAAAAAGCGATATATCCAAGCGACGACAACCAGTCGTCATTATTGGCCATGACGGCGTCTGTCGCGCCGTCGCCAAAATTCAGAAAGGTTTCGAAAACGCCCCTGATAGAAGCGATGTTGTTCGCAATGTCGGTATCGGACAGTAATTGCCGTTGGGTGTCCTTTCCGGACGGATCGCCGACTTTTGTCGTGCCGCCGCCCATCAGCGCGATCGGCCGATGTCCGGTCTGTTGAAGCCAGTAAAGCATCATGATTTGAATGAGGCTGCCGGCGTGCAGGGACGTTGCGGTGGCGTCGAACCCGATATAGCCGGTGATGGTCTCGCTCGCTGCGCGCGCGTCGAGCCCCTCAAGGTTTGTGCCTTGATGGATAAAGCCGCGCTCGTCGAGGACGGTCAGGAAATCGGATTTGTAGGCGGTCATAGCAGCGTCCAGTCGAAAATGCGCCGCGTTTTGTAAGGCCATTGATCGATCATGGCCAGCGCGGCCGATAGCATCTGTCAACAAATCGCTGCTAGTCTGGCGGGGCAGTTGCGGGAGCCGCCCATGACAATTCTAACGGCGATCGGTTTGATGAGCGGCACGTCGCTCGACGGGATTGACGCAGCGGTCTTGAAGACCGACGGGCAAGACATTGTCGAGCATGGCCCGTCGGTTTCCGCGCCCTACAGCCGGGATTTGAAGATCTGGATCCGCCGCGCCATCAAGGCGGCGCTCGAAGGGCGCGATGGGGCCGCCGACATTGGCAAAGCAGGCGGCGAAGTAACGCTCGCGCATGTCGAGGCGGTCGAAATGCTCCTCGAAAAAGCGAATTTGAAGCGTACAGATATCGATGTCATTGGATTTCACGGCCAGACAATTTTGCACAGGCCCGCCAAATCCAGCGATGAACGCGGCAGGACTTGGCAAATCGGGGACGGCGATACGCTCGCGGAGGATTTGAGGATCGACGTTGTCAGCGATTTTCGAACCGCCGACGTTGACGCTGGCGGCGAGGGCGCGCCGCTGGCCCCGGTCTATCATGCGGCGTTGGCGCGCGCGCTTGATGAGGGGGGGCCGGTCGGCGTCATCAATCTTGGCGGTGTTGCAAACATGACGTTCATTCCCGAAGGCGGCCGTGAAACCGAGATCGCCGCGTTCGATTGCGGCCCAGGTAATGGGCTGATCGATGAGTGGGTCGAACTGAAAACAGGCGAACCTATGGATGTCGACGGCGTGCTGGCGAAAGCCGGGCAAGTGCGCACTGAAGTGCTGCGCATGATGCTGCTCAATCCGTATTTGCGCCGCAAACCGCCAAAGTCCCTTGATCGTTATGATTTCAAACTGGCGCCGGTCCTCGATTTGTCGTTGGCGGACGGGGCCGCGACGCTGACGGCGTTTAGCGCCGCCTGCATCCGCGCATCGGAAAAATTCCTGCCGGCTTCACCGGCGCGGTGGGTCGTTTGCGGCGGCGGGCGGCGAAATCCAGCCATGATGGAAGCTCTGGATAAAGCGCTTGAAGCGCCGGTGCTCGCCGCTGAAGAAGTGGGCTGGCGCGGCGACGATCTGGAAGCGGAGTGTTTCGCCTATCTTGCCGTGCGCAGTCTCAAGAAATTGCCGCTGAGTTTTCCGAAAACGACCCGGGCGCCGCACGCCATGAGCGGCGGTGTCTATCATCGCGCGCCGGTCTGAGCAGGCGCCGTCGCCCGCGCCGTGCTGCGCCGGATTGCCGAAGTGACGCAGCCGGAAACTGCCGCGCCGGGTTGCGCGAGGCCTGCGCTGTGCGGAAACTGCTGCGTTTTAGGGAATAACGGAGAGATGCCTTGGCCCGATCTTTGGCGTCCGTCATCGCAGCGGTCATTGTGGGGCTGATGACAGCGCGGCTTGTCGAGCAAGTAGCGCGGGCGTTTGCGTCCGCGCCGCCTGCGTCAGCTGAGGCCGACACAGCTTATGGCGTGCTTGTTGTTTCCTGGGGGATCGCAGCTTTTGTGGCGGCTCTGGTGGCGCTAATTGCAGGCAAGCGGTGGGCGCCGCTCGGCTGGCTCGCCGCTTCGACAATGGGCCTTAACGCCTTGGTGACGCTCATGGGCGCGGCGCCGCCACTGTGGGCGTGGCCGGCTGGTCTTCTTTCCGCCGCGCTTGGCGGGGTGGCGGCGATCAGACTGATCGGCGCCAAGATGCGCCACCCCGATCGCGACAGCAGCGCCGGCGGAGGGCTGTTCTCATGAGTGAAATCATCCCGGCGGCGACAATCTTGTTGCTGCGCGACGAGCCGGATTTTGAGGTTTTGATGATCGAACGTCACGCCGATATCGGCTTTGCGGGCGGGGCTCTGGTTTTTCCCGGCGGGCGTATGGAAACCTCCGATGGGGCGCAGGAATGGGCGGGGCTTTGTGATGGGTATGATCAAACGCCGCCGGAAGAGCGCGCGCCGCGCGTTGCTGCGATCCGCGAGGCTTTTGAAGAAGCTGGCATTCTTTACGCGCGCAAGGCCGGGGAGGCGGCGCTGATTTCAGGCGCGTACGCTGAAGAACTGGGCGTACACAGGGCGGCGATCGAAAACGACGACACGCTATTTCGTAAGCTGATCGAAGGGGAAGGCTTGCGGCTGGCTTGCGACGCTTTGTATCTGTTCGCACGCTGGATGCCGCCGGCGCGCGTTGTCCATCACCGCCGATATGACACCTGGTTTTTCGCGGCCAAAGCTGCGCCCGGTCAGCGGGCCCTTGAAGACGGCAATGAAGCGACGGAAGCCATCTGGCTCACGCCGCAAGCGGCGCTTGCGGCGCGCGACGAGGGCACGCGTAAAATGATTTTTCCAACCTCGCGCAATGTCGAACTTTTGACCGTCCGCGAAACCGTCGATGAGACGTTGCAATTTGCGGCGCGCCGAAAAATCGAGAAGATTGAACCGACGATCGTTGAAGAAGATGGCGAGGCCTATCTGGCGATCCCCGATGATCAGGGTTACCCGATCACGCGCGAGCGCATCACGACGGCGATGCGCGGCTAGGGCGAGGGCGCGGCGTTTTCACCCGACGCGCCGCCGCCCGTTGCCGTCTGAAATCATTCAAAAGCCAGCCTTATTGCGGCGCCACCATGAAGATTTCGCCGCCGATATCGACAACGAAGAGGTTTCCGTCATCATCCTCGCCGAAGCTCGATATCATATCGATCGAGCCGACATCCGGGGCGAACGTATCCGTCAGTATCGTGAAGGCTGACGACAAAATGGTCGTGCCTTGCGCGATCGACGCCGTATCAATCGCCCAGATATTCGCCGTATCGAAATCGCCGAAAATATAAAAGCCCTGTAGCGGCAAGACAGGACCGCGGTAGACGTAACCACCCGTGACGACATTACCCTCACGCGGTCCGGAACCGTGCGGATATTGCGCAATCGGATCCGTCAGATTGAGTGCGATGCCGCCCGCGAAGGTTTGCGTGCCTTCACGAATATTCCAGCCAAAATTAAGGCCGGCGACGCCGCGCGGGATAAGGTCGATTTCTTCAATCGAGTCTTGTCCGACGTCGCCAATATAAAGATCGCCGGTGGCGCGATCGAAACTCGCGCGAAAAGGATTGCGCAGCCCGAAAGCGAAAATTTCAGGCGCGCCCGTGGTTCCGTTAAACGGGTTGCTGGCGGGGATAGCGTAGTCTCGATTGTTATCCGCCGGAAAGTCATCGGCGCTCGGATCAATCCTCAGCATGGCGCCCAGAACTGTGTTCGTATCCTGGCCGTTGCCCTGAGGGTCGCCCGAACCGCCGCCGTCGCCAAGGGCGATGTGGAGGAGGCCGCTGTCGTCAAATCCGATCCAACCGCCATTGTGATTGTTGGCGAACTGCCCGGCGGTGAAAATGACGTCGGCGCTGGCGGGGTCTGCCAAATTGGGATCGCCCGCCGATAGCGTATAGCGCCGTATTTCAGTATCGCCGCTGGTATTTGTGACATGGATAAAAAATGCGCCGCTTGTCGCAAAGTCCGGAGCCAGCGCCATGCCGAGAAGACCGCCCTCGCCAGCGGTGGAGATGGTCGACGACACGTCAAGGAACGGCGTGGCTGCGAGCAAACCCGTGTCGAGATCAAGCGTTTCGATCTGACCTGTCCGTTCAAGGATGAAAATTCGATTGCTGCCGTCGCCTCTGCCAGTGACAAAGACCGGTTGGCTTAGTCCCGTGGCGACACGGACAACCGTAAATCCGTCCGGCAAATTTGTGACGGTGACGGTCAGGTTCAGCGTCGTCGTATCGGAACCGTCGGCGGCGGTGATCGTGACTTCGTAAATGTTGTCGCCGTTTGCATCGCCCGGCGCTTCGAAGTCGGGCGCTGTCACAAATGACAGCGCGCCAGCGGTTGTGATCGAAAATGCTGCGGCGTCGGCGCCGCCGCTTATTGAAAATGTGACGGGATCGCCGTCGGCATCGGTTGCGGTTGCGGTATAAACGACGCCGCTGGCGTTTTCGTCCACCGGTGCGGTCGCCGAGGACGTCACGGTCGGCGCCCGATTCGCCGGCGGCGCGGGCGCATCATCGGACCCCGAGCACGCCGCCAGAAAAGCCATCGCCGCGCCGAGCGCCAACATGTTTCGTATCGGCTTCACGCAATAAGAGTTTCTCGCCATTATTGTCCCTTCCCAATGCGAGGCCCGTTTTCAGCGCCCGGCCGCACATTGCAGCGCAGCGGCCCCGGCCTCGCTTTATCGCCCAGACGCCCGCCGCTTCATCAGCGCGCCGGCGCGTTAACCATATCCGGCGACAACATTAGTCGCGGGGCGGTTCGCGAAACAAGAGGGAAGAACAAAGAGCGAAGCGCGCTCTCGCGCATGCAACGGGCGGCGATGCACCTGGACTGGCCAAAATAGTCAGGCAGCGCGGCGCAACGCCGCAAGTTCGCGCCGCGTAAAATAGAAGGCGACAAAGTCATAGAGCGCGTGCGTCACGATGGGCGCTGTCAGATTACCGGTCCAGAACAGCAAAGCGCTCATGTAAAGGCCAAGCGCAAAGGCGATTGCCGCGTACAGCGCCGTACGCCAATGAAGCAGTCCGAACACCAAATTTGCTAGGAAAATGGCGAAGATCAGCGGCATATATTTGCCCAAAACCGACTGGAGAGCGCCGCGAAACAACAGCTCCTCGCAAACGCCCGCAGCGGCGGCCAGAATCGTGATCTGCAGCCAGGAAAACCGGATGCCCGTTTCTGCGAAAAACTCGATCTGCGATTGGCGAAACTCTGCGATGGCGCCGCGGTCAACTTTCATGAACCAATAAAGGGCGGCGACCAGCGGCGCCGTGGCGACGACGCCAACGGCTACATCGGCGCCGTCGCCAACGACCATCGACCACAACGAAACGCCAAAAATAGCCGCCAGAATAAAAGCAACGAACGCCTGCAACAAAGTGCCAGCCGTGAGCACCGCGAACTTTTTCAATTCATCCGATTGTGAGTGTTCGATGTCGGTCATCAGCGGCGACGGAACCCGCCGAGAAGGCCGCGGACGATCTCGCGCGCCAATGTCGTTGAGATCGTGCGGGCGGCGGACTTCATAGCGGCTTCGCTAACGGTTTGGCGTCCCGAACTGCGACGGGACCTGGCGCCGGCGCGTTTGGCCTTGCGTCGTCCGGACGATGCTTTCTTCCGAACTTTGTCCTTTTCTTTTTCCAGCCGCTCAATTTCTTTTTCGTCATCTACAACTTTTTGCTCGGCGCGCGCCCGCAAAATCTCGTAAGCGGACTCGCGGTCGATGGCTTCGCCGTATTTATCGCCATAGTCCGACATCGCCATGGTCTCAGCCCGTTCGGATTTGGTGATCGTGCCCATGCGCGAGGCGGGCGGGCGGATTAGCGTCCGCTCCACGACCGACGGCACGCCCTTTTTCAGCAATGTCGAAACCAACGCTTCGCCGACACCAAGTTCGGTGATCACATCCTGCGTCTTGAACGCTTTGTTCGCCCTGAAGGTATCCGCCGCCGCTTTGACAACGCGTTGTTCACGCGGCGTGAACGCGCGCAATGCGTGTTGTATGCGGTTGCCAAGCTGGCTCGAAACGCTGTCCGGAACATCAAGCGGGTTTTGTGACGCGAAATAAACGCCAACGCCTTTTGATCGGATCAGGCGGACGACCTGTTCGATTTTCTGCAGCAGAGCTTTTGGCGCATCGTCAAAGAGTAAATGCGCTTCATCGAAAAAGAACACGAGCACGGGCTTTTCCGGGTCGCCAATTTCGGGGAGATTTTCAAACAGTTCGGACAGGAGCCACAAGAGGAATGTCGCGTAGAGCTTCGGGGTCTGCATCAGCTTGTCCGCAGCAAGAACATTGATCACGCCCAAACCTTCAGAATCGGTTTTCAGAAAGTCGCCGAGGTCGAGCGCTTCTTCGCCGAAGAATTTGTCAGCCCCCTGTTCTTCAAGGGCGAGGAGCCGTCTTTGGATGGCGCCGACGCTTGCCTTTGAGACATGGCCGTATTCGGCTGAGAGTTCCTTTGACCGGTTCGCGACTTCGACGAGCAAGGCGCGCAGGTCTTTCAGATCGAGCAGCAGGAGGCCCTCATCGTCTGCGACACGGAACGCAAGCGTCAGGACGCCTTCCTGCGTATCGTTGAGCCCCAAAAGGCGTGCAAGCAACAGCGGGCCCATCTCCGTCACAGTGGCCCGGATGGGGTGGCCCTTTTCGCCGTGTAGATCCCAAAAACAGACCGGCAGCGCCTCGGGCTCGTAGTCTTCAAGACCGATGGTCTCAGCGCGCTTGATCAGAAAATCCTTGAACTTTCCGGGTCGCGAGACGCCGGCGAGATCTCCTTTAACGTCTGCCAGAAAGACCGGGACGCCCTCACGCGCAAATCCTTCAGCGAGAATCTGCACCGTCACCGTCTTGCCGGTTCCGGTGGCCCCAGCGATGAGACCATGGCGATTTGCATACTTCAGGTTGAGGAACTGTTTTTCCTCGCCTTTGCCGATAAATACCGCGTTTTCCATGATCTTTGCGCCCCGAAATGACATCTTGCGTTTATTTGGCTCCGCGCTCTGTCGCAACCCTTTGATTGCGCTGATGAAACAAGGCTTCTTCAAACATGAGCAAAAAGCAAAGAAACGATTATTTACCCACCCCCGAAAAGCCGTTAAGAACCTGATAACTATCGGAAATCGGCGACATGCGGGAACATGGGAATTCGCCGGCATTTAGTTTGGGCCGATAGTCATCCCTTCAGAACCAAAGAGAGGACGGGGCAAATGTTGAGAATTATTTTGATTATTTTGGTGGCGATCGCCGTCATCATCGGATTGATGCGTCTTACCGGAAACGAAGAAGCGCTCAATCAGGCTGGCGAAGCTATTGAAAACGCTGCGGAAAGCGCCGTGGAAAATACCGCTGAAGCGGCTGGCGACGCTGCGGATGCAGTGGGCGAGGCGGCCTCCGACGCTGCTGGCGCAACCGGGGACGCGCTCGACGCGGCGGGCGACGCCGTTGAGGATGCCGGATCGGACGCAATGTCAGCCGTCGATGAAGCGGCCGGTGATGCGGTTGACGCCGCCGGTGATGCGATGGAACAGGCGGGCGACGCTGTTGATGCGGCCAAAGACGCCGCCGGCGACGCCATGGACAGCGCCAAGGGCGCAGCTGGCGACGCAATGGATGCAGCGAAGGACGCAGCGGGCGACGCTATGGAGTCGGCGAAGGAAGCCGCAACAGACGCCGTCAGCGACGCCGCTAATGACGCCATGAGCTCAGCGAAAGACGCCGCGGGCGATGCATTGGGCTCGGCGAAAGATGCCGCCTCGGACGCCGCCGACCAGGCCACTGACGCGGCGGGCGACGCTGCTGCAGATGTCGAAGCTGCTGCGGACGCGGTTGCGGACGAAGCCGATCCGAACAAATAAGTCGAGTGCTGATATACGCTCTATTGAGCTGATTGAAACGCCGCCCCTGTCGGGCGGCGTTTTTTCGTTAAGAATTCGTTCAGTATAAGTTGTTACTCAAATCAGGAATTGCGCCGCTCAACTGGGCGCATTTGAAAAAAATTTTAATAAAATGGTAGGGGCTTTTTGATTTCCTTCGCTAAACCAGCGAATGAGCTATGCCCTATGCCCGCTTATATCGATACAGACCATCTTGAGCGCTATGTCACCGGCGACGATGCGTTGCGTGATGAAATCCTCTCGATTTTTCATGACCGCATTGAGGAGCTGCGTGTACAGATTGATCCGGGAATGGATGATACGGGCTGGCATGATATCATGCACGCTATGAAGGGGGCCTCTCGCGGCGTCGGTGCGTGGGAAGTCGGCGATCTTTGCGAAACAGGCGAGGCGTTGACGGGATCAGAAAAACTTGCCGATCGTCACGTGTTGGCGACCCAACTCCAGGATCTCCTGACAGCCGTGCTCGCAGAGGCGCGCCACTTGCGCGATCAGGCCGCAGCCTAGTTTCGGGCCTAGCGGCGCAGCTCCGCCATCGCGCCATCGATGCCGCTCAATGTCAGCGGATACATGCGTTCGCTAAACAGGTTCTTCAGCATTTTAATCGACGGCGCATACTCCCAATGCTTGTCGGGCACAGGATTGAGCCACACGGCGCTTTCGTAGATGTCGAGAACGCGCTGCATCCATACGGCGCCCGCTTCTTCGTTAAAGTACTCAACCGAGCCCCCCGGCACCGTAATTTCATACGGGCTCATTGACGCGTCACCGACAAAAATCACTTTATAGTCGTGCGGGTATTTGTGCAGCACATCCCAGGTCGGAATTTTATCCGTCCACCGTCTACCGTTGTCCTTCCAGACAAAATCGTAAAGGCAGTTGTGGAAATAGAAGTACTCCATGTGCTTGAATTCGGAACGCGCGGCGGAAAAAAGCTCTTCGCAGATCTTGATAAATGGATCCATGGAGCCGCCGACGTCGAAAAAGATCAGCACCTTAATCGTATTGCGTCTTTCGGGCCGCATCTTGATATCGAGATAACCGGCGCGCGCCGTAGCGTCGATCGTTGAGTCCAGATCAAATTCTTCCGGCGCACCCTTGCGCGCAAACCGGCGCAGGCGGCGCAAAGCCATTTTGATGTTTCGCGTGCCGAGCTCGACGGTGTCGTCGAGATTTTTATAGTCGCGCTTTTCCCAGACTTTGACGGCGCGTCCCTGGCGTTTGCCTTCATTGCCGATGCGCACCCCTTCAGGGTTGTATCCGCCTGAACCAAAGGGCGACGTGCCGCCAGTGCCGATCCATTTATTACCGCCCTGATGGCGTTTTTTCTGTTCTTCAAGCCGCTCTTTCAGCGTCTCCATCAGCTTGTCCCAGCCGCCAAGCGCTTCAATCTGTTTTTTGTCTTCTTCACTAAAGTATTTTTCCGTCAACAGACGCAGCCACTCTTCGGGGATTTCCGCCTCGACGCCCTCGGCGAGGCTTTCAATCCCTTTAAAAACGTGCCCGAAGACGCGATCGAATTTATCGAGATTGCGCTCGTCCTTTACCAGCGCGGCGCGCGAGAGATAGTAAAACTCTTCAACCTTGCGGGAGGCGAGGTCCGCTTGCATGGCTTCCATCAGCGTCAGGTACTCCCTGAGGGAGACCGGCAAGCCAGCTGATTTCAGTTCGTGGAAAAACTGTGTGAACATAAGCACGAGTATAAGGCTTCCGGCGATCATTGCGAGCGTGGAGCGCAGCGCGCCGCTTCAGATAATTTGAGCCGCTCAGAAATCGTGCTCTAGTGTTGGCGGGGTTTCGATGGAACGGGTTGGGGGCTGCAGATGCGCTTTTTTGTTTTGATCATAGGCCTCCTGACGGCGGGCGCGGCTTGCAACGCGCAAACGCCCGACGCCGGCAAAGGAGAAACGGGGCCGCCGGCGCGCGCGGTCCAGTCCGATGTCGCGCCGCCTGACGGCGTTGAAGCGCGCGATGAGGGCGAGGGGCCGTTCGACCGGCTGATCATCCGCGGGGCAACCGTCATCGATGGCGCCGGCGCGCCGCCAGCGGGGCCCATCGATATCGTCGTGGAAGGCGATCGCATTATACAAATCAGGCCCGTCGGATCGCCCGGCCTGCCCATCGATCCGGCGCGTCGCCCCAAGGCCGACGGCGCCCGCGAGATTGATGCAGCCGGAAAGTTTGTGCTGCCAGGATTTGTTAGTCTTCATGGCCATATCCACACACCGGAAACCGGACAGGGCGTCGCGCCCGATTACATATTTAAACTGTGGCTGATGCACGGCATCACAACGATGCGCGATCTCGGCAATGAGCGCGGAGCGGCATGGACGGCGCAAGCCGCCGCCGCCAGCGCCGCCAACGCCATAACGGCGCCGCGCATTTATCCCTATCCGGTATTTCGCGGATGGTCTGCCGGCGAAGTCGACACACCCGAGCAAGCGCGCGCGCGTATCAGGCAATTGAAGGCCGAGGGCGCAAAAGGCGTTAAATTTTTTGGCGCGCCGGAGGAAATTTTGTGGGCGGGACTTGAAGAAGCCAAGACGCAAGGCCTGCGCACCACCATGCATCACGCACAGGTTGATGTAGCCCACGCGAATGTTCTCGATACGTCTCAGCGCGGCTTGAATTCGATGGAGCACTGGTACGGTCTGCCCGAAGCCTTGTTCGACGACAAAGTGCTGCAGGATTATCCGCTGACCTATAATTACCTCGACGAACAAAATCGTTTTGAAGAAGCGGGGCGGTTATGGGCGCAAGCTGCGCGCCCCGGATCAGAGCGCTGGGACTATGTGCTTGAAACGTTGCTGGAGCGGGATTTTGCGATCGTGCCGACCTTGACGATTTATTCCGCAAGTCGCGACTGGATGCGCGCGCGCCGCGCTGAATGGCACGACACTTTTACGATGCCGTCATTGTGGAAATTTTTTGCGCCTGACCGGAATGCCCACGGGTCTTATTGGTTCGATTGGGGCACCGAGCAGGAAGTGGCCTGGCGCGACAATTACCGTCGCTGGATGCAATTCATCAATGCCTACAAAAACGCCGGCGGAAAAGTCGGTGTCGGCGAGGATGCGGGGTATATCTATTCGACCTACGGCTTTGGATATATCAACGAACTGGAATTGCTCCGCGAGGCCGGTTTTCATCCGCTGGAGGTGCTGCGCTCGGCCACCCTGATTGGCGCAAAAATTCTCGGCGCCGAAAAAGACATCGGATCGATACAAGTCGGCAAAAAGGCTGATCTTTTGATCATTGGCGAAAACCCGCTCGCCAATCTGAAAGTTCTTTATGCGACGGGGCATATCAAACTTAATGAGGACGGCGTTCCCGTTCGCACGGGCGGCATTGAGACCGTAATCAAGGACGGCATTGTCTATGACGCAAAGGCGCTGGCCGATGATGTGCGCGCCATGGTGGCGGCTGAAAAAGAGCGCGCCGGCATTCCGGGCGGACCAATGCCGATTGTCGGGTTCGCCTACGGACCCGTCGCTGGCGAGAATTCTGATGAAGCTGGACCGGACGCCGATGAATCAACTGAGCCTGATCAGTAGGCCAATAAAAAGGAAATTCACCGTGAAAAAACGCAATCTGGCGCTTCTTTCCGCCGCCGCTTGGCTCTTCAGCGCACCGGCCATGGCGGACCTCGCCGCCGACGTCGAGGCGGACTACGACTATGTTTTCGACCTGTATAAGCACTTCCATGAAAACCCAGAGCTGTCGTTTCGGGAAAAGGAAACCGCCGCGCGCCTTGCAGCTGAATTTAACGCCCTCGGTTTCACTGTTACCGAACGCGTCGGCGATGACTGGGTCCGCAAGAAAGCGCGCAAGGATGCCGGCGAGGTTCTGGAGGGTGTCGGCGGGTACGGCATTGTCGCGGTAATGAAAAATGGCGACGGGCCCACCGTTATGCTGCGTGCGGATATGGACGCCCTGCCGCTGGAGGAAAAAACCGGTTTGCCGTACGCCTCAAAAGTGGTGCAGGCGGATTACTTCGGAAATGAAGCGCCGGTGATGCATGCCTGCGCCCATGACAGCCACATGGCGATCCTGATCGGTGCGCTTCGGCGTTTAACCTCAATGAAAGAAGACTGGAGCGGTACGCTTGTTGTTGTTGCGCAACCGGCCGAAGAAGTAGGGCTCGGCGCAATTGCGATGCTGGAGGAGGGGCTATACGAGAAATTTCCCAAGCCTGACTATGTCTTGGCGACGCACACGTCCGGCTGGGACCCAGCCGGGAAAATCGCATACACATCTGGCTACGCCCTCGCCAATGTCGACAGCGTCGATATCAAGATCAAAGGCGTCGGCGCCCATGGATCAGCGCCGCATATGGGCAAGGATCCGATTGTTGTCGGGTCGCAAATTGTCAACGCGCTTCAAACGCTGGTGTCGCGTGAGACAAACCCGCTTGAGTCAGGCGTTGTCACGGTAGGCTCATTCCGCGCCGGCTACAAACACAACATCATTCCTGATGAGGCGACGCTCAAGATCACCGTGCGGTCCTATGAAGACAGCGTGCGCAATTCGCTTCTGGAGGGGATCAAAAGGATCGCGATCGCACAGGCTGCGTCCGCTGGACTAACAGGCAAATTGGCTCCGGAAATCCGTATCGAGAATGAATATACGCCGTCGACCTACAATGACCCCGCAATGACCGAGCGCGTAATGGGCGCGATTGCGCAAAGCGTCGGCGCCGATAAGGTCGTGTCGCGCCCGCCAAGCATGGGCGGCGAGGATTTCAGCCAGTTTCACCGGTACGACAAATCAATCCCGACAGTGATTTTCTGGACCGGCGGTAATGATCCAAAAGCGATGCAGACCGCCCGCGAGAAAAATGCGCCGCCGCCAGCCGCCAATCACTCGCCTTTTTATGCGCCGCCGCCAAGGCCGTCTTTGACGCTCGGCGTTCAGGCGATGACGGCCGGCGCGCTCGAACTTTTCACCGTTGACGACAGCGGCGAGGAGTAGACTACGAGTTCAGGGAAGGCTTGCGGCTATTTCTTTTCGAGAAGCAGCTTGCCTTCCTTTTCCAGCTTGCCGGTCAGCGATTCTGCGATCGCGGCCAAAAATCCAGGTAAAACCGCTTCAATGCGAACATGCTGCGGGAAAATATCAATGGCGCCGGTGATGGTCTGGCCCATCCCCTTCGCCGAGAATTCCAGCCGGTCTTCGCTGGTCCATGTTTCCGTGAACTTCGCCGCCATGCCGCCGCCGATACTGTTTTGAAGCTTGCCGAAGCCGTCGCGAATCCGGTTTCGGGCTTCGTCTTTGCCAAGATCGTGCGAAAGAGTGACGGTGACCGGACGCGGCATAAGCATTCTCCTGTTGCCCGGCCGACACATGGCCTTTTTTCGCCGAAAATCAACGGGGTTAAAGGAAATTGCGGATCGCGCTTGTCGGCGCGCTGTGATATTTCGGCGGAAACGGAGGCGATTATGCGGGCGATTGTTGGACTGTTTGCGCTGGCGGCGCTGGTCTTGGGCGGAGGGCTTCTCTTGGCGGGCCCCGGCGCAGGCTGGGGGTTTTGGGACTTTGGTCGCTCATTTGAAATCTACCGCTGGTTCGCCGCACCTAAAGAGATCGTCGGTCCGGTGGCCTTGCCGCCGGCGTTGACGGCGGGCCTGATTTCGCTTCTGGGCGGGCTCGCGTTTTTATTTCGAGGACCCCGCGCGCTCGGCGCGTTCGCTTTGATCGCCGCGCTGACGGCCGCCGCCGGAAGCTATGTGCCGATCAAGATGCGCGCCCTCGCCGAAGCCTATCCTTTCATTCACGACATCACGACCGATTTCGAAAACCCGCCAGAGATCGTCGCCGCAGCGGATTTACCGCGCAAAAATCCGGCGGACTATGTCGGCGACGAACAGGTCGGCGATACAGGCAAGACGGTCGCTCAATCCCAGCTTGAGGCCTTTCCGGATATTACGCCAATTCTCATAGATGCAGACGTGCAAGCAGCGACTGAGCGGGCGCGTGCGGCCATCTCCGCGCTTGGGATGGAGGTTCTTGCCGAAGGGCCTGTGAGTGAGGAAAGCGGGTCCGGTTGGCGTATTGAAGCGGTCTATACGTCGCAGTGGTTCCGCTTTAAAGACGACTTTATCGTCCGTATCAAGAATGATACAGATGGCAAGACCAGGCTCGACGTCCGGTCAAAATCCCGTGTCGGCGGGTCCGATCTTGGCGCCAATGGCGAGCGCATTCGCGCATTCAGGGATTTGATGATCGCCGGCCAGGCCTAACGGCCTGGATTTGCAAGGGCGTCGGCGCTGCGTTCGTCGTCATCGAAGAGAACAAGCCCGCCCGCAGAAAGCCGCGCCTTGCCGGACGCAAGAAGCGCCACGCAACGCGGGTACAGTTTGTGTTCCTGTTCGAGGATGCGCTCAGCCAGCAATTGCGGCGTGTCGCCGGGAGCGACCGGCACGGCGGCCTGGCCGACAATTGGCCCCGCGTCCATTTCCGGCGTTACGAAATGGACCGTGCATCCGGCGATCTTGACGCCGGAATTGATCATTCTTTCGTGAACGTTGAGCCCTTTGAAGGCGGGGAGGAGGGAGGGATGAATGTTCAAGATGCGGCCACGCCGCTGATTGACGAATTCGCCCGTCAGCATGCGCATGAACCCGGCCAGGCAAACATAATCGATATCGGCGTCGTCGAGCGCGTCGCTGATCGCTGCTTCGAAATCCGTGCGTCCGTCTTCGTAATTCTGCGCTTTGTCGCCATAAGCCTTGTGGTCGATAATTTTTGTCGGAATTCGCGCCGCCGTTGCGCGATCAAGGCCTTTGGCAGTCGGCCGGTTTGAAAGAACAAGCGCGATCTCGGCTGGATAATCGTCATCCGCCGCCGCATCGATCAGGGATTGCAGATTGCTGCCGCGCCCGGAAATCAAAACCGCGATTCGGGTTTTCGCCATGGCTCGCCTAATCCCCGAAGACTGCGCCGATAATGCGCGGCTCTTCGCCGTGCTTTTGCAACAAGGCGCAAACGCGGTCGACGGCGCCAGGATCGACAACCAAAACCCCGCCGACGCCGCAGTTAAATGTGCGTTGCAACTCCAGATCGCTTAACCCGCCGGTTTCCTTCAGCCAGCTGAATAACGCAGGCGGCCGGATTGCATCTTCGTCAAACGCCGCCCGCTGACCCTTCGAAAGAACCCGCGGCACGTTCTCTGTGAGGCCGCCGCCGGTGATATGAGCAAAACCCCGGACCCCGGTGTCCGCCAGGGCGGGCAATACGGATTTGATGTAAAGCCGCGTTGGCTCCAGAAGCGCCTCGCCAAGCGTGCGTTCGCTGTCAAAAGGGGCGGGGGCCGCATAATCGAGGCCCTCGCTTTCAACGATCCGGCGGATCAGCGAAAACCCATTTGAATGGGCCCCTGATGAGGCGAGGCCGATCAGCGCGTCGCCGACTTTCGTCGGCCGCGGCAAGATCGCGTCGCGCTCGACAGCGCCGACGCAAAATCCGGCAAGGTCATACTCACCGTCCGCGTACATGCCGGGCATTTCAGCGGTCTCACCGCCAATCAGGGCGCAGCCGGCGCGTTTACACCCCTCGGCAATACCGCTGACAACAGCGGCCGCCGTCTCTTCATTGAGCTTTCCCGATGCGAAATAATCTAGGAAAAACAAAGGTTCGGCGCCTTGCGCCAAGACATCGTTTGCGCACATGGCGACGAGATCGATGCCGACCGTCGTATGGTTGCCGGTTGCAAACGCAACTTTTAGCTTGGTGCCGACGCCGTCTGCGCCGGAAATCAGGATCGGGTCGTCAAATCCGGCCGCTTTCAAATCAAAAGCGCCGCCAAAGCCGCCGAGCGCGGCGGCTGCGCCCGGGCGCGCGGTCGCTTTCGCAAGCGGCTTGATCGCATCAACCAGCCGCTCGCCAGCGTCGATATCAACGCCCGCGTCCTTGTAGGAATTCGTCATCGCAACCCTTTCAGGTCTTTGCTCTACGCGCCGTTGCACGCCATTGGCAAGAAATCGCCATACTCCCGGGGGCGTCGGCGTTCTCAGGCCGGCTACGGTCCAGCGCATTACGATATTGTCACGTCAGCGGACAAGCCTTCATTCTCCAAGCCGCAAGGGGTGTGCGCCCGGCCGGCGCAGGCTATAACGGAGGAGAAAAAAAGCTGGCAAATGCGCCCGGTTACTCACCATTTCGCTGTTGCAAAATGTCGGCGGCGGTGACGGTTCTGGCGGGCGTGTTGAGGGGCCAACAAAGGAAAAGAATTTCGATGAATTTGCTCAGGAGCACCGCCGGGTCGGCGAGCCTTATCTTGATCGCAATCGTTGCAGTCGTGCAAAGCGCGCCGGCGCACGCGCAGTCGGAAGATGTCTTCGTGGTGCCGCGGGTGCCGGTGCAGGCCAAAGCGGAGACCGCCCGGCAGGCAAAGCAAACCGCGCAGCAGCAGGGCCGTCGGCGCGCAATGGATATTCTCTTGCGGCGCCTTACTGTTGAAGAAGATTGGGTCTACCTTCCGAATTTGAGACGCGATCAGCCGGCGCAAGCGGGCGTCGGCGTCGGGGGCGGAAAAGCCGCGATCGCTATCACACCGCAGCAACTTCTGGGACTTGAAAGCGGTTTTGTCGTTTACGGCGAAAAAAGTTCGTCCACGACCTACCGGGCGCTCATTACCTATCGATTCAAGCCGGATGAAGTGCGCCGCCTCCTGCGTGCGGCCCGCATCCCCTACAGCGAGGCGCAGACGCGCACAGCGCTCGTCCTCCCGGTATTGCAGACCGATCGCGGCGTTTATCTGTGGGAGGAAAACAATCCCTGGATGGCTGCATGGAAAGCGCGGCCCTACACCCATGAATTGACGCCAATGACAGCGCCGCTTGGCGACCTTGAAGATGCGGCCCGCATCAGCGCGCGCCAGGCGCTCGCGCTCAATCAAGTCCGCTTGAAGGCGATGGCGGAGCAATACTCGGTGCCGCAGGTCATTGTCGCCCATGCGCGCCTCACACGCAAAGACGATCGCGATCAACTCAGTGTACGACTGATCAATGGGTACCGGGAGTCGGCTGACGTTGACGGCGCGGCGCCGGATGGCGGTGACGGGGTCCCAGGCGGCGCGCAAACCGCGTTGTCGCCGCGCAGCGATTTCGCACAGGAAGCCGGCGCGGTTCTCGGCCAGTCCTTTCTGACTGAGGCTTCGGGTAATTTTCCTGTTCTCGCGGAGCGGTCCATCGAGCTGTCGATTGCGAAATACTCGAAAGAATGGAAAGCGCGCACGCTCGTAGACTATGGCGCGGAAAACGTTCTTGAAGGCACCGCGTTTTTCCAATCGATCGCAGAATGGACCAAAATCCGCGCCGCCCTCGTCGAGACGCCGCTTGTCGGGTCGGTTCAGGTTTCGGCGTTGTCGCGCCGCGGCGCTGAGATGCGCATGCGCCTTTTTGGGGAGCCGCAACGCCTCGTGACGGCGCTTGAAAGTCAGGGCCTTGTTCTGTGGACGGAAACTGGCGAACGCTGGTTTGTCGCGACGCCGCAAACCGCGCGCATCTATCGCGGGCAACGGTTTTTGCGCAGCCGTCGGCGCGGCCTTTTCAGCGAAGACGGCTCGGAGGCTTTTGACGGCCCGACGCCGGCTTCTGCGGACTACCCGGCCGATGCGTATCAGGAAGAGTATGACCGCAAGATCAAGCAGCAATAGCGAACGCCGGTCGGCGCCCGCCCAAAGTTGTATCTGCGGGCGAAGAGGCGACCGGTCAGGATGACGATTGTCCAGCTGCCGCTTTCGTTTGAACCGGAAAGACCGCGCTATGCGCGCTCGGAGTTCATCGTTGGCGACGCCAACAAGGAAGCGCTCAGTCTGGCGGAGACATGGGCCCAGGCGCGCGAAGATCGCTTGTTGATTTGTGGGCCGCAGGGGTCCGGGAAGACGCATCTGGCGTCTATCGTTGCGCTGGCCGCCGAACGCGCAGACCCGAAATTCCCATTTCAAACGCACTGGGGCGACGGCGCCGCGCTCGCTGCGCTTGATTTTGGGGCGGCCGCTCGCCTCGTCGTCATCGACAACGCCGATTGCGCCGAGGACGGCAGAGAACTCTTGTCCGTTATCGAGAAAATCCGGATTTGCGGAGCGCGGTTGGTCCTGATTGGCCGCGACGAGCCTCGGCTTTGGGCGCGGGGATTGCGTGATCTGGAGACCCGGCTCCTGGCGAGCCCGCGCGTTACTTTGCACGAGCCCGACGAGGAGCTGATGCGGGCGGTCATTCAGAAGCTTTTTATCGACCGTCAATTAAAGGTTGATCCATCGATTGCAGCCTATGCTGCGCCTCGGCTGGCGCGGACATTCGCCGCCGCACAAGTATTTGTTGCGGCGGTCGACGAGGCGGCGGTGGAGCGCGGCGCAGCGATCACAAAGCCGCTGGCGGGGCGCGTGATTGGACGTCTTTCCGCAGACGTCGCCGATGACTAAATAAGATACGAGCCGGCGCCCTGTTTCACGCCGGCAAGACAGGTGTGACAATGGAGCCGACTGACGACGGCGCGAAACTCAACTCAAACGACGCGGCCGCGGAGGGCGCGCCGATTGACGATCTCGTCGTGCGCGCTCTGGGCACCGATGCGCCCCCCGAAACCGCTTATCAAGGCGATTCTCCCGAACGCTATATCAACCGGGAACTATCGTGGCTTGCATTCAACATGCGCGTCCTCGATGAGGCCTTTAACAAGGCGCATCCGGTTTTGGAGCGCCTGCGGTTTTTGTCGATTTCGGCGAGCAACCTGGATGAGTTTTTCATGGTTCGCGTCGCCGGATTGCGCGGTCAACTAAGAGAAGGCGTGACCGCGCTCAGTCAGGAAGGCCTCACCGTTTCACAGCAGCTGTCGCTCATTAACGAGCAGGCCGGCAAGCTGATGAAAACACAACAACAGTGCTGGCGCGAATTGCTTGGCCTGATGAAAGAAGCGGGCGTTGAGGTGATTAGCGCCGCTGATCTGACCTCGGACGAAGAGGCGTGGCTCGAACAGGAGTTCTTGACCAACATTTTCCCCGTGTTAACGCCAATCGCCCTCGACCCGGCGCATCCATTTCCGTTTATTCCCAATCTCGGGTTTTTTCTCTGTCTCGAATTACGCCGAAAAGACGACAGCATACTGACGATCTTGTTACCGCTTCCGGTAAAGGTCAGTCGTTTTGTCCGTCTCCCGGCGTCCGGAGATGGCGGCGCTATTCGGTTTATTTCTCTGGAACGCGTGATTGAGCGGCATATCAATCATCTGTTCCCCCGACACAAATTGAAGAGCGCTGGCGCCTTCCGGATTGTGCGCGATAGCGATGTTGAAATTGAAGAGGAAGCCGAAGATCTCGTGCGCGTCTTTGAGACAATGCTCAAGCGCCGCCGGCGCGGCGATGTCATCCGTCTCAAGGTCGACGCCGGCACGCCGAAGCGACTGCGCGCGCTGGTCGCCGAGCGCATGCGCGTGTCGCCGCAGGACGTCGTTGTTGTGGATGGTATCCTGGGGCTGGCGCAAACCACGGTGCTGATCCCGCCTGACCGCCCGGATTTGCAGTTCCCGGCTTTTGAGGCGCGGTTTCCAGAGCGCATACGCGATCATGGCGGCGATTGTTTTGCCGCGATACAGCAAAAAGACATTATCGTTCACCACCCTTATGAGTCGTTTGATGTTGTCGTCCAGTTCCTGAAACAAGCGGCGGCGGACCCTAATGTGATCGCAATCAAACAAACGCTCTACAGGACATCAAAACAATCGCCAATCGTAGGGGCGCTGATTGAAGCCGCCGAAGCGGGTAAAAACGTAACCGCGCTAGTCGAGTTGAAGGCGCGTTTTGATGAAGAAGCCAATATCAACTGGGCCCGCGCTCTGGAGCGCGCGGGTGTAAATGTCGTCTACGGATTTGTAGAATACAAAACCCACGCAAAACTCTCGCTTGTCGCGCGCCTCGAAGACGGTCAAACGAAAACCTATGTCCATGTCGGCACCGGTAACTACCATGCGGTGACAGCGAAGATTTATACCGACTTGTCGCTTTTTACCTGTGACCCGGCGATTGGACGCGACGCCGCCAAGGTGTTCAATTATGTGACCGGATACGCAAAGCCGAAAGAATTCGAGCGCTTCGCCGTTGCGCCCATCAACGGACGCACGAGGATCGCAGAGTTGATCGAGGCGGAAATCAAGCACGCAAAAGCCGGTCGGCCAGCGGCTGTCTGGATGAAGATGAATGCGCTGGTCGACGGCGTTATGATCGATAAGCTTTATGAAGCGAGCCAGGCGGGCGTGCAGGTCGACTTGGTGATTCGCGGCATATGTTGTCTGCGGCCGGGCGTGCCGGGCCTTTCTGAGAATATTCGAGTGAAAAGCATTGTCGGCCGGTTTCTGGAACATGCGCGCATTTTTTGCTTCGGCGCTGGCGGGCCGCTCCCGAATCCGAAGGCTAAGATCTTTATCGCATCGGCCGACCTCATGCCGCGTAACCTCAATCGGCGCGTTGAAGTGTTTTGTCCGATCGAAAATCCGACTGTGCATAGTCAGGTGCTGGATCAAATCATGGTCGCCAATCTGAACGACGAGGAACAGAGCTGGCGGCTGAATGCCGATGGCTCCTACGAACGCCTAATGCCGCCGCCGGATGCAAAGCCCTTTAATGTGCACACCTACATGATGATTAATCCGAGCCTTTCAGGTCGAGGCGCGGCGATTGAATATAATGCGCCGAAAAGCCTGACCCGGAGCGGCGCGAAGCGCGATGCCGATTAGGGCCTTGTTTATTGGCGTATGCCATCCTTAAAATTGAAGCGGGCGAATGCACGCCGGCGCTAATGGCGGCCAAACAGGCGAACAGCCGGCGGCGACGAATATGCAGGGCCCGCAGGTGCAAAGAAGGCCGAAGGCATGGCGAGCATCTTGATGCTTGGACGAAACAATGTCTGACAAGGCGATGATATCGTCAGGGGTCAGCGCGTCCGGACAGTCAACCCGTCGGGCCGTCGTCGATATCGGGTCCAATTCGGTGCGGCTTGTTATCTATGACGGTGCGGCGCGCGCGCCCTCGCAGATTTGCAACGAAAAGGCGCTTTGCGGGCTCGGCAGGGACATGGCCCCCGACGGGTCGATGAATGCTGATTCGGTCAAGCTGGCGCTTTCAACGCTGCGGCGCTTTCGGCTCTTGCTTGACCGCCATGGCGCGCCGCCAACCCATGTGATTGCGACGGCGGCGGTGCGCGAAGCGACGGACGGCGAACAATTTGTCCGCGACGTCAAAAATATTGGCTTTGATGTCGAGACGATCGATGGCGAACGCGAGGCGGCGCTCGCGGCCATGGGGGTCCTTTCATACAATCCAGATGCAAACGGTCTTGTCGGCGACATGGGCGGCGGCAGTCTGGAGTTAGTCTCCATCGGCCGTAAGAAGAACGCGGATGCGATTTCCCTTTCAGTCGGGCCGCTCAGATTGATGCAAAAAACCGGCAACGATATCGGTCTCGCGCCGAAAATTATCGACAAGGAAATCTCCAAGGTTGAATGGTTGACGCCCGGACGGTTTGAAACACTTTACGCGGTCGGCGGGGCATGGCGCGCCGTCGCGCGCATTCAGATGCGGCTGCGGTCATACGCTTTATCGGTCCTTCACCAGTTCGAAATGTCGCGCAGCGAGACCATCCGGATTTGTGATCTGATCGCACGGCAAAGTCGGCGCTCGCTTGAGGAAATTCCGGGCATTCCACGACGCCGTATCGATACCTTGCCTTTCGCTGCGCTGGTATTGAAGGAAATCCTGGTGCGCACGAAAGCCGAACGCATGGTGGTGTCGGCCGGGGGCGTGCGTGAAGGACTGATTTACGAAAGCATGACGGCTGAAATTCGCGCCGAGGATCCATTATTCAGCGGCGCCGCGTTTTTTTCAGAACGCTTGTCGCCTGCCGGCCAATTTGGCGCCGCCGTTGCGCGGGTCACCGATACGCTATTTGCGGACGATAACGGCAATGATCGCCGGTTGCGGCGGGCGACATGTGCGCTGATTGACGTCGGCGCCTATTTTCATCCTGATTTGCGCGGTGATCACGCCTTTGACACCGCACTCCGCGCGCCATTCTATGCGGTCTCGCACAAGGAGCGCGTATCGATCGCCTTATCGCTCTTTGTGCGGTATAATGGTCGCCGAGCTGCATTTCCCGATGATCAGACGATTGGATTGTTGTCCTGGGAAGAACAGCAACGCGCGATGCGGATCGGCTTGGCGATGCGTTTTTTGAGTACTCTCGCGCCGAAGGCCGGCGGCCTTCTGGACGGATGCGCTCTGCGGCTTGACGGTGACGCAATTGTCTTTTCAGGACCTCGGATCATCGAACAATTGATGGAAGAATTACCGCGTCGCCGTCTGCAGTCGCTCGCCGCCGCGTTTGAACGCGAGGCGCGCGAGGAGTTTTCCGACTAGGAAATTCCGGTGACCGCGCGTCGCCGGGATCAGGTCTCAACAATTTCGACGCGCTTGCCGGAGAGTTTCAGCGCAAGGTCGCCGCTTTTGAGCTTCATCGCTAATTCGCCGAAGACTTCTCGCCGCCATCCGCGCATCGCTCTGACGTTGGGGTCTTTTCTGAGTGCGATTTCTTCAAGGTCGCTGGCTGAAGCGATCATTTTTGGCGCGACGCCATAATGCTCGCATTGGGCTTTCAGGAGTACTTTCAAGAGTTCGACGACGTCGGCGGGGGCTGGGGTGCGATTGTTTTTGTCTGCGACTGTCGGCAGGTCATCCTTGCCGATCGCCATGCCCTCCCTGACGGCCTCGACAATCGCGGCGCCGGCGCGAGAGCGTTCAAATCCGCCCGAAATGGAGCGCGCCTTGGCAAGCTCTGCGGGGGACTTTGGTCGAAGGCGCGCAAGTTCAACGAGCGCGTCGTCTTTCAAGATCCGACCACGCGGCTGGTCGCGTTCCTGCGCCTCGCGCTCGCGCCATTCGGCAAGTTTCATGAGCGGCCCGATTTCGGCGGTCCTGAGGCCGCGGAATTTGATGCGCTTCCAGGCGTTAGCGGGCTTCACGAAATACAAATCCGGATCATCAAGCGATGCTGTCTCTTCGCGTACCCAACTGATGCGATTATGCCTGTCGAGGCGTTGCAACAGAACCGGATATGCGTCGCGGAGATGCGTGACATCCGACAATGCGTAAGAAAGCTGCGCATCGGTCAGGGGGCGGCGCGCCCAGTCTGTAAACCGCGAGCCCTTGTCGATCTTTGCGTTTAGGAGGTCGCGCATCAACGGCTCATAACCGATCTGATCGCCATAGCCGCACGCCATTGCAGCGATCTGCGTGTCGAACAGCGGCGCCGGCACCTCGTCCATGAAACGGTAGAAGATTTCAAGGTCCTGCCGCGCCGCATGGAGAACCTTTGTAACGTTCTTGTCAGCGAGGGCGTCCAGAAACGGCGCAAGGTCGATGCCGTCCGCCATCGGATCGATAATGGCTTCAACCGGCTCCTCGCCATTATCGCCGGCGGGGGCCGCCGCTTGCACAAGGCACAAGATCGGCCAATAGGTTTTTTCACGCATGAACTCCGTATCGACGGCAAAAAATGGCCGTTCGCGTAACGCGGCGGAAAAGTCTTTGAGTTCATTCGTTGTCTTGATGACCCGCATCTCACCCGGTTAGCAACTTCCGAGTGCGTCGTCACCTGCTCAAAGGGTCGCGTTCACGGTTGGTTCCGTGGGAGACCCCAGGCGGCGGTCTCAGCTATTGGGGGATATCGTCATGATCAGCGCATCAGCCGGCGTTTGTGCGCCGACGTTTATTGCGATTTCGCTGACGACGCCGTCGATCTCGGCTCTCAGTTCATGCTGCATCTTCATCGCCTCAAGAACAGCTAGCTTGTCGCCGGCCGTTACCGCGTCGCCTTCGCTGACAAAGAGCTCCAGCAATTGTCCGTGCATCGGTGCACAAACGGCGCCTGCGCCGCCGGCTTTTCCGGACGTCTGAACGACGGTGTTCAGATCCTGGATCAAACGATCGCAACCATCGATAGATATGATCAGCTGATGCCCATCCGCGCTATTATCCCTATAATGATAGATAATCTGAACCCGCGAACCATCGACAGAAACGAGGGCGTCGTTCTCATCGATCGCGAGGACGGAGACCTTGCGAGACCCACTTGCGGACGTCACATCATAACTGTTCCGAGCGGTCGGTGTGAGCGTCAGGTCAATCGCGTCATTTCCATCGCTCATGGAAAACGGCGTCCCGATCGTATGCGCGCTGGACCAGTTCAAGAGGTCGTCGGTCACGGCCAACGACGCATCGAGCGATTGCTGTCGCCGGCGGGTGAACAAAAGAACCGCTCCAATGGCTGCGTCTGTGATCGCAAGCGGCGCTGCGGCGAGCGCCTGATCGTCGAAGTTTTCAGCGATGAACGCCGTCGTCGCTTCGCCGGCGGCGAAGGCGGGGCGTTCAAGAGCATCGATCAGGAAAGTGCGGTTCGTTGTGACGCCAAGCGCAACGGTCTTTTTCAACGCCTCAGCAAGGCGAAGGCGCGCATCGTTTCGTGTCGCGCCGTAAGCAATCACTTTTGCGATCATTGGATCGTAATAAGGTGAAATGACGCCGCCAGTTTCGACGCCGGCGTCGATACGCACCCCGTCATTTCGTGCGCCGCGCCAATAGTGGATATCGCCGGTTGCGGGCAGAAAATCCTGCGCCGGGTCTTCGGCGTAAAGTCGCGCCTCGATGGCGTGACCGCGGAGCGCGACCTCTTCTTGCGTCAACCCAAGCGGGGCCCCGGCCGCGACGCGCAATTGCAACGCCACGAGATCAAGGCCTGTCACAAGTTCTGTCACCGGGTGTTCGACCTGAAGGCGGGTGTTCATTTCAAGGAAGTAAAACTCGCCTGTTCCATCGAGCAGAAACTCAACGGTCCCGGCGCCGACATAGCCAATATCGCGTGCTGCTTTGACGGCCGCTGCGCCCATGCGTGCGCGAAGCTCCGGCGTCATAACCGGGCATGGCGCCTCTTCGAGGACTTTTTGATGCCGTCGCTGTACAGAACAATCCCGCTCGCCAAGATGAATAGTCTCGCCATGGCAATCGGCGAAAACCTGGATTTCAACGTGACGGGGCTCCATGATCGCGCGCTCTAAAATGAGGTCGCCGGAGCCAAACGCATTTTCCGCTTCGCTTCTCGCCATCGTAATCGCATCGGCGATCGCGCCGGCATCGCGCACTAGACGCATACCGCGCCCGCCGCCGCCAGCCGCCGCCTTCACCATCAGGGGAAAACCGATCCGCGCCGCTTCGCTGATCAGCGTCGCATCAATCTGATCGTCGCCCTGGTAACCGGGAATACAGGGCACTCCAGCATCGATCATCCGGCGTTTGGCCTTCGCCTTATCGCCCATTAATTCAATGGCGTTCGCCGGCGGTCCGATAAAGACAATGTCGTGTTCCGCGCAAATTTCCGCAAATGCGGCGTTCTCTGATAAAAACCCATATCCGGGATGCACCGCCTCGGCGCCGGTCGCGTCAATTGCGGCCATGATCCTGTCAACGGACAAATACGACTCGGCCACTGGCGGCGGGCCCAATCTGAAAGCCTCATCGGCAATTTTTACGTGCGGCGCGTCGGCGTCCGCATCGGAGTAAACCGCAATCGCGCGCATGCCGGCGGCTTTTACGCTGCGGATCACGCGGCAGGCAATTTCGCCGCGATTGGCGATGAGCACGCTTCGAAAAGGTCGGGTGATAAAAGACGCCGCCATCATTATTTCTCCGGGGCCCATGAGGGGCGTCGTTTCTCAACAAATGCAGCAACACCCTCGCGGCCTTCTTCGCTCAACATGCACTCTGCAAAGCGATCCGCCGCAAAGGCGCTCAATGCGTCAGGCGCCATCGCCTGCGCCGCCATCAAAATCTCCTTCGTCGCCGCATTAGCGCCGGGCCCACACCTTAAGACCTGCTTTTTGATTGTCGTTTCGACGGCGTCCAGCCCCGCGTCGTCGTCAACCACAAAATCGGCAACGCCAATTTCTTTCGCATCGGCGCCGAGAAATCGCGCCCCCGTTAACATCAGCCGGCGCGCTGCGGTTTGACCAAGCCGTTGGACGACGAAGGGCGCAATTTGCGCCGGCACGATGCCGAGCTGCGTCTCGGTCAGCGAAAACTTTGTTTTCGCGGTGACAGCGACAATATCGCAGCAGCAAACAAGTCCAAGGCCGCCGGCGATTGCTGCGCCGTCCACGAGCGCAATGACGACTTGCGGCAATGCATTTAACGCCGCGAACAATGCGCCGCCCTCGCGGTTTGACGCCGCGACCGCCTCTTTTTCTGCGCCGCCCTGAAACACCGTATGAAACGCTTTCAGATCGCCGCCTGCGCAAAAAACACCGCCTTTGCCGCGCAGCGTGACGCCGCGAATTGTTCGGTTATCGCGAATAGCTTCTATTGTTTGTGTGAGCTCGCCTGCAAGTTTGTCCGATAAGGCATTTCGGTTCTCCGGCGTGTTGAACCACACCGTCAGCCAGCCTTCATTTTCTTCAAGTATGATCGCTTCGGTCGTGGGCAGAGAAGCCATGGTTTTATTCCTGGTCGGATAATACGTCTTCACGAAATCTTGTTATGGGCGCGCAACGCCAAAGCTGTTGGGCCGCACCGAGCGTCGGCGCGCTTCGCCGACGGTCGACAGCAAGAACCCGAGTGTTCTGCGTGTCTCGCGCGGGTCAATCATGCCGTCATCGAGCATGCGTCCAGAGGTGTAAAACGCCCCTGACTGGGAATCAAACATATGGACGAGCATTTTCTCCTGCATGGCGAGTTGCTCCCGGTTGGGCTCGACGCCGGCGCGCGCGGCTTGGCCTTCCGCAACAATCGTCATGACTTGTGCGGCCTGTTCCCCGCCCATCACGCCAGCGGAAGCGTTCGGCCAGGAATAACAAAAATCAGGATCGTAACCGCGGCCGCACATGCCGTAGTTCCCGGCGCCATAGCTGGCCCCGGTCATAAGCGTAATCCGCGGCGTCTCCGCGTTTGTCACGGCCTGGATCATTTTTGATCCATGTTTGATCATGCCGCCTTGTTCATACTTTTTACCGACAAGGTAACCGGTCGTATTTTGCTGGAAGACAAGCGGAATATCGGCTTGATCGCAAAGTTGGATAAACTGCGTCGCCTTTGTCGCGCCATCGGGATCGATCGG
>JBCBBT010000023.1:0-16917 GCA_038531315.1 Pseudomonadota bacterium
CCCTACATCCGTGTCCCCCGCGCAGGCCGGGGCCAGTCCATGTAAAAGAAGACGCGCGTCGCGCGACATCTTTTCTTTGCTGGATCCCGGGTCAAGCCCGGGAAGACGGGTGGGGGTCATATCCTCGTCCGGATATCCCGCGCAGGTGGGTGAGGCCAAAACCTATCCATCCGTAACCCTCGCGAAGGAGGGTGCAGGACATACCCGATCCGCATCCCCCGTGCAGTCGCGAGAGGCCAAAATCCCTACATCCGTGTCCCCCGCGCAGGCCGGGGCCAGTCCATGTAAAAGAAGACGCGCGTCGCGCGACATCTTTTCTTAGCTGGATCCCGGGTCAAGCCCCGGAAGACGGGTGGGGGTCGTATCCTCGTCCGGATATCCCGCACCGGCGGGTGAAGCCAAAACTATCCATCCGTGTCCCCCGCGCAGGCGGGGGCCCAGCCCTTTGGAAGCGAGCGAAAAATCGCTAGGGGCGGGCCGGGCAATCCGCTATAACCCGTTGATCTTGTGGCCGCATTAGAAGGGCGCCGATGGACAACATCATACTCGTCGTCGCCGTTATCGGCGTTCTTGGCATCGGGGCCCAGTGGCTCGCCTGGCGGTTTAACCTGCCGGCGATTGTCCTGATGGCGATCGCCGGCATTTTAGCGGGGCCGGTGTTTGGCGTATTGCGCCCGCCGCCCGGCGTCGGCGACGGGCTCGCGCCGCTGGAAGCGCTGTTTGGCGATTTCTACCGCCCGATGATTTCCATCGCCGTCGCCGTCATCTTGTTTGAGGGCGGGCTGACGCTCAATTTTGCGGAAATCCGGGGACTGACGAAAGGCGTGCAACGGCTGGTTTTCCCGGGCGTGCCGATCGCCTGGGCGCTGGGTTCGCTGGCGGGATTTTATATCGGCGGGCTCTCCTGGTCGATCGCAATCCTGTTTGGCGGGATCATGATCGTCACCGGCCCGACGGTGATCATTCCTCTGTTGCGCCAGTCAAAACTCCGTCAGCGACCGGCGACGCTTCTCAAATGGGAAGGGATCATCAACGATCCCATCGGCGCGCTCATCGCTGTCCTGATTTATGAAATTCTCGCCTATGATCATGGCGGCGGGCCGGGCGGGCTCTTCGGCACGCTTCTGATCGCCTCGCTCTTGTCCACCGGTCTCGGCATCGTCCTGGGCGTCGGCGTGGCGCGGGCCTTCAGCCGCGGCTGGGTGCCGGAATATCTGAAGCCGCCGGTGCTCCTGACGGCGGTGCTCGTGTGTTTTGAATTCGCCAACTACCTGCAACACGAAGCCGGGCTTCTGGCGGTGACGGCGATGGGCGTCACCATGGCGAATTCAAAAATTGCTTCGATCAACGAACTGCGGCTGTTTAAGGAAAACATCGCGGTTATTCTTGTCTCCGGCGTTTTCATCATTTTGACGGCCAACCTCACATGGGAAACGCTGGCGAGCCTCGATCTTCGCGCGTTCGCTCTCGTGTTGACGATGCTTTTTGTGGTTCGTCCGCTGGCGATCTTTTTATCAACGATTGGCGCGGGCCTTCCGTGGCAGGAACGCTTGCTTGTCGGTTGGATCGCGCCGCGCGGGATTGTGGCGGTCGCGGTATCGAGCTTTTTCGGCGCCTCGCTGGTCGCCAACGGCGTTGGCGAAGGGGAAAAACTGATCCCGCTGGCTTTCGCCATGGTCTTTGCGACCGTCGTTCTGCATGGCTTTACGATCAAGCCTTTCGCCAAGGCGCTTGGCCTCGCCTCGCGCCAGAGCCCCGGCGTTTTGATCGTCGGCTCGTCGCCCTTCACCGCAGGGCTCGCGGCGAAACTCAAGGAACTGGAAATCCCCGTGATGATCGCCGACGCCAGTTGGCGCCGCCTTCAACCGGCCCGTCTTGCGGATATCGAGACCTATTACGGCGAGATCCTGTCGGAAGTGACCGAACACCATCTCGACCTCAATCGCTTTGGCACGCTGCTCGCGCTCGGCTCCAACGAGGCTCACAATGCGCTGGTGTGCACCGATCTGGCGCCGGAGCTTGGTCGCGCGGCGATCTATCAGGTAAACGCGCGCGGCAAGGACGAGGAAGACCGGCGCGCCATGTCGTTCACCTTGCAGGGCCGGGCTTTCCTGCATTCGGCGGCGCCGCTCGATGAACTTCTGCGCCGACATTACAATGGCTGGACTTATCAGCGTACGAAACTGTCCGACGAATATGGCCCCGCGCAATATCAGGACGATCTGAACGCCGACGCGGAAATCGTTCTCGTCGTGCGCAAGGGCGCGGTCATCGTCGCATCGCGCGACAGGCCGCTGACCCCGGAAGTCGGCGATATTGTGCTGAGCTACGGGCCTTATGTGGCGCCGAGCCCGAAAACCGATACCGACGGGGACCCCGATAAAGCCGCAAAAGATGAAACCGGGAAGTCGGGCGAAAAGATTGACGCCGCCGCCGGCGACGCATCGGCAAGCGTTTCTCAACCTTCGTAAATGGCCCGTAAAGACGCGGTCATGTTTAACGCGGCGTTAGCGCTTCGCGCCTAGGGTTTGCCCGCAAGGGAGCCCTGTTATGCGTGCGCTTGATCCGTTTGTTTCACGGTCGGAAAGCCTGATCGAATCCTATGCCGCCCGGATCGCCGAGGCGCAGGTGATCCGGCGCGCTGAATTGCAAAGCCGCGCCGCCCGCCTGGAAGCAGAATTGTCGATCAAGGCGCGCTCGCAATTTCTCGCCAATATGAGCCACGAGCTGCGCACGCCGCTGAACGCGATCATCGGTTTTGCGTCGATGATTGCGGACGCCGAGAAATACGGCCTCGACCCGAAAAAAGGCAAAGCCTACGCCGGATATATTCTTCAGTCCGCCGATTTATTGCTTGGCCACATCAATACGATTTTGGAGACCGCCGACCTTGACGGCGGCGCCATCGAAATTCGCCAGGCGGAAACGGACATGCAGGCGCTCTTGACGGATTGCGCCAAGCGCGCCGAAATCGCGGCGGCCTCGCGCGAAGTTCACCTTGACGTACGCGTCAGCGAGGCGCCGGTGACGGCATGGGCCGATCAGGACCGGCTCGCACAAGCGGTCGATCACCTTCTGCGGGTGGCGATCAAATTCTCTGAGCCCGGATCAACCGTTCTGGCGCGCGCCTCAGTCAGCGATAACGGGTGGCCGGAAATTGCGATCCGCGACAGCGGCGCCGGCTTTGATGAGACGGAGTTGAAAGCCGCGCTCGCCGCTTTCCAGAGTGAGCACCGCGGTCTTGAGCGCTCGTTTGAAGACGCGGGCGTTGAACTCGCCATCGCCAAGACCTTCACAGACATTCAGGGCGGGCGCTTTTACGTCAAGACAAGACCCGGCAAAGGCACGCTCGTCCGGGTCGTTTTGCCCCCGCACAACAACGCCAACGCCCCCGCGCAGGAAGACGGCGCAGAAGAGGCGACCGACGCCGACGCCATGAAGATGGCGGGATGACAAAAACCGAGGATTGACAATGTCGTCACAAACCGCAGCAGCAACCGCCCGCACGCCACGCCCGCAACAACAAGCAATGGAGGCGCCGCCGCCCCTGTTTGCGACCGGCGAAGCGCGCGTCGGCAGCATTGTTTCCGTCAACGGATCGCATGCGCTCGTCATGCTGAATGCGGAGAATGCGGAGGCCGACCGCCGTCAGCGCCCGCAACTTGGCGCCATCATGAGCGTCGACGCCGGGGCCAGCATTTCGCTCGGGCTCGTATCGGCCATGAGCGTGCCTGCGCCGAGCCTTGAAGCGAACGGGCCGGACCTGCGTCTCATCGAACTTGAACTGATCGGCGAATTTACAAAACCGTCCGCAAAGGCGCCGGCGCGGTTCCGGCGCGGGGTTTCTTCCTATCCGACGCTGGGCGACGGCGTGCATGTTGCGACCCACAACGAACTTGCCGCGCTTTTTGCCGTCAACGGCGCGGCGAGCGTCAGGATTGGCGTTGTCAAACAGGACACGGCGATCCCCGCGACCGTTTCGGTCAATGAGCTTTTCTCGCGCCATTGCGCCATCGTCGGCACCACGGGCGCCGGCAAATCCTGCGCGACGGCGCTGATGCTGCGAGCCGTGTTGAAGAGTTACAACAACGCTCACATCGTTATCCTCGATCCGCATAATGAATACGCCAATTGTTTTGAGGACATGGCTGTCGCCTTCAACGCCAACAATCTTGTCCTGCCGTACTGGATGCTGACCTTTGAGGAACTCATCCAAATTCTTTATCCGGGCCAGACCGGCTATGAAGAAGAAATCGAGATCCTGTCTGATCTGATCCCGGCGGCGAAGAAAATGAGCCTGTCGCTCGGCTCCACCGGCCGCCATTCGGTCGGCGACCGTCGTGGGTCGGACGCGATGACTATTACGGTCGACACGCCGACGCCCTATCGGATGTCCGATGTGATCACGCTGATCGATAAATCGCTCGGCGCACTGGAGACAACGCGCGGCACAGGCGCATTCAAACGCTTGCGGAACCGTCTTTATACAGTCAATCAGGACGCGCGATATTCGTTTATTTTTGGCAATCTGACTGTCCAGGATACGATGGCGGATATTCTTTCGCAGGTTTTCCGCATGCCGGTGAACGGCGCGCCGGTCAGCATCATCGAACTTGGCGGCCTGCCGGAAGAAGTCGGACAGGTGGTGGTCTCGGTGATTGCGCGGCTCGCCTTTGAGTTCGGCATGTGGAGCCAGGGCGCGACGCCGATCGCGGTTGTCTGCGAGGATGCGCATCGCTATGCGCCCGCGAACCCGCATGAGGGCTTCGGCCCAACCCGTAAGGCGCTGATCAAGATCGCCAAGGAAGGCCGCAAGACCGGTCTTTCGCTTTGGGTCGCCTCCCAGCGCCCGACCGAGCTTGATCCGACGATCCTGTCGCAATGCAACACCATCTTCGCCATGCGGCTCGCGAACCAGGCCGATCAGGCCGCGTTGCAAGCCGCCGTGCCTGACGCGTCAACGTCGCTGCTTGATTGTCTGCCGTCGCTCGGCATGGGCGAGGCGATTGCGGTCGGCGAGGGCGTGCCGTTGCCGACGCGCATCCGCTTTGACGCCTTGCCGCGTCAGGTCGTGCCGCGCAGCATGACGGCGAGCTTCACCGATGGCTGGTCCGTCGATATCGAAGACGCTGACTTCATCAATCGCATTGTGGCGCAATGGCGCGCGCAGAAATATCTGCTGCCGGACGTCTAGCGCCCTTGCGCGGGCGCAGCCCGTAAGCGAAGGTCCGCCGATGGCGGATCGTCTCTCTTCCGCCGCGAGCGGAGGACGGCATGATTATCTCACGGATTGCTTTTTTCGGCGCAACGATGGTTGCGCTCGCCCTCGGCGCAGGCGTTGCGGCGGCGCAAATCGGCGCCGAACCGGACGATGCGGCAGAAAAAGCCGCGCCGCTGACGATAGTTATTCACGGCGGCGCCGGCGCGCTGGAGCCGGGGCGCTACACGCCCGAAGAAGAAGCCGCCTACAAAGCCAAGCTTACCGAAGCGCTGGAGGCGGGCTACGGCGTCCTCGACAAGGGCGGCGCTGCGCTCGACGCCATTGAGGCGGCCATCGTCATCCTTGAGGACTCGCCGCTCTTTAACGCCGGCAAAGGCGCAGTCTTCACACGCGAGGGCAAAAACGAACTCGACGCCTCAATCATGGACGGCCAATCCCTGAACGCCGGCGCCGTCGCTGGCGTGACGCGGGTCAAAAACCCGATCAAACTCGCACGCGCCGTTATGGCCAATTCAGAGCATGTGATGTTCGCGCGGGAAGGCGCGGAGAAATTTGCGCGCGAGCAGGCGCTCGAATTCGTGCCGAAGAAATATTTCCATACGGAGGGGCGCTGGCAATCCTACAAGAAAGCGCTGGCCGCGGAAAAGCGCGACCGCGACGCGGCGCTGCCGGCCGATTTAAAATATGGCACCGTCGGCGCCGTAGCCCTTGACGCAAACGGCAATCTCGCCGCCGGGACCTCCACCGGGGGCATGACGCTCAAACGGTATGGCCGCGTCGGCGACTCGCCAATCATCGGGGCCGGCACTTTCGCCGACAACAAGTCATGCGCGGTCTCCTCCACTGGCCATGGCGAATTCTTCATGCGACTGACAATAGCGCGCGATATTTGCGCCCAGGTTGAATATGGCGGCGCGAGCGTCGGCGAGGCCGCTGACAATGTCATCAACGGACGGCTCCAGGAGCTTGGCGGCGACGGCGGCGTGATTGTTCTGGGCGCCGATGGCGACGTCGCCATGGTCTTCAACAGCGCCGGCATGTTCCGGGGCGTCAAACGCGACGGCGGCGCGGCGTCGGTCGCAATCTATGGCGACGGCGAGTAGTCGCCGGCGCGCATAGACTGGCAGTCACGCAAAAAAAAGACCCGTCGCACAGCGCGGGCCTTTTTGTTTTTCAAGCGCCTTCAGGCGCGTGTTCTTAAAAGTGGTAAGCGACGCCGCCGGTGATGCGGATTGAATCGAACTCAATCGTGTCGACAACGGCGCGGGTTGAAAACTTCTCGCCAAGACCGATCTGAACGCCGGCGCCCACAAGGAAGCCGCCCTCGGTGTCGTCGGCGTCGTCAAGAATGGCGATCTCGGCGTCGGTCAGCGGACGGCCGAGCGCCTCTTCGCTGATATTGACGAGATCGAAATTCACCCATTGATAGCCGGCGCGCACAAACACCATCGATCCTTCGGAAAACGCATATCCCGCGTGGGCGCTGAAGCCGAAATCGGAGTCGAGGTCGCTGCTCGCCGCATTGAAATTGCCTTCGCCGCCGACAATCCAGTTGCCGCGCAGGCGCGTGTTAACGCCGACATAGCCGCCATAGAGAATGCCCGCGACGTCATCGCCGAGGCCATTGTCGCCGACGCTGTGATAGCCGCCCTGAACACCCGCATAAAGACTACCGAGCTGGTCCGCTGAAGCCGGCGTCGCTGCGATCATGGCCACAAGGCCGATTAGTAGTTTCTTCATGAATTCCTCCGCTAGGGTAAAGAGTTCCTAGCGCGGAAAGGTTTCTGAAAAGACAATCCGCCTTTTCGTTTTGCGCAGTCCGCGAAAACGCTTTGACAAGAGATCGCCTTACGTCATGGGCAGGGCGCGAGGCGCATGGCGACATGCGTAAGGCCCCGCCGGCTCAATAAGGAAACGGCGCGCGGTCGGGCGCCGTCCAATTGCGGCGCGCAGCGACGGAAAACAGGACGGTTTCGGACCAATAAGCGAGGAGCCAGTCGGACGCGCCGAGCGGGCCGGCGAGAATTTCGTTGACGATATCGACGGCCCCCGCGCTGCGCGGCGCCGCTCTCACATAGTGGCGTGCGGCCCTCAGCGAGGCGCGGGTGATGGTCTCGTGATAACCGTCCGTATCGGTATTGGCGACGCCCGTCGCTTCGTTATAGGTCCTGATCATATCAGGCATGACCGCTTCGGCGTCGCATGTCTCGTCGCACAGGAACCAGACCGCAGCAGCGATATGGGCCGCATGCGTCCAGGCGGACTTGGGCAGCGTGCGCGTCTTAACGCCCATCGAGATATGTTCGATCTCTTCATTGGTCTCAAAGCGCATTGTCGATCTCCAGTTGATGGACGTTGAGCTCTTCGGCGCGCCATAAAAAAACCCGCCAAAGGGCGGGTCTGCGAGGGTAAGGCGTCGGCGCGGATTACCGTGCGCCTTTAAATCGCCTTGCGTGAACGCCCGCCGCGCCGCCGCCATTGCAGCACGGTTGTTGTCGGCGGAGGGGCGCAAACGTCGTCATGGCGCGAGCGTGACACTGCACGCCGTCATCAGTCAAGTACCGTACGGCAAACCGCGCGCCAGTATCGAACGCGGAACGCGCCACAAAAAAACGGACGCTGAGGCGACCTCAGCGTCCGGCGGTAAAACTTTGTAAAGTCGGCGCGTTCCGGGTGCAGCCTCGCCTGGCGGCCTAGCGCTGGTTCACCGGCGCATAAGGACGTTTTTCGGCGCCGGTATAAATCTGCCGCGGGCGGCCGATTTTCTGGTTCGGATCGACAATCATCTCTGACCATTGCGCAATCCAGCCGACGGTGCGGGCGAGCGCAAAAAGGACGGTGAACATGTCGGTCGGGAAACCGAGCGCGCGCAACGTGATGCCGGAATAAAAGTCGATATTCGGATAGAGCTTTTTCTCAACGAAATACTCATCCTCAAGCGCGATGCGCTCCAGCTCCGTCGCCACCTGAAGCAGCGGCTCGTCCTTGACGCCGACAGCGTCCAGAACTTCATGACAGGCTTTTTGCATGACCTTCGCGCGCGGATCATAGTTTTTGTAGACCCGGTGGCCGAAACCCATCAGGCGGAAAGGGTCGTTCTTGTCTTTGGCGCGGCGGATAAATTCCGGGATGCGATCAACCGAGCCGATTTCTTCCAGCATGTTCAGCGCCGCTTCGTTGGCGCCGCCATGGGCCGGCCCCCAGAGCGAAGCGATGCCCGCTGCGATGCACGCAAACGGGTTGGCGCCCGACGACCCCGCGAGCCGCACCGTCGATGTCGATGCGTTTTGTTCGTGATCCATGTGCAGGATAAAGATCTTGTCGAGCGCGTCGCAAAGCACCTTGTTGCACTCAAATTCTTCCGCCGGCACCGCAAAGCACATGCGCATAAAATTGGAGGTATAGTCGAGATCGTTCCGTGGAAAGACGAATGGCTGGCCGATTGAATATTTATAGGCCATCGCCGCGATGGTCGGCATTTTCGCGATCATCCGATGGGACGCTATCTTGCGCTGCTCGGGATCGTTGATGTCGGTGGAGTCATGATAAAACGCCGACAACGCGCCGACGACGCCGACCATGATCGCCATCGGATGGGCGTCGCGGCGGAAGCCGTTATAGAAGTTCTTCAGTTGCTCATGCACCATCGTGTGCATGGTGATGGCGTTCTCGAAAGTCGATTTCTCATCGGCGTTCGGCAAATCGCCATGCAGCAAAAGGTAGGCGACCTCCAAAAAGTCGGAATGCTCTGCCAGATCGTCAATCGGCACGCCGCGATAGAGAAGAACGCCTTCATCGCCGTCGATAAATGTGATTTGCGACTCGCAGCTCGCCGTTGACGTAAATCCCGGATCGAACGTGAACGCGCCGGTTGATTTGTAGAAGGCCCGGAAGTCGACAACCTTCGGGCCCATCGCGCCCTCAAAGACCGGCAGCTCGGTTGATTGGCCGTCCAGCGTGACGGTCATCGCCCCGGTTTTTTTGAGTTTGCTATCCATATCCTGCTCCTGAAGTCGTCGTAAGAGATCGTTGTGATGGGTGCGGGGCCGGCAAGCGACCGCGCCCGTCGGCGCTGTCGAAGGTCAGCAGTCGTTGTGCAGCGCGATAATAGGTTTTTCGGGGCCGGGCGCTAGGGGCCTTCGCATCATTTCGTGGTTAACTGATCGTCGATCCGCGACAGGCTTTCGTCTTCGCCCAATATATAAAGGACTTCGCCGAGCGAAGGCGCGGGCGCGCCGCCGGTAAGCGCGGCGCGAAGCGGCGGGCCGATCTGGCCGAAACCGACGTCTTTTTCCGCCGCCAGCCCCTGGAGCAGCGCCTCGAGCGCGTCCGGATCGCGCCAGTCCCCGCCATCGCGCGCCAGCCGGTCGCGAATTTCGGACAACATGGCAACGGCGCCATCTTTCTTGAGGGGCTTGCCCGCCTTGCCGGAAAGCGCAAACGGGCGCGCCGCGACAATGAAACCCGCCGCGTCGCCTGCGTCTTTCAGCGTGGTCATGCGGTTTTTAACGGCGCCGGCGCCGCGGGTGAGCGCGGCGTGTTGCCCGTCGCTGAGAGCGCCATGCGCCGCCTCAAGAAACGGCGCCGCGGCGGCGAGGAACGCCGCATTGTCGAGATTTGACAGGTAAACGCCGTTGATGTGGTTGAGCTTGTCGATGTCGAGGCGCGCCGGGGCCTTGTTGATGCCGGCAAGGTCAAAGACCTCAAGCGCCCGCGCGCGCGGAATGATCTCCTCGTCGCCGTGCGACCAGCCGAGTTTTATGAGATAACTCGCGAGCGCCTCTGCGAGATAGCCGTCATCGCGATAGGCCTCGACGCCGAGCGCGCCGTGGCGCTTTGACAGTTTTGCGCCGTCAGACCCGTGGATCAGCGGCACATGCGCGAACACCGGAACCGGCCAGCCGAGCGCTTCGTAAATCTGTTGCTGGCGCGCGGCGTTGGCGAGGTGGTCATCGCCGCGGATAACATGCGTGACGCCCATGTCGTGATCGTCGACCACGACGGCGAGATTATAGGTCGGCGCCGGCGGCGTGTCCGCGCCGGGGCTGCGCAGGATGATCAAATCGTCGAGCGCCGCATTGGGGAACGCCACATCGCCCTGAACTGCGTCGCGCACGACGGTCTCGCCGGTCTCAGGCGCGCGAAAGCGGATGGTGTAGCCGCGTCCTTCGGGGTGATCGTCGCGGTCGCGCCATGGGCTGATAAAGCGCGCGCCCTCATCGCGCGCCTTGGTGCGGGCGACGTCAATTTCCTCTGGCGACAGATAACATTTGTAGGCTCTGCCTTCGTCAAGGAGGCCGGTTGCGATCTCCACGTGGCGCTCGCGCCTTGAAAATTGCGAAATCGGGTCCCCGTCCCAGTCGAGGCCGAGCCAGGAAAGCCCGTCGAGGATCGCAGCGACCGCCGCCTCATTGTGGCGCTCCCGGTCGGTATCTTCGATTCGCAACAGAAATTTGCCGCCGCGCCCGCGCGCATAAAGCCAGTTAAAGAGCGCCGTGCGCGCGCCGCCGATATGGAGATACCCGGTAGGCGAGGGCGCAAATCTCAGGACTGGCTTCATTGGTGACTTTCCATAGTGACGCAGGCGCGCGCCGAGGCATTGCCACGCCGGCCCTGGTGCGGTGTTTTAGCGTGTGGTGCGCGTGGCGTTTAGCACAAGTCCGGCGATGGCGCACAAGACCCCGCAGCAAATCCGTTGCTGGCGACGGTGCGCGCCGGCCGACCGGCAAGGCGCTCTTGAACCGACACTCTTCCGCGCAGCGTCACGCCCCGGACCCGTCGCCGGGACGGTCCACAATCGACGCCGCAACAGAACCGGCGACGGGCGCGGATGCGGCGCGCGCTTATTCCAAAATAGTCCTTGCCCGGCTGATCGAAGGCGTAAGCCTGTCGGCCGCCGCCGACGCCAGCCGCCTTGCGCTCTTCGCGCCGGTCGCCATCGGCCTTGGCGCCGGCGCTTACTTTTCGCTTGCGCGAGAACCGGTCTTCTGGATCGCGCCTGCGCTGGCGCTCGGGGCTGCGCTCGCTGGCGTGGCGTTACGCTCGCGGGCCCTGGCGGCGTGTTTCCTGATCGCGCTCGGGTTCGCCGCCGCCGATCTGCGCACCGATCATGTCGCGGCGCCGCAGATCGAGCGCGAATTTTCGCCGCGCATGGTGACGGGCCGGCTTGTCTCCTTCGCGGAAGGGGAGCGCGGGCGGCGCCTGCTTATCGCTGTTGAGGCGATTGACGGCGTCGAGCGGGGCCGGCTGCCGGCGCGGGTGCGCGTGACATGGCGGGGCGCGGACTTCAACGCTGCGCCCGGCGACAAGATCGCCTTGCGCGCGGGGCTCTCGCCGCCGCCGGAGCCCGTGGCGCCGGGGGCCTTTGACTTTGCGCGCTATCTCTTCTTTCAACAGATCGGCGGCGTCGGTTTTGCGGTCACGCCGCCTGATGTTCTGGCGCCGCCAGCGGATACATTCACCGCAAAAGCCGCCATTACCGTTGAAGCGCTCCGCCTACGGCTCTTTCGGCGCATCACCAGCGCCGCAGAGAGCGAGGGCGGTGCGATCATCGCAGCGGTCGTGACGGGCAAGCGCGAGGCGATTGCGCCGGCGGCGCGCGATGCATTGCGCGACTCGGGCCTCGCCCATCTCCTCGCCATATCAGGTCTTCATATGGGGCTTGTGACCGGGCTTTTGTTCTTTGCCGTGCGCGGCGCGCTCGCCCTGTCAGAACGCCTCGCCCTCAACGCGCCGATCAAGAAAATCGCCGCTGTCGCCGCGCTCGCGGGCGGGCTTTTCTATCTCATCTTATCCGGCGGCGGATGGTCGGCGCGGCGCGCTTTCATTATGACGGCGATCGTCTTTATCGCCATCATCGCCGACCGGCGCGGGCTGTCGCTGCGCAACGTCGCGATCGCCGCCACGCTGATCTTGTTGACAACACCGGAAGCGCTCCTGCATCCGGGATTTCAGATGTCATTCGCCGCCGTCACCGCCCTTATTGCGGCCTTCGAATGGGCGAGCGCGCGCGCCAATCCTGATCGCCGGTTCGACATCATCGCCAAAGCCCGCCGTTATGTTGTGGGCGTCGCCGCCACCGACACCATCGCGGCGCTCGCAACCGCGCCCTATGCGCTCTATCACTTCAACCGCACCGCGCTTTACAGTTTGCCCGCCAATATTGCGGCGATGCCGTTGATGGCGTTCTGGATCATGCCGTTTGCGGTGACCGGTCTGTTATTGACGCCGTTCGGGATGGACGCCTGGGCCTGGCGCACCGCAGCGGCGGGCATGGATGTGGTGCTGTCGGTCGCAAGCACCGTCTCGCGTCAACCGGGCGCTATTATATTGACGCCGCAATGGCCTGTCTCGGCGCTAATTATACTGACTTTAGGCGGATTATGGAGTGCGGTGATGACGGCGCGCTGGCGCTTTGCGGGTCTGGCGGCGCTCCCCCTCAGTATGGCGCTTGTCGGGGCCGCGCCGCCGCCGGATATTTTCATCGCCCGGGCCGGCGATAATGTCGGCGTTGTTCTGCATGAAAAGGACGCGCCCGCGGCGATCGCGGTCGCCGACCGGCGGAAGAACCGGTTCGATGCGCGCGCCTGGGCGGAAGCGGCCGGCCTTGCGCCCGGGTCGGTTAAATCCATGAAGGACGCCGGCGCCTGTGACGCCAATGGTTGCGTGATCACCGCCAAGGGCGGGATGGTTCTGGCGGTCTCAAAGCGCCTTTTGACGCTCGCGGAAGACTGCCGCCGCGCCGATATCGTGATTGCGTTTTATCCCGTGAACAGACGAACAGCGCAGCGTTGCCCGGCCCGTCTTGTCCATCGACGTATGGTCTGGAACAGCGGCGCGCACGCGATCTGGATCGGGGATCGCGGCGTGAAAATCCGCGCCGTGGCGGACGCGCGCGGCGAACGGCCCTGGACCCATGATTGGCAAGACGCCCGCATCAACGGAGCCGGCGGCAATGGCGCGAACAGACGGCGCAATTAAAAAAGGCGCATCATCGTTCAACACGCACGCGGGCGGCGGGGCCCATTAGATGGAACGGTCTGGAACAGGCTGGAATAGCCTTTGGGGCGCCAAGGCGCGCATCCATTGCGTCAATAGCGCCGCATCAACCCCACAAGCCGTCCCTGTACGGAGACGCGGTCAGCGCCGTAGATGCGCGTTTCAAAGGCCGGGTTCGCCGCTTCGAGCGCGATCGAGGCGCCTTTTTTGCGCAGCCGCTTCAGCGTTGCTTCTTCGCTGTCGACTAGCGCAACAACGATATCGCCCGACGTCGCATCGTCCTTGCGCTGAATGATCGCATAATCGCCGTCGTGGATGCCGGCGTCGATCATCGACTCGCCTTGCACCTCTAGAATGTAATGATCGCCCGACCCGAGGAGCGCGGCCGGCGCGGCGACACGGTCGACTTCATGCTGGATCGCCTCGATGGGCGTGCCGGCGGCGATCCGCCCGAGAACCGGCAGGTCCGTGATATCGACGTTGGCCGGCGTCGCGGGCGCGGGCGCCGGCTTTTTCTCACCAAAGGCGGGGCGCACAATCGCGCCGCCCGCCGCCTTCGCCGAGCCAGCCCCGGCGCCGCCCGCCGTTTCGCCCTTCGGCGCACGCAACACTTCAAGGGCGCGGGCGCGATGGGGCAGCCGGCGAATAAAGCCGCGTTCTTCGAGCGCCGTGATCAGGCGATGAATGCCGGATTTGGATTTCAGGCCGAGCGCTTCCTTCATTTCTTCGAAAGACGGCGACACCCCCGTCTCGCTGACGCGCTCGTCAATGAAAGTCAGCAATTGCTGTTGCTTCTTCGTCAGCATCAAAAACCGTCCTTCCGGTTTGGCCCCGGCCCCCATGCGCAGGCGCGCCGTCATGCGCGCACTCCGCAACCGGGGCAGGACCGGCCGCATTCCGTGTCCGAAACAAGACAGGAACAAAACAACAACGTTCTATGGTTGTTCTTTTCCCCAGTCAAGCGACGGCGCAATCAATATGCGGCGGCATCGTGTTGACTTTGCTGGCAAAAGCGCTGGCGGCCAATGTCGGGTGCGGCGGCGGCCGGGTTAGCGCCGACCATTGAGCAGCTGGCGCGTCGCCGCCTCGACGTCGCTTTCGCGCATCAGGCTCTCGCCGACCAGAAAGGCGCGCGCCCCGAAGCCGGCCAGCGTATTCAGATCCTCGCGGGTCGCGATGCCGCTCTCGCTGACGATGATCTTGTCCGGCGGGGCGAGGGCGGCGAGCGTCTCTGTTGTTTCGAGCCGCGTTTCAAAAGTTTTGAGATTGCGATTGTTGATCCCGAGAAGCGGGGTCTTCAGGTCGGCGGCTTTTTCAAGGTCGTCCGTATCGTGAACTTCAACGAGGACGTCGATTGACCACTCGCCCGCCGCCGCTTCCAGCTCAAGCGCCTGGGTCCGCGACAGGCACGCCATGATCAACAAGATGCAATCGCCGCCCCAGGCCCGCGCTTCGGCGACCTGATAGGGGTCGATCATGAAATCCTTGCGCAACACCGGCAATGAGACGGCGGCGCGCGCCAGCGCCAGATATTCCGGCCGCCCCTGAAAGCTTGGCGCATCCGTTAACACAGAAAGGCACGCCGCGCCGCCCGCCTCATAGGCGCGCGCGATGTCCGCCGGATTAAAGTCCGCGCGAATAAGACCCTTTGACGGGCTCGCTTTTTTGACCTCGGCGATCAGCGCAAAGCCGGATTGGGCTTTGTCGCGCAGCGCTTTGGCGAAACCGCGCGGCGGCGCGGCGAGCCGGGCGGCGTCCGCAAGCCGGCCATAGGGGCGGGCCGATTTGGCGGCGGCGATCTCTTCTTTCTTGTAGGCGATGATATCGTCGAGAATGGTCATGCGGCGGGGTCGTCCGTAAGCGGTGTATTGGAATGACGCACGAGGCTTTCGAGTGCGGCGCGCGCGCGCCCGTCATCAATCGCCTGCGCGGCGCACTCGGCGCCGTCTTTCAGCGTTTCGGCTTTTTCTGCGACAACCAGCGCGGCGGCGGCGTTGAAGACGGTGATATCGCGATAGGCGCCGGGCGCGCCGTCCAAAAGGGCGGCGAGCGCGCGGGCGTTCTCCGCCGGGTCGCCGCCGGCGAGGGCGGCGGGATCGGCCCGGTCAAGCCCGGCGTCTTCAGGCGCGACGATGAATTCGCGAACGCCGCCGCCCTCGACCGCCGCAACAAATGTCTCCCCGGTTGTCGTGATCTCGTCGAGGCCGTCCGATCCGTGCACGACCCAGGCCGATCGCGCGCCGAGCACCATCAAGGCTTCAGCAAGCGGCCGCACGAGGTCTTTTGAAAAGACGCCCATCAATTGACGTTTGGCGCCCGCCGGGTTCGTCAGGGGGCCGAGCAAATTAAAGAGCGTGCGCACGCCGAGCTTTTTACGGACATCGGCAACATGAGCGACGGCTTTGTGATGGGCGGCGGCGAACATGAAGCCGACGCCCGCTTTATCGATGCACGCGCTGATCTGTTGCGGGGAGGCGGCGAGGTTGATCCCGAGGGCGGCGAGGACGTCAGAGGAGCCGGATTTTGAGCTGGCGGCCTTGTTGCCGTGCTTGGCGATCGCTGCACCGGCGCCCGCCGCGACAAGCGCCGCTGCGGTTGAGATATTATAAGTGCCCGCGCTGTCGCCGCCGGTCCCGCAGGTGTCGACAACATCGCGCTCGGTCGCGACTTTCAGCGCTTTGTCCCGCATCGCCCTCGCGGCGGCGGTGATCTCGCCGACGGTCTCGCCGCGCGCGCGCAAGGCCATCAAAAAGCCGGCGGCTTCCTCGCCGCTCGCCGCCCCCTCCAGCAAGAGCGCCATCGCCTGCGCCATGGCGCTGTTGTCCAGCGGCTCGCCAGACGCGGCGCGGGTGAGAAAGGGCGTGAACGCGCCGGCCATTACGACACGCTTTTTGGATCGGCGCCGGTCGCAGCGCCGACGCTCGAAGATGCGCCGCCATGGGGATCGTTCAGAAAATTGCCGATCAATTGCGCGCCATATTCAGAAGCGATGCTCTCGGGGTGAAACTGCACGGCGGCGATGGGCTTGTTGCGATGGGCGACCGCCATGATCTCGTTGTCGCCGTCGCTGCGCGCGGTCACGGCGAGACATTCGGGCAAGCGCGCCGGATCGGCGATCAGCGAGTGATAGCGCGTCGCCGTAAAGCGGGCCGGCAAGCCATTGAAAATACCGCGATTATGATGATCTTTCTCAACCAGAATTGAACTAGTCTTGCCGTGCATCAGCGTCTTCGCCCGCGTGATCGCACCGCCCAGCGCCTGCGCGATCAATTGCAGTCCGAGGCAGACGCCGAACACAGGCGCGCCGGTGGCGGCGGCCTTTTCAACCAGCGCCAGGCAAATCCCCGCCTTATCCGGCGTCGATGGGCCGGGCGACAAAACAATCGCCTCCGGGGCCAGCGCCAACGCCGCATCGGCGGTGATCGCGTCATTGCGCTTCACGACAATCTCGCGCCCTGTCTCCGCGATCAGATGCGCCAGGTTGTAGGTGAAGCTGTCGTAATTATCGATGAGGAGGATCAAGGAACAAACTTGTCGGTAAGGGGCGGTTGCGGGCGTCGAATCGTGAAATTGAAAAGCGAAAATAACGATGCGCCGCCGCGGCGCAACCGCCGGCGCGCGCCGTCCGCGCCGTTTCCGGGGGCTTTGTGCGCCAATGATGTTGCCGACTGGGTTGTTGCCCGCTTTGTTGTTGCCCG
>JBCBBT010000023.1:17071-50701 GCA_038531315.1 Pseudomonadota bacterium
AAGCCGCGCGCAAGGCGGCCCAAAGCCGCTGGCGTGCGGGCGGGGCGGGCCGGCCTCAGCGTCGGGATCGGCGTCGCCGTCGCCGGCGCCTTCACCGGCGCGGTCATGATCTATGTCGCCGGCAAAGGGGCGAGCGCGCAAGCCGCGAACACAGGCGTCGCGCATCTCCGCGCGCAAAAATTCGCGCAAAGCCGCGCCGCCGTCCCGTTTACGGCGAGCGCTTCGCGGCCCGAACGGAATGGCGGGACTGCGCTCAAGCGTTTCAGCATCACGCCGCATCTGCGCGAGCAGGCGCCGCTCGGATGGTATGCGCGCCGCGACAAGCGCCCGTCACAGGCGCGCAAACGCGCCGCCGCACGCCTCGCGCCCCCGGCCTCGTCGATTGTCGGAGCGGCAAAGCCGAAAATCGTCATCATCTTTGACGATGTCGGCCTCGACAAAAAAGCGTTTGAGACGATCATGGGCCTGCCGGGGCCGCTGACCGTGTCGTTTATTCCGTATGCGCGCGACCTCCAGACCATGGCCGACCGCGCCCGCGCGCGCGGCGACGCCGTGATGTTGCATTTGCCGATGACGCCGGTCGGAGCGGCCGATCCGGGGCCGATGCATCTCGATCCCGCGATGCCGGACGATGCGCTCTACACGGTGCTCGACTGGAACCTCGATCGCTTTGAGGGCTATTCCGGGGTCAACAATCACATGGGCTCGGCTTTCACCGCAGACTATGAGGCGATGGAAAAAGTCCTGTCGGCGTTGAAGGAGCGGGATCTTTTCTTTCTCGATTCACTCACAACGGCAGATAGCGAAGCGGCGCGCGCGGGCGCGGCCACTGGCGTTGATATCTTCGCGCGCGATGTTTTTCTCGACCCTGACGGCGACCGCGAAACAATCTATGCGCAATTACGGCTGGTCGAAGAGATCGCCGCCAAGACGGGCTTTGTCGTCGCGATCTGTCATCCGCGGGCCGAGACGCTGGCGGTGATCGGCCCCTGGCTCACTTCGGCGCCGGCGCGAGGCTTTGAACTGGCGACGGTCGACGGAATGCGCACGCCGTCGAACCCTGCGCGCACCGACGCCGCGGCGCAAACCGCATTTTGATTCTGCGTCATCGCCAGTAAAAATAAGGATTATTTGGCGGCCGAAGCACAAGTTGATTGCATTTTACGGGCGAATCCGGGTTTTTCTCCGCAGCGGCTGGGTATTTTTTAACAAGCGGCCGTGTTCACCGTAACGAACGCCATAGCCAAAAAGGAATTGAACATGGCCGTAAAGCGTAAGACCACAAAGAAAAAAGCGCCCGCAAAAAAGGCGGCGAAGAAAACAACAACGCGCAAGACCGCGACCCGCAAAACAACAACACGCAAGACGACAACGCGGAAGACAGCTGCGAAAAAGGCGACGCCGGAGGTGGTGACGTTGCGCCATCTCGCGGCGGAACTCGCCGAAGCGCATGAGATTCCGAAAAAGCAGGCCGAAGAACTGCTCGGCGATTTCATCGACCGCATGGGCGGCTATCTCAAAAAAGGCAAAAAGCTGCGCATCTCCGGTCTCGGCATCTTGCAGGTCCGCAAGCGCGCCGCCCGGATGGGCCGCAACCCGGCGACCGGCGAGAGCATCCGCATCAAGGCGTCAAAGAAAGTCGCTTTCCGCGTCGCCAAGGATTTGAAAGAACGCGTCCTCTAGGCGTTCGGGCTTCTGAAAGAAAACGCGCCGGGAGCCTTCCGGCGCGTTTTTTTTGCTCACAGATCAAAGACGCGCTTGGCGTTCCCAGCCAGAAACAACGCCAACACCTCATCATCAAGCGCCAGCGCCGCGAGCCCGTCGAGCGCTTTCACATGCGGCAACATCGGATAGTTGCTGCCAAAAAGCACTTTTTTGCGTCCGTGCGTTTTCAGATAGGCGACAAGTTCTTCCGGGTACCGATGAGCGGCGTAGGCTGACGTGTCGATATAGACATTGCGATGTTTGGTTGCGACAGCGATTGCTTCCTGCGTCCACGGATATCCGATGTGACCGCCGACGATGACAAGATCCGGGAAATCGATCGCCACCTGATCGAGATAGATCGGGCGCCCCACTTCAGACGGCATCAAGGGCCCGGTATGGCCGATCTGTGTACAGAACGGCACGCCCATCTCACAACAGGCCGCATAAACCGGATAAAACAGGCGGTCCGTCGGCGGGCGTTCAAACAGCCAGGGCAGGACGCGGATCGCTTTAAAACCAAGATCGCGCACGCAGCGGCGGACGTCGGCCATTGCCGCCATCGGCTTTGAAATATCGACCGAGCCGACGCCGATCAGCCGGTCGGGCGCTTCAGCGCAAAAGGCCGCAACTTCGTCATTGCTGATCAGGTCTTTGCCCGGCGCCTGCCATGCGCAGATGAGCGCCTTATCGACCTTTGCGGCGTCCATTGAGGCGATTGTCGCCGCCACCGGCGGCGCGGCGCGCGGCGGGGTTGTGTTGGTCCATCGCCAAAGTGGTTCAAACATCGGCGCGTGAATATGGCGTGTTGTCGGGTGCTGCGCCCAAGCGTCAATAATCATGGCCGCGTTTTACCGGACTTTCCTGCAATTTTGGACAATCCGCAGCAGTAAAGGCGACAGCACTGGAAATCGGCCCCGGCTTGTCTCACCATCGCCCGATGCCAAACGCCGCCGCCCAATCCCCAAAAAAGACTGACGCCGTCGCCGCCGCCGGGCCGGACCGGCGGTTCGTTCTGAAGCTGACGGCGGCGAGCGCATTTCTGGCCGCATGCGCGCCGATCACGGGCGGCAATCAAAAACGCGTCGCCGTCATCGGCGGCGGCATTATCGGCGGCGCGATCGCTTATCATCTTGCGCGGGACGGGGCGGCCGTCACCTTGCTGGAGCGCGGCGGCCTCGCCGAGCGCGCGAGCCGCGGCACCTTCGCGTGGATCAACGCGACCTGGGCGAAACAGCCGCGCCATTATCATCGCTTCAGCCAGTCCGGTCTGCAGGGCTGGGACCGTCTGCAGACGGAGCTTGGCGTGCCGGTTCGCTGGGGCGGCTCGCTTGAATGGTTCGCGTCGCCCGAGCGCCAGGCGCGGCTCGCCGAGCAGATCGCCGAACAGGCCGCCTGGGGCGAGCCGGCGGCGATGATCGGGGCGGACAAGCTCCGCGAACTCGAACCCAATGTCGATTTCAGCGGCGTAGACCGGGCCGCTTATTCGCCAAATGACGGCGCCGTCGATCCGGTGCTGGCGGCGCGAATGTTCGCCGAGGCCGCCGCGCGCCACGGCGCCCGCGTGCGCGAGCACTGCGCCGTGACAAGCGTTTCAACATCGCGGGGCGGCAAAATCGACCTTGAGACAGCCTGCGGGACGCTCACGGTTGACGATTTTGTGCTGGCGACCGGCACCGACCGCGCAGCGACCCGCACGCTCGCGGGTCTTGATATCCCCCAGCGCACGACCCCCGGCGTCATCGTCATCACAAAGCCGATGCAACGACTGGTCAATCGCATTGTCGTCGCGCCCGGCGTTCATATTCATCAGCGTGATGACGGCCGGATCGTCCTCGGCGAACAGGACGGGGCGCCCGATACCGCCGCGCATGCGGAACGCCTGCGCGGCCGGCCCAATCGTTTCCCCGACGCCGCCATCGCCGAACAACACGCACGGCGCATTCTCGGCGCAGCGGCGCAATACGTTCCTTTAATTGGGGAGGCCGCCATCGAAGACGTCCATATCGGCTGGCGGCCGCTCCCCATCGACGGCCATCCGGTTCTCGGACGCAGCCCCGATCAGCCGGGCGCTTATCTCGCGATCATGCACAGCGGCGTCTCCCTCGCGCCCCTCGTCGGCGCCCTCGTCGCCCGTGAAGTGCTCACCGGAACCGCCGCGCCCGATCTCGCCCCATACCGCCCCGACCGCGATTTTGAAGTCGTGCGGCGGTATTAGGTCTTTTGGGCGGGCGCTGACCTTGCGGCTTGCCGGTGTAGCGGCGGGTGCCGGCCTCAGCATGAGGTAACATAATACCGTATTCATATATCACTGAATTTACGCCGCTTTTGCGGGCCTTTTAGAAAAAAGTTGACAGGCGGGCGGGCGCTCCATAAACGGGCGCATCTCCCGGGGCTTCCGGGGTTTTTTTATTGCCAGTTTTACGAGCCGGCGGGGCGGGGCCCCAAGGGCGCTTACGGGATTGATGAACATGAAAACCTACTCTGCCAAACCTGGCGAGGTTGAGAAGAATTGGATCGTGATCGACGCGGAGGGCCTTGTTGTCGGCCGTCTGGCGTCGGTGATCGCGACGCGCCTGCGCGGCAAACACAAGCCCGCTTACACGCCGCATGTCGACTGCGGCGATCATGTTGTTGTCGTCAATGCGGACAAGGTCGTCTTCACCGGCAACAAAATGACCAACAAGAAATTTTATTGGCATACGGGCTATCCCGGCGGCATCAAGGAACGCACGATGGAGAAGATCCTGACCGGCAAGTTCCCGACGCGCGTCGTCACCAAAGCCGTTGAGCGCATGATGCCGAAGGACTCGCCGCTGGCGCGCCGTCAGATGACGCATCTGCGCGTTTATGCGGGCGCTGAACACCCGCACGAGGCGCAAAATCCGGTCGTCCTCGACGTCGCCTCCATGAATCCGAAGAACAAACGGGAAGTCTGAGACCCATGAGCAGCACAGAAACAACAACGCCTGAAGCCGCAGGGTCCTCGCTTGAAGACCTGAAAGACATCGCCGAAGGCGCCGGCATTGAAACGACGATTGAAGAAGAAGTCGTCCGTGAGCCGAAAATCGACGAGCTTGGCCGCTCCTATGCGACGGGCAAGCGCAAGACCGCCATTGCGCGCGTCTGGATCCGTCCGGGGTCTGGCCGCATCACGGTCAACAAAAAGGACCACACGGACTATTTCGGCCGCGCGGTTCTGCAGATGATCATCAAACAGCCGCTTGCCGCCGCGGACCGGTCGGACCAGTTCGACGTGATCTGCACGGTTTCGGGTTCCGGACCGTCGGGTCAGGCGGGCGCCGTGCGCCACGGGATCGCCAAGGCGCTCACGTATTATGAGCCGGGCCTGCGCAGCGTTCTGAAACAGGGCGGGTTCCTGACGCGCGACAGCCGCGTCGTCGAGCGGAAGAAATACGGCCGCAAGAAAGCCCGTCGTTCGTTCCAGTTCTCAAAACGCTAGTCGGGTTTTTCCGCCGATGGCGTTTCCCGGCGCGCTTTGCGCCGCCGGGCGTTCACAGACAAAGAAAGCCGCGCTCCTTTTCGGGCGCGGCTTTTTTGATGCCGTAAAGAGTTGCGCGTCGGGCCTTGCGATCCGGTCAGGCGGACTTGCGGGCCGTCTTTTGCGCGGCGTTCAACTGGAGCGTCGGGGCGGGCCTAGAGGGCTGTTTTTGGGGGAGCTGTTTTTGGCGCACGTGTTTCTGGCCCGCGGCCGCGTAGGGATTTTCCGGACCGGTGTCCACTTTCGCGTCGGCCTGGCGCAGTTTGCGGAACAGCTGATCGGCGCGCACGCTACGCGTCCTCGGCGTTGCGCCGATTTTCATAAACAATTCAGCCGCGGAAATAATACGTGTTTCACTCATGATCGCCCCCTCTAAGACGCCCAAAAGCGTAAGCGATTAACCTTAACGTCGCGTAACGATGTGATTCGCAAGGTTAACGAAAGGTTAACAGCGTGCGGGATGGCTGAGCGTTGATGCAGAAATGCCTCAACCCATGCAGCGCTTCAGCGGCGCCGACGCCATCCGGCATTCGGTCGCAAACAACAGTGATGCGTCAGCATACATCAGCGGGTCGTCGATCCGTCAGCGGCGTTCAGGGCGTCAGCGAGCGCGCGCAACAGGGCCTGCGCATCGTCAGCCGCGACGACCAGCACTTCGCCGCCGATGATCGCGGTTGTTTCCCAGCGCACGCCGATCCGGTCCGCAATCTGTTTTTGCGCGCTCAGCGTCAGGTCTGTCGGCGCGTAAACCGCGCACGTATCCTTCCTGTACTGAAGGGAAAAAACAGCCTCGCCGACGCGCCAGCGCTCCGAGCGCGCGCCCGGTTCATCAAAGCCGGGCGGGGCGCCGGTTTTCTCAAGGACTAGCGGCGGCGTCGCCATCAAGGTTGAATTCCAATTGTTTCCGTCGGGCTAAAGACGTTGGCCTGGCCCCGACTATTCATGATCAGGCTAGCGTCCTGGCCAAAGGCTTTCAACACGGCCTGATCGCCGGCCGAGGCGATAGTATGGACCGTATCGACGCCCGGTTGGGTGTGTGCGGACCAACGCCAGCCCGCTTCGCGCAGCTTGACGGCGTCATCCACCGAAATCGGCACGCTTTGCGCATTGCCGCGCACGATCATGCGTTGCGAGCCCCGCGTGAAGATCGCGAATTCATCGCCGGTCTGCGCGGTCAGGGCGGCGATGTCGGTCATTTTGACATCGCTCTTGTGAAGGATCGTCGCGTCGCCAAAATCCGGAAGCGCCTCCAGCATTTTCGCCTGACGCGGCGACAAGGTTCCAAAACCCCGCGCGATCGCCGCCGGGTCGCCGATATTGGGATCGCGCGGCGCGGAGATTTCCAGAACATCGTCAAGAAGCGCGCGCCCTTCGTCGAGTTGCAGCCGCTGGGCGGCGGTAAACGCCGAGGTATCCACCGCATTCAACACCGCCCGAGACTGTTGCAGAACATCATGCGAGCGGGCGGCGAAAGATGGATCGGCGGCGACCGCTTTGGCGAGGGCGACGGCGCTGTCGCTCGCCCGCAGGACTTTGCCGGCGTCGGCCACGATATCGGCCGAGCGCGCGATATCCGAGCCCAGATTGCCGATCTTCGCTGCTTTGCCGGCGCCTTTCGCGCCGATCAGCAAATCCCCGAAATCGACAACGGCTTGCCCGACAATGGCGCCGTAGCGCCCGTCGGCCGCCAGCGATTTGTATTCGCTGATCAGGATCGACGGATCGTTCCAGACCGCTTTGCCAAGTTCGACGACGGATGAAACGGCGCCGTCAATGCGGGCCTCACCGCGCGCTTCGGAGGGAAGAAACGCCGGCAGCTCCTGACCGCTGACAGCTTCGAATTTGTCGAGGGCGGCGCCGACGACATTGACGTCATAAACCGTTTTAGCCGCGCCCCAGGCGAGGCCCGCCAGCCCCTTCGCCATGCCCCAAAGGCCCTTGCCGAACTGGGCGAAGCCGTCGCCCACATGCTCAAGAAAAGTCAGATCCTTCGGCTCAAGAGCGCCGATCGCGCGATCGACGGCGCCGCGTTCGCTTGGCGAGAGCGCCGCGCCAATTCCTTGTTTCAGGGCGGCCATGGTGTCCGCATCGCCGCCGGACGCGCGCACCATGGCGAGGGCGAGACCGTCCGTATCAAGCGCGCCATTGTCGCTACGATAGGCGCTGACCAATGCGTTTGCGTTATCGGCCGGACCGAGGGGGGAAAACGCCGGATTGGCGCCGCCGGCGGTGATGCTGAAAGTCTCGGACATCATCCATCCTTTCATTGGCCAGTTTCGAGCCTGACGCTGAAACCATAAGTCGCCAATGATGAGGGGAGAACCGCCCGCGCACCCCTAGGGGTTCGGCGCTATTTGCAAAAGTCCTGGGAAGCAAAAGTCCTGGGAAGACATCGGGGCGGGGGCCTTTAAGCCTTGACCGCCACATATGATCCCGGCGCGGGCTCGATAACGGCGAGCGCGCCGTCGCCAGGCATCCGCGCTGCGACCTCGCCGGGGCTCACATCGTTCAGCCACGCCATCCAGTAATCCCACCATGAGCCGGGATGTTTTTCCGCCGCTTCCTTCCACGCCTCGATTGTGGCGGGCAGGGCGTCGTTTGTGGAATGATGGTATTTCTTCTTGGACGGATGATTGACGACGCCGGCGATATGACCGGAGCCCGCCAGCATGTAGCGCACTTGGTTGCCGCCAAAGAGCTTGGCGGTTTTGTAGATCGAATTGGCGGGCGCGATGTGATCGGTCTCGCCGGCTTGCATGAAGATCGGGATCTTGATGTCCGACAAGTCGAGCCGCTCGCCGGCGATTTCCATCTCGCCTTTTGCGAGACGGTTCTGCTGGTAAAATTCACGCAGATAAAACAGATGCACATGTTTCGGCATGCGCGTCGCATCGGAATTCCAGAACAGAAGATCGAACTTCGCCGGGTCCTTGCCCTTCATGTAATTGTCAATGACGAACGACCAGATCAGATCGTTTGACCGCAGCATATTGAAGGTCGTCGCCATAGCGCGCCCCTCAAGGACGCCGCCGGCGGCGTCCATCTGTTTTTCAATGGCGTCGAGCTGCGCATCATCGACGAACAGGAGAAGATCGCCGGCCTCGGAAAAATCGGCTTGCGCGGTGAAGAACGTCGCCGATTTGATGCGCGTATCGTCGCGTTTGGCCATCAGCGCCAGCGCGGTCGACAGCATGGTCCCGCCGATGCAATAGCCGATGGCGTCGATGTCGGTTTCGCCGGTGGCTTTTTCAACTGCGTCCAGCGCTTCGAAAAGCCCTTGAAAAATATAGTCCGAAAAGGTCTTTCCCGCGAGTTCCGAACCCGGATTAACCCAGGAAACGACAAACACCGTACGGCCCTGGTCGACCATCCACTTGATGAAGGAATTCGCCGGTTGCAGGTCCAGGATATAGAATTTGTTGATCCAGGGCGGAAAGATCACGAGCGGGCGCCGGGCCACTTGCTCTGTTGTCGGATTATATTGAATGAGTTGCATGATCTCATTCTGGTAAACCACCGATCCGGGCGTCGTGGCGATATTCTCGCCCAGCTTGAAATGCTCAAGGTCGGCCTGACGGATTGAAAGCTCGCCATGGCCGCGGTCGATGTCTTCGAGAAGGTTTTTAAATCCCTTAAGGAGATTTTCGCCTTTGCTCTCAATCGTCGCCTCAACGACTTCCGGATTGAGCATCGGAAAATTGGACGGCGCGATCGCGTCAATAAATTGCTGGGTGTAGAACTGCGCGCGTTTTTTCTCATGGTCGTCAATATCGTCGAGTTGATCGACGGTGTTGGTCAGCCACCGCGCATAGGTGAGGTAGGACTGCTTGACGAAATCAAGCATTGGATTTTCCGTCCACGCCTTGTGGGCGAAGCGTTTGTCACGCGGGTCGGGTTCGATCGCGGGCCTGACGTTCTCGCCGGCCATGCGGCGCGACATCGTCCCCATTAATTTGGCGTAATCGCCCCACAAATTGAGCTGGCGCTGCATGACCGTGCCCGGATCGGCGGCGAGACCGGTCAGCATTTCCTGAAACGCCTCGCCGACATTGAGAGGATCGGCCGCGCGTTCGCCCTTGACGACTTTGAGCTCGGGATGATGGACAAAAAACTCGCGGACAACTTCCTGGCTCTTGCCGGAAACATCGACGAGATACTCCGACAGGGCGTCGAAATCTTCAAACAACGGCCGGCTGTCGGACGGCGCAGCATCGTCTTTCGCGGCGCCGGATTTCGCCTCGGCGCGCGAGGCGGTCATTTTCGAGGGCTTGGCGGCGGCTTTGTTTGCGGCTTTTTCAGACTGATTTTCTTGCATGGCGTCGCCGTTCCAGTGTTAAGTCGGCAAAAATGTCGACCGATTTTGTTATAGGATGAGCGCCTGATGGGTGCAAAAGCATATCTGGCGTTGGCGATGATCGCCTTGGCGGCGAGCGGGTGCGAGACCGCGCGCCGCCTCGCGCCGCCGGGGTTTTTCAAATATGAAGACATCGCCGGCGACCAACCGGTCAATCCCGCCATCGAGGAGCGGATCGCCGCGCGCCGGAGCGAAACGCGCGAGCGTTTCCCGCGGCTGTCGGCGCAACCGAATGAAAAGCCCGAAGGCCTCGACGGCGTTGAGCGCGCCATTCTTCAGGCGGACCTGACGGCGCGGCGCGACGCGCTGGAAACCCAGACCGCTGACGATCAGGCGCGCGCCGAGAAAGCGCGCCTCGAGGAAAAAGCGCGCCTGGAAGAGCGCCGCGAAAAGCTGCAAGCCGAAATTGAACGCCAGAGACGGCGGGCGGCGCGCGAAAAAGCCGAAAACGCCAAGGCGACCGCCGGGATTGCGGAAAATAACCGCTAGTCCGGCCCACAAGCGCCCTAATTGTTTCCTTAATCTGTTTGTCAGCAAACTTTTTTCGTCAATATCGCCGGCGGCCGCCGTCCTAAACCGAGCCTGATCGAACCCTTATGCCAGATACGGAAGACTTCTACCGCATCAAACGCCTGCCGCCTTATGTGTTTGAGGAGGTCAATGCGTTGAAAGCAAAGCTGCGCGGTGCGGGCCGCGACGTCATCGATTTCGGGATGGGAAACCCGGACATGGCGACGCCGCAGCACATTATCGACAAGCTCATCGAGACGGCGACGAAACCGAAAACCAATCGCTATTCCGCCTCGCGCGGGATCGCCGGCTTGCGGCGTTCGATCGCGCGTTATTATGAACGCCGGTTCGGTGTAGCGCTTGATCCGGATACGGAAGTCGTTGCGACGCTCGGCTCCAAGGAGGGCTTTGCCAACCTCGCGCAGGCGATCACTGCGCCGGGCGACGTCATTCTGGCCCCCAATCCGGCTTATCCGATCCATGCCTATGGGTTCATTATCGCCGGCGGGGTGATCCGCGCGGTCCCGGCGCCGACGCCGGAAATCTATCTTCAAGGGATCGCCGACGCGGCGGCGGAAATGGCGCCGAGCCCCACGGCGGTCGTCCTCAACTATCCCTCAAACCCGACGGCCCAGACCGTTGATATCGATTTTTACAAAGAAGCCGTCGCAATTGCGCGCCGCCACGATTTCTGGGTTTTGTCCGATCTCGCCTATTCGGAAATCTATTTCGGCGCGCCCTCGCGCTCGATCCTTGAGGTTGAGGGGGCCAAAGAGATCGCGGTCGAGGTGAATTCGCTTTCGAAAACCTATTCGATGGCGGGTTTGCGGGTCGGTATGGCGGTCGGCAACCCGCGCCTTATTGCGGCGCTGACCCGCGTGAAGTCCTATCTCGACTACGGCGCCTATACGCCGATCCAGGTGGCGGCGGCGGCGGCGCTCGACGGGCCGCAGGATTGCGTCGATGAGATCAGGCAGACCTATCGCGAGCGCCGCGATGTGCTGGTGGAGAGTTTCGGGCGCGCCGGCTGGCCGATCCCGTCGCCTGAAGCCTCGATGTTCGCCTGGGCGGCAATCCCTGATAAATTCGCCGCCATCGGTTCGGTGGGTTTTGCGAAAATGCTCATGGAAGAAGCCGACGTCGCGGTCGCGCCGGGGCTCGGTTTCGGCGAAGACGGCGAGGGGTTTGTGCGCATCGGCCTGGTTGAGAATGAACAGCGCATCAGGCAGGCCGCGCGTAACGTCAGGAAAGTGCTCGCCGGCTGAGGCGCACTTCTGGCGGCGTCCTTGCAGGAATTCACAGCGGCGGGCCTTGATGGGCCGCCGCTTTTGCGTCATTGCCTGCCGCACCGCCCCATCGCCGCACCGCCGCCCGGCGGCGCTGCATTTTCGGGAGACACCGATGAACGAAGAAGCCTATCTCGACCGCGTTTTAACGATGGAGGTCGGCCGCTGCACGGAAGCCGCCGCCGTCGCCGCTTCCACCATGATCGGGCGCGGCGACAAGGAAGGCGCTGACGAAGCCGCCGTTTCCGCCCTGCGCGAGGCGTTCAACAAGCTTGAGATGGACGGCACGGTCGTTATCGGCGAGGGCGAACGCGACGAGGCGCCGATGCTTTATATCGGTGAGAAAGTCGGCACCGGGAACGGCCCAAAAATTGACATCGCCCTTGATCCGCTGGAAGGCACGACGCTGACCGCCAAGGCCATGGCCAATGCGCTCGCAGTCGTTGCGATGGCGCAGGGCGGCACGCTGTTGCATGCGCCTGACGTTTATATGGACAAGATCGCCTGCGGACCCGGCTATCCGGAAGGCGTCATCGATCTCGATGCGCCCGTTGAGGACAACATTGTTGCGCTCGCCAAGGCGAAAGGCGTCGACCGCTCAGAGATCACGATCTGCGTCCTCGACCGCGAACGCCATGCGAAAATTATCGACGGCGCGCGCAAGGTTGGCGCGCGCGTCTTCATGATCCCGGACGGCGACGTCGCCGGCGTTTTTCATACGACGGAAGGCTCGACCGGCATCGACATGTATGTGGGGCAGGGCGGCGCGCCGGAGGGCGTTCTCGCCGCCGCGGCGTTGCGTTGCGTCGGCGGACAGATGCAAGGCCGGCTGGTCTTCCGCAATGACGCTGAGCGCGCGCGGGCGGAAAAAGCGGGCATCACGGATCTTTCCCGAAGATACGACCTGCGCGATCTCGCTTCAGGCGATGTGATCTTCGCGGCGACCGGCGTCACCAACGGCACCATGCTCGACGGGGTGCGCTGGGAGCCGGGATATGTCTCAACGCATACGGTGGTGATGCGCTCGCGCACCGGAACAGTGCGTTACATTCGCGCGCGCTCGCAACGCTAGCGCGCGACTAGCGTTCAAGCGTCACGGTCATTTCGGCGCCGCCATAGCCATGGACGCTGTCGCGGGCTCGAACAATGACGCGCGTTACAGTGGCTGGAATCTTAATGCCCGATTTTGAGCGCGTGAATGGCTGTTCATTGACGTGAGGATGGGCAAGGATACGCGTCGCCAGCACCGTGCGCTCCGTATCCAGAACTTCCCACGCGTCGGCGTAGTGGTTCCAGCCTTTATCCGCGTGGCGCACGGTGACGGAAAATGTCCAGGAACCGTCGCCGCTCTGGCGCGCCTCGGCGCCGACAACATCGGCCTCGCCGGCATGGGCGATTGACACTGCGCCCGGCAAGAGGGACGCGCTGAGGATGGCGATTTTCAAAAGTTCTTTCATGCGGCGCATGCTAGCGCGGACCCGGTCCCTGACAAAGGGGCCGTTCGGCGCCATGGCTTCACAATCTGGGGAAATCCAGCGGTCAGCGGCGGCCCGCGAATCAACGCAATCATCTCCCATGTCGCTCGCTCATGCTCTCGTCAATGACGCCGGGTTCACGCCGCCCGCGCTGCCCGATCATCAAGGGTCGGCGTCTGGGCGCCGCTGGACACTGCGCGAGACATCGGCCCGCGACGCGCTCGCCATCGCCCAGCGTGAAGACATCGATATCGTCGTGGCCCATGCGCTGACCGCGCGCGGCGTCGATCAGGCCAATGCGGCGGACTATCTGAACCCGTCATTGCGGGCGAGCCTGCCCGATCCGTTTGTGCTTGCGGACATGAAAGAGGCCGTCGCCTGCCTCTCGCAAGCAATCATCGAAAAACGCGGCGTCGGGGTGTTCGGCGATTATGATGTGGACGGGACAACGGCGTCCTCAATCCTGCATCTTTACTTTCGCGCCCTTGGCCGCACCGCGCCGGTCTATTTGCCGGACCGCATTCTTGAAGGCTACGGGCCTTCTCTCGACGCCTTCAAATCGCTGAAGGAGCAGGGCGCGGAAATCGTCGTCACCGTTGATTGCGGCGCCGCCGCCCATGAGGTGATCGCCGCCGCGGCGGGCGAGGGTTTGAAGACAGTCGTCGTCGACCATCACCTGATGCAGGGCCCGCCGCCGTCTTCGGCTGTCGCGGTCGTCAACCCGAACCGGCCCGACGATGTTTCCGGGCTCGGCAATCTTTCCGCAGCGGGCGTTGCTTTCATGCTTGTCGTGGCGCTTAACAGGGCGCTGCGCGACGCGGGCTTTTTCGCATCGCGGCCCGAGCCGAACCTGCTGCAGTTTCTGGATCTCGCCGCGCTCGGCCTCGTATGCGATGTGATGGAGATGACCGGGCTCACGCGCGTTCTCGTCAGTCAGGGTCTGCGCGTGATGGAACAGCGCGGCAATCCCGGGTTGAAGGCGCTCGCCCGCGCCGCCGGCGCCAAGGGACGGCCATCGCCCTATCATCTTGGCTTTTTGATCGGCCCGCGCATCAACGCCGCGGGCCGTATCGGCCACGCCAATTTGGCGTTTAGATTGTTGACCGTCGACGACCCGGTCGAAGCACAAAAGCTCGCCGACCGCCTGCATGTTTTAAATGCGGAACGTCAGGAGATCGAACGCGCCGTTCAGGAAGCGGCGATTGCGCAGATTGAGAAAAAAACCCTTGAGAGCGCGCCCGTCATCGTCGTCGCCGATGAGGGATGGCACCCCGGCGTCATCGGCATTGTCGCCGGCCGGTTGAAAGAAAAATACGACCGCCCCGCCATCGTGATCGGCGCCGACAAGGGGATCGGCAAAGGGTCAGGCCGGTCGATCGCCGGCGTTGATCTGGGGGCGGCGATCAATCAGGCGCGCGCCGACGGCTTGCTTACGGCAGGCGGCGGCCATGCCATGGCGGCGGGACTTACGATCGATACGGACAAAATCGCGGCCTTTACGGACTATCTGAGCGACCGCCTTGGCGCCGCCGTCAATGAGGCGTTGGCCAACCGTAAATTGATGATCGACGGCGTTGTCGCCGCCTCCGCCGTTGCGCGCCCGCTTGTCGATCAGATCGACAATGCGGGGCCCTTTGGTCCCGGCAACCCGGAACCGGTGTTCGTGCTTGCCGATATGCGCATTGAAAAACTGCGCACCGTCGGCGCGGGCCATCTGTCGTTCAATCTGGTCTCGCCCACCGGCGAAACCGTGCGCGCGATTGCGTTCCGGGCCGCTGATGAGCCGCTCGGGGCTATGTTGACGTCGGACGCGCGGTTGCATGTCGCCGGCAAGATCAAAGCCGATGAGTGGCGCGGCGGCGACGCGGCGCAGTTTCAGGTCTCGGATGCAGCGCGCGCGATCTGAGATAAGGGCGCCAGCGCCGCGACGCGCAAAGCGTTTGCGTTCGGCCCATGCGCCGCATGAGCGCAGGTTGATTTTTCATGGCCAAGGTCTTGCCGTTCGCCGGAGATTTCATTATGTCTCCGCGTCTCAGCGAGAGCTGACCGAGCGGGCCCTTCGTCTATCGGTTAGGACGTCAGGTTTTCAACCTGAAAAGAGGGGTTCGATTCCCCTAGGGCCTGCCATTTTCCTCACTTTCCGATGGTTGCAACACGCGCCAGGCGCTCGTGCTTGGAGCGTGCGTGAGGATTGATTTTTCGCCCGGTTTCCGCTTCTATTAAGGTTTGGTTAAGGGTTTGCCGAGGGGCAGAGGGGTTCTTGCATGCGTATTTTTCTGACATTTTTTACGGCATTGGCGTTGGCGACAGCGCCCGTCGCATCAGCGGGCGCCGCCGGGATCACCAAAGACGCAATCGCGGAAACACTGGAATTGCAAGGCTACGCCGTGCGCGACTTCCAGTCGAACATGATCGCGGTCGAAGTCGGCGAGATCACGGTGCTTGTCGGCGTCTTTGGCGGCGATAGCGATATTTCCTATTTTACCTATCTGAACGACGTTTCGCTCAATCAGGTGAGCCACGAATTTCTGAGCCAGTTTAACTCTGAGGTGAAATTCGGGCGCGCCTATATCGACCGCGACGGCGACGTGACAATCCAGATGGATCGCAATTCTTCCGGCGGCGTGTCGCTGAAGAATATCGAATCCGATTTCGACGTCTTTTTATTGTTGGTGTCGAAATTTCTGTCGGATCTGGAAGGGCGCGGTTCAGTTTAGAACTATTCCAAAGGCTAATCGAGATTGTTTTGATTTCGAGACCTCTATTACTTTATGCCGATTGCGCAACTTTCTGGAGAAAAATGAAGACGGACCACGCGAATTAGTGCATTCTTTGCGCTGACGGATTGCGGCAAAACCGGTTAAGATGTCGCAAGGGATAAGACAGCGCAGCGCGCCGGTTGATGCGTAGACGGCGAAACCAGCTCTCGGGCCCTACCGGCGGTGATGGGCGAGCGGCGAAATAACCCGGCGAGGACAGCCGGCGCTGACGGAGTTAGGGCAGGGGACTTATGACGATGGCTGACTATTCGGGTGAAGAGGATCGCAGCGCCGATAGCGATGACTCGTCAGAAGACAGCTTCACGGTCAAGGGCATTGTGAAGTGGTTTGACCCCGGCAAAGGCTACGGGTTTATCATGAACGACACCGGCGCCGGCGACATCCTGATCCACTCGTCCTGCCTCAGAGATGCGGGCCGCTCGACCGCGCGCGAAGGCGCAACGGTCGAGTGTGAAGTCGTCAAACGCGCCAAGGGATTGCAGGCGCTTAAAGTCATCGACATCGACGACAGCACGGCGACAGCCCTGACGCCGCCCGAGCCGGTGACGAGCCAGACGCCCGCCGGCGATTTCACCCGCGCCACCGTCAAGTGGTTCAACCGCGCCAAGGGCTTCGGCTTCATCACGCGCGGTGAAGGAACGGAAGATATCTTTGTCCATATGGAAACGCTGCGCCGGTGCGGCCTTGGCGAACTGGTGCAGGGCCAGCGCATTCAGGTTTCCTTTGCGGCTGGCGCGAAAGGTCTTCTCGCCATTGAAGTCCGGCCCGACCCGGAGAACTAGTGGCGGGCGCTAACACTGAACACTGTGCAGTCTTCTCAAGACGCCGTCTTCGAGGCGCATGACAAGCGTTGGCATGCGCCGCTGCGCTCCCCCAAAGCACGACAGGCGACCGACACGTCAGCGAATGCACTGTTTGGGAATAAATGATGGCGACCCCGCCAGGACTCGAACCTGGAACCTATTGATTAGAAGTCAATTGCTCTATCCAGTTGAGCTACGGGGCCTTCAATAAACGGGTGACAGAGTTGTTCCGGACGCGGCGTGTGTCAATGGGTCCAGGGTTTGCGGCGGTCGAATGCGAAATTGTCCGCATACGCCTTTGGCTTGGGCGTCGCCCGACTGGGCTCAACGACCTGATAGGGAATAGATTTCGCTTCCGCGTAGGCGATGGCCGCATCCTTGCTGTCGAAGGATAGGCTCACTTGTCCGGCGCGGGTGTCGCTGGAGCTGGTCCAGCCCATCAGCGGATCGATCCGGCGCGCGGCTTCCGCCTCAAATTCCAAAAGCCAGCGCTCTGTCTTGGCGCGCCCGGACTGCATTGCTGTTTTCGACGGCTGATAAATTCGCGCGAACATGAAACGCTCTTTCGTTTTTCAACCGGGCTTAAATTCGGCCCCTCGCGCCGTCGGATGCGGGCGCTGAGATGGTCGGAGCGGCAGGATTCGAACCTGCGACCCTCTGGTCCCAAACCAGATGCGCTACCAGACTGCGCTACGCTCCGAAGCGCCCTCCTTTAGAGCGTAACCGTAAACGGTTCAACAAAAACAGTGCGGAAAAAGGCGCCGCGCGGCGGGCGTTAATCTTCGTCGCTGACAGCCGGGTTCGAAGACCGCAATTTCGAGCGCGTATTCTCGATGACGCGGCGAACGAAAATCGGGTTGTCGACATTCGGCAACTCGATGACGCCGACCCCGGTGCCGCGCATGACGAGTTTGCCGTAGCCGAAAAGCCGTCCCCAAACCGACTGGTTGAGGGTGATTTCCTCAATCTTGTTGAGCGAGACTTCTTGCGTCGTCCGGGAGATCAGCCCGCGCTTGAAGACAAACCGGTACGTCGTCACGACGATCTCGGTGGTCCATAACACGATGAAATGCGTCAGCATGATGATCAGGCCAACGACCGCCGCGCCGATGGCGAACCACCAGCCGACCTTGAGCTGTTCGTAATCGACGCCGGCCGCAAATTGCGTCAGCAAGAACAGGACGACCGGGCCCATGCCGATCGAAAACCACAGCACGGGAAAGAAGCTGTAGGTCCAATTGAAATTTGCGCGATAGACGATGTCTTCGTCCGCCGCCAGGGTCTGTTCAACATAACCGGACATAGCCCCTCACAATTCCGTCTGCGTTCCTGATCAGATTGCCAAACGCCGCAAAATCATAGCGGTATATAGGGGGGTTATCGACGGGGTAAAGCGCACGGCTGCGTTGAAACCGGCCCCGAGGCGCGATAAGAGGCGCGCCTGTTTCTAAATTGACACGGAATTTGACCGATCAAGAGGGCGGGCCCCGGCGGGGCTCCAGGCGAGCGAATGGCGAATCACCAATACATCTATTTTATGCAGGGCCTGTCGAAGACCTACACGGGCGGCAAAAAGGTCTTTGAGGACATTCATCTTCAGTTTCTGCCCGATGCGAAAATCGGCATTGTCGGGGTCAACGGCGCCGGTAAATCAACGCTTTTGCGGATCATGGCCGGCGAGGACAAGGAATTTAACGGCGAGGCCTACGCCGCCGACGGGATCAAGGTCGGCTTCCTGCCGCAGGAGCCAGAACTCGACGCGTCAAAGACGGTCTTTGAAAACGCCATGACCGGAGTCAGCGATATCAAAGACAAGATCGACGCCTTTAATGTGGTGTCGGCGGAACTTGGCGAAAATTACACTGAAGAGCTGATGGAAAAGATGTCGGCGCTGCAGGAAGAAATCGACGCCGCGGACGGATGGGATATCGATTCAAAAGTTGAAATGGCGATGGGCGCTTTGCGCTGTCCGCCAGGCGACTGGAAAGTCGACAACCTCTCCGGCGGCGAAAAGCGCCGTGTCGCACTGGCGGCGCTTCTTTTGTCGAAACCGGATCTCCTGTTGCTCGACGAGCCGACCAACCATCTCGATGCGGAATCGGTCGCCTGGCTTGAAAACTACCTGCGCGATTTCGACGGTGCGGTCATTCTGGTGACCCACGACCGGTATTTCCTCGACAATGTGACGGGCTGGATCCTGGAACTCGATCGCGGGCGCGGCATTCCCTATCAGGGCAATTATTCGTCCTGGCTCGAACAAAAAGCCAAACGCCTCGAACAGGAACAGCGCGAAGAAGCGAACCGACAGAAAACGCTCGGCCGCGAGCTTGACTGGATCAATGCGAGCCCCAAGGCCCGGCAGGCAAAATCAAAAGCGCGGATCAACGCCTATGATGAATTGCTGGCCAAGGCCGGCAAGCAGGAAATTTCACAGGCGCAAATTCAAATCCCGCCGGGTCCGCGTCTTGGCGGCGTGGTCATTGAGGCGGATAATCTGCGCAAGGCCTTTGGCGATAAGCTTCTGATTGATGATCTGAGCTTTAAACTGCCGCCGGGCGGCATTGTCGGCGTTATCGGCCCCAACGGCGCCGGCAAGACAACGCTGTTTAAAATGCTGACCGACAAGGAAGAACCGGACGCCGGCGCGCTGCGCGTTGGGGAGACCGTTCAGATCGGTTATGTCGATCAGACCCGTGAAGATCTCGATCCGAATAAAAATGTCTGGGAGGAAATTTCCGGCGGGCTCGACATTATCCAGCTTGGCAAGCGCGAAGTGCCGTCGCGCGCCTATGTGAGCTGGTTTAATTTCAAAGGCGGCGACCAGCAGAAAAAGGTCGGCTCGCTTTCCGGCGGAGAACGCAATCGGGTCCAGCTTGCAAAAATGCTGACCGAGGGCGCGAACCTGTTGCTGCTCGACGAGCCGACCAACGATCTTGACGTCGACACCCTGCGCGAACTCGAAGGGGCGCTGGAAGATTTCGCCGGCTGCGCGGTGATCATCTCGCACGACCGCTGGTTTCTCGACCGCATCGCCACGCATATCCTGGCGTTCGAGGGCGACAGCCACGTGGAATGGTTCGAGGGCAGTTTTTCCGACTATATCGAAGACAAAAAGCGCCGCCTCGGTCCGGATGCGGATATCCCGAAGCGGATCAAGTACAAGCCGCTTACGCGATAGGCGCGCGCGGGACAGTCAAAGAAAAGCGACGGAGACAACATCGCCGGCAAAGACGCCCGCGACAAAAGACTTCGGTGTGTTTCAGTTTTCTCGCCCGCCGCGGGCCCGAATTTCTTGTCCGCGCATCTCCTGTAGGCGCATCTCTTGTAGCCGCATCTCTTGTAGTCGCATTGGCATCGCATCGATCAGTTGAAACAGGTCTTCTGGCGTTATGGGCGCGTCGGCGGTCAGCTTGACGCCGCCGTCTTTGCCGATCAGGCGCACGCTAAATCCGCTTGCCGCAGGCGCGCCGTAAGCGCTGGAGATTTCGCGAATCGACGGCGCGGCGTCATCGCCAAACAGAGCGAAGACGCGGTCTGCGCTGACTTGCAACACAACAAGATCGCGCTCGGTTAGGCCGGCTTCATCGGCGCTGAGAAAGGAGAGTTGACGGACCAGCGCATCGCTGTCGCGGGCCGCCCAGATAATCAGGACACGATGTTCCCAGCGATAATCATCCGCGGTGCGCATGGCGTCAGGCGCATCGCTCGCCCGCGCTAAAGGTGCAAGCACAACCGAAGACGTCGACAGCGCGGCGAGCGCGCCGCAGGCGGCGCGGCATGCTCTGCGCCGTAACGACGTTAGCAACACGCCCCGGAAACGGACGCCTCGGCGGAGGCTTCGCCGAACGGCGCCACCGTGCCGCAACCCGGGAAAATGCCGTAATGGGTCGACCAGTCTCCGATGAAATCGAAGTGCTTTGCGAACCGGCTTTCATGCAGCATGCGATAGGTGTTGCCGCAGACCGGGAAAATCCGGCCCGCCTCGATGGCGTGATGATTGTCAAGGGCGAAGATATTGTCTTCGTTCTCGACGCCGCCGCGATAGACGACAGCCTGGCCGTAGTCTTCACAAGCCGGCTCCAGACCGTCGATCCGGAAGAGGCGATAGGTGGCGGAAAAGAATTTCGCCGGCGCCAACAACTCTTTCAGGTCGGCGCTCCCGATGGCGAGCGGTCGGTCGGTGACAAGCCGCGGATCGGCAAAGCCCGACGCCTTGGCGAGATTGACAAAGTCGTTCCAGTAAAGCGCGCCGGACAGACATTCGCCGTGGGCCTGCGGATGGTTCTTCAACTCTTCCGGCACGCGCCGGTCTGCGTAAACATCGGAGAAATAAAACTCGCCGCCGGGCTTCAGAAGCGTGTGGGCGGCTTCGAAGACGGATTTTTTGTCCTCACACAAATTGATTACGCAATTGGAAACGATGACGTCGAAACTCGCCGGTTCCAGATCGAGATCGAGAAGCTTTTCGATATCGCCCTCGATAAAGTCGACATTGGATTTCGCATAACCGTAGCGTTTCGCATGCCAGTCCTGATGTTCGCGGGCGACGGCGAGTTGTTCCGGCGTCATGTCGACGCCAACCACAAAACCGTTTTCTCCAACGAGCCGCGAGAGGGCGTAAACATCTTGTCCGGCGCCCGAGCCGAGATCGAGAACGCGCGCGCCTTCAAGCGCCGACGGCGCGATCAGGCCACAGCCATAATACCGCGAGGAGACATCGGGATGGATATCGGCGAGGAGGGCGCGCACATGGACGGGCGTGTCTTCGAGCGTGCAGCATGCGTCCGTCGCGAGATCGGTCGAGCCTTTCAGGGTCTTGCCGTAATATTCCTTGACGTTTTCCTGAATGGCCTTCGAGTTCTCAATATTCATCGTTTGTTCCCTTTTGCCCCAGCAGCAATCCAGCCAGCCCTTGAGTGAGATGCCCCGCCGATGCGCTATGCTGCGCCCAAAGGTGTATTACTAGCGGCAATTGCGCCCGTCGCGCAACGGTTCTATGCAAAGCCTCGCTTCATCGTGACCTCTCTGATTGACGGCCCATTCATGACCGAAATTACCCCTGAAATGATCGCCGAGCACGGGCTCAGCGCGGACGAATATCAATCTATCGAGATATATTTGGGCCGTACGCCGAATGTGGTCGAGCTCGGCATTTTCTCCGTCATGTGGTCGGAGCATTGCTCCTACAAATCATCGCGGCTCCATCTGAAAAAACTGCCCACATCGGCGCCGTGGGTCATTCAGGGGCCGGGCGAGAACGCCGGCGTTATCGACATCGGCGAGGGACTTGCGGCGGTCTTCAAAATGGAAAGCCACAATCACCCGTCCTTTATCGAGCCCTATCAGGGCGCGGCGACGGGCGTCGGCGGCATCATGCGGGATGTTTTCACGATGGGCGCGCGCCCCGTCGCCAATATGAACGCCTTGCGGTTCGGCGCCTGGGACAATGAGCGTACGCGCCATCTGGTTTCCGGCGTCGTGGCGGGGATCGGCGGCTATGGCAATTGCATGGGCGTGCCGACGGTCGGCGGCGAGACGAATTTTCACGCCGGCTACAATGGCAATATTCTCGTGAACGCCATGACGGTCGGGATCGCCGACAAACAGAAGATCTTCTATTCCGCCGCCCGCGGCGCCGGCAATCCAGTCGTTTATGTCGGCTCAAAGACTGGCCGCGACGGCATCCACGGCGCCACGATGGCGTCCGCCGAGTTCGACGATGAGAGTCAGGAAAAGCGCCCGACCGTTCAGGTCGGCGATCCGTTTACGGAAAAACTGCTCCTTGAAGCCTGCCTCGAATTGATGGCGGAAGACGCCATCATCGCCATCCAGGATATGGGCGCGGCGGGGCTGACCTCGTCGTCGGTGGAAATGGCCGCCAAGGGCGGGCGCGGCTTCGATCTCAATCTTGACCACGTGCCGCAGCGCGAGGAGGCCATGACAGCCTATGAGATGATGTTGTCGGAAAGCCAGGAACGCATGCTCATGGTGTTGCGCCCGGGCAAGGAAGAGCTTGCGCGCGGCATCTTCGAAAAATGGGGCGTTGATTTTGCTGTTATCGGCGAGACGACCGACACCGGCAATCTGACGATCCGCCACAAGGGCGAAATCGTTGCGGACTTACCGGTCAAGCCGCTCGCCGACGCGGCCCCGGAATATGACCGTCCGGCGGCTGATCTTCCATCGCCCGAACCGCTGGAAGACGTTGCGATCCCGGTTTGCGAAGCGCTGGTGACGCTTACAAAACCGGAAGCCACGGATGCGGCGCCATTTGACACGCTGGTTGAGACCTTCATCGAAGACCGCGTCAAACCGATTGCCGGCGTCGAGGCGGCGGGCGTCACCATCGCCGACGACAAGGCGATGATCTATGTCCGCTTGTTATCGGGCGCTGAAAGCGACCTTGCCGCTCTCAGGGAAGCGGCCGACAATCTTAAAACTAGCGGTCTTGTCGCCGATAATGCGGTTGAAACGCACGCGGAAGACATCAATACCGCCGAACAACCGGGCGGCGACGGCATGCTGACCGCACTCGCAAAGTTGATGGCTTCGCCCGATCTTTGTTCGCGGCGCTGGATTTGGGAGCAATATGATCACACCGTAATGGGCGACACCGTGATCGCTCCCGGCGGCGATGCGGCGCTTGTGCGGGTGCACGGAACAAACCGCGCGCTCGCGATTACGACCGATGTGACCCCGCGCTATGTCAAAGCCGATCCGAAGGAAGGCGGCAAACAGGCCGTCGCCGAGACCTATCGCAATATCTGCGCAACCGGCGCGGCGCCGCTCGCCATCACCAATTGCCTCAATTTTGGCAATCCCGAGCGGCCGGAAATCATGGCGCAATTCGTCGGCGCCGTCGAAGGCATGCGCGAGGCCTGTGAGGCGCTCAACTATCCCGTCGTCTCCGGCAATGTCTCGCTTTATAATGAAACCAATGGTCAGGCGATCCCGCCGACCCCCGCGATCGGCGGCGTCGGCGTCATCGAAGACGCCAATACCGCGATGACAATCGGGGGCGCGCAGGCCGGCGACGAGTTGATCGCCATTGGCGTCACGCGAGGCTGGCTCGGCCAATCGCTCTATATGCGCGAACTCTTCGGCGTCGAAGCGGGCGCGCCGCCGCTCGTCAATCTGGAAATTGAACGGCGTAATGGCGAGTTAATTCGTAAACTGATCGCCGAAGGCCTGATCACCGCCTGTCACGATGTGTCGGATGGCGGTCTTCTCGTCGCCGCCGCCGAGATGGCGATTGCATCGGGCGAGGGCCTTGAGCTGACAACGCCGGTAAAACAGCGCCGCGCCGCCTTCTGGTTCGGCGAGGATCAGGGCCGCTATCTGATCGCCGTCGCCCCCGGCGCCGCCGACACGCTGTTGTTGAAGGCGGCGATGGCCGGCGTTCAGGCCTCGAAGATCGGGCGCTTCGGCGGTCAGTTTCTACGCCTCGATATGGGCGGGGCCGATGCGGATATTTTCGGCCTCCTCGATCTTGCACATCTCCACGACAGCGCCTTGCCCGCCTATATGACACAGACAGCTCACGAAACGGAGACCGCCCCCATGCCCATGGCAGCCGCTGACATCAAATCCATGATCCTCGAGGCGATGCCCGACGCCGAGATCGAAATCGAAGACCTCGCCGGCGACGGCGATCACTACCGCGCACGCATTATCTCATCGGCGTTCAACGGCAAGAACCGGGTGCAGCAACATCAGTTGGTGTACAAAGCGCTGAAAGGCAAAATGGGCGGCGAGCTGCACGCGCTCGCCCTTGAAACGGAAGCGCGCGAGTAGGCGCAACGCCCCCCACAACCACGGGGGCCCGTCCCACCTTCTCCGCGTCCCCCGCGAAGGCGGGGGCCCAGTAAATAAAAAAAGCCGCGCAGAGCGCGACACCTTTCCTGAACTGGATGCCCGCCTGCGCGGGCACGACGGAAAATTATAGGACGGGGCATTAAACGCTGAGCAATCCGTGTCGATGTGCGCGCTTCGACATGGAAGCCGTCAATATTCACATCAGTCGCAACATCGAAAGAAGCATTGCGATCTACGCCGCGCAACGCCGCAACGGCACGCGTCCCAGCCCCACCTTCTCCGCGTCCCCCGCGAAGGCGGGGGCCCAGTAAACAAAAAACGCCGCGCAGAGCGCGACACCTTTCCTGGACTGGATGCCCGCCTGCGCGGGCAGGACGGCATGTTGCGCCGACGTGTTCGGTAACTCTTGCGGCGTAGCCGGACAATCCAATGGTCGTCAGACTACCGGATAACAAGATCGCTTTTGATCGTTTCCAGCAAGACCGCCGGGTCCTTGCGCGTCACGACAAACATCGGGTTGCCGGCGCCGCCGAGGTCCTTGACATTCGGTTTTCTGGTGAGCGTGATCGATTGACTGTCGCGGTAATCGTCAATTTCATAATAGTCGAAACCGTACGGCGTCAGCATCGCGTCGATCGCCTCAACGGACTCGCCAATTTCCGCCAGCAGGATCGGATGCAGCTCCAGCAGCATTACAAGATCGGGATTTTCGAGCATTCCCGTCGCCGCGCGCAGGCCCGCCGCTTCGCCGCCGTCAATATCGACCTTGACGAGATCGGGCGTGAGGCCTTTTTCCGCAAGCACTTCATCGATCTTGTGGATCGGCGCTTTTAGCTCAACCTTGGGGGCGCGGTCGAACTCGCCATAGGCCTTGGCGAGGAATGAATAGGGGTGCGGTTGGTAGGCCAGCGGATCGCCGCCGTCGCCGACCGCGCCAAAAACAATATCAATCCCGTCGACGCCATTGAGCGCCATATTGCGTTTGATTAGCGCATCGAGCGTCTCGTCCATCTCAAAGCCGAGAACGTCAATAGACGGATTAGTCTTCTTGGCGAGCACCGAGAAATAACCGAGATTGGCGCCGAGATCGAGAAAGCAGGTTGATTTCTTCGCCAGCTCGATGACCAGACGGGTTGTCACCGGCTCATGCGCAATCGTCAGATTTTTAAATCCGTAAAACCACCAGTTGCTGTAAAAATCGCTGGTGTCGAAAGTGAGCGGGACGCCGCCATAATCCTGCTCCCAGGTTTTGCGCTTCGCCCAGAAATTATAAATCAGGATGTTTTTCAGCTTCTGGCGGATTTCCATGGCGCCGAAAAGCGTCGTGATCTTTTGAGCCGGCGTGAGTTTCATTGATCGATTGTCCTGATAGCAAGAATTCGAAACGAGGAGATAAGGCCAAAGCAATTAAGAAACCAGTTTCTTATTGGCCCAGAAAACCGGCCCCGGTCAGGTCAGATACAAAGACCAGAATGCAAAGGCTGGAACGCAAAGAAATGGCGTGCGCTTGCCGAATAACGCGGCGTCGCGCAGAGCCCCCCTCTTGGGCGAAATAGCCCTTCGCCTGCAACCGCAGGTCCCCGCGACCATTGCAATCGCCTGCGTCAAAGCGCACACTCGACAGCAGTGGAGAGAGAAGGGGGCAAGGCCGTGAAAGCATCGGACCTTTTCGTAAAATGCCTTGAAAAAGAGGGCATTAAGTACATTTTTGGCGTTCCCGGCGAGGAAAACGCCGATTTCATGATGTCGCTGGAAGGCTCCAGCATCAAATTCATCCTGACCCGACACGAGCAGGGCGCGGCGTTCATGGCCGAGGTCTATGGGCGTCTCACCGGCGAGCCGGCGGGCTGCCTTGCGACGCTCGGTCCCGGCGCCACGAACCTCATCACCGGCGTCGCCGACAGCAACATGGACCGCGCGCCCATGCTGGTTTTGACCGGCCAGGGCGCCACCGGCCGTCAGCACAAGGAAAGCCACCAGATCATGGATGTCGTCGCCATGTTCGAGCCGGTGACGAAATGGGCCCATCAAATCGTCAACGCCGATACGATCCCGGAAGTCGTCAGGAAAGCGGTTCGCCTTGCGCGGACCGAAAAACCGGGCGCGGTTCTGATTGAGTTGCCCGAAGACGTCGCCAAGCACGACACCAAAGAACCGCCAATGGAAGTGGTGCGGTTTCGCCGCCCCGCCATCGACGACAAGACCGCGGACCGGCTTTATGACGCGCTGAAGAAAGCCAAACGCCCGGTGATCATCGCCGGCAATGGCGCGATCCGCAAACGCGCGTCCAAGCAGTTGCGTGAATTTTGCGAGATGACCGGTGTCGGCGTCATTTCCACATTCATGGGCAAGGGCGCCGTCGATATGGACAAGGCGTACTGCCTGTTCACCATCGGGCTCGGCGGGCGCGACTTCGTGGCGGACGCAATCGACAAAGCCGACCTCGTCATTACGCTCGGCTATGACATGGTCGAATATCATCCGCGATTGTGGAACCCGCAGCGCAATCACGACATTATTCATGTCGATTTCATTCCCGCCGAGATCGACAATTTCTATGCGCCGCGCCTCGAATGCGTCGGCGATATCGCCCACACGCTCTGGGCGCTGAATGAACGCACCCGCGCCAACGGCTTGCCGACATATGATCTCGGCTATCAGCGCCAGGTGCGCGAAAAGATGATTGCGGAATTTGAGGCCCACAAGGACGATAAGACGACCGGATCGATCCGGCCGCAAAAAGCCGTCTGGGATTTGCGCGCCGTCATGGGCCCGCATGACATTGTGCTGTCCGGCGTCGGCGCTCACAAAATGTGGGTCTCGCGCTATTATCAGTGCCACGAGCCGAACACCTGCATCGTCCCGAACGGGTTTTGTTCCATGGGGCTGCCGCTGCCGGGCGTTGTCGGCGCCGCGCTCAGCTTTCCCGATCGCAAAGTCTTCGGCGTCGCCGGCGATGGCGATTTCATGATGAACGTGCAGGAAATGGAGACCGCGCGCCGGCTCAATCTCGACGTCAATATGCTCGTCTGGGTGGATGGCGGTTATGGTCTCATCGCCTGGAAGCAGTTTAATGAATTTAAAAAGCACACGGATCTCGCCTTTGGTAATCCGGACTGGATGAAACTCGCCGAGGCTTTCGGCTGGTTCGGTCAGTTTGTGCCGAACGCGGCGGACCTTAAAGGCGCCCTTGAAGAAGCCGTCGCCTATAAAGGCCCGTCGCTGGTGACGATCCCCATCGACTATGGCGAGAACATCAAACTGACCAACCGGCTCGGTAAAATCGAGGTCCATTTGTAATGTTCGGCAGAATATTGCGACGTAAGCGCCCCGAACCGGCCCGCACGGAAAAACCGACGCTCGCAGCGGCGCCGCGCTATCGTCCCTATGCCGATAATGGTCCCGCTGAGAGTGCCGCTCAAGCCAACGGTGAGACACGCGCTGGCGGGCAAGCAATGGGAAACACCACGATGTCCGATACACACCCCTCCGCATCGCTCGCCGCCCGCGGCAAGACGCAAGGCCCCTCCGGACTAAAAGAAGCGTATCCGTATTATCTGGCGAACGAGGCGGTTTACGCGAACGCTGATCTTGCGGTCACCGACAAATATACCGGCGAGATTGCAACGCACGTTGCGCTCGCCGATCAGGGCGCCATTGAAAGCGCCATCGGCTGGGCCGCGCGCGCGCGTGAAGAGTGCGCCAACCTGAAGTCCTACTATCGCCGGGAAGTCCTCGAACATTGCGTTGCGCGATTTCGCGAGCGCTTTGAAGAACTCGCCTGGGCGCTGACGATTGAGGCGGGCAAGCCCATCAATGATTCGCGCGGCGAGGTGACGCGTCTCATTGAAACCTTCCGCATCGCAGCGGGCGAGGCCGAACGCATCTATGGCGAGGTCATGCCTCTCGACAACGCCGAGCGCGCCGCCAATTACGCCGGCATGTGGAAGCGCGTGCCGATCGGTCCGTGTTCGTTCATTTCGCCGTTTAATTTCCCGCTGAACCTGGCCGCCCACAAGGTCGCGCCGGCGCTCGCCGTCGGCTGTCCGTTTGTGTTGAAACCGGCGAGCCTTACGCCCATCGGCGCCCTGATCATTGGCGAGACGCTCGCCGAATGCGATCTGCCGAAAGGCGCGTTTTCCGTCTTGCCGGCGCAACGGCAGGGCGCGCAGCTGTTTACGGAAGACGAACGGCTGAAACTGATCTCGTTTACAGGCTCGCCGGGCGTCGGCTGGGACCTGAAGGCGAAGGCCGGCAAGAAGCCCATTATTCTCGAGCTTGGCGGCAACGCCGCCGCGATTGTCGAGGACTGGGACCTTGACGACGCCGTCGCGCGCATCATGTTCGGCGCATTTTACCAGTCCGGCCAGAGTTGCATCAGCGTACAGCGCGTTCTCGTCAATGAGCGAATCTACGCCGAGGTGCGCGCCAAACTCGCCGCCGCCGCCGGCGAGCTAGTCGCCGGCGACCCGAAAAATGAAAAAACCTTTGTCGGTCCTATTATTTCAGCGAAGGAAGCGGACCGGCTTGAGAGCTGGATCAAGGAAGCCCAGTCGCTTGGCGCAACTGTGCTCGCAGGCGGTCGCCGGGACGGCAACGTCATCGAGGCGACTATTCTTGAGAACGTCCCCGCACAAGCCGCGCTGTCGCGCCAGGAAGCCTTCGGTCCTGTTCTCGTCCTTCAACCGTACAAGGACTTCGACGAAGCACTCACCATTACTAATGATTCCGATTTCGGCCTGCAGGCGGGCGTTTTCACACGCGACCTCTACAAGGCCCACAAAGCCTGGGACGTCCTTGACGTCGGCGGCGTCGTTATTGGCGACGTCCCGTCATGGCGCGTCGACCACATGCCCTATGGCGGCGTCAAAGACTCCGGCATCGGCCGCGAGGGCGTTAAATTCGCCATTGAGGACATGACCGAAATCAGGCTGATGGTGGTCCGAACGCCTTAGATTCTCAGCCCGATACGAATGTTGGCCAGAGGTGAAAATCTCGCCTCCATACGCAATCCGGCATTCAAGAATAAACGATCCTCAGAAACGGTTGCCCGTCACGACGTTGGACTTGCGGTCTCGTTCGATCGGCGCAACGCGCCCGCCGTCCAAACTCTCGGCGCGGATCATCACGTAGATTTCATCGCGATCTCGCCGGCGGCGGGCGCGCCGGATAGCGCCGCGTCCCTTATCCTCGTCGAGTGCGTCGCGCGGCATCACATTGCTGAATGTCAGGCTTGATCGTTCGGGTGTGACTGGCACGGATAAAAATCCACCTAAAAAATCGTCGCCAAATCGAAATCCGCCATCCTCACCCATTACGAAAGCGACAAGGCGCGCCCTCGTGCTGTCGGTGGCGCTCCAGTCAAAATCCTGGCGAACCGTCAAGCGCGCAAAATCATCATTCAAAATCTCGATATCAAGTCTCGGATCTGTACGTAAAAACATGCGTTTCTCCCCTTGGTGGCTACAACGCCGAACGTGCGGCGTATTGGGGATGTGGCGTATCGTCAGATCAATGCTGTGAGATGGCTCACACAAATTTCAAGTTTGCTGGACAACCCCAAATAGAGGCGAAGCACGTCGCACCCTACGATAAAGATCTCACAATATCGGGATCATAAGACGGAAGTTACAGATCAGGCAGCGCCGCCTCATCCACTTCTTCGGTCGGAGCGGCGAGTTCCAGTTTCACGTTGACGCGTTTGCCGCCGGGGCTGAGATACATTCTTTGGGGCGTGTAGCCTGTTTTCGCGACCGTAATGCCGATGGGGCTCAGGACTTCGATGGTGCAGGGGGTCTGACAATCGCCGGCCCCGTCGACAGTAATGGTCGCATCGCTCGGTGTACTGACGACTTCCGTCAGATAAGAGGACGCGCAGCCGACGCTTGCGATAATGGATAAAAAGCCGGCTGCGAGCCGTGATGTCATTTTGATCGTCATGATGCTCTCCACCGTCATGATCCCGTTTTTCACCGGCGCGCACAGCGCCGCCGCGCCCTGTTCTGGCGCAGACCCCATTCCTTTTACTGCGCCGCCGCCATCGCCGCGAAGGCCGCTTCCAGATCGTTGGTCAAATCGTCGAAATCTTCAAGCCCTGCGTGGAAACGCACCACGGAACCGTCTTCAGACCACTCGGTGGCGGTGCGGTTGCGTTCCGGGCGCACATGGATCGCGAGGCTCTCATAGCCGCCCCAGGAAAAGCCCATCCCGAATAGTCTGAAGGCGTTGAAAAACGCTTTCAGCGCCGGCAGGTCGGCTGGCTTCAGAACCGCGCCAAAGAGCCCCGTCGATCCCGTAAAGTCGCGCTTCCAGATGTTATGACCCGGGCAGGTCTTGAGCGCCGGATGGAGAACCCGCGCAACCTCAGAGCGTTTGGTGAGCCATTTGGCGAGCTTGAGGCCGTTCTCCTCATGCAGGGCGAGGCGCGGCGCCAACGTTCGCACGCCGCGCAAAGCGAGCCATGCGTCGTCCGCCGAGACGTTCGATCCGAGCTGCAAGAGGGCGTAGAAAATCGCTTTCGCGCATTCCTCGTCGGCTGATGTGATGGTGCCGACAAGACAATCCGCATGCCCCACAAGATATTTCGTCGCCGCCTGAATACTGACGTCGGCGCCGAGCGCAATCGGCTTCAGGAAATATCCCGCCGCCCATGTGTTATCGACAATGAGTTTCGCGCCGCCAGTATGGGCGGCGTCGCTCAGGGCTTTGAGGTCCTGAACCTCGAATGTCAGCGAGCCCGGCGATTCAGCGAAGACAACTTTGGTTTTCTCCGTCATCAACGCCGACAGGCCGTCGCCGATCATGGGATCGTAATATTCAACGCTGACGCCGAAGCGTTTCAAAAACCGGTCGCAAAATTTGCGCGTCGGGTCGTAAACGCTGTCTGCGATCAGAACATGATCGCCCGCCTCCACAAAGGCGAGGATTGCGGCGATACAAGCCTGAAGCCCGGAGGAGGCGAGCCGGGTTTCAAAACCGCCCTCCAGAATATTGACCGCCTCTTCAAGCGCGCGATGATTGGTTCCGCCGAGCCGGCCATAAGTGATCGCTTTTGAGCCCTCGATAAAATCGTCATAGCTCGGAAAAAGATAGGTCGAGGCGCGCTCGACACCGTGATTGACCGGGTGCGACGGCCGGTGATGGGGGCGGCCGGCGGATAAGAGTTTCGTCGTGTCTTTCATAACGGGTCTCTAAAGGTCTGCGCCGCCCATGGAACGGCGCCGCGTCAGGGCGCGTTTTCGATGAGTTCAACTTCGCCGCGCTTTTGCGCAAAAACGGTGAAGCCGAGTTTCTGGTAAAGCGGCAGCGCCGCAGGATGATCGAGCGTGCAGGTCTCAAGGCGAACCCTCTCCGGGCCCAGCGACCAGGCGAGATCGATGATCTGGCTCAGAAAAAATCGACCGAGACGTTTGCCGGTCTGTTCCGGCGTCAGGCCGAAGAACTTGATCTCAACAGATTTCTTGCCGCTCGCGTCAATTTCCGCAAAGCCCCCCGGCGCGCCGTCCACATATAAAACATAGATATGCGTCGCCGGATCATGAATGATCGCAAGCAGCGCCTCATCGTCCATCTGCCTGCGGCTGATCCAGTTATAGGGTCGTCCGACCGCGTCATAGAGATACCGGTAAAAATGCACCGCGGGTTTTTCCGCCCGCAACAAAGCGATCTTGCCGGGCGGACGCGCAAGCGTTTTCGGCGCGGGCTGCGCGCGTTGTTCAAGATAGGTGATCAGAACGCCGACCTTTTCCGCCATTCGCTTTATTGCTCAGTCTACGATATGCCAGCGCGTCTGGCGTCCGGCAAGATAGTCCACCGTCTCGCCGTCAAAACAGGCGCTCTGTTCGAGTTTGATCTGGACCAGTTGGTCATCCCATTCGCGGACCGGCGCCTTCACGTTGCCTTCGATGGCGTAACATGTGTTCGCTTCAACCTTCTGCGCGCCGCGCACTGGGACCGGGCCTTGATTGTCCCACATGCCGATGGCGGGGCCGGGGGCGTGGCCGAACAGCCCGATCGGATGGGTATAGGTGCTGCAGGCGAGCCCGGCGCGGGCGCATTTGGCTGCGGTCCGCGCAAAGACTTCGTCGCCTGTAAGACCGACGCGATAGGATGACGTCAGGAAATCCTGCCATTGATTGCCTGTCCTTAACGCCGCCTTCAGCCCCCGCGGCGCACCGTCCTCGCCGAGGCGCGCCACATAACCCATCTCCTGTGTATCGGTGCACAGCTTCAGATAACAAATGCCAACGTCGGTATGCAGAACATCGCCGCGCCTGATAACGCCCTTTGCGCCGCAAAAAGCCTGATCGGCGGCGCAAGCGAGGCCGGGACGCTGGGCGTTTACGTAAGGCATGAACCACGGATCAAGATTAAGATCTTCAAAGCGCTGGCGAATATACCAGGCGACGTCATCGGTCGTCGTAACGCCGGGCGTGATCACCTTGCCGGAAAAAGCCTCGCCGATCACCATGCGCGCCAGACCCACAATATGACCGTATACGTCGATTTCGTCTGTCGTGCGCGTCTCAGCCCAGCGGATCACGAGTTGTTCGGCGGAGACGACGCGGTCTTTGAACGCCGCCGGCAACACCGCCATCAGCCGATCGTGCAAGGCATCGGTCAGCCCATCGGCGACCGGCCAGTCGCGCGAGACATTCACGCCGATCTTCGCCGGATTTTTCTCCGCGATCAGCGCGCCAAGCGCCTGCCACTGCGCATCGAGGTCGCCGCCTTCCCAAGCCGATGTGTAAGGCGGGCCGAGCGGATAGCGATTGATCGTCAACAGATCGAGGTCGTCGCCGCGGCGATGAAACATCAGCATCGTCGTGCGCCGCGCCGCAAAGGTCGGCTGCGGCACGAGGCTGAAGTAGATCGGGTCCTCGGCGTATTCGCGATTGATCACGAGCCACATGTCGATGCCGGTCTCATCCATGAGCCGGGGCAGGACCGTCTTGAGCCGCGCCTCGACCATGGCGTTCTCCGCGGGCGGGCGATCCCGGAAGTCTAGAACGGCGCGCGCGCCGGCGATAACGCGCCCCTGATCGGGCTCGCCGCCCCGTTGCGCCATCGCGCATTCGCCAGCCAAAAGAACGATCGCGCCCATGAGCGCGACCGCATTAGAAAAAAGTTTAAAGCCAGATTTGCGCACGCAAGCCTTCCCGGTCAGTTGAGGGTCCATCGCCGCAGTTTTGGACCATCTCGCCGCCAAGGGAAAGCGGGAGGAGCGGGCCAAGACGGGCTTTGCGCCGCGCGCGACGGCCGATCAGGCCTGAACAACCGGAAACAGGCCCGCATCCTGATCGACACCGCCCCATTCGGCCCATGATCCGTCGTAAAGCGCCCATGCCGCATGCCCGATGACGTCGAGCGCGAGCCCCACGAGCGCGGCGCTGACGCCGGAA
>JBCBBT010000024.1:0-49759 GCA_038531315.1 Pseudomonadota bacterium
ATGACCACGAGATGTTTTGGGACAGAGGAAAATTCAAGCGCGCCCGTTGACGACACAATCTGCTTTTCGTCAATCGCAACGCCGGGGAGCGGCGTGACCTCCGATCCGGTGGCGATGACAATGTGCGCCGCTGAAAGTGTTGGCTCGCCATCCTCGCCCTTGACGCGAACCTTGCCGGGTCCGGCGATCTCGCCGGCGCCATAGAAAACGTCGGCCTTGTTTTTCTTCATCAAAAACTCAACGCCCTTCGTCAGGCCGTCGACGGCGTCGTCTTTCTGTTTCAGCATTTGTCCGAGATCGAGCCCGACCTTGCCAGTCTTGATGCCGAGCGACGCAAAATCTTTCGCCGCCGCTTCATACAATTCCGATGCGTGAAGGAGCGCTTTCGACGGAATGCATCCGACATTGAGGCAGGTGCCGCCGAGTTTCTTGGTGTCGCGCTTTTCAATCAGCGCCGCCTTCAGGCCAAGTTGACCGGCCCTGATCGCTGCATTGTAGCCGCCCGGCCCTGCGCCGATAATCACAACATCATATGTATCGGCCATGGTGGCGGCTCCTTTTCGCCGCTCGTTCAGCGGCCTTTAAAAACAGAACCGGCGCCCGTGCGCCGGTTCGCCATGGTGCGGTGTAAATCCGCCTAGAGATCAAGCAGCAGGCGCTGCGGGTCTTCAAGGTTTTCCTTCACCCGCACGAGGAAAGTCACCGCGCCTTTACCGTCGACGATGCGATGATCGTAAGACAGCGCGAGGTACATCATCGGACGGATGACAATCTCATTGCCGACGACAACGGGCCGCTTCTCTATTCGATGCATGCCAAGAATCCCCGACTGCGGCTGATTGAGGATCGGCGTTGACATCATCGAGCCATAAACGCCGCCATTCGAGATCGTGAAGGTCCCGCCCTGCATTTCGTCGATCTTCAAATCGCCGTCGCGCGCGCGCCGACCAAAATCGGCGATTGCAAGCTCGATACCCGCAAGCGACAGATCGTCCGCATCGCGAATAACCGGCACAACAAGACCGCGATCGGTGCCGACGGCGACGCCGATATCATAGTGATCTTTATAGATGATATGATCGCCGTCGATCTCGGCGTTGACGTCCGGGATTTCTTTCAACGCATGGACGCACGCCTTCACGAAAAACGACATAAAGCCCAGCTTGATCCCGTGTTTCTTCTGAAAAAGCTCTTTATATTCCGAGCGCAACGCCATCACCGCAGTCATGTCGACGTCATTGAAAGTGGTCAGCATCGCGGCGGTGTCCTGCGCCTCTTTCAGGCGGCGCGCGATGGTCTGGCGAAGGCGGGACATCTTCACGCGCTCCTCGCGCGGTCCGACATCCTTTGGCGTATGCGGCGTCGCCCCCCCGGCGCGCGCGGAAAGCGCATCGCCCTTGGTGATCCGCCCGTCCTTACCCGTCCCTTTGATCGTTGCGGGGTCGAGATCGCGCTCAGCGACCACGCGGCGCGGCGCGGGCGACAAGGGCGCAGCGCTCCTGGCGGCGACAGGCGCGCCCGCCGCCGCAGCGCCATTCGTCGCGCCGCCCGACGGCCGCACAGCTTCACTTTTTTCGCCAACCGCGATGACCGCAAGCAGCGCGCCGACCTCTACTGTGTCGCCTTGGGCGCCAAAAATCTCCTTGATAACGCCCGGTTTCGGCGCGCTGACATCCATCGCCGCTTTGTCCGTCTCGAGACTGACAATCGGCTCATCAATCGCAACGGCGTCGCCCGGTTGTTTCAACCATTCGCCGATATCGGCCTCGGTGACGCTTTCGCCGCCTTCGGGGACCCGCACCTCAACGGTTTCACCGCCGCTTGCGACCGCCGCTTCTTTGGCGGCTTTTGCGCTGGCGCTTTTGCCGGCGGCGCCCGATTTCTTCGCCGGCGCTTTCGCCTTCGCCGCGCCCGCCTCGTCGATCGCGCCCAACAGGCCGTCAACTTCAACAGTGTCGCCTTCCTGCGCCGATATCGTCAACAAGACGCCCGACGACGGCGAAGGCACCTCGACGGAGACCTTGTCTGTTTCGAGCTCCACAAGCGGCTCATCGGCGTTCACGGCGTCGCCCTCGCCTTTCAGCCACCGCGCGATCGTCGCTTCTGTGACGGACTCGCCTAAGGTTGGCACACGGATTTCAGTGGTCATTCACGTCTCCTGTCGACGTATTCTTATTCTTGAGGTTTATTTCTTGGATTTGGCGAAAGCCTCGGTAAGGAAATCGTCCAGCTCTTTCTTATGGCGGCTCATTAGTCCGGTCGCCGGAGACGCCGACGCCGCGCGACCGACATAACGCGCGCGGCGCGACCTGGCGTTGATTTTGTCGAGGACCCACTCGATGTTCGGCTCCATAAAGAACCAACCGCCCATATTCTTCGGCTCTTCCTGACACCAGACCATGTCCGCATTGGAAAAGCGTTGCAGCTCGTCCATCAATGAATGCGCCGGGAACGGATAAAATTGCTCGACACGCAAAAGATAGACATCGTCAATGCCTTCCTGTTCGCGCCGCTCCAGAAGATCGTAATAGACCTTGCCTGAACACAAGACGACCCGCCGGATCTTGTCGTCCGGCACGAGCTTGACGGTTGTCCCTGGCCGGTATTCGGCATCGTCCCACAAGACACGGTGAAACGAAGAGCCCGGGCCCATTTCTTCGAGGGTCGAAACGCACCGTTTATGACGCAACAATGATTTTGGCGTCATCAAGATCAACGGCTTTCGGAAATTACGGCGCATCTGACGGCGCAAAATATGGAAGTAGTTCGCCGGCGTCGTGCAGTTTGCAACCTGAATGTTGTCCTGGGCGCACATTTGCAGGAACCGTTCAAGCCGCGCCGATGAGTGCTCGGGGCCCTGACCTTCGTAGCCATGGGGCAACAGCAAGACGAGGCCGGACATCCGGAGCCATTTGCGCTCGCCCGAGGTCAGGAACTGGTCGATGATAATTTGTGCGCCATTTGAGAAGTCGCCGAACTGGCCCTCCCACAAAACCAGATATTTCGGATTGGCGAGCGAATATCCGTATTCGAAACCCATCACGCCAAACTCGGAAAGGTTCGAATCGTGCACTTCGAATGTCGCCTTGGCGTCGCGCAGCTTTTGCAAAGGCGTAAAGGTGCGCTCCGTTTCCTGATTAATGAAGACGGCGTGGCGCTGTGAAAACGTGCCGCGGCGCGAGTCCTGTCCGGAAAGGCGGACGCCAAAACCGTCCTGAAGCAGCGTGCCGAACGCCAGCGCTTCGGCGCTCGCCCAATCGATGTCTCTGCCTTCCTCGAAGGTATTGCGCTTTTGCTTTAAAATCCGATCGAGCGTGCGATGAATTTTGAAGCTCTTCGGATAGGACGTGATGCGCTCACCGATAGCGCGCAGGGTTTCAACCTCAACGGCTGTGTCGCCGCGCCGGTCATCGTCGACCGGCGGCACAAAACCGGACCACGCACCGTCAAGCCAGTCGGCCTTGTTGGGTTTGAAATTCGTCGCGGACTCAAATTCTTCCGACAGGAAATTGCGAAACGATGATTTTTCGTTTTCTTCCCAGTTTTCGGAGATCACGGCTTCGCGCGCCAGCCGGTTTGCGTAGATAGATGGCGCAGACTCGTGCGCGCGGATTTTCTTATACATGAGCGGCTGCGTAAAGCTCGGCTCATCGCCTTCATTGTGGCCGAAACGCCGATAGCAAATCATATCGATCACGACATCGGCGCCGAATTCCTGACGGAACTCGGTGGCGACTTTCGCCGCATGAACAACCGCTTCCGGATCGTCGCCGTTGACGTGAAAGATCGGGGCGCCAACCATTTTCGCCACGTCCGACGGATATGGCGAAGAGCGCGCGAATCTCGGCGCTGTTGTGAAACCGATCTGGTTATTGACGATAAAGTGGACAGTCCCGCCGCTCGAATAACCGCGCAAACCGGAAAAACTCAAACATTCCGCGACAATACCCTGCCCGGCAAACGCGGCGTCGCCATGCAACAGAAGCGGGATGACATCCCGGCGCAGCGCTTTTTCGTCCTTTTGCTTCAGACGATCCTGCTTCGCGCGCGCCTTGCCCAGGACAACCGGATTGACCGCTTCAAGATGCGACGGGTTTGCGGTCAGCGACAGGTGCACCCTGTTGCCGTCGAATTCGCGATCCGACGAGGCGCCGAGATGATATTTTACATCGCCCGAGCCGCCGATATCGTCGGGCGTCACCGAGCCGCCCTGAAACTCGTGGAATATGTGGTGATAGGGCTTGCCCATCACCGCGGCGAGAACATTAAGCCGGCCGCGATGGGGCATGCCGATGATGATCTCTTTGACGCCAAGCGCGCCGCCGCGTTTGATGATCTGCTCAAGCGCCGGCACCATCGCCTCGGCGCCGTCAAGGCCGAAACGCTTCGTACCCGTATATTTCGCGTTCAGAAAATTCTCAAAGCCTTCCGCTTCGATCAGCTTTTTCAAGATCGCTTGCTTGCCTTCGGTGGTGAAGGCGATGCCCTTGTCGGGTCCTTCAATGCGGTGCTGGATCCAGGCTTTTTGCTCCGGGTCCGTGATATGCATGAACTCCACCGCGAACGTGCCGCAATAGGTTCGCTTCAGGATTTCCAGAATTTCCCGCAGGCTCGCTGTCTCAAGGCCGAGAACGTTGTCGATGAATATTTGCCGGTCCATGTCGGCTTCGGTGAAGCCAAGGCTCGCCGGATCAAGCTCGGGATGCTGGTTTTTATCCTGCAGTCCAAGCGGGTCGAGTTCGGCCAGCAAATGGCCGCGAATGCGATAGGCGCGGATCAGCATCAACGCACGCAGCGAATCCTTCGTTGCTTGCTTTACGTCGCCGTGCGCCGGCGCCGCGCCGTTCGCCGCGCGCTTTTCGATTTTGGTTTTGATTTCGGCTTCGAGTGCGCCCCAGTTGCCGTCGAGCGCCGCCGTCAACTCGCCGTTTTGCTGCGGCGGCCAATCGCGGCGCGTCCAGCTCGGGCCTTCGTAATTGGCCCGCGCGGTCTCGCCGTCGTCATTCAGGCCGTTAAAATAGGCCTGCCATTCATCGCTCACAGACTGCGGATTGTCGGCGTAGCGCGCATATTGCGCTTCGAGATACTGGGCGTTGACGCCCGATAAAAACGTCGCCTCTTCGCGCGTTTCAACGTGGGGTGCTGCAGCTTGCTGGCCGCCCGCAGCGGGGCCGTCGCCGTCTTTGGCCATGACGCGTGTGCGATCCTTCATCCGGATTAGCGTTTCGGCTAAACTAGATACGCCAACCGTCAGTTGTTTCAATGGGTAACGCGCGTAATTTAGCGCCGGTTCGGTTTATTTTTGGAAAACGGTTGTCCGGTTAGGATAACGCCGCGCCGCGGGTGCGGCGGCGGCCAATTCGGGCTGCGGCGGGCGCTGGCGCGATGAAGGAATTCAGGTGAGGCGAACCGACGAAAAGGTCCGGACCGTTGCGGCGCAACGTCGCTTGCCCCCGGCAAAATCGGGCGCGGCCTGATGTGCGGCGTTGCGGGCGCATTGTGGCGGCGCGGGTCGCGGCCCGATGAGGCGGTCGAAGCCGGACTGCGCGCGATGCTGGACGCGCTTGAGCGGCGCGGACCCGACGGCGGCGGGCTCTGGTTCAACGAGAACGAGCAGACGGGCGTCGCACTCGCGCATCGCAGGCTGGCGGTGATCGATCCGAGCGACGCCGGCGCCCAGCCGATCACCTCACCTTCCGGCCGCTACCAGCTGACGTTTAACGGTGAAATCTACAACCACCTCGACCTGCGCGCGGCGCTGACCCGCGCGGCGTCGGCGCCGCACTGGCGCGGCGGCTGCGACGCGGAAACGCTGGTCGCTGCTTTCGACCAGTGGGGCGTTAAGAAAACGCTCACCGATTGCGCGGGCATGTTTGCGCTCGCGGTTTGGGACAACGCAGAGAGGCGGCTTGTTCTCGCGCGCGATCGTATGGGCGAAAAGCCGCTCGCATTCGGCTGGACCGGCGCCGGCGACGCGCGCGCGCTCCTGTTCGCGTCCGACCTCAACGCAATTCTCGCCTATGCCGATGCGGACCGCGAATGCGCGCGTCCACGCCTTAACCGCCGGGTCCTTGCGGACTATTTGCGCTTCCGCTGCGTGCCGGAGCCGGACACGATCTTTGAAGGCTTTGAAAAGGTCCGCCCCGGCGAAATGGTCACAGTCGATTTTGGCGGCGATGGCGCCGCCGATCCAACCGAGCCGAGGCTGCGCAAGGAAGTCTACTGGTCCGCGATCGCAGACGCCGGAACTGCGCCGCCCGAACCCGATATGGCGGCGGCGCAGGCCGTCGATCGCCTTGACGCCCTTTTGACCGGGGCGGTTGATCGCCAGACGCTTTCTGACGTTCCCCTCGGCGCATTTTTATCCGGCGGCGTCGACAGTGCGACCATCGTCGCCCTCATGGCCAAGGTCGCCAAAGGGCCGGTGCGCACCTTTTCGGTCGGGTTTGACGAGGACCACTTTAACGAGGCCCCTTTCGCCAAAGCGATCGCGGCCCATCTTAATACGGAGCATACGGAGTTTTTCGTCGATGAGGCGGCGCTCCTCGACGTGACGCCGAAACTTGCGCGCATGTATGACGAACCGTTCGCCGACGCCAGCCAGATACCGACCCATATCGTGGCGGCGATGGCGCGCGCGCATGTGACGGTGGCGCTTTCCGGAGACGGGGGCGATGAACTCTTTGCCGGCTACCGGCGCTATCAAAACGCCCTCGAACTACGCCGGCGCGCAGCGCGTACGCCGCGCGCGCTCCTTGCGGCGGGAGGCGCGCTCGCGAATGCACTGCCGCTTGGTCTTCTTAATGGCGGGCTCGATCTCATCAAGCGGCCTGTCGCCGGCAAGGAATCCAATGGCCAGAAACTGCGCCGGCTGTTTGACTATCTGCAAGCCGGGTCGCTGGACGACACACATCGCGCGTTAATGTCCGCCTGGCTTCGCCCTGAAAAAGGCCTCGCCGATCCGACCGCGATGGCGTCCGCATGGGGACCGCGCCTTCCCGACCGCGGCGCGCTCGACGATCTCGCCCGCATGCAGCAAATCGACATGGCGACCTATCTTCCCGGCGACATTCTGACCAAAGTCGATCGCGCGACGATGTTCGCCTCGCTGGAAAGCCGTGCGCCGCTGCTCGATCATCGCGTGGTCGAATTTGCGTTGTCGCTGCCGACGGCGTTGAAACTGCGAGGCGGACAATCGAAGTGGATCCTGCGTCAGGTTCTGGACCGTTATGTCCCGCGCGCGCTGATCGAGCGGCCCAAAATGGGCTTTGAGCCGCCGATCGCGCAATGGCTGCGGACCGCGCTGCGCGATTGGGCCGGCGACCTTCTCGCTGGCGAGCGCCTCAAGCGAGATAGTTTATTCAACGCCGATACGATCAATCATCTTTGGTCTGAACACCAGCGCGGCGAGAGCGATCATAGCAAGGCGCTCTGGCCGGTCTTGATGATGCAACAATGGCTGGATGCGCGTCCCGGCCTTCTTTGAGACCGCGCTCGCTTATGCTTTCAGGATTTCAAGCAGCGTTCTGCCCATCGCCGCCGGCGTCGGGGATACGGCGATCCCGGCGCGCTTCATGGCGTCGATTTTCGCTTCAGCCGTGTCGTCGCCGCCCGAAACGATGGCGCCGGCGTGACCCATCCGTCGCCCCGGCGGCGCCGTAACGCCAGCGATGAACCCGACGACCGGTTTCTTGACTTTGTTATCGGCCAGGAATTGCGCCCCGTCGGCTTCTGCGGACCCGCCAATCTCGCCGATCATAATAATCGAGTGCGTATCGTCGTCTGCAAGAAACAACTCCAGAACATCAATAAAGTCCGTCCCCTTCACCGGATCGCCGCCAATGCCGACACAAGTCGATTGGCCGAGCCCGGCGACGGTGGTCTGGTGGACCGCCTCATAGGTGAGCGTGCCGGAGCGGGAGACGATCCCGACATGCCCGTCCTTATGGATGTGGCCGGGCATGATCCCAATTTTGCATTCATCGGGCGTGATCACGCCGGGGCAATTCGGGCCGACAAGGCGCGAGCTCGAGCCGTCAAGCGCGCGCTTCACCTTGACCATGTCCTGGACGGGAATGCCCTCGGTGATGCAAACGATGAGCGGTACATCGGCGGCGATCGCTTCGAGAATTGAATCGGCGGCGAATGGCGGCGGCACATAAATGACGGAGGCGTCAACGCCGAAAGTCTTTTGCGCCTCAGCCACCGTGTCGAAGACCGGCAATTCTGCGCCGTCAGCCGGCGCGGCGCCTTTCCAAGTCTGACCGCCCTTACCGGGCGTCACGCCGGCCACCATATTGGTGCCATAGGCGATCGCCTGTTCGGTGTGGAAAGTGCCTTGCGAACCGGTCAGGCCCTGGCAGATGACTTTGGTGTTCTTGTCGACAAGGATGGACATGGCGGCTCCGGCTTCAGATCCCAGCTGCGCATTGCGCGGAAAATCCGGTCCGGTTTAGCCGCGCCGCCGCGACGGGGCAACAGGGCTTTATGCGTTCAGGCGGCGGGCTCGTCCGCGTGCCGGCTGCCCATCTCATTTTCCCGCTTCAGGGCCGTTTCCATCATGCTGATTTCCCCGCCGGAAAGGACGAGATTATTGTCGCCTTTTTCGATGAAGCACAGTTTCGGATAAACGCTGATCCCCGTGATCTCACCATCATGGGGGCTCGATTGACGATCAGGGATCGACTTCCAGTTCACAACATCGACCAGCGTTTTCAAAAATCCGGTGGAAAGCTTGGGCGAGTTCAGCGTGCGGCAAGAGCCGCCATAACTGTAAAGATACGCGGTCTGCATATCTTCAATGGCGTAAATCCCGTCCCTGGCGAGCAACGGAAACAGCGTCTCAAACGAGATCAGAATATGCTCGTTCAGATGGCTGCCGTCATCGATGATGATATCGGGCGTACCGATCATTTCGATCAGTGCACGAAGGAACTCCGGATCGTCCTGTCCGCCGAGATGGGTCGTGATGCGGTCCGTGTCGTGCGCGGTCTTATCGTGAATATCGATGCCGTGGATTTGCGCGTTCGGGAAATATTGCTCCCACATCCGCAAGGAATCCCCGCCTTTTGTCGGATCTTCAAAACCGCCGACACCGATTTCCAGGATCGTTTTGACCCGGTGGCGCCGACCGGCGAAATGGCGCGCATAATGCGGCAGGTAGCCATGAGCGTATTTGTCGGACGCGTATTTAACCCCCAAGCGCTCCAGCTCATCCATGAACGGCGCAGCAGCGGCGGCGGTGACGTCGCGCATCGGGCGGCCGACAGCGTCAATCAGCCAGCGCGGCGCGACGCGGCGCAGATAGGATATGGCTTTTTGCATTCGCTTTTCCCTCATGTCCGGCGGTGCGTCAGGCGCGCCGCCCGCGTATCAATCGTGCGACCGCCAATGCAAGCACCCAGCCACACTCAACGCCGCCGCATTTTTGCGCTGATAAAGCCGATAACCCGCATGAGATCAAGGCGGCCAGCCCGCCCGCCCGGCGCGCGCAGGCGCTACAGACGCGGCAAAGTTTCCCGCGTTCGCTCGGTGAGCGTGTCGCCGGTGTTCAACGTCCCGGCGTTTTCGATCATCAATATCCAGCATTCTTTTTCAGCCACCGGCCGGTGGGAAACGCCCGCGGGCACCACAAGGAAGTCGCCTTCCTCCATCGCCTCTTCCCACTCCCGCCCGTCGCGGCGCAGCCCCATCGAAAAAGCGCCTCTGATCACAAAAAACGCCTCGTCGCCGTCCTGATGGGCGTGCCAGTCGAAGGCGCCGTCGATCCGCGCGATGCGCACCTCCTGGGAGTTGACGGCGCCGGCGATATGCGGCGACCACGTCTCAGGAATTTTGCCGAACGCGGCGGGAATGTTGATCTTTTTCATAGCGGCGCTCCGGTCTTGTCGCGGCGACACGAGGACTGGCGGTCAGCCGGCCCCGATCGATCAGGCGTGCGCCCGGGTTTGCGGCGCCGTCTTCTCGAAATCCAAGATGGTCGCCGTAAACGCCTCGGGCAATGGGCATGGCGTTTTTGTATCTTTTTCCGTGTTCACATAGGTCATGGCGCCTTCAGTGAGAACCTTGCCGCCGCGCACGATAATCATCTCAAACGTCATGGACGTCCGGCCGAGGCGCGCAGCCCGCACGCCGATTTCGATTTCTTCATCGAACTGCGCCGAGCCGCGATAGTCTGCTTCCGCACGGACGGTGAAAAATTCCAGCATGCTCGCGCCCTCAACGCCCATGGCGCGCAAATATTCGGTCATCGCGACATCGAAATAGAGGAAATAATTGACGTTGAAGACGATGCCCTGCGCGTCGCATTCGGCCCAGCGAACGCGGAGCGGATGAAAAAAAGTAAAATCACTGATCGCCGCCATGGCCGTTGCTCCTTTGAAACGAAAAAACGGACGCCGGTCAGCGTCCGTTTTTCTGTCAAATCGACATCTGCGTAAGGGTGCTCACGCCTAGTCTTCGTCATCCGATTTCTCAACGCCTTCGCCGAGCTCAAGGCGGACAAAGCCGACAAGCTCAACCGGCGCCCCGACGTCAGAGGCCGCGTTGTCGATGACCTTGCCGACGCGGGTCTCGCCGTCCATCACGAAGACCTGTTCCAGGAGAACTGATTCTTCGTAGAATTTCCGCAGCCGCCCTTCGACCATCTTGGCGATGATTTCTTCCGGCTTGCCCGAGGCGCGCGCCTGATCGGCGAGAACGTCTTTTTCCCGCGCGACAACATCCGCATCAAGATCATCAACAGTCGCCGCGAGCGGGCGCGCCGCCGCAACGTGCATGGCGACTTTCTTGCCCAGATCGGCGAGCTTGGCTTTGTCGCCGGCCGATTTCAGGCCGACAAGAACACCGATTTTGCCAGCGCTGTCGGTGGCCGCGCCGTGAATATAATGAGCGACGACGCCTTCATCGACGGCGATGCCGTTGGAGCGGCGCACGGTCATGTTTTCACCAATTTGGCCGACCATTTCCGCAACATGATCCTCGACCGATTTGCCGGCGCCGGGAAAATCAACCGCGCGCGTCGCGTCGATCGATCCGTCGGTCGACAACGACGCGGCCGCGATCTCGCTGACCATCTTCTGGAACAATTCATTGCGCGCGACGAAATCCGTTTCAGAATTCACCTCAACAGCGACGCCCTTGGCGCCGGCGCCGGCGTTCTCAACCGCAACGACGACGAGGCCCTCGCTCGCCGTCCGCCCGGATTTTTTGGCGGCCTTCGCAAGACCTTTCTTGCGCAACCAGTCAACAGCCGCGTCCATGTCGCCGCCGGTTTCGTTCAGCGCAGTCTTGCAATCCATCATGCCCGCGCCAGTGGTCTCGCGCAGCTGTTTAACCATCGCCGCTGTGATCTGACCCATCTTACAATCTCCTTACCTGTTCGCGCGCCGAGGGCGCGTAGACTTTTTCTCGTTCCCGCCTGCGCCGGTCTTATTATTCGCGGCGTCGCCCACCGACATTCGAACCGACACTTGTTTCATTCGCGCCGCGGCGCCATCGCAGTTGCGCGCCGGACCCGTGTTGCGGCCAGCCCATCGCGCGCGGCGCCGGGGCGGCCCAATGACAGTTTTGCGAAAGCCGGATGAACGGATCGCCCGGCTCAGCAAAATAAGGCGCGGCCGGGCGTTGGCGTTCGTTCGTTATATGGAAGCGCGCCGCCGCAATTCAACCAGCCGGCCCTGAACAGCCGTTCGCTTTAGGCCGACGCTTCTTCTGTCGTCGGCTCGCCTGCCGGCGCTGCTTCAGCGGCCGCCTCCGCCGGCGGCGCTTCCGCAACAGCCGGCTCCACAGGGGCTTGTTCCATTGCGCCAAGATCAACGCCAAGCGCCGACTGACTTTCCGAAATACCGTCGATCACGGCGTCGGCGACAAGATTACAATAAAGCGAAATCGCGCGCGACGCGTCGTCATTACCCGGAATGACAAAGTCAACGCCGTCGGGATCGCAGTTGGTGTCGACAACCGCAACGACCGGAATGCCGAGTTTTTTGGCTTCCTTGATGGCGATCTGTTCTTTTTTAACATCAATCACAAACAGAAGATCGGGCAGGCCGCCAAGTTCGCGGATGCCGCCGAGCGATGCGTCCAGTTTTTCGCGCTCGCGCGTCAGCTGAAGCTGCTCCTTCTTGGTGAGGCCTGCGCCGCCGCTGTCGAGACGCTCTTCCATGTCTTTCAGTCGGCGTATTGAAGCAGAGATCGTTTCCCAATTTGTCAGTGTGCCGCCGAGCCAGCGCACATTCATGAAATACTGCGCGCACCGTTGCGCAGCCTCTGCGATCGGCGCCTGCGCCTGGCGTTTGGTGCCGACCATCAAAACGCGCCCGCCGCCGGCGACGACTTCGCGAATTTTCACGAGCGCCTGATGCAGGAGCGGGACGGTTTGTGACAGATCAACGATATGAATGCCGTTACGATCGCCAAAGATGTATTGCTTCATCTTTGGGTCCCAACGGTGGGTCTGGTGACCAAAATGCACGCCAGCTTCCAGCAGCTGGCGCATGGAAAATTCCGGCAACGCCATTTGTGTGCTCCTTCGGTTGTTCCGCCGCATCGCCTTAGCCGGGGCCTGAAATAAGCACGGCCCTTAAAGCAGGACCACCCGATCACCGAGGACGCGATGCGTGAGAGATGGGCGGGTGAATAACAGGCTTTTCAGGGAATTCAAGCGGCGCCGCGGCGATTTTCACCATAGCCGCCGACCAGAGCCCCCACATTGCGCCTTTTTGTTCGCGCCTGTTTGGCGGTTTGCGGCCCGCCCCGGGCTCAGGCCGCGGCAAAGCCCTTCATCGCTCGGACCCAGATCAGACGACCAGGCAAGGCGATCAGGACAGGCGATCAGATCAACTCCACATCGCTGACGCCTTCGACCGATTTGAGGGCGCCGCGCATGGCCGGCGTACAAGCCGCCTCGACCCCAAGGTCGATATCAACCTCGCGGCCGGTCTCAAAGAGCCGCAGCCGCACAATAACCTCGCCCGCCTCCGAGCGCGCGGCGGGCTTGACCGCCGACAACCGTTTTTTGACGCGCTCGAGGGCGCTTTCAGATGACACTGAAATACGCAACTGAGACGTGGTCTGCGCCGCCGCCATATCGAGCGGCCTGACGCCTTCGACCGTGAACCGCACCTCCCCATCGCGGTCCTCCGCGGTCACGGCGAGCAACAACAAGGCGCCGGGCTCAAAAAGGTCCCTGTTGGCGTTCAGCACCTCGGAAAATACCGTTACTTCAAACTCGCTGGCGGCGTCGGAGCATTCAACCCAGGCAAACGGTTTGCCCGCTTTGGAGCGGCGAAAACGCGCCGCGCGCACAACAGCGGCGATCGTGGCGCCGATGCGTCCGTCTTTGGCGCGCGCCTCGGCTTCCGCGCAAGTCACCGCTTTGAGGCGAATGAGCTCTTTTTCATAGTCGTCAAGCGGGTGACCGCTGAAGTAAAACCCAAGGGCGGCGCGCTCTTCGTTCAACTGTTCCAGCGGCGGCCAGGCGTCGCAGTCGGGCATGCGCGGGCGCTCCAAACCGCCAGGCGCGCCGGCGGGTCCAGCGAGATCGAAAAGACCGCCCTGATCGCTGGCGCGCTCTTCAAAAACGCTGGCGGAATATTTGATCAGCATGTCGGCGGCCTGCAGGGCGGCGGCGCGTGAGCGGACAAGCCCGTCAAAAGCGCCGGCCCGCGCCAGATTTTCCATCGCCCGCTTGCCAATGGCGCGTAAATTGACCCGCTCGGCAAAATCAAAGACATCCGTATACGGTCCAGATTTGCCGCGCTCATCAACGATTTCGGCCATCGCCGCCTCGCCGACATTTTTCACCGCCGACAGGCCGTATAGAATTGCGCCTTTTTCGACGGAGAAATCGGTTTGCGACACATTGATATGCGGCGCACGAACCTCAACGTCGCTGCGCTTGGCCTCTTTCAAAAAGACGGCGAGTTTGTCCGTATTTGCACGATCAAGCGACATCGACGCGGCGAGCAAGGCGGCCGGATGGTTCGCTTTTAAATAGCCCGTCTGATACGCGATATAGGCGTACGCCGCAGCGTGGGATTTGTTAAAGCCGTAGCCGGCGAATTTCTGGACCAGATCGAAGATGGATGAGGCTTTTGCAGCCTCGACGCCGCGTTCGACCGCGCCGTCGACAAAGCGCTTGCGCTGTTTGTCCATCTCCTCTTTTTTCTTCTTGCCCATCGCGCGGCGCAGAAGATCGGCCTCGCCCAGCGAATAGCCGGACAGGATCTGCGCGATCTGCATCACCTGTTCCTGATAGATGATGACGCCGTAGGTCTCTTTGAGGACCCCTTCGAGTTTGGGATGAAGATAGTCTGGCTCTTCCAGCCCCTGTTTGCGGTCGATATAGGTGGGGATATTCTCCATCGGCCCCGGACGGTAGAGCGAGACGAGCGCAATAATGTCCTCAAGGCTGTCGGGCTTCATCGCACGCAAGGTGGCCCGCATGCCGGCGCTTTCAAGCTGGAACACGCCGACCGCCGCGCCCTCGCCCAACATCGCGAATGTCGCGTCATCATTGAGCGGCATTTTATCGGCTTCCAGCGCATCGGCGCCGGGCGCTCTTTCCGCATTGACGAAAGCGACCGCCCTGTCGATCACCGTCAGCGTTTTCAGCCCGAGAAAATCAAACTTCACCAGGCCGGCAGGCTCGACCCATTTCATATTGAATTGCGTCGCCGGCATATCCGAGCGCGGGTCGCGATAAAGCGGGGATAACTCGTCAAGCGGCCGGTCGCCGATCACCACCCCGGCCGCGTGCGTCGACGCGTGACGATAGAGCCCCTCGAGTTTCAGCGCTTTTTCAATCAGCGCCGCAACCGCTTCCTCGCGCGCCTGTTCTTCTTTCAGGCGCGGCTCGGTTTCGATCGCTTCGCTGAGCGTGACCGGGTTGGCGGGATTGTTCGGCACCAGTTTGCAAATCCGGTCGACCTGTCCGAACGGCATGCCGAGCACCCGCCCGACATCGCGCAAAACCGCCCGGGCCTGCAGCTTTCCAAAGGTGATGATCTGCGCGACGCGGTCCGCGCCATATTTGTCCTGAACATAGTGAATGACTTCGTCGCGACGATCCTGACAGAAATCGACGTCGAAATCGGGCATCGATACGCGCTCAGGGTTCAAAAAGCGCTCAAACAACAGCCCAAAGCGAAGCGGGTCGAGATCGGTAACGGTCAACGCCCACGCGACAAGCGAGCCGGCGCCCGATCCGCGCCCGGGGCCGACCGGAATATCCTGCGCCTTCGCCCATTTTATGAAATCGGCGACGATCAGAAAGTATCCGGGAAAACCCATTTCGTTAATGATCGAAAGCTCCCGCTCGAGCCGTTCCCAGTAGACGCTTTCTTCTTCAGCAAGCGGATTTTCCAAAAGCCGGGCGCGCAGCCCCTCCTGCGCCTGACGCTCAAGCTCGCGCGCTTCGAGAGCGCGCGCCGTTTCCTGATCTTCGCCGTCGGCGCCGTCGACGAATTGCGGAAGAATCGGCGGATGCGTGCGCGGCCGGAACGCACAGCGCCTCGCGACATCAATGCTCGTCGATATCGCCTCCGGCAGATCGGCGAAAAGAACGCTCATTTCGCTCGCCGTCTTGAAGTAATGGTCAGGCGTCACCTGACGGCGCTCATCCTGATGCACATAAGCGCCTTCGGCGATACAAAGAAGCGCGTCATGGGCCTCATAATCGTCCCGGGACGGAAAATAGGGCTCATTGGCCGCAACGATCGGCAAGGACGATCCATAGGCGCGATCGAGCAACCATTCTTCCTCGTCAGCGCCGTTGCGGCCATTGTGGCGCTGCACCTCGATATAGAGACGATCTTTAAAGAGTGCGGAAAGCGCGCTTAAAAGCCGATCGGCCTCCTCCGCGCGGCCGGCGCGCACCAGCCGGTTGAGCGGGCCGTCATAGCCGCCGGTCAGGCAGATCAGGCCGTCGTGATGGTCATCGAGCCAGGAAAGCGCGGCCGACGGCTCATCCTCGCGCGCTGAACGCAAAAACGCCGCGCTCGTCAGCTTCATCAGATTCTGGTAGCCGGCCTCATTTTGCGCAAGCAACACAAGCGACGGCGCACGCGCTGTTTTCGCCTCAACATCGCGCAAGACCTCGATATCGAACCCCTGCTGCAGACCAGTAATCGGTTGCACGCCCGCGGCGCTCAACACCTCCGAGGCCTCAAGCGCGCCAAACAAATTATTCGTATCGGTCACCGCCACTGCCGGCATTGCGGCCTTGACGCACAAGTCTCTCAGCGCACTGACAGGGATCGCCCCTTCGGAAAGCGAATAAGCGGAGTGCAGATGAAGATGAACGAAGTCCGACACACAAAACCCTTCCGATGCGCCGCCGCCCGCCCGCGAAGATCAATGCGCGGACGCATCAAGGCGAAAGACGCCTGTCAAAGCGTCCCTTGCGCGCCCGCCGCCACGCTCAGGCGCCGAGCAAAGCGCCCCAAAGCTGAGAGGCGGCAATAACCAATATGAGTACGCCGAGTCCCATGGCGTCCCGCAATGTCTCGTTTTCCAAAAGCCTCTCGTCGTTCATGGTGCAGCTCCGTCAGCGTTCTGATTTCGGTTCCTGTTTTGTTCTATATTCTCCTTTTGTTCTTTTTTCAAGCCGAAAATTTCCCACGCCCAAAATGCCCGACGGCAAGGACTTTCAAGAGCCGGACACGGCTTTTCCGCCGCGTTTATCGCAGCCGGGAGTAGCGCGGACGATATTCTTTGAGATCTTTTGCGCCGGCGCTTGAGGGCTTTTTCACACGGCCGGGTTTGCGGTTCGGATCGCGGACGGGCGCGGCCTCTTCCAGCTGGACGCGATCGAGCCGATCTGCTGGCGGCGGCTTTTTGCGCGCGACGTCGCCTTTCCGGGCGACGACAGGCTCTGCGCGTTCATCGCCATGGGCGCGCCGGTCGCCAGGGCCGCCAATGGCTTCGAAAGCCAGGTCAGAGGCGTGCGGTGCGGCGGCCAGGCCTGCCGCATGCGCGCCGAAAAAGCGGCCTATCGAAAACCCGGCGAGATAGGCCGAGACCCAAGGGGCGAAACGCGCCGCAATATCGAACAAGCGATCGTCGATCGAACGGACCGCCTCGTCCATATCCCAGCCGACGAAAGTCCGCACAGCGACAGCCCCGGTGAAGAGCACCAAAAGGATATGGGAATAAAGAAAATGGAGAACGCCGGCCAAGGCGGAGGCGAGCGCCGGCAACGCGGCACGGCGCGGCGCAGACCGGTAGCGCCAGCGGCCGATGATGTACCCGGTCAGCGGCAATATTGTGAGATACCCGGCCGTTTTGACGGGCAACGTCACGCCGAAGACCTGCACCGAAGAGTAATAAGGGTCGTTGCGCACGATATAGGCCCAAAGCGCCGTCATCGCGATGAAGGCGAGCGCGCTTACCGCGTGTCCGGCGCGCTCGCCGGCCCGCGCCCCCGCAGAATGCCTGATGTCGTGTTCGGCCATGACGGCTTTAAACCCCTCATTCGCCACCCAATACCCACGTAAAACTATAGCGCCACATGGATCGCGGGCAAATCCCGAAAGCGGCGCCTTTAACGTCGAAGCGCGCGCGAGCGGGTTTCGCGCCGGCTTTATCGCGCTTAAGAACGGAGCCCTGAAGACGACCGGAATAGCAACGCAGGCGACGCGCATGCGCCAGACATTAAAAAAGACCTACGCCCTTTTTGGTCCGGGCCGCGTCGGGCGGAATATGGCGCATTATCTGCGTGCGCTCGGACATGATGTAACGGTGTTGTCGCGCGCGGACGCTGAAGAACGCCCCGGGCGGTGCGAGCACGCGATCATCGCCTGCGATATCGTGCTCGCGGCGGTTCCCGACGATGCGCTGGAGGCCTGGCGCGCGCGCTGGGCGCCCGTCGCAGGCGACAGGCCGCTCGCGCACTTTTCGGGCGCGGCGACGCTGCGCGGCGTCAATTCCTATCATCCGCTTTATTCGTTTCCTGACGATATCTTAAACTTTGACGATCTTCGGTCGATCGCCTTCGCTTGCGCGCCCGGCCAGGCGGCTTTCAGGGATATTTTTCCGCAAGCGGAGAATTTGACATTCACGGTGGCAGCTGAAGACCGCGCTTATTATCACGCGCTCGCGGTGATCAGCGGAAATTTCTCGGCGTTTGTCTGGAATGAAACGGCCAAGGCCTTCCGCACGCGGTTCGAGATGGAAGGCGAAAAAGCAGGAGATAACGCGAAGGCCCCCGATATGGCGGCGGTGTTGCGGGCGTATTTCACGAGCGTTGTCGATCGCTTTGCGGCGGCGCCGGAAAACTCCATGACCGGACCGGTTGCCCGGCGCGACCGGTCAAGCGTGAAAGCCAATCTTGCGGCGCTAAAGACCGCTCAGGCTGAAAGCCCGCAATCGACAGATCTTGCGAAGCTTTATAACGCGTTTCTTGCCGCCGCCTGGCCAGACTATGAGGACGACGACAAGGCCTGAGGGCCCGGCAGCCCGCGCGGACCCCATGTCGCGTCGACGCCCGCCGCCAGAACGGCAAAGAGCGCGAATGCGAAAAGGCCCATTCCGGCGAAGATCTCGATGGTCTGAGGCGGCGGCGCGACGGCCCCGTAGAGTTGCAACCCTGCGGCCACAACCAGGAACACGGCCAGCGCGGCGATCGCCCGCCCTCTCCGTCCAGGGTTTGGCCTCATCCGGACAGCGAAAATCACGACGCCGGCGGCCAGCAGGCCGAGTTCGGCCAAGAGCGTCAGCGCGAGGCTGTTCCAAAGCCCGAGACCGACGCGCGGCCCGCCGATCCACAAAGCAAGATCGGGTCTGTGGGTGATGAAATCGGCGATCCAGTGGGAAAAAACGAGCCCGCCGATCAGGACGGCGGCGCCGGTCCCCGCCTTCGGCCAGAACGCGCGATAAAGCGCTGCTGCAATCGCACTCCAGAAAACCGCCATCGCAAGCGAATGCGTCCAGGGCATGTGATAAAGATCAAGCGGGCTCGCGGCGGTGATCCCCGGCGCAATGCGCGCGCGCTCGATCCCGAGGAGGATAAACGGGGCCCACAAAAGGTCCAAAAACTGGACCGCCAAGACAGCGTGCCAGAGCTTGATGCGCGCTCCCGCGGCGGCCGCCGCGGGCCCGTAATGGCCCGTAAACATCGCCGATAAATTCCTTTCAGGCGACCCCGTCTTGGCGCCTTTTCTGGGCGCTTGCTATGGCGCCGTCTTTCCTCTAATAGACCGCGCTCGCACGAGATTTCACGCATCGCGCGGGCGCTTAAAGAGCCGCCCCGCCAAAGACTAGAGCAGGTTATTCGCCATGGCTGAAGTAGATATTTTTGATTGCGAAGTCCGCCAGAGAACAGGCACCGGCGGCGCGCGTGCGGTTCGCCGCGAGGGCTGGGTCCCCGGCGTGCTTTACAGCGGCGGCGATCCTGTGGCGATCAAGCTGAAGTTCAATCAGGTGAACAACGCCTATCAGGCCGGGCGCATGAATGCACGCCTCGCCAAAATCGACGTCGTCGGCGAAGACGGCCAACAGCCCGTAATCGCGCGCGACGTGCAGATTGATCCTGTCATGGGATTCCCCGTTCACGTCGATCTCATGCGCGTCGATGAGAACACCCGGATCGATGTTGAAGTGCCGGTGCGGTTTGCCAATGAAGAAGAAAGCCCCGGCCTGAAGCGCGGCGGCGTCTTGAACGTTGTTCGGTATGCGGTTGAAGTTTACGCGCCGGCGACAGCTATTCCGGAATATTTCGAGCTTGATGTGACCGGCCTCGATATTGGCGACACGCTGACCATCTCGAACGTCAGTTTGCCGGACGGCGTTGAGCCGACGATCACCGATCGCGACTTCACCATTGCGACCATCGCGGCGCCGTCTGCGGTCAAGTCGGCCGAACAGGAAGAAGACGCGGCGGACGCCGAGGCCGCGGCGGACGGCGAAGCGTCTGCGGAAGCTGGCGACGGCGAGGACAAAAGCGACGAGGGATAAGCCGCGCGCGAGCCTCGCCCGAGCGCACGCCTCGCGCAACGCCTCTCCGGTCGGTCTCGCCGCAACACTTCATCGCCCGCCCCCGCGCGTTTCAGATCGCCATAGCGAAAGGCGCCGCGCTCTATGCTGATCCTGGTCGGTCTCGGCAATCCCGGCGAAAAATACGCACGCCATCGCCACAATGTCGGCTTTATGGCAGTCGACGCCATTGCGGACAGGCATGGCTTTTCGCCGGCCCGCGAGAAGTTCAGGGGCCTGATCCGCGAAGGCGCGTTCGATACGCCCGCCGGCCGGCAAAAGGCGATGGTCCTAAAGCCCCTCACCTTCATGAACGAGTCCGGGCGCAGCGTGCGCGAGGCTGCTCAGTTTTTCAAAGTTCCCTCTGAGGACGTTATTGTCTTTTACGACGAGCTCGATCTCGCACCCGGCAAAGTGAAGATAAAGACCGGCGGCGGCGCCGCCGGACATAACGGCATCCGGTCAATCGACGCCCATCTTGGCAACGACTTCCAGCGGGTGCGGATCGGGATCGGTCACCCGGGGCACAAATCAAAAGTCTCCGGCTATGTGCTCGGAAATTTCGCCAAAGCCGATGAGGTATGGCTTGGCGACCTTCTGGACGCGATGGCGGTGACAGCGCCGTGGCTGGCGACGGACAAGCCGCGTTTTCTCTCAGAGCTTGCCCTTGAGCTTAACGGTGAGAGTGACGCAGGGCGCAAGCGCGGCGCGAGCCCAAAGCGGGCAAACGAGACGCGCGCAAGCTCAAAGCCTGCAGGCGAGAAGACGAAAAAAGCGGATGATAAAAAAACCGCCGCACAAGCGCCGCCCCTGAACGCGCCTTCGCAATCATCGCCCGCCCAAAAACCGAAGGGCGCGCTCGGCGAGGCCCTGTCAAAACTGTTTGGCCAAAACGGTCAGTTAAAGGATTAACCCGATGGGATTTAAATGCGGCATTGTCGGCCTTCCAAACGTAGGCAAGTCGACGCTTTTCAATGCGCTCACAAAAACCGCGGCGGCGCAGGCGGAGAATTATCCGTTTTGCACGATTGAGCCGAATGTCGGCGATGTGGCGGTCCCTGAGCCGCGATTGTTCAAGCTGGCCGAAATCGCGCAGTCAGCCAATGTCGTGCCGGCGCGGATGCAGTTTGTCGATATTGCCGGGCTCGTCAAAGGCGCGTCGAAAGGCGAAGGCCTTGGCAATCAGTTTCTCGCCAATATCCGCGAAGTCGACGCTGTCGTTTACGTTTTGCGATGCTTTGACGACGACGACATTACGCATGTCGCCGGCGCGATCGATCCGATTGCCGATTTTGAAGTCGTCGAGACCGAGTTAATGCTGGCCGATCTTGAGAGCCTGGAAAAGCGCCGCGTCAATCTTGAGAAAAAAGTGCGCGGTCAGGACAAGGACGCCAAAGCCGAACTCGTCCTCGTCGACAAGGCGCTTGAAGCGCTGCGTGGCGGCAAACCGGCGCGGACCGTCGACATTGACGCTGACGACGCCAAAGCATGGAAAGGCCTCCAGCTTCTGACCACCAAGCCGGTTCTTTTTGTCGCCAATGTCGACGAGGACGCCGCGGCGACGGGCAATGCGTACGCCGAACGCGTTGCGGCGCGCGCCGCCGAAGAAGGCGCCGCCAGCATTGTGATCTCAGCCAAGATCGAAGCCGAACTCGCGCAGCTCGACGACGACGAACAGAGCGAGTATCTGGAAACGCTGGGTCTGGAAGAGCCCGGTCTGAACCGCCTGATCCGCGAAGGCTTCGCGTTGCTCGGCCTCAAGACCTATTTCACCGCAGGCCCCAAAGAGGCCCGAGCCTGGACGTTCAGAGCCGGAGCCACCGCACCGCAGGCCGCCGGCGTTATCCATACCGATTTCGAACGCGGTTTCATTCGTGCAGAAACCATTACCTATGAAGACTATGTCGCGCTCGGCGGTGAAAGCGGCGCCAAAGACGCCGGCAAAATGCGTCTTGAAGGCAAGGAATACATCGTCGAAGACGGCGACGTTATGTTGTTCCGGTTTAACGCTTAAAAGTCGCCTTCGCGGCCGAGCGTGCTGCGCCGCGCGGCCGGGTTTTCATAGCGGTCCAGAATATCGTTATAGGGATTGTCAATGATGCTCGTCCCAAAGGGCTGGCCGTCATAGGTGATGGCGCCCTCTTTCGCCGAGCGAGCGCTCTTGATCTGATCGTCGCCATAGCGATCGGCCTGAATTACGAGCCCCTCAAGGAGGGTGCCGTAATAGCGCCACTCAAGCCCGGTATAATAGAAAAATCCGTACACCTGATATTTTGGATTGCCGAGCGGATAGATATCGACAATGCAGTCGTAGCCCGCATAGGTGGGCGTGATGCCTTCAAAGCCCGTCAGGCGCCGATCGGCGTTGAATTCACAGCTGAAAAGATGAATGTCGACCGGAAAACGCGGGTTCGCCGTGCTCACGTTGGGTTGATAGCGATAGGACGTGGCGTTCACGCGGCCGACGAACTCGCCCTGGATCGCCATCAGCGCCTCGTAATAGGAAGGCGGCGCGTGGCGCGCAAAAGCGGCCTCGGGGAGCGATTGCAGCGCCATCATGGCAAACAGGATCGACATGAGACGGTTGTATCGTCGCGAGGCTTAACGCACGCTTTACGCAAACGGCCGCAATGGCTGCAAAAGACCCCAAACGCTGCGAAACAGGGCGCGCCTGCACCAAAATAAGAAAGACCAGAACACGAAAAAGCCCGCCAACATCCATCGTGCTGGCGGGCTTAATCGGCGTGGAGGCCGGATTTACGGCCTTAGTGTTCGACGTTCGACCAGATCTCGCGATAGGACCAATAAAGAATACCGGTCAGAATCAGAAGGTAAGCCAGCGTGATGACGCCGAGTTTCTTGCGCTGTTCAAGCTTCGGCTCTGCGGCCCAGGTCAGGAATTCAACGACGTCTTTGGCGTATTGCTCAACCGTCTCAGGCGAGCCGTCTTCATAGCTGACGCTGCCGTCGTAGAGCGGCTGCGCCATCGCGAACACGCCGCCGTAAGGCACCTCGACGTCTTTAACAGGGTGGCCCTCGGCATCGATATATTCAGGCTTCAGATTTTGTGACATGTCGCCGGGATAATACGGATTATAGTATTGCCCGGGCGCGACGGTCACGGTTTCCGGCGCATCCACATAACCGGTCAAAAGGCTGTAGACATAGTCCGGACCGTGCGGGCGGGCTTTGGTGATCAGCGACAAATCAGGCGGCAACGCCCCGCCATTGGCGAGACGGGCTACCTGTTCGTTCGGGAAGGGTTTCGGGAAATAATCCGACGGCAATGCTGCGCGCTGGAACATATCGCCGAAATCATCGGGACCGTCTTCAACCTGAAAATTCGCTGCGATCGCCTTGACCACAGGGTTTTCATTCGGGTTCGAACAATCGACGTTATCCGGCACGCCTTCAGGACAGGACTGCAGCTCGTAGGGACCGCCCTTCTGGCCAAGATTACGGAATGCGATCTGGTCAAGCGCATGACAACCGGCGCAGACCGTTGAATAGACCTGATAACCGCGCTGAAGCGCTTCGTCGTCAAATGTGCCGAACGGGCCGGAAAAGTGCCAGTCGACTTTTTTCAACTCTTTGGTCTTGCCGCCGGCGGCGAGCGCCGGGCCGGCAATAGCGAGGGACGCGGCCCCCGCCAGGATTAACAGTGAACGGATCATGAGGTTACTCCGCTGGCACGGCGTCGGGCGCCGGTTGTCGGTCGGTGGGCTTGCCGCTCGAGAACGGCGATTTCTGATCGAGGACCGCCTGCGCAATTGATTTCGGCCGCGCATTCGGCGTTTCCAGAATGCCTAGAAGCGGCAGGATGACGAGGAAGAACGCGAAGTAATAAAGCGTGCAAATCTGCGCGAACAACACGTAAGAGCCTTCCGCGGGCTTACCGCCAAGATAACCGAGCGCAAGACACACGATCACGAACAGGACGAACCATAATTTCGCAATCGGGCGGTAGCGCATGGACCGAACTTTCGACGTGTCGAGCCAAGGCAGGACAAACAGAACCGCGATTGATCCGAACATCGCCAGAACGCCGCCGAGCTTCGACGAAATCGGTCCGATATCGAACGTGATCGCCCGCAAGATCGCGTAGAACGGCAGGAAGTACCATTCCGGCACAATATGGGCCGGCGTCGAAAGCGGGTTCGCGGGAATGTAGTTATCCGGATGGCCGAGGCTGTTCGGGAAATAAAAGACAAATGCCGCAAACAACACGAGGAAGACCGCAATCGCGAAGCCGTCTTTCACGGTGTAGTACGGATGAAACGGCACCGTGTCTTTCTTCACGTCTTTGACTTCAACGCCCGTCGGGTTGTTGTTGCCGGGGATATGAAGCGCCCAGACGTGCAGAACGACGACGCCTGCGATCGCGAACGGCAGCAAATAATGCAGTGAGAAGAACCGGTTCAGCGTTGCATTATCAACCGCCGGACCGCCGAGCAGCAGTGTCTGGATCGGCTCGCCGACATAAGGGATCGCGCCAAACAGGCCGGTAATGACCGTTGCGCCCCAGAAGGACATTTGCCCCCACGGCAACACGTAGCCCATGAAGGCGGTGCCCATCATCAAAAGGAAGATGATGACGCCGAGAATCCAGAGCATCTCGCGCGGCTCCTTATAGGAACCATAATAAAGGCCGCGGAACATGTGCAGATAGACCGCAAGGAAGAACATCGATGCGCCATTGGCGTGCACATACCGGATCAGCCAGCCGTAATTCACGTCGCGCATAATATGTTCAACGCTGTCGAACGCGAGATCGACATGCGCCACATAATGCATCGCAAGCACGATGCCGGTGACGATTTGCACGACCAGGCAGATCGCGAGGATGCCGCCGAAGGTGTACCAATAATTCAGGTTCTTCGGCGTCGGAAAATCGACAAAGCTGTCATACATGAGGCGGACGACGGGCAATCGCTTGTCGAGCCACTTCTCAACGCCTGTTCCGGGATTGTACGTAGATTCGTGAGCCATCGCTGACGCTCCTGACGGGTATTGTTAGCCGATTTTGATGACGGTGTCGGTGAGGAATTCATAAGGCGGCACGGCGAGATTTTCCGGCGCCGGGCCTTTGCGGATACGGCCCGACGTATCGTAGTGCGAGCCGTGGCATGGACAGAACCAGCCATTATAATCGCCGCGATTATCGCCCTGATCAGAGCCGAGCGGCACACAGCCAAGATGCGTGCAGACGCCGACGACGACCATATACGCCGGGTTGATTACCCGGTTGACGTCGCTCGCCTCATCGCCGGCGGCTATATTCGCGTTGCGCGCTTCATCGTCTTTCAGGGCGCTTATCGGCGTTTCCTCGGCGGCGGCGATCTCTTCGGCCGTCCGGTGACGAATAAAGACAGGTTTGCCCTGCCAGAAGACTTTGATCGCCTCGCCCTCGGAGAGCGATGCGATGTCGACTTCTTTCGTGGAGAGCGCGCGCACGGACGCGTCCGGGTTCATCTGATCGACGAGCGGCACCGCAATGCCGACAACCGCCATGCCGGACATGCCGGCGGCGAGGAGATGAATGAAATCGCGCCGGGTCGGTTCTTCTTCCAGCTGGTCTTGCGTGACGGTCATGACGAGGTCCCGAATATTCTTCTAAATGATTGAGAAAGCGCAGGAATGCATTGCAACTTTCTCACACGCCTTTTACGACGCTCCATATGGCCCAGATCGTATTAAGTGCGAAGTGCGTCCCAGCGTCGCGAAACCCCGGGCGCAGCATCGCCGCACCAGAAAAATTGCGCACCCAGTACGCCCAAAGCGGGCTCACTCTATTTACGGTCTGTTAACACCGGGGTCTATCGCCGGATTCGATTTTTGTCGACCATGCATCTTGCCCTGTTTCAGCCCGAAATCGCCGCCAATGTCGGGGCGGCCGTGCGCGTCGCCGCCTGTTTTGGGGCGGGACTCGATATCATCGGGCCGTGTGGATTTCCCCTGTCCGACAAAGCGCTGCGCCGAACGGCGATGGACTACCAGCTGATCGCCAAGCCGAGCCTCCATGACAGTTGGCGGGCCTTCACGGCGCAGCCGCGGGGCCGGCTCGTTCTGATGACCACAAAAGCCGAAAGCGCCCATACCGATCTCGCCTTTCGCGCCGACGACACGATCCTGATCGGGCGCGAGTCGAGCGGCGTGCCCGACGCCGTGCGCGCGTGCGCCGATTGCGCTGTCCGGATCGCCATGGCCCCGGAAGCGCGCTCGCTCAATATGGCCGTCGCCGCCGCCGTGGCGCTCGCCGAAGCCCGCCGCCAGATCGGCTGGCCCGCAGCGAATTGATTGCGGCGCGTAACCGACCTAAGAGGCATGCCATGACTGACACCACTGCGTCCGCCGCCGCCAGCTCTGATCTTTCCGCCAATCTGCCGCCGGCCGCCCTGCCCGCCGCCGCCGCGCCGATTGAAGAGAAAAAAGCCGCCGCCAAGGCCTGGTTCGAGACCCTGCGCGATGGGCTTTGCGCTGCGTTTGAAGCGCTCGAAGACGCCGCCGGCGCGCCTTATGCCGACCGGCCCGCCGGCCGGTTTGAGCGCACGCCGTGGAACCGCGGCGAGGCTGACAATGATCAGGGCGGCGGCGTCATGTCGATGTTGCACGGCCGCGTCTTTGAAAAGGCGGGGATTCATACCTCGACGGTCTATGGCGAGTTTTCCGAAGAATTCCGCAAACAAATCCCGGGCGCCGATGAAGACCCGCGGTTTTGGGCTTCAGGCGTGTCGCTGATCGCTCACACGCGCAATCCCCATGCCCCCGCCGCACATCTCAACACCCGCATGATCGTCACGAAAAAGTGCTGGTTTGGCGGCGGCGGCGACCTCAACCCCATGCTCGACCGCTATCGCAGCGAGACCCACGAGGATGCGCGCGCCTTTCTGGGCGGCTTTCAAAGCGCATGCGATGCGCACCATGCGGACTATTTTCCGAAATTCAAAAAATGGTGCGATGAGTATTTTTTCCTGCCCCATCGCGGCGAGCCGCGCGGCGTCGGCGGCATTTTCTACGACCGTCACGACACCGGCGACTGGCGACAGGATTTCGCCTTCACGCAGGATGTGGGCAAGGCTTTCCTCGACGCCTACCCGGCTCTCGTCGGCCAGCGGATGGATACGCCGTGGACGGACGAAGACCGCGAAGAGCAATTGATCCGGCGCGGACGTTATGCGGAGTTCAACCTCCTCTACGATCGCGGCACGACCTTCGGCCTTAAAACCGGCGGCAATGTGGAATCGATCCTGTCATCCCTACCGCCGGAAGCAAAGTGGCCATGAGCTGCTTGCAGTTTGACAGTGCTCGGATGAAATAACTGCGTTATGGACGCCTCGGTCAAGCCGGGGCGGAAATTCAACTCTCTTATTCAAACTTAAGAGAAAAACTTACACCCCCCGCGCGCCCGCGCAGGCGGGGGCCCGGCAAGAATGAAAATGGCGCGCGATCCGCGCGGCCTTTTTGTCAGACCAGACCTCGCCTTTGCGGGATACACGAAGGAAATGGTCGCACGCCAAGCCGACGCACGGCGACAATCTCGAACGGCGACCGGTACACGTTGAACAGTCTTCCGATTCGATTAGGGGACCGCGAAATCGAATGCGCCCCATCGCCCCCTGCCCACAGCCTCACGCCACCGCAGCGACCACCTTCTCTGCAGCGTCCTCCAGATCGTCAGCTGGCGTAATAGCGAGGCCCGACTCGGCGAGGAGTTTTTTACCCTCCGCGACTTTTGTGCCTTCAAGGCGCACGACGAGCGGGACTTCGAGGCCGACTTCTTTGACGGCGGCGATGACGCCCTCCGCAATCGTGTCACAGCGCATGATCCCGCCGAAGATGTTGACGAGAATGCCTTTGACGTTCGGGTCGGTCGTGATGATCTTGAACGCTTCGGTGACTTTTTCCTTGGTCGCGCCACCGCCGACGTCGAGAAAGTTGGCGGGCTCGGCGCCGTAATGCTTGATGATGTCCATGGTCGACATGGCGAGGCCCGCGCCGTTGACCATGCAGCCGATATTGCCGTCGAGCTTGACGTAGGAAAGATCGAACTCGGAAGCTTTCAGCTCGAGCGGGTCTTCTTCGGTTTCATCCCGCAGTTCCATAATGTTCGGATGACGGAACACCGCGTTGCCGTCAAAGGAGATCTTGGCGTCGAGGACGCGCAGATTGCCATCCTTCATGACGATCAGCGGATTGATCTCCAGCATGTCCATGTCTTTTTCTGTGAACGCCTGGTAGAGCGTCGCGACAAGCTTGCCGCATTGTTTGGCCTGAGCGCCGGCAAGCCCGAGCGCCTTGGCGACTGAGCGGCCATGGTGCGGCATGATCCCGGTCGCCGGATCGACATGAATGGTGACGATCTTGTCCGGCGTTTCCTCCGCAACTTCCTCGATGTTCATGCCGCCTTCCGTTGATGCGATGAACGCGATGCGGCTGGTCGCGCGATCGACAAGCGCGGAGAGGTAAAGCTCGGTTTCGATATCCGCACCGTCTTCGATGTAAATCCGGTTGACCTGTTTGCCATCGGGGCCGGTTTGTTTGGTGACGAGCGTCGCGCCAAGCATCTGTTTGGCGAATTCGGCCGCTTGCGCCGGCGAATTGGCGAGCCGCACGCCGCCCTTTTCGCCCGCTTCGGGTTCCTTAAATTTACCTTTGCCGCGCCCGCCCGCATGAATTTGCGCCTTCACGACGTAAAGCGGTCCCGGCAGTTCCTTGGCGGCGGCTTCTGCGTCCGGCGCCTTGTAGACGGCGCGGCCTTCCGCGACCGGCGCGCCATAGTCTTTCAAGAGGCGTTTGGCTTGATATTCATGGATGTTCATGGCGTCGGCTCCGGGCGCAAAATTTCACTTTCGCCGGTTATAGCCCTGACCGTTTGCGACGCAACAGCGGTGATAGACGCCTGACAAGAATAGAGGCTCAGGGAATTTTCGGCGCGTCGCCCGCCATCTCTACAAGTCCCATGGGATTGCCGGCGGGGTCGCGGAAGAGGCCCAGCACGGCGACGCCGGGCGCCTCAAAGCGCGGCGCATCCACCGATCCGCCCGCCGCTTCGACCGCCTCAAGCGTCGCGGCGACGTCATGAACGCCAATGTAAAGACGCTTTTCCGCCGGATCAGCGCGGATTGCGGCGTTCACCGGCGACGATATCGCGAGTGAAAACCGCCCGTCATCGCCAATCGGCCAGTTAAAGACTGAGGCGTAAAACGCCCGCAAAGCGGCGTCATCCTCGCCCGCGATATCAAAAAAAACGATCGGCGCCGCCATTGCGTCTCTCCCGAATAATACTCTTCATTTAGATTATGACAGATGCGGACAGGTTTGAATAAAAATGTTTCTATTCTCGATGAAACGCATTTTTTTGGTCTCTGATCGATCTTTTACGGGCAACTTGCCGCAATTAAGGAGCTTGGAAACTTCGCCGCCATACCAAGGACGCCGACGACAGGACTTGCGTACGGGCGCTGACCCTCATGACCATCAGGCAGCTGGCATATACGAGCATTGCGAAACCGGGCTTCGCCTGGGACGATCTGAATGCGATCCTCAATACGGCGCGCAATGAGAACCCAAAAAGAGAGATCACCGGACTTCTGCGTTTTAGCGAAAACGTCTTTATGCAGATTATCGAAGGTCCGCCGGAAAACATCGAGCGCCTGTTTGCCAATATCGTGCGCGATACCCGTCACAAAGATGTTGTGTGCCTTTACGACGGCGCCAGAAACGACCGGTATTATGGCGCCTGGAATATGAAATTTTTCAATTTCGGCTCCTACCGCGACTTTCAGTTTAATGAAATTCTGTGGATGCTGAAACGCAATGCGCCGGAAAAAGACCTCCAGCTGGTCTTCAAATTTCTGAAGGCTTTCGAAAGCAAGCTGCACGAAAGCGCCGGCGTCGCCGAGATGCGGTCCGCGACGGGTGGCGCTCGCGCCGTCTCGCTCTGATCGCCGAACAAAAAAGCGCTCCCCCGCGGCGGGCCGCACGGCGATGGCCTAACGCAAGGTTAATCGTTTCCGGCTATGAATACGGCCATGACGATGAACGCCGAACGCCGCCCGAAAGTCTTTTGCATCGGGTTCCAGAAGACAGGGACGACCTCGCTCTATGGCGCGTTGACGACGCTCGGTTATCGCACGGCGGCGGTTGTCGGGCGCGACCTCAGCGCCAGCCAGCTGCAAGACCGGGGCGCTGCGCTCTGCATTGAGACCATGGCCGACTATGACGCTGCGCAGGATATGCCGTGGCCGCTCTTTTTTCGCCAGCTTGACGCCGCCTTCCCCGGATCGAAATTTATTCTGACGGTACGAGAACCCGAGAGCTGGTATCGCTCAATCGATGCGCATTTTGGCGCCGAGCCGACAGCGATGGGCGCTTTTACCTATGGTGACGACGCCGCTGCGCCCACCGGCGCCCGCGATCGCTATATCGCCACGTATACGGCGCATAATGAGACCGTAAGGTCCTATTTTGCCGACCGGCCCGACGACTTTCTGGAAATGGACCTCGCGCGCGGCGACGGATGGGCGGCGTTGTGCGGATTTTTGGAATGCGACCTTCCCGCCGCGCCCTTTCCGGTCCGCAATCGGCGCGAAGACCGCGCAACCTTGTGGTACCGGCTGCGCCGCCGTCTTTATCTTCTGTTCGGACATCGGATTCAGCCCGAAGAAGTCTGAAACGCCGCGCCGCAATCGCCCCTCGCATCGCCGCGCCCATTGTTAATATTCGCGCCGCGTCAAGACCTTGGCGCCTTTCCCCACGCCGCCTATGTTGCCTGTGCGCGACCCGCAGCGCATCAGCAAAGATCTTGGTGGAGGGATTTATGGCGGAACAACAACGCAAGACAGCCTTACAATATCTTGATCGCGCCATGGGCGAGCTGCGCGCGCTCGGCTTCGCGGATGAGGACAGCGAACCGGCCCCGATCATCGCGCTTTTAAAGCAGATTTCGGACCTCGACGAAGATCGCGTCGCTGCGATTGCGCGCACGCTCGATCAGGCCTCGCATTTTAACGATGTTGTCCGCGAGCAGGTTTCCGGCATGACCGTCGGCGATCGCTATGAAGGCATTACCGCAGCGTTTGACTCCATTCGCGACGACGCAAAAGCGCTTGTTGATCAGTATGCCGATGGAAAAATCGGTGCAATCGAGCGTATCCAGAACGTCTGGATGAAAATGACCCGAGGCGACATCGCAACACGCTTTGGCAAGATCAAGGAGCTCTATCTGGAAGTGGCGCGCGACACCGATGATCAGGTGCAGCGCGAAATGCGCATTCTGGAGGCGTATCGTGATTTCCGCGGCGCGCTGAAACAATCCGAGGTCATGGCGCTTGAAGTCCTCAATGTCGCCGAAGAAAAGCTGAACGGCGCCAAGACGCACCTTAAAAGCAAGGTCGACACTGTCGCCGCTTACGCCGGCGACGATGCGGCCGAGCGCGCCGGGCTGGAGCTTGATCGCGACGAAGCCTTGCGCGCGCTCCAGAAGGAAGAAAAGCGCTATCAGGTCGCCAAGGACCTCGCCGACAATATCACTGTCGGCTACAACACATCCGAAGTGATCATGACGCGCCTTGTGCAGACGACCAACGCCAAGGAGCGGGTCTATGCGCAAGCGGTTTCATTTTTCGGCACGAACGAAACCGTTCTGACAGCGCTGACGGCGACCTTCACCGGCATGCACGGCCTTCATGAATCGACGCAGACGCTCGAAGCGATGAAAAAGGGCATCAACGAAAGTCTCGAGACCCTTTCCGAGATCGGCGGCAAGGTGCAGGAAGCGGCCGTCGAAGCCGGTTACGGCCCGACGGTCGCGGCGGCGTCGGTCAAAATGCTTGTCGAAAGCGTGATCAACTACCAGGAACGCAGCCAGCAAATCATCGCCGAGATGCGTAAAATGTCGACGGAGAACTCCGAGGAAATTCGCACCGCCGTGGAAGACGGTAAGCGCCGCCTCGCGCACCTGATCGAAACGGGCGCCGCGGCTGCGCTGGAACAGGGCTGATAGAACCGGCCATGAGCGACACGCTCGCCACGCAATCGACCGACACAGGAACGCCCGAGGCCGACGCGATCGCCCCGGTTGACGGCGCAGACGCTTCATCCGGCAACTTTGACGATGTCATGCTCGCGATGGACGTCGTCGATACGCTGCGCCATCGCGAACGCGTCCTCGACAAGGAGCTGAGCGCCGAGGCCCGCGAGCAAGCGCTCGTTGAACGCCTGAAAGAGATCTACAAAAATCAGGGCATCGACGTGCCTGACCGCATCTTGCGCGACGGCGTCAAGGCGCTGGAAGAAAAACGGTTTGTCTATGAGCCGCCGGAAAACACCTTTTCCGTCAGGCTCGCCAGGCTTTATATCGCCCGTGATCGCTGGCTGAAGCCCTTTGCGGTAGTCTTCGGGCTCGCGGCGTTCGGCGCGGCGAGTTATCAATTCGCATACGAAGCGCCGCGACAGGCGCGGATCGAAGCCGAGCGCGTCGAGATCGGCGAGACGTTGCCGCAATCGCTGAGCGCGGCGCGCGACGCGGCGCTCAACGCAGCGGAAACGCTGGCGGCGCGGGCTGCAATTGAAACCGTTTATCAGGACGGCGCGGCGGCCCTCGAAACCGCGAACGCCGGCGGCGCGCGCAGCGCCATCGACGAGCTTGCGGCGATGGAGGATGTCCTGGCGAAAGAATTGACAGTTCGCGTGATCTCGCGCCCCGGGGAAATGAGCGGCGTCTTCCGGGTCCACGATGATGATCCGTCGATCCGCAACTATTATCTCATCGTCGAAGCGGTTGACGCGCGCGGACGCGTTCAGGCGTTGCGCATCGCCAGTGAGGAAGACCAGAGCGCAAAGCGCGTCAGCGCCTGGGGCGTGCGGGTCCCGGAGGGCGTCTTCAACCGGGTCGCCGCCGACAAGCGCGACGATCAGATCATTCAAAACGCCGTGGTCGGATCGAAACCACGCGGCGCGCTAACGCCCGATTATGCGATTGAGATCGCGGGCGGCGCAATTCTGGAATGGTGAAGTCATGAGCAAACGCCAATCGGGACGCGCCGCGCTCCACCGCATCGACGAAGCAATTGCCGAGGCGCGCCACTGCCTCTCCAAGTCCGGCGACACCGCCGCCGCCGATGCGCGCGCGATTTTGGAAATCGATCAGGCGCGCGCGGAAATATTCCATCGCCTCGCCGATATCCGCATTGATCTCATTCGCGACGACGCCGCGGACGCCTCGCTTGGCGCGGCTGACCGCAAGGCGGCCTCGCTCATCGAGCAACATGACGCCCATTTGAGCGGCCTCGCCGGCGAGCGCGACAAGGCGGAAGGCGCCATCGAAAAACTTGAGGCCGAGCGGCGCGCGGGCGAAGAAAATCTTGAGGCTGCTGTTGCGGCCCATGATGAGGCGGCGGAGAAAACCCGCGCGCGCCTTGAGGCGAGCACGGCCTATCAAGCGCGCGCCGACGCCGTCGCGCAAGCCGACGCCGTCGCAGAACGCGCTGCGCAAAAACTTGAGCTCGCGCGCGAGACGCGGGCTGAAAAAGGCGCGCCTTATGAAGACGACCCATTGTTTTCCTATTTGTGGGCGCGAGATTTTGCGACGCGCGATTATCGCGCCTTTCCCCTGTTTGCGATGCTCGACGGATGGGTTGCGCGCCTGATCCGCTATCGCGATGCGCAATTGAACTATCGCCGTCTCCTTGAACTGCCGGAACGCCTCGAAGAACACGCCGCGCGCGTCGATGAAGCCGCGAGCGCCGCCGCCGACGCACTCGAGGCCTATGAGCGCGAGGCGCTTCAGGCCGACGGCGTCGGCGCCTTGCGCGAGGCGGTCGAGCGTGCGCGCGCCGACCTTGAAAAACTCGACGACGCCATTGTCGCCGCTGAGGAGAGCCACGAGCGGCTCGTCGGCGACCACGCCGATGCAGCGGCCGGCAAGTCCGGGCCCCTTAACGAAGCGCGCAGCCATCTCGCAGAAGCGCTCGCGCGCCAATCAGTACCCGACCTTAAACTTCTCGCCGCGGAAACAGCGACGCTTTCCGATGACAGGCTCGTTGACGATCTTATCCGCCTCAAGCGCGAGCGGCTCGAACTTGAAGACGAACGCGAAGATCTGGAGCGCGCGACGCGCCGCCATCGCGATACGCTGAGCGAGCTTGAAGACCTGCGCCGAAAGTTCAAACGCGCCCGGTACGATAGTCCTTATTCGGAATTTTCCGGACAGGATATCGTCTCCGTTTTGTTGTCGGAATTTCTGCGCGGCGCGCTCGGTCAGGGCGATCTCTGGCGGCGACTGCAACGCGCGCAACGCACGCGGCGGCGCGATTGGAGCAACACGCGCACGCGGTCGGGCGGGGGCGCAATCGGCGGGCGCGACTGGCGCGGCGGCTTTGGCCTGCCGGATAATTGGGGCGGCGACTGGACGAATTCAGATTGGGGTCGCCCGGGGTCCGGCAATTGGGGCGGCGGTCGCCCGCCGCGCACCCGCTCACGCCCGCCGCGGACACGGTTGCCGCGCAGGCCGCGACCGCCGCGCGTGCGGTTTCCGAAATCGCGCGGCGGCGGCGGATTTCGAACCGGCGGCGGCTTTTAGTAGTCTTTATTCAGATGAAGCCGCGTTTTCCGACGCAACATGACGAGCCCGGCGATCATCATTAGGGCGGCTGCCGGAACCGGAATTTCTGGAGCGTCGAGACTGGCCCCGGTAAGCACGAAAACGCCGCCGAAAAACGTCGATACATATAAGTTGCCGTCACCGTCGAACCCGAACGACGTGATGAAATTCAAAACCTCAGAGGTCATGTCGCCAAAATCGAGCCGCCATTGCGTGAGATTGTCGACGCCCGATGCGTCGCCTGCGATTTCAAACGAAAAGACGAGCCCCTGATTGAGATCGGCGAAGAAATATTGTCCGTCGGCGTCCGCAATCGCGCCCTGATATACGCCGCCGCCGGTGATCGACACGCCTTGTGTGTCGGCGTCGCCAAAAATCGAGTGCGCATAGTCAAAAAGCGGAAAGTCGACATCGGCGCGATCAAGGTCCGCAAGGTCGGGCCGAAACGCCTCGCCGCCCTCGAAAGCGGGCCAGCCATAATTGCCGCCCGCGCGAATGACGTTGATTTCTTCCGCGCCGTCCTCGCCGACATCGCCGACGATCAAGGCGCCGCTGACCGGGTCGAAGCTGGCGCGGAACGGATTACGCAAACCGAAAGCGAATATTTCGTCCCGCGCATCAGGGTTATCGGTAAATGGATTGCCCACCGGGATGTTGTAATTGCGCCCCGCTACCGCGCAGTCGGCGCCGCACGGGTCGATGCGCAACACCGAGCCCAGTAGGTTTTCGGTGTTCTGCGACGTGAAGGGCTCTGCGCCCGGCGCGTCGAGCGACTGGTTGCTGTCGCCTGTCGTGATGTAAAGCGCGCCGTCGGGCCCAAAACCGATCCAGCCGGCATAGTGTTGCGGCGCGCCGTCGTCGGGATGAGCGATTGTAATGATTGTACGCCGGGAAGACGGGTCGATGATGTTCGGATTGGTCGCCGAGACCGTGTATTCGTCAACGCGGTGCTGGCCGTCCGTTGCGACATAGCTGACATAAAAACGCCCGTTCTGATCGAAGTTCGGATCGAACGCCGTCCCCAGCAGCCCCTGTTCGAATTCACGGCCAAGGCCCGTCAACGTCAGAAATGGCGTTTCCTGAAGCGCGCCGGCGGCGCGGTCAAAAATTCTGATATTCGCCGCAAAGCCGTCGGCGGCGGGGGCGCCCGTCTGCCGCTGTTCGGACAGGAATACGCGGCTCGGATCGCCAATCGGCGCATCTGTATAGATCGCGCGGGTCGGGGCGCCGGGTATCGCCTGCAGGGTCAGCGTTCCGGTGCGCGCTTCGGGAAACACCGGAAACAGCGTCGCCCCGGCCCCGTTCGGGGCCAGCGCGCCAGCGGCGAACAGCGCGCCCGCAGAAATTGCCTTCAGATTGTTGGAAAATGACATCGTCGCCCCCCTTGCGTAATCGATCTTGAAGTCGAGCGCTCATCGTAAGCGACGGGCCCCAGCCGGTAAACAGGACGCCGGTTGCAAGACCGCCGGTCTGCGCAGGCAATGATTGACCCGCTGCGCGGTCCGTGAGAGAGCGCGCCGATGACCCGTTCGAGCAGCGAGACATTTGAATTCGAGATTGACGAGGAAAGCGCTGGCGCGCGCCTCGACAAATGGCTCTCTGAACAAATTGCGACGCTGACGCGCACACGCCTGAAAGCATTGATCGAGGACGGCGCTCTGCGGCGCGATGACGCTGTATTCATCGACCCCTCCTGGCGCATGCGGCGCGGTGAGCGCTATGCGCTTGTTGTGCCGGAAGTCGCTGCGCCGACGCCGAAGCCGGAAGATATTCCGCTCGATGTCGCCTTCGAGGATGACGACGTCATTGTCGTGAACAAACCGGCGGGCATGGTCGTCCACCCCGCCGCCGGCAACTGGACCGGCACGCTTGTCAACGCCCTACTCCATCATTGTGCGGACAGTCTTTCCGGCATTGGCGGCGTCGCGCGCCCCGGTATCGTGCATCGTCTCGATAAGGACACTTCAGGCTTGCTGGTCGCGGCGAAAAACGACGCAGCGCATCAGGCGCTGACCCGCGCTTTCGCCGCCCATGATGTTGAGCGCGTCTACGAGGCGGTGATCGTCGGCGCCCCCCGGCCCGGCTTCGGAACCATCGACGCCGCCATCGGCCGCGCGCCCGGCGATCGGAAAAAATTTGCGGTCGTCAAGCCTGCCGGAAAAGGCGTTATCGAAGAGCGCGCCGACGCCCGCCGCGCCGTCACGCATTTCAAGATTGTCGAAGCCTTTGGGCGCGCCCGCGCAAAACTGAAAGGCGACGCGGTTGCGAGCCTTGTCGAATGCCGCCTTGAGACCGGACGCACGCATCAGATCCGTGTCCATCTGAGCTCAATCGGTCATCCTCTGCTCGGCGACCCTGTCTATGGCGCAAGTCCCGGCCTTGCGGGCGTCAGGCCGGGCGATGACGCCGCCGACGAAGCGATCGCCGTCGCGAAGGGGTTTAAACGGCAGGCGCTGCATGCGGGCGTTTTGGGTTTCGCCCACCCCCGGACCGGCGAACAGCATCGCTTTGACCGTCCCGCGCCGGCTGATCTTGAAAAACTGAAAGCGGCGCTCGCGGCCCTTTAAGGCGGCCGCGCTCACGCTTTCGTGCCTCGGCGAGAGGCGATGTGATCGGCAAAAACCGTGCATTTTCCACTTATTAGGTCTATTCTTGACCAATCGGACAAAAACGTCGCCGCCGCGCGTAATCCTTGGCAGCTTCGAAATCGTACCTATATGGAAACCTTGCAGCGCCGGTCCGGCGTTGGAGGGGCTTCCGCAAGAGAGAGAGACGACACAATGAGCAACGCACTCACAACCACGGCTGCGCTGACGCCTGAAGGCAGTTTGTCGCGCTATCTGGCCGAAATTCGTAAATTCCCGATGCTTGAAAAAGACCAGGAATACATGCTCGCGCGCCGCTTCGCCGAGCATCAGGACGCGGAAGCAGCCGAACAACTTGTTAACTCCCATTTACGGCTCGTTGCAAAAATCGCCATGGGCTATCGCGGCTATGGCTTGCCGATCGGCGAAGTGATCTCCGAAGGCAATGTCGGGCTAATGCAGGCGGTCAAACGCTTCGATCCGGAAAAAGGCTTTCGCCTCGCGACCTATGCCATGTGGTGGATCCGCGCTTCCATTCAGGAATATATCCTTCGGTCATGGTCGCTTGTGAAAATCGGCACCACCGCCGCACAGAAAAAGCTTTTCTTTAACCTGCGCCGCATCAAAGGTCAGATCGACGCCGTCGATGACGGTGATCTGCACCCTGATCAGGTGGAGCATATCGCCACCAAGCTTGGCGTCACCAATGACGACGTGATTTCCATGAACCGGCGCATGTCGGGCGGCGAGGCTTCCCTCAACGCGCCGATGGGCAAAGATGCAGAAGGCGGCGGCGAGTGGCAGGATTGGCTTGTCGACGACAATGCGGTGAACGCCGAAGCCCAGCTCGTTAAAGACGATGAATACGAAATGCGCATGGGATTGCTCGATCAGGCGTTAAAGACGCTGAACGAACGCGAACAGAACATTCTTACCGAACGTCGGCTGAAGGAAAATCCGGCGACGCTGGAAGAGCTGAGCAAGGTCTATAATGTCAGCCGCGAGCGGGTCCGTCAGATTGAAGTGCGCGCGTTTGAGAAATTGCAAAAAGCCATGAAGCGCCTGGCGAAAGAAGCGCACGCCAACCCGGCGGCCCTCGAAGAAGCATCCGCTTGACGCTTGTTGACGCCGCCTAGGCCGCGACCGCCTCGCCCCAATATTGGTAGCCAAGCGGTTTCGGCGTCTTTGGCAAGTACATTGTCTCGCACCGGCGTACTGAGAACCCGGCGTCAGATAACATCTGCGCCGGGTTCCGTGTTAAGTGGCATCCGCCGCCGAGGCGTTTTTGGAACGGCTCAAGGCGGCGCTGCCATTTGACGACACTGGCGTCGGGCGCAAGCCCGTGTTCTGCGAACAAGATCTTGCCGTCCGGTTTGAGAAAACGCCGCACTTGCGCGAGCGCACTGCGCCAATCTGGAATTGTACACAGAACAAAAGAGATTACTGCGGTATCGATACTCGCGGCGTCAACCGGCGCGTCTTCTGCATTCGCCTCGATAATGTCGATCTGCGTGCGGCCGAGTTCAGCCGCCGTCTTGCGCGCGCGCGCCGTCATGCCGGGGGCTGGCTCGACAGCAAAAAGCCGCTCGACCTTGCCCCAGTCGTAGAGGCCAAAATTTGTTCCCGATCCGCAGCCGAGCTCCATGACGCGGCCTTCAGCGAGCGGGACAATTTTTTCGCGTTGTTTCATTACGGGCCGCGTTGAACAGGCGCAGCTTACAAGCGCCGGCAAAACATAACGATCATAAAGCCCCATCAAGTCATCCCCGTACCGATTGCAAGCGCCGCCGGCGGTCGGTTACGCGGCGGGCGCTGTGCTGAATTGTCGGCGCAAACGCGCTTCGCTTTGCGGTGCGAGATTGACCTTATCGATGTCGCCCTGCGCCCAGGCCATCACCTTCGGGTCCATCACGCGGAACCAGAGCGGGGGAATGGCTGCGAGCCCGAAACACCCCGGATACCCGCTCGGCAAGCGCGGCAGATCAGAAAAATTGCGCAGCGCCTGATAAGGCCGTTGAGGATTCGCGTGGTGATCGGAATGGCGTTGCAGATGAAATGAAAAGAGATTGGAGACGATGTGGTTTGTATTCCACGAATGACGCGGCGCACACGGTTCGTATTTCCCGCGGGCGTCTTTTTCGCGCTTCAGACCATAATGCTCAACGTAGTTTGCCTGCGTCAGGCCATACCACCCAAAGAAGTGATGCAGCAGCAAAAACGGCAGCATGATCCAGCCAAAGAGCGCCGTTAGCGCCGCACCGATAACCAGCGCGATCGCGTAGCCCTGCAGGATATCGTTTTCTAAGGACCAGAAAGACTTTCCGCGCTTTTCAAGGCGCCGTTTTTCATGGGCGACGCCACGCCTGAATGTGCCCGGCAATTCACGCAGCGCAAACGCGTAGATCGACTCGCCCATGCGCGAACTTGCAGGATCCTCCGGCGTCGAAACCCAGACATGATGACCCCGGTTGTGTTCGATGCAAAAATGCCCATAGCCAATCATGGCGTTCATTATTTTCGCCGCCCACTGATCGGTTTTGTTCTGCTTGTGGCCGAGCTCGTGGCCAATCGTCAGAACATTGGCATGCAGCATCGCAAGCCCAATCGTGAAAGCGATAAACGCCCAGACCGGCAAGTTCTGTGTGCCGATAAACACAGCCCCAATCAGAAAACTCAGATAGTAGGCGGGCGCCATGGCATGCAGGAGCCGGCGGTAATAAGGGTCCGCCGCCATCGCCGCCGTCACTTCCTCGGGCGGGTTGTGCGTGTCCTCGCCGATCAGCATGTCGATCGCAGGGATCACAAGGAAGAAGTAAAACAGCGGAAAAAGCGTCCAGAGCGCATTCGCACCGCTCAGGAAATAGGCCGCCGCCGTCAGCGGACCGATGAGGGCCCCTACGATGGGGAAGACCCAGAGAAAGCGTTTGCCGTCGGTATATCTGACAGTGTCGCCGCGAGATGTCGTGCCGGTAAACTCCATAGTTTACTTGTTAGCAAAGAATTAACCGAGTGTGAAGGGCCGCCGGGCCTTGTTGCGTGCGGGGCGGCCCATGGGTGTCGACGTCGGTTGTGTTCCGCTTACCGGGACGGGCCAAAATGAGCGCCCTGCCGCACGCCGTGACCAGTGCGGCGGTCATAGCGTTCATGGGCGGCGCGGCCGTCAGCGCCCTTTTCGGCAAAAGCGGCGACGCGTTGGCGCACTGCGGCGTCGAGAGCCGCGCATGTCGGTTGCGTTCGCGTGCGTTTGATCTCGCGGGCGAGGCGCCGCGCTGATTTTTTCGCGATGGCGCCGTGGCCTTTTTCATGGCGCCGCACCGCTTTTTCAAAGGCGTTCCACTGCCGCAACAAGGCGCGTTCGGCGCCGCGTGACGGGCGCCAGCGCGGCGTTGTGTAGACAAGGTCCAGCATCACGCGGACCCCCGCGACGGCGCAGCTTCGAGACCGCTCTTTGTAGTCGTACGACCACGTCACGGCCCGCGCTGTCTTGGCGTAGAAACGCCGCCCGTCTTTTAAAACGAGCGGCGCGTTTTTATCGAGGGAGGCGATAATGGCCTGCGATGATGCGCCCTCAACGGCGTAAAAGGCGGAACGCTCGGTGACGATCACCCTCGCCTGCGCAGCGCTCGCCGCGTTTAATATGCACACCGCCAGAAGAACCGATGACGCAATCCGCACCAGCACGTTATTGCTGGTTCGTGTATTTCTTGAATTCGATGCGCGAAATGGCGCGGCAATGCACCTCGTCGGGACCGTCCGCCAGACGCAACGTTCTCAAAGACGCATAGGCGCGCGCCAGGCCAGAGTCGCTCGTTACGCCCGCCCCGCCGTAAGCCTGAATGGCGTCGTCGATCACTTTCAATGCGATCCGCGGTGCGGCGACCTTGATCATTGCGATTTCGCCTTGCGCAACCTTGTTGCCGACCGTGTCCATCATCCAGGCCGCTTTCAGCGTCAACAGGCGCGTCATCTCGATATCGATCCGCGCTTCCGCCACGCGCTGCTCCCAGATCGAGTGTTTATAGATCGGCTTGCCGAAAGCCTCGCGGGTCAAGATACGCTTGACCATTTTTTCAAGCGCCACCTCTGCTGCGCCGATCGTCCGCATACAGTGGTGAATACGCCCCGGGCCAAGCCGGCCTTGCGCGATTTCAAAGCCGCGCCCTTCGCCAAGGATCAGGTTTTCTTTCGGGACCCGCACGTTGTTCAACTCAACTTCCATATGTCCGTGCGGCGCATCGTCATAACCGAAAACAGGTAAGTGGCGAACGATATTGACGCCGTCTGCATCCGCCGGGACGAGGATTTGCGATTGTTGTTTATGGCGCTCGGCGGATTTGTCGGTCTTGCCCATCACAATAAAGACTTTGCAACGCGGATCGCCCGCCCCCGACGACCACCATTTGCGGCCGTTGATCACGTAATCGTCGCCGTCGCGGCGAATATCGGTTTCAATATTGGTGGCGTCCGAAGAGGCGACCGCCGGTTCAGTCATCAAAAAAGCCGACCGGATCTTGCCGTCGAGGAGCGGCTGCAACCATTCTTCCTGTTGCGCTGGCGAGCCGTATTTCGACAAGACCTCCATATTGCCCGTGTCGGGCGCCGCGCAGTTGAAAACTTCCGGCGCGATGTGACAGCGCCCTGTTAATTCGGCGATCGGCGCATAGTCGGCGTTTGACAGCCCTGGGCCGAATTGCGGGTCGGGATGAAACATATTCCAAAGACCCGCCGCCTTCGCCTTGTCCTTCAATTCGTCGATGATTGGCGGGATTTTCCAGCGGCCTTTGCCGGGGCCAAACTCTGCATGCTGACGTTCATAGATTTCATTACCTTCATAGACATACGCGTCCATGAAATCCGAGACGCGTTTCAGATAATCGTTGCAGCGGTCGCTATAGTTGAAATCCATGCAAATACTCCCTTGGGTTGACGCTATGATAACGCGTGCGGGCCGTAGGGGAAGTCAGCTAGGCAGTCGGCAGCGCTTTGTCGCCCCCCTTATCGCGCGCTTGTCGGCGGGCGCGGAAGAAGTCCTTCAATAGCTGCGCGGCCTCGCCGGCGAGCGGGCCGCGAACGACCTCGGGCCGCCAATGACATGTCGCCTGCTCAAAAAATTTCGGGCCATGCCAGATAGCGCCGCCTTTTGGGTCATCGGCCGCGACGACGAGCCGCGCAATGCGCGCGTGGGAAATCGCGCCGGCGCACATGGCGCATGGCTCAAGCGTCACATAGAGCGTTGCGCCCGTCAGACGGTAATTGCCGAGCGCGGCGCCCGCCGCGCGCAGGGCCCTGATCTCGGCATGGCCGGTCGGATCATGGGAGGCGATGGGCGCATTACCGGCGGCGGCGATGATCGCGCCATGCGCGTCAACAATGACGGCCCCCACCGGCGCCTCGCCGGCGTCAGCGGCGGCGCGCGCCTCGTCGAGGGCCCGGCGCATGAAGGAAAGATCGGGGTCGTCCGCCATGGCGGACGGTCTTAGGCTGCTGCAGGCTGTTGCGCCAGCGTAAAGGGCTGGCGCGGTTTGCGCGCGAGACAAAAAACCGTCACGCCGGCGACGCGGTTGAACGGGAACAAGGCCGCGCGCTCCAGATCGTGGACTGCGACAAGGGTCTTGTTGAGCCAGTCGGGCGCAGCCTTGAGCGCGCTTTGCGTGGCCGCGCGGTCGCCTTTCAAGGCTTTGTCGGCAAGACGCATCGCAGCGACGGCGGGAAACAATAGCCCGAAAAAATACCGTTGCTTTAACGGCTCAAGCCCAGCCGCCTCGACAGCGGCGACAAGGCTTTCTTCAGTGTAACGGCGGCGATGATCCAGAAAGTCGTCATGGGAGGACCAGAGGAAATTAAACGCCGGGACCGAGATCAAAAAACGCGCCCCGGGCTTTGCCTGATCGGCGTAGGTGCGGATCAGGCCGACATCGTCGTCGACATGCTCAATCACATCCAGCATCAGGACGTGAGACGCATCGACAGCATCGACAGAGCGGACATAATCAACCGGCTCATTCGCGCGTTCGGCGAGCCAGGCGTCTGAGTAATTCGGGTCAACGCACGTCGCCGCCGGCGCCAAGCCGTCCTCGATCAGCATCCTGGAAAAGACGCCCGACCCCGCGCCCACATCGAGAACGCCCGAAATCGGCGTTTCGCCAAGAAGCGACTTGATCGCGCGGCCTTTGGAAATGTAGTACCAGTGGCTCGACGGATCACCGCCAATTGCTTGTTCTTCCTTCAGATCCATGGGAGCTCCGGCGTTAATCGTGGAGCCGCGACGCTAGCCCCGCTCCCTTAAGGACGCCTTAACCATGAACGACAAATCCGAGCGCGACCCATCGCCCGAAGGCGGCGAACGCATCGCAAAATATCTTGCGCGCGCCGGCGTCGCGTCGCGCCGCGAAGCCGAGCGGCTGATCGAACAGGGAATTGTCACGGTCGATGGGACGGTCCTGACGACGCCCGCCTTTAAGGTGACGCCAGACATGGATATCCGTGTCGATGGGACCCGTGTCGGCGCAAGGGACAAAGCGCGGCTGTGGCGGTATCACAAACCCGCCGGGCTCGTCACAACCCACAGCGATCCGCAGGGAAGGCCCACCGTCTTCGAGGCGGTCGCCGGCAAACTCCCCCGCGTCATTTCCGTCGGCCGGCTTGATTTGAATACGGAAGGGCTGTTGCTGCTGACAAATGACGGCGGGCTTTCGCGGGCGCTCGAGCTGCCCTCCGCCGGCTGGACGCGGCGTTATCGGGTGCGCGCTTATGGCCGCGTTGCGCAATCAGCGCTCGACGCATTGGCCAAAGGCGTTGAAATCGACGGCGTCGCCTACCGACCGATCAAAGCGCAGATCGATCAGGTTCAGGGCGGCAACACGTGGCTGACCATGTCGATCAATGAGGGCAAGAACCGCGAGATCCGAACCGTCTGCCGCCATCTCGGATTGCAGGTGAACCGCCTCATCCGCACGGCTTACGGCCCGTTTCAGCTCGGCGGTCTGAAACGCAATTTCGTGGAGGAAGTGCCGGGCAAACAGCTCAAAGAGCAACTCGGCTCTAAAATCATCGCCGATATTGCTCTTTGAGGCGGCTTTAAAAACTCAGTAGCCGCGCGCCGGATTACACCCGTCAATGCGAATGTCGGCGCCCACGTTATCGTAACCGAAACGCGGACGGAAAAAGCGCCTGAAATCCGTGATCAGCGGCGATGAAAACGCATCGTTGAACAGGAGGTTTGGAACACCGCCCTGCCCGTCCCAGTCGGTGCACCAGACGCCGCTCGCCGCGCCCAGACTAATCGAGAATGTGCTTTCAGGGTCCGTCGTCGAATAGAGCGCATCGATGTCATCTTCGGTTGCATTCAAAAGCCGCGTGATGTCGAGCGTGAACGAACCGACGCCGTCGCGCCTGTTAACGGCGATCGTGGCGCGCGCGCCGAGCGCTTCGAGCGGCAGAATGCGCAACGGGTCCGCCCATCCGCCTACCGATAAAGCGCCGCTTTGCGTCAGCACCGCCGGACTGAATCCGGGCTCGGCCGGCGATGCGGCGAGAACCTCGCGCCAAGTTGTCGCGCCGAGCGGCGTGAATTGCATGGCGCCGAGATCGTCAAACCGACGCCGCAGGCGCCGCGCCATGCGCGCGAGCTCACGCGGATTGCCCCAATAGCCGACGCCGACATCGGCGAAGTCCGGCTCAAAGCCCATGGGCTCGGCGGCGAGCCACGCAGCGCGCGCCTCGCGCCAGACATCGATTGCATCGCCGGTCAAAACACCGGTGACGCCAAAAACTGGCAAAAATTCACCGACCTGATCGTTGACGCGATTGCGCCCGCCTTGTTGTGCGAACCGCTCGCGGTAGGCGTTAAAAAGATCAACCAACGTCTCGCCGCAAGTCGTGCCGCGCGGGCCAGGCAGGGCGGCCGTTTGTTCCCATGTGAGCCCAAGACCAGGCCGCGCGCAGGCACGCATCCAGGCGCGCATGCCGCGCCGGTCGGCCGGCCCGTAGCCGGCGTAAAATGATCCGTAGACGCCGATAAGATCAGCGACCTCTTCGAAGTTGATCACTGATGTTCGCAGAAAGACGCGCGGATCGTCGACAATAAATTGAAGACCTTTTTGAAGACCGTCGATAATGTCGGTTGCGTGAAAAACCGGGTCCGGCGAGGTCAATAGCAAGCTGATGACGTCCTGATTGATCAGCGGCCCGACATCGCGGAGGAGATTGACAAACGCCATCACCCCGTCAATCGGATTGGGACCATTCATCCGCTCAAGGATTTGTTGATTTTGCACCTCCTCAAGCAACGTTGTAATGGTCTCGATATCTTCGAAGATGCCGGCTTGCGAGAGACCGACGAACGACTTCAACATCAGCGAGATGCGGGCGTCGCGCCCCAGCCGCCGACAGACCCGATAGGGCCCGCAAAAATGAACATCCTGATTGACCCAAATGCTCTCGAGGATGAATGTTGTGATGCTGCCGGAGCTGCCGCCCGCGGCGCAGGTGACGGGCCCATATTCCTCAACCTGGCGCGCAAGAACGCCGAAATGAGCGAACAGATTTTGACCATTGCCGCGGATGCCGGCGCAGGTGGCGATCTGGGCGGGCGGGCGCGGCGGCGAGAACCGCCCTCTTCGAAAAAAGCTGGCCGTATCGCCGGGCTCGAGCGTCGCAGCCTCAAATTCTTGCGCTGCTGCGACTTCCTGCGCCGCCAGATCCGGCGCGCCCAACGCAGCGACGAATGCGGTGAAGAGCGCAACAAAAACCGCACCTGAGACAATCGATTTCATTAAGCCCATAGCGTCCTCCCAAACTGCTCTTTTGTGTTATCGGACGAGCATTTCATAAGGGCCGTCAGTGGTCAAAAGGGCGACGGGGCGCAATTGGCGCCCGATTTGCGAAATCGAAGGCATTTTCTGTGAGGCTTGTCATGGGAGACTTGAGCGCTGGCGTTGGGTCTTTTGGCGGCCGCCGCGCGCGCCGCAGCCATGCGACTTGCAGGCCGCGCATGCGCAGTGTTTAACGCGACCACACGATAACGAAAGCTGACGCCTGTACGATGACTTCTCCGGCTTCACAAAAATTGGAAAACACCGTCGGCGTGGTCGCCATTGGCCGCAATGAAGGCGAACGCCTCAAACGGTGTCTCACCTCGGTGCAGGCGACCGGCGCGCCTTGCGTTTATGTTGACTCGCAGTCCGACGATAACAGCATTGAAATCGCGCGCGCATCAGGCGCGGACGTTGTCGAACTCGACATCAGCGGCGGATTTACCGCCGCCAAAGCCCGCAATGCCGGTTTTCGCCAGCTCATCGCAGCAAACCCCGACCTGTCTTATGTGCAGTTTATCGACGGCGATTGTGAACTTGTCGCGGGGTGGCTTGAAACCGCCGTCGACTGGCTGACAGCGCATAGCGCCGTCGCCGTGGTCGCCGGCCGCCGACGCGAAAGATTTCGGGACGACACGATATTCAATCGGCATTGTGACATGGAATGGGCGACGCCGACCGGCTTCGCCGCAACCATCGGTGGCGACGCGCTCTATCGCATTGACGCGTTCGAGGACGTCGGCGGTTTTAACGACGCCTTTATTTGCGGCGAAGAACCCGAGCTCTGTCGCAGGCTGCGTATCGCAGGCTGGAAAGTCGAACGGATCGACGTAGAAATGACCTTGCATGACGCTGCGATCACCAGCTGGGCGCAATGGTGGAAGCGAACAAAACGCGGCGGCTGGGCCTTTGCGGAGGGCGCCGACCGATTTGGCGGAAAAGACGCCGCCTTCGTCGACAATTACAACGTCAAAGAAACGCGTAGCATATGGCGATGGGGCGCAATTATTCCGATGCTGATTATCGCGGCGTCGATACTCGCAATCATCGGCGTTCCCGGCGCGGCGCTCGCCGCATACGGCGGCGTTCTCCTTTATCCGCTCATGTCGGTTCGGATCGCCATCAAACGCATCGGCGATCACGGCGACCGAGTGCCGGATGCGCTGATCTACGGCGCCTTGACGATGCTCGGAAAAATTCCTGAATTTGCCGGCGCACTTAAATATTATCGCAGCAAGAAAAGCGACGCGCCCGCCGAACTCATTGAATACAAAGCCGCGGGGTCAGAAAACTCCCGATGATGCGCGAGCCTTTTCCATGCGCATCGTAGGCGGACACTTCAAAGGACGGCGCATTGCCGCTGCGAAAGGCGATATCTCGCGACCAACGACGGATCGCAATCGTGAAGCATTATTCAATATACTGACGGCGCGCGACGATGTGACCTTGGAGGGCGCGCGCGTTATTGATCTGTTTGCCGGATCGGGCGCGCTTGGTCTTGAAGCGCTGTCGCGCGGCGCGGGCTATTGTCTGTTCGTAGAAATCGCAGCGCCTGCGCGCGGCGCCATTAGGGACAATATTGAGGCGCTCAATCTTTTTGGGCAAACCCGCATTCATCGGCGCTCCGCCGCCGCCCTGGGGCGCATGCCGGCGAGCGCCGGCGGGCCGTTTGCGCTCGCCTTCCTCGATCCGCCCTATCGGAAAAATCTCGCACCGCCGGCGTTGCGCGACCTTGCCCATCATGGATGGCTTGCACCGGACGCCGTTGTCGTTCTTGAACAGGCTCGCGACGAAGTCCAATCGGGTGCGCATGGCGACGTCGAAGGTTTTGAGCAGATCGATCAGCGCACCTATGGCGATACGCATTTTTCGTTGCTGCGCTTTATTGGCGCGAAGGCCGACTGAGTTGGCGCGACAGCCGGGGAGCAGCTGCACGTGACCGATATCCGGTGTTTTATGTCGTGAAACACTGGCGCCGCGGATTGCCTTGCCGCCTCCCCTTCGCGCATCATGGAGCCGACCCGAACGCGATTTTCATCTGAGGGACGATCAATGCGCCGTAACACTCTTATTTTTTCGATGCTCACGCTTTTGACGCCGATGCTGCTTTCCGCGTGCGGCGGCGGCGATGCGCAAGACGTTGAGACCGCAGCCAATCCGCCGGCGGCGCAAACCGTCGATACCGCGCAAGCCGGCACTGCGCGTACGGACGCCGAGGCTGAAGCCCGAAATTCCGGCAACGCAGAGAGCGCTGGCGAAACCGGCAATGCGCTTGATCTCGACGGATTTGAGAATGTGCTCCGTGGCGAGATCGAAAATGAAATCAGGTCCGGGTTCGTTTATGCGGTCATGCGCGACGGCGCCGTTGTCGCGCGCGGCGCATTCGGGGCCGCCGACCGAGAGAACGAGATACCGATGACGGCGCAAACACGGTTTCGGATCGCCAGCATGACCAAGCCCATCACAACGACGGCAATTCTGATGCTGGCGGATGACGGCGCGCTGAAGCTCGATGATCCGGTTTCGAAGTTCATTCCCGAGCTTGGCGATCTTGAGGTCGCCGTCTCACGCGACGCAGACGCCTCCGGCGCCATTCCCACCGAACCGCTCGAACGCCCGATCACGATCCGGCATTTGATGACGCATATGGCGGGGCTCGGTTATGTCTTTGACCAACAAACAGCGCTCGGCGCGCGCCATTTGGAGTTTAATCTTTATGCGGCGGAAGGTGCCTTGGCGGACCGGGTGAAGCTGTTGGCGAATGCGCCGCTCTACGCGCAACCGGGGGAGCAATGGATTTACAGCTACGCAACAGACGCGCTCGGCCGCGTTGTCGAGGTTGCATCGGGCAAGAGCCTTGAAGACTTTTTGTCAGAACGCCTGTTCACACCGCTCGGTATGGACGACACCGAATTTGCCGTTGATACGAGCGACCTCGACAATGTTGCTGTTGTTTATGCGCACAATGATGACGGCGTTCTCATTCGTTATGAGGGCGACTCGCTCGGCGAGAATCCGAACACCAACGGCGCCGGCTGGCAATCAGGCGGCGGCGGGCTGATTTCAACAGTCGATGATTATCTCGCCTATTGTCAGATGCTGATTAACGGCGGGACCGGACCGGATGGCGCACAGCTTCTCTCCAAAAAACGGATTGATCTTATGTTTGAAAGTCAGGTGCCGCCGTCGGCGCGCCCTGACGAGTGGCGCGACCACCAAATGAGTTTCGGTTTCGGCGGCTGGGTGCGTCTGGCTCAACCGGAAAAACCCGGGAACTCGGAAACGACCGGTCATTTCGGTTGGGGCGGCTATTACGACACTTCATTTGTCATCAGTCGCAACGACAAGCTCGCCTATGTGCTTCTCGCCCAGCGCGAACCGGGCCCGAACGATAAACCCTCCAAAGCGCCGGACCTGATCAGGGCGCTGTTCATGAGCCTCAATCAGGACGTCTAGTCTGCGTTACAAGACCTAGAAGAATGATCGCCGGAAAAGCGCTGAGGGCGCCGGCGGCGTTGCTGATCGCGTCGACCACTTCTGGCGAGCGCACGCCCATGGCGCCCTGCACGCCTTCCAAAAGAGCGCCATACGCAGCGAGCGCTGCGAGCGTCCAATAGCGCTCGCCGAAAAGCGAAATCCTTGCGAGCAAGGCGGAAAAACCCAAGGCGCCGTAGGCCAGAAAATGCGCAATCTTGTCGCCGAAAATGCCGTTTCCGAACAGGAGCGTTGACAACCATCGTGTAAACGCCATGCCCTCCTTCGTGTCGTCGGGGTTCGGCGTGACT
>JBCBBT010000025.1:0-46188 GCA_038531315.1 Pseudomonadota bacterium
GGCGCCGGCGAACTCTTGGCGCCGCCGTCAATGCGGCGAGCCCGGCGATCCAGACGACGGGCGCGGCGAGCCAAAGACAAAACAGCAATAAGCCCGCGAGAACGCCTTCGCCGATCGCGAGCCGCGCGCCGCCGGTCGCCGGCGGCGTCAGCATCGGCGTTGCGGCGGCGATCAACAAACCAGTGGTCCAGGCGCCGGCCCCCGCAAGAGGGGCGAGGACGCCGGCGGCGACGACGCCGGTCATTGCGGCGGCGGCGGGAAGAGAAAAACGGCGGGCGGCGAAGAACGCAAGCGGCAAGGCGATCAGCGCCGCGACGATTGCTTTTGCGACCAAATGAATACGCCCGGGCGCGGCGGCGATCATGTCGGCAAGGGAAAAAATCAATAGCTGAAACGGCGCCGGGCTGAGCGTCAGGTCGAGCGCACCGTCAGCAAACGCCCGCGCGCGGGCAATCGGCGCGATGATGTCGCCGGCCGGCGCTGTCGTCATCAGCGCCGGGGCCAAAAACGCGGCGACAAGAAATGGCGAGACCGCAACGAGGGATGCGGCCATCGCCGCCTCGAATGTCGACCACTGATAAAGAGGCTTGGTGAGCGCGCGGGCGCGCGGCGCGGCGCGGCGTCCTGCGGGTGACGCCGCCATCACGCGCCGGTCGAGCGCATCGCTTGTTGCCTCGTCGCAGTGTTTCATTTCGGTCCACTCCAGCGCCGCCGAGCGCCATTAGAGGCGCTTGCATGCGTTCCTGTCTGAGACAGCGCTGCGCCCCGCCCTTGCCAGCGTCGCAAGTATTTTGCCGCGCCAATGCAATCTGCGGCGGCGCGATCAGCCCGGCGGGGCTGCAAAAAACAAGGGGCGTCTGATAAGACCGGAAGAACGCTCACCAGTGCGCCGCCGACGGCGCGCCCGCACGCCGTTTGAGGTCCATGCGAACGCTTTTTCATACGCCCTTCGACCCCGCCTCGCGGCTGATCCGGCTGGTGCTCGCGGAAAAGCGGGTCAGCGCGCGGTTTGTCGATGCGCAAAACGAGGATGCGGAGGCGCTGACGCATTTTCACCCCCGCCCGGCGACGCCGATATTGATCGACGAGACGCCCTCGGGCCGCGAAACGGCGATCTGTCCGGCCTGGGCGATTATCGAATATCTGGAAGAAGTCTACACCCACGCGCCGATGTTGCCGGGCGCGTCGGGTGCGCGCGCCGAAGTGCGCCGACTTATTGACTGGTTTTGCGTGCACTTTGACAAAGACGTCGCGGCCGTCACACGCCGTGTCCTGATCAATCAGCAACACTCTGGGCGAACCAGTGGCGATGACACACAGTTTTCCGACAGCGCCGAGGCGATTGTCTGGCATTTCGACTATTTGAGCTGGCTGTTGGAAAACCGCGCCTGGCTTGCCGGCGACACCTTGACGGCGGCCGATTTTGCGGGCGCGGCTTATCTTTCGGTGATCGACTATCTCGATCTTGCGCCATGGACCGATTTCGCCGCTGTCAGGGAATGGTATGCGCGCCTGAAAAGCAGACCCGCATTCCGCGCCGTCTTGAGCGAACGCGTTGAAGGCCGCCCCCCGCCCGCGCATTACGACAATCCCGATTTCTAGCGGGCGATGACGAAAGCGCCGCGCCCCGCCTCCGCCGATGAAAACGCCGCTGACGCCGTCAGAGCGAAAGCGCGCGCGCTCGGCTTCGACGATGTTGGCGTCACGGCGGCGCGCCTTGCGCCGGAAATCGCCGCGCGGCTTCAGGGTTTTCTGGCGGCGGGCCGCCACGGGACCATGACCTGGATGGAAGAGCGCGCGGCGGCGCGCGGCGCGCCGCAGCGCCTGTGGCCCGACGCCCGTTCGGCCGTCGTTGTCGCGATGAATTACGGGCCTGACGTCGATCCCATGGCGAAGCTCGATCAAAAGAGTATCGGCAATATATCCGTATACGCCCAAAATAAAGACTATCACGACATCCTGAAGAAACGGCTGAAACAGCTCGGTCGATGGACCGCGGCGACCTATGACTGCGCAATCAAGGTTTTTGTCGATACGGCGCCGGTGATGGAAAAGCCGCTCGCGAACGCCGCCGGGCTCGGCTGGCAGGGCAAACACACCAATCTTGTCTCGCGCCGTTACGGCTCATGGCTGTTTCTCGGCGTTATGCTGACGGAAATCGATCTGACGGGTGACGGCGGCGCGGCGGATGCGCCGGTCGGCGATCATTGCGGCGCTTGCCGGCGTTGTCTCGACGTCTGTCCGACGAACGCGTTTCCCGCGCCCTATCAACTCGATGCGCGTCGATGCATTTCCTATCTGACAATCGAGCACAAAGGCCCGATTGAACGACAATTCAGAAAAGCGATCGGCAACAGGATTTATGGCTGCGACGATTGCTTGGCGGTGTGTCCGTGGAACAAGTTCGCCGCGCGCGCCCGCGAACAGGCGTTTCACCCGCGCGAGGCGTTAACCGCGCCGCTGTTGTCTGCGCTCGCCCAACTTGGCGACGCGCAATTCCGCGAAACATTCGCCGGCTCGCCAATCAAGCGCATCAAACGCGACCGCTTTGTGCGCAACGTGCTGATCGCGATTGGCAATAGCGGCGAGCGCGACCTCGTGCGAACCGCCGAAGCGCTGCTCGATGATCCGGACCCTGTGGTGCGCGGCGCAGCTGTCTGGGCGTGCGCGCAACTGTCGGGCGCCGCGCAGCTTGAAGCCCTCGCCGCCGAACGGCGACACCGCGAAGAAGACAAAGACGTTCTTGAAGAATGGCGCGCCGCGCTCGCGGGGGATGAATGAAGTACCCAATAATAACGCACAAACCCGCCAATCGAGCAGCGCGCTAGGCGACCGCCTCACGCGTCTTCTGGCGCGACCGGTTTGAAAAATAATATTTCGCGACCCCAAAGAATTCGCCGAAGTGGCCAAGGGTCGTCAAGATCCCGTACGCCCATGACGCGCGATACCGCACGCCATAGCGAATAGCGACCAACATGATTTTGGCGAGATAAACCAACAGGCCAAAACTCAGTATCGTGATCAGAACGCCGATGGCGTTGCCGCCCGGGGCCAGCACGGAAACACCGAGCGCGCAAAAGACCGCCGACAGAATAATAAACAGTGGAAAAGCGCCGCCCCAGACCAGCGCACGCGCCTGTTCAAGAACGCGGAAACGCTCCGGCTGAACGCCGTGCAACGCGGCCCCTTGCGCATAATCATAGCCATTGCGCCGCGCTTCTCGCCACCAGTCGCCTAGCTTTTTCTTCAGTGAATGGCGCACGCCCATTTGCGCGTTCGCACGCCAGACCCGTTGGCCGCGCCGGCGAATGCGGATGCACAAATCCTCGTGGTCGTTGGCGTCGATATCGCCGCGGAAGCCGCCCACCGCTTCAAAGGATTTCGCACGAATGAGCGATGTCGGCCCAGCCGCCTGAAGCTCGCCGTCGGGCTTCAGGCGCGACAGCTCGTTCAGCCGGTTCAACATCGAGACATTTGCATGGATATCGCGTTGATGACCTTCGACGACGGCGACCTCCGGGCGGCGGCGCATCAGCCGCAGAGCGGACGGCAACCAGTCTTCATGCAAAACGAAATCGGCCTCCAGAAACTGGACGAAATCAATATCGGGATCGATCGCCTTGAGCCTGCGATAGCCGGCATTGCGCGCCCGGCCGGGACTGGCGAGCGCGGAACGCATCACCACAACATCCGCATCAAGACTATTGGCGCGTTCTGCGATCTCGGACGTTTCTTCATCGGTGACAAAGACAACCGACCCGCCCTGATCTTTTGATTTCGGCGCCGCTGACCTGATCGCGGCCTCAAGGGCGTCGGCGGTTGTTTGGCCGTAAATCACAACGCCAAAGCGCAACGCCGGATCGGGGCGCGTCACCGGTTGCGTCGCCCCCGTCGGTCCCGGATGGAGGACCGCACCGTTGGCGGACCCGTTCACCGGCACAACCGGCCCGCGCGCCTCGGCGAGAGCGCCGGCTTCAATGCGCGCGGCGGCGTCGGCCAGCGCGCTCGCCATTACCCCTTGCGGCGGGCTCGCGCCTGCAGCGCCTGAGGACGCAGCAATCGAGCGCTCCACAATTGAGCTGGCGCCGCCGCCTGAGCTGGCGCCGCCGCCGACCGCGCCAACGGAAGATTTGTCGGAAGATTTGTCAGCAGGCTTATCAGATGTTTTCCCGGCTGATTTGCCCGATGTCTTAACTGAAGACTTGTCTGATGACTTGTCGGCCGCTTTCGCAGCGGATTTAGAGGCGGACTTTTTCTTGCCCGCGCCGCTGTTCGCCGCCTCCGCCTCGACCGCCCCATCACCGACACTCACTTCATTGGCGCGCGCGTCGTCGCCCGCCAGGGCCGGCGCTGCGGCCGCATCAGCGTGTTGCGCGTCGATGTCTGCGGCGGGCCGACCGTGTTGCTGTCAATCGGCGACGCGGCTCAACGCGTCGGACGGATAGACCGTCGATCCTGAAGTCTGTGAACTGGGAAGCTGTGTCTTTTCATCGATGGCGACGCCGAAGACGCCGTATTCCGATTTGTCCCTGATCACCGCCTTAACAGTTTCTATGCTGATGACTTCTTCGGCGGAAGAAAAAGCGTAAACAAGGCTCGTGTCAGCGATAATGTTAATGACGCGCGGGACGCCGCGCGCCTCGGTTGCGATCAGATCGACGGCTTCTTTCGAAAAGATCCGCCGGCTGCCCCCCGCTATCGAAAGTCGCGTGTCGATATAGGCGTCGACTTCCTCACGGCTCAGCGGGGTCAGGTGAAAATCTGAGCCCACGCGCTGCGCCAGCTGGAGCATGTCGCCGCGATTGAGAAGGTTTTTCAGTTCCGGCTGACCGACAAGGATCAGCTGCAACAACTGGTCTTTGCCGGCATTGATGTTCGACAACATGCGGATTTCCTCCAGCATGTCGACGGAGAGGTTTTGCGCCTCGTCAATGATCAGAACAACGCGCCGACCCTTGGCGTATTCGCTGATGAAGAAATTTTGCAATTCGGCGAACAGCTCGACATGCGACTTGCCGGAAAAAGACTGACCGAAGCCCATCAGGACCCAGCTTAAAAGGTCGCCGCGGCCCGCCTGGATATTCGACAACAGCGCGATCGTATGGGTGTCGGAGAGCTGGTCGAGCAGCCGGTGGATCAGCGTCGTCTTACCGCAACCGATTTCGCCCGTGATAATCGAAATGCCGGCATGGTTGAGGACGCCATATTCCAGCATCGCATAAGCAAGGCGATGCGAGCGGCCCCAATACAGAAAAGACGGGTCGGGCTGGATCGAAAAAGGCTTTTCGTTCAGCCCAAAGAATTCTTCATACATACTACTGTCACCGGGTCAGACGTTGGCGTCTTGTCGCTATGACGATACGCGATTCTTTGACGAAACGCGCACCGCCTTGGGGCTTTATTGCGGCGTTCGCCGCTTTATTGGGCAAGCAGGGCTTTGGCCTCATCAACATAGGTGTCGTTCGGGCGGGCAAATTCAACCGCCTTTTGAAGTTCCGCCTTGCCTTCTTCAACCAGGCCCTGCTGGATCAGCGCCGCGCCAAGGTGATAGCGAATTTCGCCAAGCTCCGGCACGTTTTCTGTCGCTTTTTTCAACAGCGCAATGCCGCGCTCAAGCGATCCGTTGCGCACCAGCGCCCAGCCGAGCGTGTCCTGGAAATAGCCGTTATTGACGCCGTTCAGCGCTTCCGCGACGCCGGCCGCTTTCTGGCGGCTTTCGGGATCATTGCGCAGGCGCGACAACAAGCTGGCATAGTTATTGGCGACAAGTCGGTCGTTCGGACGCGCCCGGATGACATCTTCGTAAACCTTGAGCGCCTCTTCCTCGCGGCCCGAACTCAACAGGAAGTCGCCCTGCAAGACTTTGAGCGCGTCCATTTCCGGCGCCGCCTGCAGCCCTCTTTCGATGACGGCTTCGGCGTCGTCGCGGCGGCCTTCGCGAACGGAAAGGCGGTAGAGCGCCTGGTAACCGCGAAACTCTTTCGGGTCCGCGTCAACCGCCTGTTCAAGGACGCTGCGCGCATCGCCCAGCTTGTTCTGGTTCAACATCACCTGCGCGAGGAGAATGCGCGCATCGTAATTTGCCGGATCCTTTTCGATACTGGCTTTCAGGAGCTGTTCCGCTTCATCGGCGCGGTCGTCGTTCAGATAGGCCGAGACGAGCGCATTCAGCGGCTGCGCCGTCAGGGGCTGGCGTTCATTTTCCTCTTCGAGCGCTTTGATCGCGGAGGAGAAATCTTCCATGCCCGTGTAGGCGGCCCCGAGGATGCGGTTCACGACCGGGTCCTTGTCGTCGATATTGTCGATCAAACCGGCGATTTCTTCCGCACCCGACCAGTCTTTTTTGGCGAGGCGCAGCGCCGCCAGGAATTTCAGATTGGCGAGGTTGCTCGGCGCGCGTTCAAGAGACTGGACTAACACATTTTCCGCGCGGGTCGGATCATTGTTCCGGACCAGGAATTTCGCAAAGACATTCGATTCACGCGGTGCGTATTTCGCGTCTTCGACTGCTTGCGCCATCTCGCTGGTCGCCAGCGACAACTCGCCTTTGCGCTCCATGGCGGTCGCCATCAGAATGCGCGCGGCTGTCTGACTTTCGTCGTCGTTCAACACAAGACGCAATGAGTTGATCGCTTCGTCGTACTCCTGGCGGTCGATCTGAAGACCGGCGAGCTTCGTCAGCGCATCATTGTTGCGATCGTCAACGGCGAGAATTTCATTCAGGGCCTGTTCAGCGCCGCCGCGGTCGCCCTGCAGGATGCGCTGTTCGACGATCTCGTTTTTCACCTTCAAAATGAGATCGTCGTCATCTTTGACTTTCAAGAGCGCATCGTAAATCGCGCCCGCGCCTTCAAAGTCGTCGCGCTCACGCAAAAACGACGCATAGGCGAGCTTTAATTCATTATCGTCGGCGCGCTGGGCGATGTATTTCTGGAACGTCTGGTCGGCGAGATCCATGCCGCCAATGCGGAAGTCGGCGCGCACCACGTCGAGCACCGGATCGACTTTTTTCGGCTGAAGTTCAGCGATGGCGACGAGTTGTTGGCGGGCCATTTCAAATTTGCGGTCCTTCAGGAGCGCGACCGCATAAAGCCGTCTGTATGCCGCATTTTCCGGCAACGCGCTGATCAGCGCTTCATACGCACCCGGGACTTCTTCTTCGCGCTTGAGGTTTTTCAAAAGCTGAATGCGCAACAAGTGCAGGACCGCCTGCTTCGGGTCTGCATCAAGGCCCTGATTGACATAGTCGAGGGCGGCTTCATCGTCGCCGGCTTTTGAGCGCTCGGTCGCAAGGACCGTGACCGCTTCGACAACGTTTGGATTGATCTCAAGAGCGCGGTTGGCGAACTCAATCGCTTTGGCTTCGTCGCCTTGTTTCAGGAAGATCGCCGACTTCAGGGCGAGCCCGTCGGGATTGTTCGGCTCCAGCGACAGGGCCTTGTCAGCGTTTTCAACGGCGGTCTCTTCATCGCCGGCGACGAGATTGAGCTTGCCGAGTTTGACAAGCGCATCGACATTGTCGGGGTCGAGCCGCACCACGCGTTGCAACGCGCTGTACATGCGCTGAAAGTCCTGGCGCTTTTCGGAGACGTCGGCGATGCCGACGATCGCCGGGACGTGGTCTTCATTAATCTTCAGCGCATTTTGAAACTGGATCGTTGCGCGTCCGAGCTTTCCTTCTTCAAGGAATTGCTGAGCTTCTTTTGTATATTTCTCGACCTTCTGCTCCGGCGACGAGCAGGCGGCGACGGCGGCGAGACAGACGCCGGCCAACAAAAGCCGCGCCCGCGACAGCGTTTTATGGCGCGGCGCACACGCTGCGCCGGCTTGAATTCCAGCGTCCTGGGCCAATTTGAAAGTCATCGTCTTCTCCTCGCATGAGAGCGCCCGCGCTGCGGGCCTTCTCTGATTTCCCCCTGCCGGCGACCGTGAAGCGATTGCCTCACGCGACGGCGGCGTCGGTCGCGGCGCCGGCCGGGGCCGCGTCGCTGTATTGCACAATCGGATAATCCATCGCATTGCCTCTGAAAAGGCTTATCGTCTCATCGGAAACGTTCGCGAGTTCAATATGTTCGCCGGCCCGCGCCATATGCTTTTCCAGCATCAGGACAAGCCCCAGAAATGCATGATCAACGGTCGTTGAGGCGGCGAAATCGAGCACCACAGGCCGGCCCGCGCGGGCGGCCTCGCGGAAGGCGTCGCGCACCGCCCCCAGCTGTGCGCCGACGAGCGCGCCTGAAAGCGTGACCCGGGTTTTCTCGCCGGCGCGCGCACAAGCCGCTTGCGCCATGTCGCCGGTGCGTGCGCGTTTGCGCCGCATCAGCTGTGGAAGCAGTTTTTTGAAACAAAGCGCGGCGAGCGCGCCCGCGTCTTCCGCGTACCGTTTCCAAAGGCTTGGTTCGGCCTTGATACGCCAGGCCCATTCAAGCCCGGACCGGGCCATCCAGCTCGGCGCGCGCTCAATCGCGCCCGCCGTGAAATCGACAACCGCGCCAAGATGGGCCATCGCCGCCGCATCAAGTTGGGCCTGATTGCGGTCGATCCACGCCTGACCCTTGGCCGCACCGAGGGCGACAACGATAAAGTCCGGCGCCGCAGCATTGATCGCGTCGATAATATGCGGCGCACTCATGTCCTCGACGGACCCGAAACCCGGATTTTGCCAGCCGACGGACGCAAGCCCGCCCCGGTCAGCGTTCACGGCGGCGTGAGCGGCTTCAGCCGAGCCGTCGCGGCCGCCGAAGAAATAGACCTTCAACGGACGATCGAACGCGGAGCGCTGGCGCAACGCCTCAAATAAGTCGGACCCGGCTGTCCGGCTTGTGATCGGCGCACCGAGCGCACGCGCGATTGCGACCAGCGGCGCGCCGTCGGCAAGCGACAGGTCCGCATCGATGATCTGGCGGCGCGCTTCTGTGTCGATCAGCGCCCGCACCAGCCAATTCACATTCGGCGTTACGAAAGACAGCCGCTCGCCGTCGCGCACCGCGCCCTCGAGGATCGACAGCGCTTCGGGCACGTCGGCGACATCAAGGGGCGCGCCCATGACGCACCACACGTTGCGGTCGAAGTCGTCACGCGCACGCAACTTCCGGACAGTCGCAGCCGAAGCGGGAGGCGCGGCGCTGGAAACAGTATTGTCGACAGCACTATCGACAGCATTGCCGACAGCATTTCCGACATTGTTGGACGGCGAATGAGGCGCGGGCGCGCCATCGGCGCGCGACGGCGCATCGCGCATACCCTCAAGATCGCTGATAACAGCTTTCGGCGACATCGATTTCCAAACCCCCAAGACGCGGTTTCACTGATATTGTTTCGGCGCCGCGGCGCCATTAATAGTCACTTCACCTTATGGCTGCAAACGCCACAGCAAAGTTCAGGCCATGAGGGAAACCGCCCCACAATACGGCCGGGCCGGCCCCCAACCAGCGCGCACGCTGACCGACTGATGGTCGCGCATGGGCGCCGGCCCCAAAAACGCGCGGATGGCGCAAAAAGGCGCAATCACGGCGCGATGCTTGCAAAACCCGCTTTTGTTGTATTCAACATGGCGGAGCGAAGGGGTTACAGGGTTGCAATGATACGGGGGAGGCTCATCGGCCGCCATCGCCATTTGCGAATACCGACCCTTCAAAGCCAGATTTGCAGGATAGAAGCCGAACGGGCTTCGAGTTCAGTACGGAAGAGCTATGAGCCAGTCCATAGACGCAGCACCGAAAGCGTCCTTTCAGATCGACCGTGGTCCGATGATCGTCCTCGGCGCTATCGCCGCCGTTATCGTCTTCGCTTATTTCAATGGCATCGCCAATCTGTTCAAACGCTGGGGCGAGCAACAGGAGTTGAGCCACGGATATTTTCTGCCGCTGATTTCAGCGTGGATGTTGTGGGAGCGTAAAGACGCACTGAAGGCGAGCCTTTCAAAACCGGACGCCATCGGCTTTGCGGGGATCATTGCAGCGTCCATCATCCTGATCCTCAGCGAAATGACCGTCACGACACTGATGATCTTTCAACAGCTTGCGCTGATCCTGCTCTGCGCTTCGCTGGCGCTGGCGCTCGGCGGTCGCGGCCTTCTGCGCGTGTCGATCATTCCGATTGCGTTTCTTTTATTCATGGTGCCGCCGCCCTACTGGGTGATCACGGTTTTGTCGTGGAACTTCCAGTTCTGGTCTTCAGAGCTTGGGGTGTGGATGGTCGAGTTGATGGGCATTCCCGTCTTCCTGTCCGGCAATGTGATCGATCTCGGCGACTACCAGCTTCAGGTCGCCGAAGCGTGTAGCGGGCTGCGTTATCTGTTTCCGTTCCTGAGCCTTGGGTTCCTGGCGGCGTATCTTTTTCAGGCGCCGCTCTGGCAACGCGCTATCGTGTTCCTGTCGACGATTCCGATCACCATTTTCATGAACAGCTTCAGGATCGCCGTCACGGCGGCGCTGGTTCAGGCTTACGGCACGTCCCACGCCGAGGGCGCGCTGCACTTTTTTGAAGGCTGGGTCGTCTTCGTTCTGTGTATGGCGCTCCTGTTTGTCGTCATCTGGGTGATGGCGCGCGCGTCCGGGAAGAAATCGATCGGCGCTTTATTGTCCGCCCCGGAAATCAAGGGCCGCCCGATCGGCGGCCTGTGGAACGAGCCGACTTTCCAGCGCCATGCGATTGCAGCGCTCGCGGTCATCGCCGCATCGGGCGCATTCGTTCATATCTTCGGCGACGATAATTTACGCGTGCCGCAGCGCGCCGATCTTGACGGCATCAAGACAGAATTTCCCGGCTGGACCTTCCGCGAGAAGGAAATCAACAGTGAAGTCGCCGACGTCATCGGCGCTGACGATTATATCGTCACCGACTTCAGGACGCCGGACGGCAACTTATTCAACCTCTATATCGCCTATCTCGACATGCAGCGTGAAGGGCACAGCTGGCACTCGCCGCGTCAGTGCATTCCCGGCGGCGGCTGGCAAATCACCAATCACGACATTGTCGAGACCACCAACATCGAAGGCGTCGCGCCGTTCAAGTATAACCGGATTGTTATTGAAAACCGCGGCAACCGACAGCTTGTCTATTATTGGTACGACCAGCGCAGCCGGAAAATCGCCAATGAGTTTGTCATGAAGGGCTTCCTGCTGCTCGACGCCATTCGTTTGCGGCGGACAGATGGGGCGATGATCCGCCTGATCACGCCGGTCGGGCGCGGTGAAGCGATTGAGGTCGCCGAGGCTCGGCTCCAGAAGGTCATGGGCGACATACAGCCCGTTTTGCCGACCTACATCCCGCCGGCGGACATCCCCAAAGACGCCTATGTCGACTTTTAGGAGTAATTGACCCGCCGGCGCATTTTCTCATTGAAAAAATCGTCTCATTGAAGAAATCGCTTTGCCGTCAGGCCTTTAATTTGCATTGCAGCAAACAAGCTGCGAACATTCCCGCGCCGCAGCGGCGGCGACTTGGCAGTGTTTGCGTAACGCGCCCTAACCGGAAACCGGCGCTTAACAGGAATTGACCATGGGTGACGAATTTAGCCTTGAAGACGTCCTGATCATTATCCGGCGTCGCATCCTCTTTTTCATCATCCCGATCCTGATCCTGACTCCGATCGGCATCATTATCGTCATGCTGTTGCCGCCTCAGTACACGGCGAACGGCACGATCCTGGTGGAATCGCGCCAGATCCCGGAATCGATGGCCTCATCGACCATCATCGCCGACGCGCAAGAACGCATTCAAACAACGCGGGCGCGCATCATGACGCGCAACAGGCTTCTTGAGATCGCCGACGAGCAACGCCTCTTCCCCCGCGAGCAACGCCTCACCGAGACGCAGCGCGTCGACCGGATGCGCAAGAGCCTCAAGATTACCCCGATCACAACCGAAGTGCGCCGCAGCGGGCGCCGCCAGGAGGCGGCGATCGCCTTCACTGTCGGCTATGAGCACACCAGCCCGCAAAAGGCTTTTGAAACCGCGAACGAGTTTATCACGCTGTTCCTTGAAGAAGACGCGCGCATCCGTCTTGAGCAGGCGGAAAACACAACCGAATTTTTCGAGCGCGAAACCGAATCGAAAGAACAGGAACTCGCCGACCTCGAAGCGCAGATCGCCGCTTTCAAACTGGAAAACGCCGATGCGCTGCCGGAAAATCTGAACCTTCACCAATCGATGCTGGAACGTGCGAACCGCGAAATCGCCGCTCTCGATAATCAGATCGGCAATACCGAAGAAGAACTCGACTTCCTTGAAACGCAAATGCAGTCGATCGTCGCCGGCAGCGCAGAAGACACCGGCCCCGGCGCGGAACTTGAGCAGCTGCGCGCCGAGCTGACGCGGCTCAAGGCGCGCTACACGGACGCCAACCCGTCGGTGCGCGCCGTTCAGGCCGAGATCGCGGCGGTTGAACGCCGGATGCAACCGAGCGAAAAGATTCAGACGCTGACGGACGATCTAGACGCGGCGCGCGCTGAGCTTTCAGCCCTCGCCGGCGCCGACATTCCCGATCAGGCGGCGATCAACGATAAGCGCAAAGTCGTCAAAGACCTCACCAACCAGTTGAGTGAGCAATTCGCGCAGGAAGCGGCGACCGCATCGGGGCGGCTTCTCGCGGCGCAAATCCAAAACCGGATGTCGCGCATGCGCAACCGGATCGAGTTTTTGACAGAACAACAACAGGGCAAAGGACGCCAGCGCGCCGATCTTGAAAGCCGGATTTCAAGAACGCCCGAGAACGAACGCCGGCTCGCCAGCCTGACACGCGATTATGAAAACCTGCGCGCCAGCTATCAGGACCGCCTGGCCAGCCGCGAGACCGCGACCTTGGCGGAAAACCTTGAAAACAATCAAAAAGGCGAAAAGCTCCGCATTCTTGAAGCCGCGGTCAAACCGGAAACGCCTTCAAGCCCGGACCGGCCGAAGCTCAGCCTGATGGCGCTGTTTTTCGCGATCTGCGCCGGCGGGGCCTCTGCGTTTATCGCCGAGATGTTCCTCGCGACCGTGCGCGGGCGTCATCACCTGACGAGCATGATGGGCGATCATCCGATCGCCGTCATTCCAATGTTCGCCAGCGAAGAAGAGAAAAACAAAGGGTTTAAACTGCCCTTCGCCGGCAAGAAGCCGCCGCAATATCCGCCGATCAGGTCGCAGACAGCCGTTGCGACGCCGCAAGCCGACCCTGTCGGCGAACCCGAAAAAGCGCCCGCCTGATTGCGGCACGCGCCCTAATGTATCGGCGCAAGGAGTTGACTTAAAATGGACCGTATACAACACGCCGTCAGGCGCGCCCGCAAAGAGAGCCCGCTCGCATCCGCCAATGCGCGCCGCGCACCAGCCTATGTCGCTGCAGGCCGCGGCGGCGGTTCTGCGTTCCAGGAGGTCGAGTGCGATTTCGATCTGTTTACGGAAAATCGCATTATTTCAAACGAGCAGGACCCCATCATGAACGCCTACCGGGTTTTAAGAACCCGGGTGCTCCAGAAAATGGACGAAGAAGGCTGGAAGACGCTCGCCGTTTGCTCGCCCTCTTCCGGCGCCGGCAAATCGGTGACGGCGATCAACCTCGCCATCGCGATCGGGTCGAAGGAAGGCTCCTTGTCGACCCTTGTCGATCTCGATTTTTACCGGCCGAGCGTTGCGCGCTATCTGGGACTGACGGAATTTCCCTCAACGCTCGATTATTTCGAAGGCACAAAAACGCTGCAGGAAGTCACGGTCCGCCCGAACCTGCCCAACTCGCTGTTGCTGGCCAATGAGCGCGTCACGCGCAACGGCGCGGAACATCTGACCTCAGCGAGAATGGATGAGCTGATCGACCGGACGGTGCACGAATACGGCTCGCGCGTCGTTATTTTCGATATGTCGCCCATCCTTGGCTGCGATGACATGATCGCATTGATGCCGAAGGTCGATTGCGTTCTGCTGATCGCCGCCAGCGGGCAAACCCGGGTTCCGGATCTGAAAGAAGCCAAACGCCTGCTCGAGCGCGCCAATCTTGTTGGAACGGTTCTAAATAAAGCCCCACAAGCGCTCGCGCAGAATTATTACTATTACTAAGGCGCTGTTTTTAAGCCTTAAGCGGATTTCCAGCCAAACGGGCCTGTAATTTTCGGGTTTGTTAGGGTTAATACCCGTAAATATCCGTGCGCGCGGACTTCGTGACTTGTATCGAGCAGTAAACGACACAGTTTAGTTGGGGGCCGCGGCGCGTGTCATCCGCTGTAGACGCCGCCAACGTAGGCTCTATGAATGGCGTGCTGTTGCTGCAGTGCGATACAACAAAAGCGAGCGAAAGAACTACCGGCGATGCAAGTGTCTTCCTCCGTCAAAGCCGCTCTCCTGATTGCGCTCTTAATCCTGATCTATTTCGGCGCCCGCGGCCTGTTCCGGAAGGAAGAAGAGGCTGTAGCGCAAACCGCGCCGAGCGAGACGCTTTTTTCCGTGGTCGCAACACCGATTGAGCCGGCGGCCTGGCGGGACGAGGTGACGGTGCGCGGGCGAACTGAGGCCATTCGCAAAGTCAGCGTGCGATCGGAGACCGCCGGCGCGGTCGCCGAGACGCCGGCGGCGCAAGGCTCGAAGGTGAAGAAAGGCGACGTTCTGTGCCGCCTCAACACCGATGCGCGTCAGGCCGCATTCCGCGAGGCGCAGGCGCGGCTGACAAAAGCGCGGCTCGATTATGACGCCTCGCGTAAACTCGCCGCCGAAGGGTTTCGATCGGAAACCGCCGTCGCCGCTGAAAAGGCGGCGCTCGATCAGGCGATCGCCAATCTTGAACTCGCCGAGCTGAATTTATCGAGGGTGAGAATTGTTGCGCCGTTCGACGGTATCTTTGATCGCCGTCAAGTCGAGGTCGGCGACTTTATGAATGTCGGCGCAGAATGCGGCGTGGTCATTCAACAGGACCCGTTCCTTGTCACCGGCGCCGTTTCGGAACAGGTCGTCGGGAAAATCAAAAAAGGCGATCGCGGCGTTGCGCGACTATCGACCGGCGAAGAAGTCGAAGGCGTCGTCCGGTTTGTTGCGGCGTCCGCCGACCCGGTCACGCGAACTTTCCGGGTTGAAATGGAAACCCCCAACGTTGAGGGATCGCTGAAAGACGGCGTGACGGCGGAATTCGTCGTCTTCACGAGCCGGCGCGATGCGCATCACGCGCCCCGCTCAGCGCTCGGTCTTGACGAAGAAGGAAAGCTCGCCGTGCGGATCGTTGAGAATAACGAGACAATCCGTGTGCGGCCGGTCCGGCTTCTTGGCGAGGATGCGACCGGTGTCTGGCTTGACGGCCTCGACGGGTCGGTTGCGCTGGTTACTGTTGGACAGGATTATGTGTCAGACGGCCAGAAGGTCCGCGTCGCCGCCTCAACGGCGCCGCAAGCGCGCCCCCGGCCCACAGACGGCGGAGACAGCGAATGACCGGTTTGATTGACGCCGCTTTTACCCGCACGCGCGTCGTGATGACGGCGCTCCTCGTGATGATCATTTTCGGGCTCGCGGCCTATCAGTCGATCCCTCGCGAAGCCGATCCAGACATCACCGCGCCGTTCGTTTTTATCACGCTGCCGCTTCCCGGCGTCTCACCTGAAGACGGCGAGCGCCTGCTGATCCGGCCGACCGAGCTTGAGCTTCAAACCATTGAAGGCGTCTCGGAAATGAACAGCCTCGCCTTTGACGGCGCGGCGCAAATCTTCATTGAGTTCGATACGAGCGTTGAGATCGACACCGCCCTCATCGATGTGCGCGAAGCCGTCGACAGGGCCAAAGCGGAATACCCCGCTGACGCCGAGGAACCGGTCGTCAACGAAATCAATCTCCAGAACCAGTTTCCGATCCTGACCGTTATTCTGTCCGGCGATGCGCCCGAGCGCGCGCTTTATCAGTCTGCGCTGCGCCTGCGCGACAAACTGGAGACCATTTCCGGCGTTCTCGATGCGGAGCTGACCGGCTCACGCGAGGAGCTGCTTGAGGTGATTATCGACCCCGAGACGCTTGAGTCCTACGGGCTCACCGAGCTTGAGGTCGTCAACGCCGTCAGCGCCAACAACCAGCTCGTGACAGCCGGCTCCGTGACGCTTGAAGACGGCGCCTTCGCGGTCAAATCGCCCGGCCTCATCAAGACGGCGGACGACTTGCGCAACATCGTTCTGCGCTCCAGCGGCGACAGCATCGTCACCATTGGCGACATCGCCTCCGCGCGCCGCACCTTCAAAGACCGCACCAGCTACGCGATTTTCAACGGCCGGCCGGCCATCGGCATTGAGATTTCAAAACGCGCCGGATCGAACATCGTCGAGACAATCGAAGCGGCGCACGCGCTGACCATCGAGGAAGCCGAATTCTGGCCGTCTTCGATCAACCATACATTTCTCGGCGACCAGTCCGTTTTTGTCCGTGACAGCCTTGAGGGGCTGACCGCATCGGTCGTGACGGCCGTTCTTCTGGTGATGATTGTGATTGTCGCCGCGCTCGGCATGCGTTCGGCGGTAATGGTCGGGATCGCCATCCCGACATCGTTCCTGATCAGTTTTCTGCTGCTGACCGTCTTCGGCTACACCCTGAACATGATGGTGATGTTCGGCCTGGTCCTGTCGGTCGGCATGCTGGTCGACGGCGCCATCGTCATTGTCGAATACGCCGAACGGCGCATGAGCGAGGGGGCGGACCGCAAGAACGCCTACGCGGAGGCCTCAAAACGCATGTTCTGGCCGGTGACGACATCGACGGCGACGACGCTGGCGGCGTTCCTGCCGTTCCTGTTCTGGGACTCGGTGCCGGGCGAATTCATGAAGTTCCTGCCGCTGACGCTGATTTTCGTTCTGTTGTCGTCGCTCGTCGTCGCGCTTGTGTTCCTGCCCGTTTTGGGCTCGCTGCTCGCAATGCCCGGCTGGCTGAAGCGCCGCTTCGGCGTCAAGGGCAAGGCCGACCAGCCGGCGACCACCGAAATTGACGAAATTGATCCGCGCACGCTGAAAGGACCGATGGGGTCTTATGCGCGTTCATTGCATCAGGTCGTACAAAGACCTTTGCTGATCATGTTCGCCGGTTTTGCGCTTGTGGCGACATGTCTGTTGTCTTACCGTCTTGCATCGCCCGATGTGGAATTCTTCATTCGCGCAGACAATGAACAGATCAACATTCTGGTTCTGGCGCGGGGCAACATGTCGCCGGATCAGAAGATCGCCATCGTCAGGGATGTCGCCGAACGCGTGCAGGATCACCCCGGCATTGAGAGCTTTTACCTTCAGACCGGTCCGGGCTTCGGGCGCAGCAATCAGCTGCCGGCGGAAACCATCGGTCAGGTCAGCCTTGATCTCATTGATTACACCGAGCGCAAACACTCGCGCGATATTCAGGAAGAATTGCGCGATCTCGTCCAGGACGTGCCCGGTGTTGTCATTGAGGTTCGCCAGCCCGAAAACGGCCCGCCAGTGGGCAAGGACGTTCAGGTCGAACTCACGGCCGCGAATTTTGACGCCATGGTCGAGGCGGCGCGCAAGCTCCGCAAATTCGCCGACACCGTGAAGACAACGGTCAACGGCCGCGAGGTTCAGGCCTATATCGACATTGAAGACAGCCTGCCGCTGCCCGGCATCGAGTGGTCCATCAATCCCGATCGCGCGCTCGCCGGCCAGTATGGGCTCACCGTGCAACAGGCGGGCGCCGTCCTGCAGCTCGTCACCGACGGCTTGTTGGTCGACCGGTATCGTCCCGACGACGCCGACGACGAGATTGATATCCGGGCGCGCTTTCCGGCCGAGTACCGGACGATTTTTGCTCTCGATAAAGTCCGTGTGCAGACGCCCGGCGGCTCCGTGCCATTGTCGAATTTCGTCACGCGCGAAGCCAAACCGCAAGTTGACCGCATAACCCGCCGTGACGGGCGGCGCGTCATTGAAATCAAGGCAAATTCCAACACCCGCATCGCCGGCGCCGAGGTCAGCCAGGATCAGGCGATCTCGATCATGCGCGATTACCTTCAATCCGGCGCGCTCGGCGACAATATCAACTGGTCAATTCTGGGCGCCGACGAGGAAACCGCAGAAGCGGCAGCCTTTTTCCAGACGGCGATGATGGCGGCGATGTTCCTGATCGCCATGATCCTGCTGCTTGAGTTCAATAGCTTCTATCATTCCTTCCTGACGCTGACCGCGGTTATTTTGTCCGTGTTCGGCGTTTTGCTCGGGATCGCGATCACCGGTCAATATGTCAGCGTGATCATGACCGGCGTCGGCATCGTCGCGCTCGCGGGGATTGTCGTGAATAACAATATTGTTCTCATCGACACCTATCAGTATCTGCGCCGTAAAGGCCTTGCGGTTGAAGACGCCGTCGTGCGCACCGCAGCCCAACGCGCGCGCCCGGTCCTTCTGACGACGGCGACCACCATCCTCGGTCTCTTGCCCATGGTGTTCGAAATCAGCGTCGATTTCGCCGCCGGCGCCATCACGCGCGGCAGCTCAACCTCTGACTGGTGGGTGTTGCTGTCCTCGGCGATTGTCTATGGCCTGGCCTTTTCGACGATCCTGACGCTGGTGCTGACGCCGGTCCTGATCGCCGCGCCGACAGTCATCCGCCGCAATTCGAAAGAATTCTTCGCCGCCGTGAAACGCTGGCGCGCCCGCCGGATTGGCGACGACAGCCTGTCTGAGACGCCGCTGGCGCCGTCTCCGGAAAAAGACCCGCTGCGCCACGCCGCCGAATAGGCTGCGTCCTCGGGCGACGTTTTTTACTGGTCGTCGTCGCTGCCGCCGGGGACGCTGAATATCTGACCCGGATAAATCAGATCGGGGTCGCGGATCTGGTCGGCGTTGGCTTCATATATCACCGTATACTGAAAACCGCTGCCGTAAGCGCGCCGCGCAATCCGCCACAGGCTGTTGCCGGGCTGGACGATCACTTTGCCGTCGCGCAGATCAATCTGATCGGCTGTCGCCCGTTCGAACGGCAGCTCGATGGCGTATGCGGGCTGGCCGTTCGCGTCGAGTTGGACGATGAGAAGCGTGTAGATGCCAGGCGCCATCGTTGCGGTCATCGACCAGCGCCCGCCGTCGCTCGACGTGGTCTGGTTGACCGGATTGCGGTTTGCAAAAACCTGAACGACGCGGTTTGGCTCGGCGCGACCTGAAAAAATCACGCTGCCGGAATCATCATAGTCAATTGCGTCAAGCGTCAGCGGGCCGACGCCGGTGTCCGGATCGCGCGGGTCCTGCAGGACTTCCGTTGCGCCGCCCGGCGTCGTGCGCAGCACGAGCGGCCGGTCGCCTTCGCGTTCCGGCACGTAAATCAAAATCGTTTCTTCCGACCGCACGGTGAGGCCATCGACCGTCGTCATTTCAAGGCTTAATTCGACAGGGCCGGCATCGAGCGGCGTCTCGGTCGCAAGCGTCCATGAGCCGTCGCCAATCGCATCGGTTGACGCCAGCTCTTCGTCATTAGCGAACACCGTGACCTTCGCACGCGGCGCCGCGCGCCCCGCGATCGTCGCGTAGCCGGACCGCGTGACGTATACGATATCAAAACGCGGCAACGCCGCTTCAGCGGTCTCCTCGCCTGCGTCCGCGCCCGCATCAGGGTCGGCGACATCTTCCGCCGGCGCCGGCGTCAGCGTCTCAACGGGCCGGAAACGCTCGAACGCCTTCCAGGCGATAAAGCCGAAAATCATCAGTAACAGGAAAATGATGACGACGCGCATGGACCGGACCTCATTGATTTCGTGAAAATTAACCTTATCAATAGAGCATGGCGCGTACAATGCGCGCCCTGCGTTTGCAGACAAATTTATCGTGGTAAGTCTATGAAATCATTGTGCGTTTATTGCGGGTCCCGGTTCGGGGACGATCCCGTATTCCGGGAAGCGGCCGAATATGTCGGACGCGAAGCCGCGCGCCGCGGCGTGCGTATCGTTTATGGCGGCGGCAGCCTTGGTTTGATGGGCGCGACCGCAGGCGCGGCGCGCGACGCCGGCGGCGATGTCTTCGGCGTCATTCCCAAATTTCTGGTTGAGATGGAAGGCATTCTCGACGGCGTCAATCACACGATTGTCGACACCATGCATGAACGCAAGATGCTGATGTTTGAGGAAAGCGACGCGATCCTGACCTTGCCGGGCGGCATCGGCACGCTTGAAGAAGTTATTGAGACGCTCTCCTGGGCGCGGCTTGCGCTCCATAAGAAACCGATTGTCGTCCTCAACCTGAAGGATTTCTGGTCGCCGTTGCAAACACTCTTCCGGCACATTGTTGAGCGCGATTTCGCAGCCAGCGAATTGCTCAACGAAGTGACCTTCGTTGAAAAGCCGGAAGAGGTATTCGAGGCTTGCCAGCGGCGTCTGCTCGCCGACGTCATCTAGAGACGCCGATCACACCTCGCCTCACCGCAACGTTTCTCAGGCGCGCTCGCCCGACAATCGGGCCCGCGCTTTTTCGGCCCCGATCATTTTAAACAACGGCCCCATTTCGGGTCCCGTCTTGCGGCCCGTCAACGCCAGACGCAGCGGCATGAAGAGCGCCTTGCCTTTGGCCCCGGTCTGCGACTTCAGCGCAGCCGTAAACGCAGACCAGCTTTCATCCGTAAGCGGCGCATCGGGGACCAGCGCCGCCGCTTGCGCCGCGAACGTTTCATCTTCAATGACAGGGTCGATCGCGCCCTCGATGATCGCGCGCCACTCGGCGGCGTCGCCAAGCGTCTCGATATTACCGCGCACCGCATTCCAGACCGGCTCGCTGACCCCGAGATCGTCAAGGCGCGCCGACGCCGCCGCAAAATCGGTGTCGTGGAGAATTTTTGCATTCAGCGCGCGCAGTTCCGCATCGTCGAACCGCGCCGGCGCACGGCCCGCCGCCTCAAACGAAAAGTCCGCCGCCAACGCGCCAAGATCGCGGACGGGCTGCACGGGCTGCGAGGTTCCAAGCCGCGCCAGAAGACTGGTGATCGCCGCCGGCTCAAGACCGTCATCGCGCATCGCTTCGATGGACAGCGAGCCGAGGCGTTTTGAAAGCCCTTCGCCGTCGGCGCCGATCAGCAATGAGTGGTGCGCAAATTCCGGCGGGACGCCGCCAAGCGCCCGGATCAATTCGACTTGAACGGCGGTATTCGTGACATGGTCCTCGCCGCGGATGACATGGGAAATCCCCGTGTCCATGTCATCAACGCAGCTCGGCAGCGTATAGAGATACTGACCGTCGCCGCGCACCAACACCGGATCGGATACGCTCGAGGTGTCGACTGTTGTCTCGCCGCGGATCAGATCGCGCCAGACCACCGGTTGGTGGGACAACTTAAAGCGCCAATGGGGCGCACGGCCTTCATCGCGGAATGCGGCCACTTGTTCATCGGTGTACGACAGACCGGCGCGATCATAAATCGGCGGCAGGCCGCGAGCGCGCTGTAATTTTCTTTTCCGTTCAAGCTCGTCAGCGGTTTCGTAACACGCGTAAAGGAGGCCCGCCGCTTTCAGCTTTTCCGCCGCTGCGTCATAAGCCGCGAACCGACCCGATTGATTGAATGTCTGATCCCAGGTCAAGCCGAGCCAGGAAAGATCGGCTTTAATCCCGTCTTCGAATGCCTGGGTCGAGCGCTCCTGGTCCGTATCGTCAATCCGCAGAATGAACCGGCCGCCGGCGTTGCGGGCGAAAAGCCAGTTCCACAACGCCGCGCGGACATTGCCGACATGCAGCTTTCCGGTTGGCGACGGCGCAAAACGAACAGTGACAGACATTACAACGAGCTTTCTGCTTCGGGCGTGAAAGAGATGCGGGTCTACTCCCCGCTTGATCCAAGGTCAATTTCCCGCCGCCGCGCCGGCCCCGGGCGCAGGCGCGCCGCGGCGCGATTTTAACGCCCTGTTCACCACGCCCTGTTCCAGAGCGGCGCAAATGCAACCCGCATGAATCTTGCAGCGTTAGCCTGCGTTGGCCTCAGAGCATCGCGGGGAGCGATCGATGGCGAAAGCGGAATGGGCAGGCGTCGTTCTGGCTGAAAGCGACGACGTCGAAATTGTTGAGAACTACGTCTACTTCCCGAAGGGGTCGGTGAACCACGCGCATCTGCGCGGGGTCGATTTCCACACGCATTGTCCCTGGAAGGGCGAGGCGAGCTATTTCACCGTAATCGTTGAAGGCGCGGAAAACCCGAACGCCGCCTTTTGTTACCCTGCCCCTTCAAAAGAAGCGCGCCACCTCAAGGGCCGGATCGCTTTCTGGAAGGGCGTCACGATAACGCGCTGACAATCGGCGAGCCGCGTGTTGGCGTTTTGCGCGCGCTAGCCGCGATCGCGCCAGCCATTGGTGATCGGATAGCGCCGGTCGCGCCCGAAATTCACTTTCGTCACTTTTGGTCCCGGCGGCGCCTGACGGCGTTTGTATTCAGCGACATAAAGAAGGTGTTCGATGCGCCGGACCGTTTTCTCGTCAAATCCCTCACCCACGATGTCGGCGACCGCCATCTCATGTTCAACAAGGCGCTCGAGGATTGCATCCAGAATATCGTAGGGCGGCAGGCTATCCTGATCGGTCTGATCTGCGCGCAATTCCGCTGAAGGCGGTTTTGTAATAATTCTCTCAGGAACGACCCGCGCGTTGGGCCCCAGAAATCCGTCGGCAAAGGATTGGTTGCGCCAGCGGCATAGCTCAAAGACATCGGTTTTATAAATATCCTTAAGCGGATTATAGCCGCCATTCATATCGCCATAGAGCGTTGCATAACCGACCGACATCTCCGACTTGTTGCCGGTGGTCAAAACCATGGCGCCAAATTTATTGGAGAGCGCCATCAAAATAACGCCGCGAATCCGCGACTGAATATTCTCTTCTGTCGTGTCGGCGTCACGGCCCGAAAAGACGGGGCTTAACATTGCGTGGAATGCTTCCACAGCGGGCTCAATGGGGATCGTCTCGTAGGAAACGCCGAGGAGGCGCGCGCAGGCGGCCGCATCCTCAAGGCTGTCGCCAGCCGTGTAGCGCGACGGCATCATCACGCAGCGGACCCTGTCCGGGCCCAAAGCGTCAACGGCGATCGACGCCGTCAGCGCGGAATCAACCCCGCCCGAAAGCCCAATAACGACGCCGGGAAACCGATTTTTTTCAATGTAATCTCTGACGCCGAGCGTCACCGCGCGATAAATGGCCTCGTGGCCTTCCGGCCATTGCGCCTCCGGCCCCTCGTGACAGCGCCAGCCGGCGTCGGTCTTTTTCCAGCCGGTTAAATAAACGCCCGGCTGGAACTGGGGCGCACGGAAGATAACGGCGCCCTTTTCGTTCATCACAAAGGCTGCGCCGTCGAACACAACCTCGTCTTGCCCGGAAAGCTGGTTGACGAAGATCAGCGGCAGGCCGGCGGCGTTGACGCGCGCGCGCGCAGCGGCCGTCCGCTCGTCGCAGGCGCTGACGCGAAATGGCGAGCCGTGCGGCACAATAAAAAGATCGGCTCCGGCCTGCGCAAGCGCTTCGCCAGCGCCGGGGAGCCACATATCCTCGCAAATCATCAACCCCAGATTGAGGCCGCGCCACACGATTGGATCAGGAAAATCAGGGCCCGGCGTAAATCGGCGCGGTTCGTCAAAAACCCCATAATTCGGCAGACGGACTTTATAGCGCCGCGCCGCAATCTGGCCGCCGTCGAGAAGGAACGCCGCATTGTAGAGCGCCGCGCCGTCACGCCACGGGGCGCCGACGATCATCGCGGGCCCGTCTTTGGTCCCGGCGGCGAGCCGCTCGACCGCCGCCCGGCAGGCGCGTTGATAAGACCCCTTCTGAACAAGATCTTCGGGCGGGTAGCCCGATACGACGAGTTCACAAAAGACCACCAGATCGGCGCCGCGGGCGGCGGCGTCCTGATAGGCGGCGAGAATCTTCGCCGCGTTGCCGTCAATATCGCCGACGGTCGGCTCGATTTGCGCAATGGCGATCGAAAGGGAGGCGGCGGCGAAGGTCATAATGGCGGCTTTAGGCGTTGCGCGGTCAATCTGCAAGCAGCAGCCCGCCAGCCATGGCGAGGCTTTCGACAGGCGCGCCGCAAAGCCGGGACGAAAACTGGCGCGCCCGCAATTTCACTGCGCCGCCGTTTTTTGCGTTGCTGCTTCGCGCTTCAGGATTTCCTTGGGCACAACCTCCCAGAACGCGCGCCGCCAGCGCGGCCAGTCGGCGAGGATTTCCTTGGCGCGCAAAGACCCGGTCGCCTTCACATGGGCGCGGATCAGCGTCAGACATTCGCTCTCGCGGCCGTCCGCATCATCGTCAAACCGTCTCCAGACGACGCTTTGCGGATTGACGCAGATTTCAAAGCGCTCCTCTTCATCGAGAACATAGGCGCGCCCGCCTGTCATGCCGGCGGCGAAATTGTCGCCGACCGAGCCCAGAATGACGATCGCGCCGCCGGTCATGTATTCGCACCCGTTCGCCGCACAGCCTTCGATTACGCCGCGGGCGCCGGAATTGCGGACCGCAAAGCGCCCGCCCGCGCGGCCGGCCGCGTAGAGCGCGCCAGACGTGGCCCCAAAAAGGCAGGTGTTGCCGATGATCGCATCATTCGCCGCGGCGCTCATCGAGGCCCGCTCGGGATGAACAATAATGGTCGCGCCGGAAAGACCCTTGCCGACATAATCGTTGGCGTCGCCTTCAAGATCGAGTAACAGGCCATGGGCGGCGAACGCGCCGAGCGACTGGCCCGCCGACCCCGACAAACGAACTGTCAGATAACCTTCGGGCAATCCGTCGGCGCCAAACCGGCGCACGATCGCAGACGACGTCCGCGCGCCGATCGCCCGGTCCGTATTGCGCACCGTGTAGGTAAGTTGCATTTTTTCGCGCCGCTCAAAGACCGGCGCCGCATCGCTCAGAATTTCGTGATCAATCGTCCTCGCCGGCTCCGAGCGACCGGTGCGCGTCGAGCGCCGCGGACGCCCGCCGCCGTCGACGCGGATCAGCACCGGATTAAGATCGAGATCGTCCAGTTCCGGCGCGCCGCGATGCACCTGGTCGAGCAGGTCGGATCGGCCAATTACATCGTCGAGCGTTCTCGCGCCGAGCGACGCGAGTATTTCGCGCGTTTCCTCGGCGATAAACGACATCAGATTGACGATGTGTTCCGGCGCGCCGGCGAATCTCTCCCTCAGCGCCGGATCTTGCGTGCAGACGCCAACCGGGCAGGTGTTTGAGTGGCACTGACGAACCATCAAACAGCCCAGCGCAACAAGCGATATCGTGCCGATCCCGAATTCCTCCGCCCCCAGCATCGCCGCCATGACAACGTCGCGGCCGGTTCGGATGCCGCCGTCAGTGCGCAGCGTCACCGCTTCGCGAAGATTATTCAGGGTCAGGACCTGATGGGCTTCAGCAAGCCCCAGCTCCCATGGCGAGCCCGCAAATTTGATCGACGTCAATGGCGATGCGCCCGTGCCGCCGACATTGCCGGAGATCAAAATGACATCGGCTTTCGCCTTGGCGACGCCCGCCGCGATTGTGCCGACGCCAGCTGTTGAAACGAGCTTCACGCAGACGCGGGCGTCAGGATTAATATTTTTCAGATCATAAATCAGCTGCGCCAGATCCTCGATGGAATAGATATCGTGGTGCGGCGGCGGCGATATGAGCGTCACGCCGGGCGTTGAATGGCGCATTTTTGCGATAAACTCGGTGACTTTAAAGCCCGGCAGCTGGCCGCCTTCGCCCGGTTTTGCCCCTTGAGCGACTTTGATTTCAATCTCGCGGCACTGATTGAGATATTCGGCGGTGACGCCAAACCGGCCCGACGCAATTTGTTTGACGGCTGAGTTTTTATTGTCGCCATTGGCTTTTGGCGTATAGCGGGCGGGGTCTTCGCCGCCCTCGCCGGACACCGACTTTGCGCCGATCCGGTTCATGGCGATATTCAGTGCGCCGTGGGCTTCCTGTGATAACGCGCCGAGCGACATGCCGGGCGTTACAAACCGTTGCCGGACCGCGTTGACCGATTCCACCTCTTCCACCGTACAGGGAGCGCCGCACGCGCGCATCGACAACAATTCGCGCAGCTGGATGGGTTTTTGCGCCGCCAGCGATTGCGAATATCGTTTGTAGGCGGCGTAGTCATTATCGCGCACTGCTTGCTGCAAATTCGCGATCAACCCCGCTTCCAGCGCATGACGCTCCTCACTTGCGCGATGGCGGTAAAAACCGCCGATGGAAAGGACCGGCTCGGCGGCGCCGAAGGCGAGCGCGTGCAACTCCATGGTCTCTTTTTCAAGACCGGCAAGCCCAATGCCCGAGATCCGCGACGCCGCGGCCGGGAAAAATTCATCGACAAGCGCGCGCGACAGGCCAAGCGCTTCGAAATTACACCCGCCGCGATAGGACGAGATCACCGATATGCCGGCTTTGGAAATGATCTTCATCAGGCCGGCTTCAATCGCAGATTTATAATTGTAGATGCAGGCGCCGAGCGGCTTGTCGCCGAAGACGCCGCGCTCGTGAGCGATAGCGATGGACTCACAGGCGAGATAAGGATTAACCGCCGTCGCCCCGACGCCGATCAGAACCGCCATATAGTGCGCATCTAGACATTCGGCTGAACGCACAGAGATCGAGCAGAAAGACCGCAAACCGGCATTCAGAAGATGCTGGTGAACACCGCCGGCAGCCAGGATCATCGGCGCCGCGACGCGCCCTTCCGACTGCGCCTCATCGGTCAGGATGATATGCTGTGCGCCGTTCTCGACCGCCTCGCCGGCGGCTGTGCGGATGCGCTCAAGACAATCACGCAGCATCGCGCCCGCCGACGCCTGCGGGTCCTCACTGTCCACATCATAGGTGCAGTCGATAACGGTTGCGCCTTTTCCGACATAGGTCAAAAAGCGCTCATACATGCCATTTGACAGGAATGGGCTTTCAAGAACGAAAACATCCGTCTGCGTCTCATCTGAGGCAAGAATATTCCCAAGATTTTTAAACCGCGTCTTCAGGCTCATGACGCGCGCCTCGCGGAGCGGGTCAATCGGCGGGTTTGTCACCTGGCTGAATTTCTGTCTGAAATAGTGCGACAAGGGGCGATATTTTTCTGAAAGCACCGCAAGCGGCGCATCATCGCCCATCGATCCGACGGCCTCTTTGCCGGTTTCGGCCATCGGCCGCAACACCATGTCGAGGTCTTCCATCGTGTAGCCGGCCGCCGTTTGCCGTCGCCGCGCGCCGGCGCCGTCAAACAGACGCGGCTCATCGCCGGGGCCGATTTCCGGTTCCAGCTCCACAATGTTTCCGAGCCACTTTTGATAAGGATGGCGACTGGACAGCCGGTCGAGGATTTCACTCGCGGTGTAGAGTTTCAGATGATCGAAATCGAAGGCGATCATATCGCCCGCTTCAAGCGCGCCGCGTTTGACGACGACCTTGCCCGTCAACGGACACATGCCGGTCTCGGAGCCGATTGCAATCAGGCCGTCTTCGGTCACCGCATAACGCATGGGACGCAGGCCGTTTCGGTCAAGACCGGCAAGCGCCCAGCGGCCGTCAAACGCCGCAATCGCCGCGGGCCCGTCCCACGGCTCCATCACCGCATTACAGTATTCGTAAAGTGCGCGATGGGCGGCCGGCATCAGATCGGCGCGCTTCGACCAGGCTTCCGGCATCAACAGACACTTGGCCATCGGCGCGGAGCGGCCGGCGCGCACGAGAAGCTCAAAAACCTGATCCATCGCCGCGCTATCGGAGGCGCCCTCTTGAATGACCGGTTTGATATCGCCGCCATGGTCGCCGAAAATTTCCGCAGTCATGGAAATCTCGTGCGCCTTCATCCAATTGGCGTTGCCCTTGATCGTGTTAATCTCGCCATTGTGGGCGAGCATGCGGAAGGGCTGGGCGAGGCGCCATTCGGGGAAAGTGTTGGTCGAATAGCGCTGGTGGAAGATTGCAACGCGCGACACAAAATCCGGGTGCGTCAGATCCGGAAAAAACCGGTCGATATCGCCCGCGAGGAACATGCCCTTATAAATGATGTCGTTGCTCGACAGCGAACAGACGTAAAAGCTCGGGATCATCGCCGCCTGCGCGCGCTTTTCGATCCGCCGGCGCACGATGTAAAGCGTCCTTTCGAGCGCTTCGCGATCGCGCCCGACAGGATCGTGGAACAAGACCTGCTCTATTTCCGGCCGCGTCGCATTCGCCTTTTCGCCGAGAACCGAAGCCTCGACCGGCGTTTGTCGCCAGCCGTAAAGGACGAAGCCTGCGCGAATAATCTCACTTTCAACAATCGAACGCGCCCTGTCCTGCGCCGAGAAGTCCGTACGCGGTAAAAATATCTGGCCGACGCAAACATCGCGGTCGTCCGCCTCATGGCCGGTCCGGTTGACAAAAGTCTTGAAGAGCTTTTGCGGCAGGTTGAGCCGCAGGCCGGCCCCGTCGCCCGTCTTGCCGTCAGCATCGACGGCGCCGCGGTGCCAGACCGCTTTCAGCGACTGGATCGCCAGTTCGACGACTTCGCGCCTTGCAACGCCGTCAGCCGCAAGAATAAGACCGACGCCGCAGGCATCATGCTCGTCAGCCGGATCGTAAAGTCCTTGCGCGTGGGCGCGGCGGCGGGCTTCATACTGGTCTTTCATCGACGCCATCGGTTTCATCCGTCAGTTTCGGGCTGGGGAGCGACCCGCCACGGCGGAAACCGCCTGTCCGGGCCCGCATGGTAAAGGCAGATGCGGTGACCGTCCGGGTCCCGCAGCCAAGCCTCGCGCCACCGCCAGTCTTTATCTTCAGGGGCGCTTTCAAACACGACGCCCTCGCTTTCGAGCCGGGCAACCTCCGCATCGAGATGATCGATCTCAAAATAGAGCGCGGCGCCGCTCGGCTCGACGCGATCATTGTGGTGCAACGAAAGCGTTGCGGCGCCGGAAGGACACTCGAAACGAGCGTATCGCGGCGCGCTCCAGACGATCCGTTTCAGCCCCAGCGTTTCGTAAAACGCAGCAGCACGATCAAGATCGCTTGTGTCGAGTGTCACCTGATTAAGGTCCATCGTTGCCGCCGACCTATTCCGCCGCCGCAAGAGGACGGCCCGCCGATTGCGCCGCGTTGCTGGTGAGACGCGCGGCGATGGCCTGCGCGGCGACGCGTCCGTCCCTGATCGCCCATACGACCAGAGATGCGCCGCGCACGATGTCGCCGGCCGCGTAGACGCCGTCCATGCTGGTCTCCAGCGTTGCGGGATCGACCCGCAACGTGCCGCGCGCCGTCGCACGCAATTCGGCCGCGCCAAAAACCGATTGCGCATCCTCCGGCTCAAAGCCAAGCGCCTTGATCACAAGGTCACCGCCCAGCGTTTCGTCGGCGCCTTCAATAAGTTCCGGCGCCTGCCGGCCTGATTGATCGGGCGCGCCGAGACGCATTTTTGAGACGATAACATTTTCGCCGTTGACGGCTTTCGGCGCGGAGAGCCAGTTGAAAACAACGCCCTCTTCTTCCGCGTGCCCCACTTCGCGTTGCGAGCCGGGCATGTTCGCCCTGTCGCGGCGATAAAGACAGGTGACGCTCGCCGCGCCCTGGCGCACGGCGGTGCGCACGCAATCCATAGCCGTATCGCCGCCGCCGACGACAACGATTTTTTTGCCCGCAGCGTTGAGCGCGCCGCTGTCAAACGCGGCGACACGATCGCCGAGACCTTTCCGGTTTGAAGCGGTAAGAAAGTCGAGCGCTTCGACGACATGGGCCTCACCCGCGCCGGGACAGGCGAGCGCGCGCGCTTTGTAGACGCCGATCGCCAACAAAACTGCATCATGGCGCCGGCGCAATGCGACAAGGCTTTCATCGACGCCAAGGGTAAAGCCCTGACGAAAAACGACGCCCGCATCTTTCAGGAGCTGCACGCGCCGCGCGACGATATCCTTGTCGAGCTTGAAGTTTGGAATGCCGTAAATAAGAAGACCGCCAGCGCGATCGTATTTGTCATAGACGGTGACCTGGAAGCCGTGTTTACGCAAGGCCTCCGCAGCCGCGAGGCCCGCCGGGCCTGCGCCAACGACAGCAACGGTTTGCGAACGCTCGCGCGCCGGCGAGACCGGCGTCACCCAGCCGTTTTCCCAAGCTGTGTCCGTGATATAACTTTCAACGGCGCCAATGGTGACCGTTCCGTGTCCTGATTGTTCAATGACGCATGAGCCTTCACATAATCTGTCCTGGGGGCAAATGCGCCCGCAGATTTCAGGCATGGAATTGGTGGCGGACGAGACGGCGTAGGCCTCTTGCGTGCGCCCCTCTGCGACGAGGCGCAACCAGTCGGGAATATTATTGCCGAGCGGACAATGGTTTTGACAGAACGGCACGCCGCATTGCGAACAACGCGCGGCCTGATCGGCGGCCGCTTGCTCGGAGTATCGCGCGTAGATTTCGCCGAAATCCTGTCGCCGCAATTGCGCGGCGCGCTTTTCTGGCGTTTGGCGATCGCGCGAGACAAATTTTAGCATTGGCTCGGTCATGGCGAAGCGAAATCCTAGCTGCGGGCCCCTCGTTCGGACGAGACGCGCGGGGCGCGGCGTCTGTCGCCAGACAATACAACCGGTATTGAGGGGAAGCATTGACTTAGATGCCGCACAGACGTCCCGTCAACACGGAACGCCTCAAAGAGCGGCATAATACTTCAAATTCGATGAATTAGACCGCCAAAAATCGCGCCATAACGCGATTTTGGAGCCATTTAGAGCAAACTGCTAATTCTCACCGCGATAGGCGTGGGGCAGGTCCCCGCGAGACAGATCCTTGTAGCGTTCGCGCAATCGCGTCTGGCGGGTCTGTAGAGAGGTGACCCTGCCGTCAATAATCACCGTTACGGGCCGGGCGGTGACTTCCAGCGGATCGCCGTCCCAAATCACCAGATCGGCCCCCTTGCCGACGCCGAGCGCGCCATAACGATCATCGATCCCGAGCATACGCGCGGGATTGGCCGTCAACGCCGCTATGGCGGCCTCATAAGGGAGACCATTGGCGACGGCGTTGCCGGCCATCTGCGTCAGTGCGCGAAGATTATGGGCGCCGAAGCCCGGGGGATTGTAAAACGCTATCGAAACGCCCGCTTCGTTGAGCCTGGCTGCGTTTTCCAGAGTCGCGCCAAGGCGTTCGAACTGGCCCGGAAGGTTGGCGAACGGATCAAGGATCACCGGAATGTTCGCGGCGGCAAGCGCACGCGCAACGCGCCATGCTTCCGCGCCGCCGACAACCACCATACGTATGGTTGGATAATCCGTCTTTAAGCGGATGACATTGCGCAAATCATTAGCGCCATTGGCGCTGATGAAAAGCGGCTGTTCGCCGTTCAGCACCGGCAGAAGCGCTTCAAGATCGCTATAGGCGAACCGCTCATCGGCGGCGCGGCGATATTCGCGCGGGTTTTGGCCATAGCGGCGTGTCTCGTCGAGCGTATCGCGCAGCGTCAGCCAGGCGCCCATTCTGGTGTCGCCGGTGCGCGCTGCGCCGGAATAGCCCATGGCGACAATTTGCGCGGCTTGAGGTTTTACGAGACTGCCCGGAAGACCGCTGAGATTGATCACGGCGCCCTGGCCGCCAAAGAGGCTGTCGCCAGGGCTCGGTGCGGCGAGCGCACGGGTGACGCCGCCAGCGCGGTTTACGTCGATCAGCGTTGAGGACGGGTTGAAGGCGTCGCGCGCATCGAGCGCTGCGCCCAGCGAAAAGCCGCTGCGCGGTCCGGCGTCGTTGGATTCCCGATCGCCGCCAATCTCAACCAGCCCAATCGATGACATCGGCGCGATGATCCCCGGCGTCACGATGCGTCCCTGCGCATCGATCACGACGGCCCCGGTGGGCGCGGCGACATCGACGCCCATGGCGGAGATACTACCGTTGCGCACGACAATCGTGCCGTTCTCTATTTTTGCCGGCGCGTCGCCGCCATTGGACGCGGTGTAGATTTCCGCGTTCGTGATCACAATCGTCTGCGCGAGCGCGGCGCCGGATGTCAGGGCACTGATCATCATGGTCGCCGCTGCGGCCGCCTTGGTAAATGGCGTCATCGGCTTGCGTCCTTTTGAAGCTTTACGTGTTGGTTCGAGACTCTCGCGCGGGCGTTTCACGGTTTTCGCAATCATCTTGTTCGCAATCATTGCCCCGCTCCGCCAGTAAAGTCGTTATCGAGTTGGCCCACTTCAAAATCCATTCTGGGCGAGCGCGCATTGTTGGAGCGATCAAACATCAAAGCGCCGTCGATATAAACTTTCTCCGCCTGGGCGTAGACCGAAAAGGGATTACCGCTCCAGATGACGACATCGCCCATTTTGCCGGCCTCAAGGGAGCCGGTCATCTCGCTGATGCCCATTGCTTTGGCGGCGTTTGAGGTGATCCATGCGATGGCTTCTTTTTCCTCGATCTCGACGCCGGCGCGCTGGCCGTCGGCCATCGCCTTGGCGGCTTCCTGATTGAGACGCTGAATGCCGGTGGCGCTGTCAGAGTGGATGATCGCACAGCCGCCCGGTTGCTTGTGAATAAAAGCGGCGTTTTCACGAATTGTGTCATAGGCTTCGAGCTTAAAGCCCCACCAATCCGCCCAGACCGCCGCGCAGACGCCTTTTTCGGCCAGAATATCGGCGACCTTGTAGGCCTCGATACCGTGGTGGAAGGTCGATAGTTTGTACCCGAACTCTTCGGCCATATCGAGCACCTGCACCATTTCGTCGCCGCGGTAACAATGCATGTTGACGAGGATGTCCCCGCTTAAAACGCCAGCAAGCGTTTCGAGTTTCAAATCGCGTTTCGGCGGCTCTGCTTTCTTTGCGTCATCGCCGCCCTTTTCGATCTTCTCGTAGTATTTTTCCCACTTCTTCTTGTAGTCGGCTGCGTTGATCCACGCGGTCCTGTATCCGGAGAAATTCGCCATACGCGTGCCGGGTCCGCCGCGGTCGCCGTAGACGCGCTTCGGATTTTCACCGCACGCCATTTTGATGCCGTAGGGCGCGCCGGGAAATTTCATGCCCTGAACCGTCCGTGAAGGAACATTCTTCAAGACAACTGTACGCCCGCCGAACAGATTGGCCGAACCCGGCAAGATCATCAGCGAGGTAACGCCGCCGGCCAGCGCACGGGTGAAGCCGGGGTCTTGCGGCCATACGGAATGCTCCGCCCAGACCTGCGCTGTATTCGGGCTTGTCGCTTCGTTGCCGTCCGATGTCGACTCCATACCAGGCGACGGATAGACGCCGAGATGGGAGTGAATATCGATTACGCCGGGCGTCACCCACTTGCCCGCTGCATCGATGGTCGTTGCGCCTTCGGGGGCCTCAAGATCCGGGCCGACGGCTGAAATCTTGCCGTCGACAATCAGGACCGAACCGTTGTCGATTTTCTCGCCCGTTCCGGTCAGCACCGTGGCGCCGGTGATCAGCGTCGGCGCGCCGGGATAGGCCTGATAGGTGGATGGAAAGGGATCAACCGGCGGGCGCACGGCCTCCACCGGGGCGCCGTCGTCGTCGCCGGACGCCTCTTCTTTTTTACCGCCTGCGCACCCGGCGGCAATCGCGAGCGCCGCGATGGTCGCCAACGGGCGCGCCAAAGAACGAGTTAGAGAACGTCTTCGAAAATTCTTCACAAAAATCACCCCAGTCGTTAGTGACGCCCCGGCCAGGGCGCGCCTCGGCGATAGCCTAACGCATTTACAGACAGGAAAAAGCCCTTCACTTTATTTCTCTGTTGGGGCCATCTTCAGCCTGCACAAACGAAAACGCGCCCGGGAGGAATTCTGACATGACCAACGTAACGCGCCGCAATGTCGTGGCGGCGGGGATCGCAGGCGCGGCCGCCGCATGCGCATCGACGCCGAAAATGACGCCGTTGACCGCTGTCGGCAAAACCGGCGGCGGGCTCTTTTCCCATGGCGTCGCAAGCGGCGATCCCGACGCTTCTTCAGTGGTGATCTGGACGCGCGTGACGCCGGAAAACGACGGCCCCGTACCGGTTGTCTGGCAAATTGCGAAAGACGAGAGTTTTTCAGAATTCGTCAGCACCGGCGAAAGCGTCACCGGCCCCGAGCGCGACTGGACCGTGAAGGAAATTGTCAGCGACCTCAATCCGGGCGAGACATATTTCTACCGGTTCGTTGTCGGCGGACCGGCGTCGATCGCCTATTCGCCGGTCGGACGCACCCGCACCCTGCCGCGCGGCGCGGTCGAGAAAGCGCGCTTTGCGGTCATTTCCTGTTCAAACTTCCCGTTCGGGTATTTCAACGTATACGACCTGATTGCGCGCCAGGAGGATATCGACGCCGTTATTCACCTCGGCGATTACATTTACGAATATGGTCCTGACGGATATGGCGGCGACGTCGGCGAAAAATTAGGCCGTCAGCATGCGCCCACGCGCGAAATCATCAGCCTTGCCGATTACCGCATGCGCCATGCGCAATACAAATCCGACCCCTCGGCGCAGGCGATGCACAGCGCGCATCCGTTCATTGCGATTTGGGACGATCATGAAACAACCAACAACTCGTGGAAAGACGGCGCGCAGAACCACCAGCCCGACAGGGAAGGCGCCTGGGAAGCCCGCAAGCGCGCGGCGTTACAAGCCTACTACGAGTGGATGCCGGTGCGCGATCCCGAGCCCGGAAAAACGCGCGACGCGCTCTTCCGGTCTTACTCTTATGGCGACCTTCTGACGCTGGCGGCGCTCGAAACGCGCCTGATGGCGCGGGCGCGGCAATTTGAGTATTCCGAAATCGTCCCGACACTGAACTCCCCGGAAGATATCGATCGGTTTCGAGACGAAATTTTGTGGGATCAATCCCGCGAAATGATGGGCCAGCCGCAACTCGACTTTATCGACCGGTCGATGCGCCAGTCGGTCGACGCGGGCCAGCCATGGCGGCTGATCGCCAATCAGGTCATCATGGCTGAGGTGATCGCCCCCGATCTGACGCCGCATGTGTCTGAAGAAGATCTTGTCGAACTTGAAAAGCAGTGGGATCAGGCCCGCGCATTCGTTCAGTTTTCAAAGCTCGGCTTGCCGACAAACCTCGATGCCTGGGACGGCTATCCCGCAGCGCGCGAGCGTCTTTACGATGTCATTCGCAATAGCGGCGGCGGCGACGGCGTCGTTGTTCTAACCGGCGACACGCACACCTGGTGGGCGAATGATCTCGTGGCGAAGGACGGCGGCGCTGTCGGCGTTGAACTGGGCGTTAATTCCGTCACCTCGCCCTCGCCCTACGATCGCAGCTTTCTAGGCGGCAAAGGCGCCGAATATGCGCTCCTGACCAATCGCGACAACAAGTCGGTGCGGTATCTTTCCGGGGAAAATCATGGGTTCATCGCCCTTGAAGTGACCCGCGACGCCGTCGACGCGCGCTTTATGGCCGTCGATACCGTCGAGACGCAATCTTACAACGCCTTCCAGCAGGCCGCGTTCAAGATCGAGAAAAAATCCGGCGCCGCGCAATTCGACGGAACGAAAGGATTGAGCTTTAAAGAGCGTTTCCTTTTCTAGAGGCGCTCTTAGAGTTTCGCGGCGACTTCGCGAACGCTCGCGCGGCGGGAGGGGACAGTGACCGCAGCACCGAAAACGGAACGACATGAATCACTCGATGTCCTGAGGGGCGTCGCGATCCTGGGCATTTTTCCGGTCAACATCATCGGATTTGCGTTTCCGTGGACGGTTCTCAGTAACCCAAGCGTTTTTCCTGAAGCCTACGCCGCCGGAGCATTCTGGTGGCAAACCTCATTCGCGCTCTTCCAGTTCAAGTTTATTTCCCTTTTTTCAATGATGTTCGGGGCCGGGATCGCACTAATGCTCGGAATGGACGCCAACGCCGACAAAAAAGCGCTCCATCGCCGACGCATGTTCTGGCTGTTCATCATCGGCATGCTGCATAATTATCTGATCTGGTATGGCGATATATTAGCGCCTTATGCCGTGGCGGGCTTGCTTGTCGCCGGCGCGCGCCATTGGGGGGGTGTCCGCCTGTTGGTCGTCGCCACAATTTTGATTGGCTTTAATTTCGCTCTTTTTATCCTGCAGGATATCGGTTTTCAGTCGCTGCCCGCTGACGAGCTAGCGGAAATCTCAATCGACACCTGGGCCCCCACCCCGGAAAAACTTGAAGAATATCTCGCCGCCTATCGGAGCGGTTTTTTCGAACGATTGCCTTACACGGCCGAGAACGCCCTGCTTGCGCAAATGGTGCAAGGGATATTTTTGGCGCCGCGCACCATCGGCCTGATGATGATCGGCATGGCGCTATTCAAAACCGGATTCCTGACCTTGCGCTGGCGCGCCTCTCTTTACGCCGCCTTTGGTCTCGTATTCACGGCGGCGGGGCTGGCCGGGTCACTGTGGAGCGCCCGTCACGGCGATGCGGTCGGGTATGATTTGCTCAAAGTGTTCCCCGGTCAGGCGGTTCTCTATTGGGCCAGCCTTGTGCAGGCCTTCGGCTACGCATGCCTTGTGATGTTGATCTGCAAGGTCGCCTCCCTTGCCGTGATCCGAGCGCCCTTCGCCGCCGCCGGCAGAATGGCGCTGACTAACTACCTCGCCTCTTCGATCATCGGCATTACGATTTTTTACGGACCGCCGGGCGCTGGTTTTATCGGTCAAATGGCGTATGCGGATCTTGCCCTGATCGTCGCCGCCGTCTGGGTCGCAATCCCGGTCTGGTCGCCCCTGTGGCTGGCGGCTTTTCGCTTTGGGCCAGCGGAATGGCTCTGGCGATCGCTGACCTATGGGCGCGCGCAACCGCTGATGAAACGCTAAGCGCCCGCCGCTTTCATTGCTTGCGTTAATTTGGCGGCGAACGCCTGCGAACGGTCGTCGTAGTAAGACCCAACGCGGCGCGCGATGTCCGGCGGCGCCGAATGCGGCGCGCCTGCGTTAAATGGCGGCGCGGGATCGTATTCTAACCCCAGCTGCAAAGCCTTGGCGAAATCTTCACCGGCAATGGCGGCCGTCAGATCAAATGCAAAATCGATCCCCGCCGTCACGCCGCCGCCCGTCATGATAGCGCCGTCGCGCACGACACGTTCGCGGACTGGCATTGCGCCGACAATGCCCAGAAAGTCATGATAGGCCCAATGCGTCGTCGCCCGTTTTCCGTGAAGAATGCCAGCGACGCCCAACAGAAATGCGCCGGTGCAAACCGATGTGCAGTATTTTGCGCCGAGCGCCTGATCACGGATAAATCCCACGGTCGGCGCGTCGGCGACCGCATCGGCGACGCCGAAACCGCCGGGCACGCATATAATATCGGCCTGCGGACAATCGTCGAATGTCGCCGTGGGATTGATGGTCATAACGCTGTCAGTCGCCACCGGCGCCATGGATTTGGCGGCCAGAACGCAGTGCGCGCCTTTCAATCGCGACAGGACCTGCAACGGTCCTGTGAAATCCAGTTGGGTGAGATCGGGAAAAAGAACGAAAACGATTTTCATGGAGATAACCCCAATAGACGCCGCACTGGAGACTTGTTCGCGTCGGCGCCGCCGTCATTGGATATGAATTGCGGCGCGCCCTCGCGGCTGTCAACGCTTGCAGGCGCGCCGCGAAAACCGCGCACGACAAAACTGCATACGATTACGAGCGCCGTCTAAACGAACTGCATGGAGAGCCACTCAGCGACCAGCGCCGGCTTTTCCTCACCTTCGATTTCGACCTTGACGGCATATTTGAAGGTCCACTGGCCGGGCGCTTTTTCATCGGCGCTCATGAGCGTGAAGTGCGCACGCACATTCTTGCCCGACCGTACGGGCGCGACGAACCGCACTTTTTCAAAGCCGTAATTGACGCCCATTTTGACGCCTTCGACGGCAAGAACGCAGCCCGCCGCCAATTTCGACAGGAGCGACAACGTCAAAAACCCGTGCGCAACGGAGCCGCCAAAGGGCGTTTTGGCGGCGGCTTCCGGGTCAACATGAATAAACTGATGGTCCTCGGTAACGTCCGCAAACTGATTGATCCGCTCCTGATCAACCAACAGCCAGTCGGATACGCCGGTCTGTTTGCCGACATAGTCTTTCAGATCTTCGGGCTTCACAGGCGACATGATAAGACCTTTCAAGACCGGTGTTCTTAATAGCCGCGCATGCGCGCGAGCACGTCAGCATGATAAGCGCTGTCGCCGAACATTTCCTGCGCGACGCGGATGCGTTTCATATAAAAACCGATATCGTATTCATCGGTCATGCCGATACCGCCATGCATCTGGACGGCTTCCTGGCTGGCGAGCTTTGCGACCTCGCCGGCTTTTGCCTTTGCGAGCGCGCATGTTGCGGCGGCCATGCCAAATGACTGGTCAAGGTCCTGCAACGCTTTCAGGACCACCGACTTGACGAGCTCAAGTTCCGAATAAAGATGCGCCGCGCGATGTTGCAGGGCCTGAAAGGTCCCGATAACGCGGCCAAATTGCTTGCGTTCCTTCAGATAGGAGACCGTCGTTTCAAAAGCCTGCTGGCTGGCGCCGGAAAGTTCCGCCGCGAGGCCGGCGCGGCCCGCGCTCAAAACGCCTTCAAGCGCCTGATGGCCGCCGTCGACCTCGCCGATGACGTCGTCGCCTGTCGCATCGACATTGTCGAAGGTAAGCCGCGCTGCGTTGCGGCTATCGACCATGATCGTGCGCTCTTTCGAAAGTCCGTTCGACTTGGCGTCGACCATGAAAAGCGTGAGGCCGTCGGTTTCGCCCGGCGCGCCGGCGGTCCTGGCCGCGACGATCACCTTGTCGGCAATGTGACCGTCGGCGACGAAAGTCTTGTCGCCGTTCAATTTAAAGGCGTTGCCAGATTTTTCCGCCATCAACGCCGTCTTCGCGGGCGCATGTTTCGAGCCCTCATCTACGGCGAGCGTTGCGATGAGGTGGCCGGCCGAAATTTGCGGCAGATGTTCTTGTTTCTGCGCATCACTGCCGAATTTTTTCAGCGCGGTCGCGGCGAGAATCGACGTCGAGAGGAACGGCGAGGCCGTCAGGGTGCGGCCCATTTCTTCGGCAAGCACGCCCGCGCCGACAAAACCGAACTCGGAGCCGCCATATTGTTCGTCAACGAGAATACCGGCCCATCCCATTTCCGCCATTTCTTTCCAAAGACCGCGGTCGAAGCCTGTCGGATCGTTCTCGTCCCGCAATTTGCGTAACGCAGAAACCGGCGCTTTTTCATCGAGAAATCCGCGCGCCGCATCGCGCAGCATTTCCTGTTCTTCGGTGAGGACGAGGGGCATTTTTTAATACCTGTTCTAAAGATGATGTGGTGTTGTCGCCAGTCAGCTGATTTGCCTACCCGGCTCGTGAACATAATCGATGTTAAATGATATGGCGATGCGCGGAATATCAATTTCCCCTTGGGGCTCAACCCTGTGATTCAGCCAAGACGGCCACATCAACAGGTCTCCGGGATCGGGTTTGTATTCAAACAGCATTTGTTTGACGTCTATGGTATCGTGCATCGTATGGTTCATCCATGGCGCTTCCAGAAGGATTGATGCGCTTTTGGTAGAAGTCATTGGATAATAGGTGCCAGACACGAGAGATCGTCCGTGAAAGTGCGAGCTATGCTGATCGTGCCGCCTGTAAACGCTGCACCAATAATCGATATTATGGCCGCCGCCAATAGCGAATGGCTGTCGATCAGTACGCTTCACAAACTCATCGCTCGCCGCTTTCAAATCGGCCTCGAATTGCTCGCGGGCGGGCATGTTTTGAATAAACTCGTTATTGACTTCCGGGTTGGCATAAGTCGTATAACTCCCAGCCTTCTGAGTCATTGCGATACAGTGCTCAGCAATTTCGCGGTGTGGAAGACCGAGTATGAGTCGCAATACGTCAACCCTGAAAAGACCTAAATGTTTGAAGTCCTGAATTGACATAGAAGCTCTGGCCAAGAGAAATTTTTGACTGTCTTTCTCGTTTCACGCGCCTTACGCGTCAGGCAATTCCAGAACGCGCTTTGCGATAATATTCAACTGCACTTCCGACGTACCGCCTTCGATGGAGTTCGCTTTGGTGCGTAGCCAACTCTTGGCGAGCTTGCCGTCTTTGGAGCGCTCACCCTCCCACTCAAGCGCGTCGGCGCCGCCGGAGTCCATGGCGAGTTCATACCGGCGCTTGTTAAACTCTGTGCCGTAATATTTGAGCATTGAGGATTTGGCGCCGGTGCCCTGCCCCGCTTTCGCCTCATCTTTCATGCGCTCCATGGTCAACAGGAACGACCAGCCGTCAATATCGGCCTGGGCCACCTTGCCGCGCAGGATCGGATCGGCGAGCCGGCCATTTTCATCAAGGCCGATCGATTGCGCCGCGATCTCGCCGACGCCGCGACCGCCGAGGAGGCCGCCGCCGCCGCCGCCGATCATTTCGCGCTCATGGGTGAGAAGATATTTCGCAACATCCCATCCCCGGTTTTCTTCGCCGACAATCGCCGAGACGCCCGGCGCATGTTCTTTCGGCGCCGTCGCATCGTCGAAGAATGTTTCACAGAAAGGCGATTTCCCGGAAATCAGCTTGATCGGTTTGGTTGAAACGCCGGGTTGATCCATATCGACGAGAATAAAGCTGATGCCGTTATGCTTGCTGGCCTTCGGATCGGTCCGCACCAGAACGAAAATCCAATCCGATTCGTCCGCATAGGACGTCCAGACTTTTTGACCGTTGATCAGCCAGCTATCGCCCTGATCTTCGCATTTGCAGGCGAGCGAGGCGAGATCAGACCCTGCATTCGGCTCTGAATAGCCCTGGCACCATCGGATTTCACCGCGCACGATGGGTGGGAGAAAATGGGCTTTTTGCTCATGCGTGCCATATTTTAACAGCGCCGGGCCAAGCATCCAGATGCCGAAACTTTCAAGCGGCGAGCGCGCGTTAATCCGCTTCATTTCCGCTTTGAGGATTTTAACTTCCTCGCGCGACAGTCCGCCGCCGCCATATTCCGACGGCCATGTCGGCACGGTCCAGCCTTTCGCCGCCATGCGCTCCAACCAGACGCGCTGCGCCTCCGATTTAAACGTCCACTTCTTGCCGCCCCAGCAAATATCGTCTTCGCCGTGCACAGGCTCGCGCATTTCCGGCGGGCAGTTTTCTTCCAGCCACGCGCGTGTTTCATTCCGGAACGTTTCGAGGTCGGCCATGGGGCGCTCCTGTCTGTCTGATCAAAATGACGCCGCTACCTTCACCGGCGCGCCGCCAGACCGCAACGCTTTTTGGCAGCTGGAGAAGGCGCAAATCCGCGCAGCATTCGGCAGGTTTATGCGCTGAGCGCCGGCGGGTGGAGGAGCGCCATTTTGCGCACGGAGATCTTGTCGATTTTCGCCGTGCCAAGCCGCGGCAGCGGCCCCGGCGATATCCAGATACGCTCCGGGGTTTTGAAACCGGCAAGGACGCCGGAAAGCTGTGCGCGCAACTCCGCCGGGTCCAGCGTCACACCATTCTTCGGCAAAACAACAAGACCGACGCGCTCGCCGAGCACATCGTCCGGCACAGAAAAGACGCACGCTTCCGCAACGCCCTCCTGCGCGTAAACAGCGGCCTCAACCTCAAGACAGGAAATATTCTCCCCGCCCCTGATGATCAGGTCTTTGATCCGATCGACAATATAAACAAACCCGTCGCTGTCGGTCTTGCCAAGGTCGCCGGTCTTGAACCATCCGTCATCGGTCAACGCTTCGTTGGTGGCGTCCGGCTTATTGAGGTAACAGCGAAAATTCGCAGGGCTTCGTATCCAGATCTCGCCGACCTCGCCCGCGGGCAACGCTTCGCCATTGTCGTCGGCAATGCGAATATCGGTCAGCGGCGGTACGGGGCGGCCCGTTGAGTCAGGCCTCTCCTGATAATCGTGGCGCGAGATCACGCAGCCCATGGCGTTGGTTTCCGACAATCCGTAGCCGGATGAGGGATTGGCGTGCTGGAAGGCTTTTTTCAGCTTACGGACATGATCGGCCGGACGTTTGGCGCCGCCGGACCCGATATCGAGAAGGCTCGGCATGCCGCCTTCTCCCGCCGCGTCGATGAGTTCAAAGGACTGGCTTGGAACGCCGACGAAATTTGTCAGCTTTTCCCGGTTGATGATTTCGACCGCTTCATTGGGGTCCCATTTGTAGACCATGGCAATCCGCCGGCCGACCAGAAAGGACAACATGAAGATCGAATGCGAGCCTGTAACGTGAAACAGCGGAACGCCGAGGAGAATGCCGGCGTTTTCGCCAAACGGGCTTTTGCCGTCGAGTTCTTTCAGGACCGCGCCGACAAAGCTCCAGGACATAATGGCGTTAACGCAGCCGCGATGGGTCAGGACGACCCCCTTCGGCGAGCCCGTCGATCCGGACGTGTAGACGATACAGAAATCGTCATCCGGCTGCGTGCCCGGCTCGGGCGGCGTGTCGGTTTCAGACTTTTCTAGCAGCGCATCGAGGCGGTGGTCGGCGCCGTCGCCATCCTCGCGCGCCAGGATCAGCGTCAGGCCCAGCGCGTCCTTGAACGGCGCCACATACGAAAGCCGGCGCGCGTCGCAGATCACCGTTTTCGCCCCGCTGTCTTCGAGCGCATATTTCAGCTCATCGCCCTTCCACCAGGCGTTCAATGGAACAATGACCGCGCCGAGCGCTGTCAACGCCATGTAGCTCAGGCACCATTCCGGATAATTGCGCATGGCGATGGCGACGCGGTCGCCGGGCCGGACGCCCAATTCATCCGAAAAAGCATGCGCGAGGCGGCATGCGCGCGACCACATGTCCTTAAAGCTGTAGCGCTCCTCGCCATATATCAGGCAATCCTTGTCGCCATGGGTCGCCGCGGCGAGCCCAAATAGGCCCGCAACGCTCGCCGGCGCATTTTCAAAGACCCGATAGGTGTTGCCCCGAATTTCCGCCTCGCCCACCTTGAAGCGCGGATCCTGCATCAGCAATTTCATCGCGGCCGCCGCCGCTTCCGGCGAGGCGGCGCTTTTTGCGGTGGTGGCCGGTGACGGTGTAGCCGCTTGTGACATTCTCTCTCCAACTCCGTGCGATCGCGCGCATATTGACAGCGCAACCCTAATAGCCGAGGGGATGGCGCTTCGAAACCTTGCAGCGCAGCATAGCCGCCCGCCCGTCAAAAATCGCACCCTTCGATTTTCAAGATCGCTCGAATTGAGGAAGCCATGGCCCAGGTCAGCGCCGTCATGAATGTGATGATCACCGCCGCCCGAAAGGCGGCGCGCGGATTACAGCGCGATTTCGGTGAAGTCGAAGGCCTTCAGGTCTCCAAAAAAGGCGCGGCCGATTTTGTCTCGGCGGCGGACCTCAAAGCGGAACAAACGATTTTTGAGGCGCTCTCCACGGCGCGGCCGAAATACGGCTTCGTGATGGAAGAACGCGGCGAGATCGAGGGCGCTGACAATTCCAACCGCTGGATCGTTGATCCGCTCGATGGAACAACAAATTTTCTGCACGGCATGCCGCACTTCGCCATTTCAATCGGCCTTGAGAGGGATCGCAAGCCCCATGCCGGGGTGATTTATAATCCGGTGACGGATGAATTATTTTTTGCGGAAAAAAGCGAGGGCGCAATGCTCGCCGATCGGTTCGGCGAAAGGCGGCTGCGGGTCTCTGCAAGGAGCGCTCTGTCGGACTGCCTTTTTGGATGCGGCTTGCCATTCAAAGGATTGCCGGGCCGTGAGACCGCCTTGAAAGAGACCGACCGCGTCCTTGCTGAAACCGCGGGCGTCAGGCGCGCAGGCTCGGCGGCGCTCGATCTCGCCTATGTCGCGGCCGGCCGCTACGACGCCTTCTGGGAGCGCAATCTTAATATGTGGGACATCTGCGCCGGTATTATTCTGGTGCGCGAGTCCGGCGGCGTGGTGACAGAAATTGACGGCGGCGACAATCCGCTGACAGGCCCGTCCATCTTGGCGTCGAATGCCGATATTCATCCGCAGGCGATGAAAATTCTGAGACCTTAGAACCTTAGAAAAAGTTGAGGCGGCCAAGTGGCCGCCTCAAACCGGTTTGTCGACCAATCAGGTCCTAACGACGATTGACCCGCACGGAGGCCGGCACGCCCGTCGCATTCGGATCACCGTTTAGCGCCGTAATCGTGAATGTCACAGACGGCGTTCTGCTCCGGCGGATATTGCTCAGCGTCGCCGAACATTGCCCGTTTGAGTTGGTCGTGCATGAGCCGGAAGCGTTAACGCTGTTGCCGGTCGCCGTAATCGAGGCGACGACGCCAGCGCCCGGTCCGCCATTGCCGTTCCCGACCGTCACCGTCACGGTCGCGCTGTAGCGTGAACGCGATGTCCGGCGGGCGGTCGCTGTCAGATTGACCAGTTCAGGGCCCGCCTGGGGATCGGGATCAGGATCGGGGTTGCCGCCGCCGCAAGCAGATGGAACCGAGAATGATTCATTAATGCTCGAACCGGTCGAGTTCATCGACCCGCCCGATCCCATGCCGCGCGCAGCGAAAGCTTCCCAGATGATACAATCGCGACTGGAAGCGGCCTGCGCCAGAAATCCATCACGCATATCAAAATAATCAGGACCCGGCGCGATAAAGTTCATGCCGCCGACGACATCATCCAGATATGTGTCGCGCGAAAGACCAGCGCCCTGATAGGCTTGCCATAAATCCCACATCGTTGCAGCGATAATCTCACCGTTGCGATGGACGCCGCGACCGGAATTGAAGTCGCCAATGGTGTCCTGATGCTGACTGTAACGGCTTGAGCGAATGCCCGTTGAGCGCGCCGCAGAATATTCACCGACCCGGTCGTCATTGTTCATGACAATCGCCAGAACATCGGACATCCCCTCGCCGATGGCGCCGGAAACGTTGCCGCTCATGGAGCCGATCATCCGCCATGTCAGCCCATGGCCGTATTCATGCCAGATGATGTCGCTGTCGAGATCGCCGTCGCGCTGCGGATTGGTAAGGTTCCACAGGAACATCTGCATGCGCGGATTGGAACCGTCGCCGGGCGTTGCGAAGTTTGCGTTGTTAACGCCGCTGCCGTCCTGCGCTTCTGCGTTGACGCTGTCGGACCCGGCGCCGCCGCGGCCGAAATTGTTTTCCTGGAAGTTACCGGCGCCCTCGACAAATCCGTGACGATAGAGCTCGTCGTGGATCGCGTTGTTCCAGTAAAACAGGTTCTGGACAGCAACTTCACGGTTCTGCGTCGTTGTCGGCGCCTGCGAAAGATTAGCCGCCGTCAGGAAATTGCCGTCCGTGACGGACCGGCCGCCGCCATCCGGCACGTTATTGCCGTTCACGTCGAGATAAGCGCGTGCGTTGTTGCCGCGAATGTTGAGTGTTGTTTGCGTGCCCGACAGCCAGCCGCTTGGCGACTGCGCATTACCGGAACCCGGCCCCGCTCTGCCCACTTGCGCGGTATTGCCGGGGTGATCAGGGAAAATTCCGTAGGCGTCCTGGGCGGTGCGCAATTCATTTGAGACAACGCGCCCGAGACCATCGACGAGCGTATGGTAAAGGAGATTGTCTTTCTCGCTCCAGGTTTCAACGAGGAAGCCCTCTTCAAGCTTTTCCCCGGCGGAGATGAGAACGCGCTCGACCGACGGATCGCGATGGAAAAAATCTGTTTTCGCAAATTCCGCCATCACGCCGCGGCGCAACATTTCCTTTGGCGCACCGGCTTCCTTGAAGTTCAGCTCAAGCGCAATCTGGAGCGCTTCGCGATCGCCCAGCGACGGTCGCGCAATCTTGTTGCTTGCATTTGCAAGACGTTGCGTGACGTGGATCATCGCACCGTCTTCAGAAAACGCCGCTTTCACAAAAGCCCCGAACACGCGCTTTCCCCCGATGCGCTGTTCGAATTTTGCAAAGCTCTTGCCGGCCGGCCCATCAAACGTTTGTGTCATCGCAAGCGAGTCAGCCGTGGCGCTGGACTGGTTTTGCTGCAACACAAACGCTCTGACGCTATCCGCCACGCCGCCGCGTTGCGCAAGTCTTAAATTGACAGGATTTGCCTCTGTGACAGCTTCTGTTTCACTCAACATTATATCATTACGATTGCCGACTTCTTGCTGCGCCGCAGCTGAAGCGATCGAAACAGCCGTAATGCTCACCGCGCAAAAAAGCGCGCTACAGTGCCCTCTGAACGTCATTCGACTTCCTTCTCATTTTGTGGAGTTGTACACAGCCGAATCGGCTGCACTGAAACAGTATTGACACAAACTAAATCGATCAACTTAATTCCGTAAAACGCTTCAATTAAAAACGCGTAGGCAAAAAACCGTATCCGGATAAAATAACATCACTCATTAATTTTTATTGGTGTTTGTGTATTTAAAATTG
>JBCBBT010000026.1:0-45884 GCA_038531315.1 Pseudomonadota bacterium
CTCTACACAACCCAAGGGCTAACGTCACGCATTATTGCGATATTTCTTGCGTTTAAGCGGCAATCCAAGCGCCGCCGGCGCTTGGAAACCCATGCGCCAGGCCCCGCTGTTGCACAATTACGCGTTTGCGTCGCAGCGTCTTTTCGATATGCTTCTATTTCAGTTCTGGGGTTCAAAAATAAAGGCGGGGTCATGGGAAAACTGATCAGTACGACCGTAAGAAACACTGCATTGAAAGCGATCGCGTGCGGCGTTGCGCTCTGCGGCGCGATGACAACCGCACATGCGCAGGACAGCCAGCAACGCACCCTCGCGAATGCTCGGCTTCTGGTTGACAATTTTGACGCGCAAAACCTTGGTCCGGTGCTGACCGAACTTGGCATCGTCTGGCAGGTGCGCCAGGCCGATAATGGAACCACATTCATCGTCGCCAATTTCGGCGGGCAGCTTGCGGTAAACTTCATTCCGAGCGCCTGCCTGAACAGCGGCGCCAGCAACTGCGTTGGGCTCAACACCGTTGCGTTCTTCAATAACGCAGCGCCGAACCCGCAGACTGTCGCTGCGTTCAATCAGAAATATGCGTTCGTTTCCGCAGGCGTCACCTCCGATCAGTCCGGCGCTTACGTCTCGCGCTATGACATCGCCGATTATGGCATTCCGCGCGGCAACATTGAATCATCGCTTCGCAACTTCATGGCGCTCGCGCTGCGCTTTCAAGATGAATTAAGCTCGGCGCGGCGTACCGTCAGCCTTGATGGGTACGCGGAAGACCTGTCTGCGTCTTTACTGAACGGGCGCGGCCTCAACGCCTTGGGCGTCGACACAGCGCCGAAGACCCTTCTTCAGCATCACCTGTCAGAGTTTGAAGAAGCGCCAGAAATCGTCCGCGTCATGTATGCCGATCCGAATTCCGGTAAAAACAAGATTACCAACGTCAACGTCACTAACAAGAAATAGCATTCCTGGCGTTAAGCCTGTTCGCCGGCGCGGCCCGCCACGGCCCCGCCGGCGTTCTTTTTGGTGCGCAACGATTTGCAGCCGGCGGGCTTGAAATTCATCCGCGGAACGCGTTGTTTGCGCCGCAACACGGACAAAAATCACCCCAACCGCATGGAGCACGCCATGTCGCAAGACATTCAGGGCCTTACGTTCACCGAAATTGTCACCGATGCAGATCGCGAAATCCTGACGGACGAGGCCTGCGCCTTTCTTTGCACGCTGGTTGACGCATTTGCGGACCGGCGCGCGGGCCTTCTGGAGGCGCGCCGCGACTGGCAAGCCAAAATTGACGCCGGCGCCTTGCCGGATTTTCGCCCGGAAACCGCCGATGTGCGCAGTAGCGACTGGAAAGTCGGCCCCCTGCCCCATGCGCTGCTCGATCGACGCGTCGAGATCACCGGACCTGTCGACAGAAAAATGGTGATCAACGCGCTCAACGCCGACGTCAAAGTATTCATGGCGGACTTTGAGGATGCGTTATCGCCGACATGGAGGAACGTCATCGAGGGGCAGACCAATCTTCGCGATGCGGCGCGGCGCGAGATTGCGTTTGAAGATCCGAAATCAGGCAAAAGTTATGCGCTGCAACCGGACCCCGCAGTTCTGATCGCGCGGGTGCGCGGGCTTCATCTTGATGAAAAACATGTCACCCGTAACGGCAAAGCGATCCCCGGCTGCCTCATGGATTTCGCGCTTTATCTTTACCATAACGCCACGACGCTCCTCGACGTCGGCGCGGGCCCTTATTTCTACGTGCCGAAGCTGGAACACTACGAAGAAGCGCGCTGGTGGAACGAGGTATTCATTGCAGGCCAAAATCATCTCGGATTGCCTGTCGGTACGGTTAAAGCAACCATGCTCATTGAAACCTTGCCGGCGGTCTTTGAGATGGATGAAATCCTCTTTGAGCTGAAGGATCATGCCGCGGCGCTAAATTGCGGGCGCTGGGATTACATTTTCAGTTATATCAAAACCCTGAAAGCGCATGGCGATCGCATGCTGCCGGATCGCCATGCGGTGGGCATGGATAAGCCGTTTCTCGACGCTTACTCGCGGCTTCTCGTCAAAACATGCCATAAGCGCGGGGCCCTTGCGATGGGCGGCATGTCGGCGTTCTTGCCTGCAAAAACGCCGGACGAAGATGCGGCGAACAAAGAGAAAGTACGCATCGACAAACAACGTGAAGCCGACAACGGCCATGACGGCTCGTGGATTGCCCATCCGGCGCTGTCGGACGTCGTCAACACAGTCTATTCGAGCGCCTTTGAAAACGCCGCCACCAATCAACTCGGCGTTTCGCGCGCAAATGATGATCCGATCAAAGCCGACCACCTCCTCGCAGCGCCCGAAGGTCCGTTTACAGAAGAAGGCTTGCGTAACAATATCCGGGTTGCTGTCCAGTATATCGAGGCCTGGCTCGGCGGCCTCGGCGCGGTTGCGATTTATGGTTTAATGGAAGACGCCGCCACCGCCGAAATCTCGCGGGCCTCAATATGGCAGTGGATCAAAAACGGCGCGACATTATCGAACGGCGAGACCATGACGGCTGACTATTTCAAGCGCGTCCTGGCGGAAGAAATCGACGTCGTAAAGGGCGAGGTTGGCGACGCGCGCTGGTCATCCGGCCATTTCACAGAAGCGACAGGGCTCCTTGAGAAACTGTGTCTTGAGGACGACTTTGCCGAATTTTTGACCCTCGGCGCCTACGGAAGCCTTTGATTTCAAAGGCTTTGAGCGTGCGCATTTGTTGACAGGCGCGCGCCTTGCGGCACACTCGTTGCTGTTGATTATTAATGTTGCGTTGCATGCGGGCTCAGCGCCGGCGCGCAAAACGGGGACGAAGTGATGGAGGGATCGGGCGATTTCATCAGGCTCGCAGCGGCCGCCGCAATGTCGGCGGCGCTCGGTCTGGCGATTGCGCATCCCGAAAAAGGTCGGACTGCAGCCGCCAGCGTATCGGCGAAGGTCGACGCCATGAAACCTGTTCGTGCGAGCCTCGCCGATGAGGCCTGCCCTTTAGGTCAGCCGCCTTTCACAAACGCTTTCGCCGAATTCGACGATGTCTTGAGCGTCTCGCCGTTGGGTGCCATCACGGCCCCCGGCGAGCCTCTGCCGGCGCCTTATGTGCGCGTTAACACAAAAAAAGACGCCTCGCGCATCAAGCGGCGGATCACGATCGCCCGCGCGCCGGGCCGCGCCGATATCGTGGCGATCGAACGTCGCGTGCAGCCGCGGGTTTCGGAGGACGGGGCTACCGGCGGCGAAGTCAGCTGGCGGTTGCATTTGGCCGCCTGTAAGGACATCAGGTTTTACTACGACCAGCTCGACGCCATCGATGCGGGAATTTTAAAAGCCGCAGGCGGACTTTCCGCGTTCACTGAAATCGGCGGGCCGCAACACCTTGCGATCAAGACACAAATCAGGGTCAGACCGGGCGACCCTGTCGGCGTTGCTGACGGTTTCACCGTCGGGCTGGAAGATCTGGGCGCAAAACCGGTGACCGCCGCCCGCCCCGCGCGGTACACGCCAAACCCTTATATTCACACTGCGATTTTTGATGTTGATCCCGAGATCTCCGAGGTGATTACGCTGACGCCGGCCCAAGCGCGCTGCCCGCTTGATTACCTTCCCGAACCGATGCGCCGTCAGTGGACTGAAAAACTCGGCGACGTGCACGGCCTGAGGCGCGCGCGCGGCGCCGACGCCTGCCGGGTCGCAATCAGGGACATCCCCGGGACCGCGCAAGGCGCCTGGTTTACCGATGCGTCACACAACGCCGCCACCCGAAAGGTGAGCGCGATCGCGTTGACGCCCGACGCCATAGACCCGTCACGGCTGGTTTTTTCGCTGCACGGCCGGGTCAAATCCCTGACGCCCGATATGATCGCGCTGTCGCCAAAGAATTCCGAAGGCCGCGAAGCGGCGGCGAAGGACTTCCTGACGTTTCCAAAAGGCGACGGCCGTCTCAATGCGCCATTTTCCGAGGTCGCAGCCGGGCCCGTCTATTGTTACCAAAAACTGCGCGCGACGTTTGTGGGCCCTGAAATTACGGGCGTTGTCTTGTTGCAGATCGACAATCCGCTGATCGATGATGCGCTGAATGGCAAGACCGGCGGCGCGCCGTTGATGAAAATTGAGGCGCGCGGCGATGTCTCACGCTGCATCGACCTGCCCGAACCGTGGTCGTTTACCGGCGGCGAGACGACATTCTATCGCTAAGGCCGTTTTGCAAGCGCGCGACACGCGGCGACGAATTCATCGATCTCTTCGGGCGTTGTCGCGAACGAACATATAAGGCGCTGCATCGCTCCCCCCGCTGGATCGCCGGGCGTCACCCATGGATAGAACACAGCGCCTTTGAGGCGGAGCTTTTCCGCAACGCCCTTGGGAAACGAAACAAAGACCTCGTTCGCTTCCGTCGGATACCAGATCGTCACACCGTCAATGGCCGCGAGCCCCTCTGAAAGCCGCCTCGCCGACGCGTTCGCGCGGGCTGCAAGCTTGAGCCAGAGATCGTCTTCGAACCACGCATCAAACTGCGCTGCGATAAATCGCTGCTTGGACCATAGGTGACCCGCTCTCTTGCGGCGAAACTCAAAGTCGGCGGCGTCCTCCGGGTCGAAAAAGACGACAGCTTCCGCGGCGATAGCGCCGTTCTTGGTCGCGCCGACACAGACGACGTCGACGCCGGCTTTCCACGTCATCTCAGCTGGCGAACAATCAAGCGCCGCCAGCGCGTTCGCAAAGCGGGCGCCGTCCATATGCACTTTCATGCCAGCTTCGCGGGCGGTCGCGCAGAGCGCCGATAATTCGTCAAGAGAATATACAGCCCCGCATTCCGTCGCCTGGGTGAGCGACAAGACCTTCGCCGGGGCGCCATGGGGCGGGCGTTCAGGAAAGCCGGCGAGGGTTTGCGTCACGGCGTCCGGCGAGAGTTTTGCTGCGCCGCCGTGCATGGCGACAAGTTTCGCACCGCCGGTGAAAAATTCCGGCCCGGCGCATTCGTCCATTTGGACATGGCTTTCCTCGTGACACAAAACCATGCCGTAAGGCGGGGTCAGCACCGAAAGCGCAAGCCCGTTTGCCGCGCCGCCGGTCGCGACCAGAAACACCGATACGTCGCGCTCAAAGACATCATTAAACCGCTGACGGACTTTGTCAGTCAGCGGATCGCCGCCATAGGCCGGCGCCGTCCCTTCGTTGGCGCGCACAATCGCCTCGACGATCTCCGGCGCCGCGCCGGCCCAATTATCAGAAGCAAAGGTCATACTGTTTTCCCAACATGGCGGTAATCGTAGCAACGCCTACCGCGATCAGGAAGATCACTCAGAGACATTAAGCGCGCGCTCAAGCAACGTGGAAAAGTCGGCGGCGATGAAATTGGCGCCGGCGTCGAGCAACAGCGCGTCATGGCCGTCGTAACAGTGTCCGCCGCCGATAAATCCGCAAACAATCATACCCGCAGCAACGCCGGCTTTGACGCCATTGGGGCTGTCCTCAACGACAAGACAGGCGCCGGGAGCGGCGTCAATGCGTTGTGCAGCGTGGAGGAATATGTCCGGCGCCGGCTTGCCGTTGGCGACGCGGTCCGCAGAGTAAACATGCGGCGCCGCGAGCGGCCACAAGCCGGTGCGTTTCAGTTTGCTTTCAAGATAGGGCGTGCGCGAGGAAGACGCGACGGCGAATGGAACATTCGCCGCGGAAAGACGTTCAAGCGCAAGCGCTGCGCCGGCGACCTCGGTCAGTTCATCCTTTCGCGAGCGGCGTTCTGCGACGAGACCGTCAAAGAAATCCGGCGGCGGCGACGCGCCATGAATGTCGCGATAAGCTTCGCTCAACAACAACGCAAACCGATCATCCCGCAGGCCAGTGAATTTTTTGACCAGATCAGCCGCGGACCAGGTAAAACCATGGGAACGCAAATACTGCGCGGACTCTTCAAGGCCAAGCGCTTCGGAGTCCACGAGGACGCCGTCGCAATCGAAGATTACCGCGTCAACCATATCAACGCTCCAATAAAAACCCCGACGATGGGCTCGTCGGGGTTTCATGTTTGGGCGAAAAAACCGCCTAGTTCAATCCGGCGAGCACCGCCAGAAGCAACAGCGCCACGATATTCGTAATCTTGATCATGGGATTGACGGCGGGTCCGGCCGTGTCCTTGTACGGATCGCCGACCGTGTCGCCAGTGACGGCGGCTTTGTGGGCCTCAGAACCCTTACCGCCATGGTGGCCGTCTTCGATGTACTTTTTAGCGTTGTCCCACGCGCCGCCGCCCGCGGTCATGGAAAGCGCAACGAAAAGCCCTGTCAAAATGACGCCAATCAACATCGCGCCGACAGCCGACAGCGCCGCCGATTTGTCCGCAACAAGACCAACCGCAAAATAGAGTACGATTGGCGAGAGGATCGGCAACATGGACGGCACAACCATCTCCTTGATGGCGGCGCCGGTCAGCATGTCGACGGCCCTTGCGTAATCGGGTTTTTCCGTACCCTGCATGATACCAGGTTTTTCTTTGAATTGACGACGCACTTCATCGACGATTGCGCCGGCAGCGCGGCCAACCGCCTGCATGGCGATGCCGCCAAACAGGAACGGCAACAATCCGCCGATAAACAGACCCGCGATCACATAAGGATTGGAAAGCGAGAAGTCGACAACCACGTCGGCGAACCACGGATAGTCCGTCGGATGCGCAACGAAGTAACGGATATCTTCTGTGTAAGCGGCAAACAGCACTAGCGCGCCGAGACCCGCCGAACCGATGGCGTAGCCCTTGGTGACCGCTTTTGTCGTATTGCCAACCGCGTCGAGCGCGTCGGTCGTGTCGCGGACCGAGCCTTCAAGACCGGACATTTCAGCGATGCCGCCGGCGTTATCCGTTACCGGGCCAAACGCATCGAGCGCAACGATCATCCCGGCGAGCGCGAGCATCGTCGTCACCGCGGTCGCAATGCCGTAAAGGCCGCCGAGGCTGTAGGTCGCGATGATCGAGATAACGATCACGAGCGCGGGCAACGCCGTTGCTTCCATGGAAACCGCGAGGCCCTGAATGACGTTGGTGCCGTGACCGGACTCGGAGGCCTGCGCGACGGACTTCACCGGACGGAAGCCGGTGCCGGTGTAATATTCCGTTATCCAGACAATAAGTCCGGTCACCGCAAGACCAATTAATCCGCAGATGAAAAGGCCCATGCCGGTCAGCGCGGTATCGCCGATTTTGCCGGAGAAACCAAACATTTGAGACGTGACAATGGCGATCGCGACAACAGAAAGAACGCCTGTTGCAATCAGACCTTTGTATAGGGCCCCCATGATGTTGGTTGAGCCGCCGCCGAGGCGCACGAAAAATGTGCCGATGATCGACGTTACGATGCAGACCGCGCCGATAGCCAGCGGGTACAGCATGAACTGAGCCGCATTCGCAGTGTAAAGAATAGAGCCCAGAACCATCGTCGCCGCGATTGTCACAACGTACGTTTCGAAGAGGTCGGCGGCCATACCGGCGCAATCGCCGACATTGTCGCCCACATTGTCCGCAATGGTGGCGGGATTGCGGGGATCGTCTTCGGGAATGCCAGCTTCTACCTTGCCGACAAGATCGCCGCCCACATCAGCGCCCTTGGTGAAGATGCCGCCGCCAAGACGGGCGAAGACAGAAATCAGAGAGGCGCCAAGCGACAGAGCGACAAGACCGTTGACGACGTTCCGGCTCTCAGGCGCATTGCCCGCCGGACCGGTCAGGACCCAATAGTAAATAACAAGGCCCAACAACGCCAAACCGGCAACCAAAAGCCCTGTCACCGCGCCGGATTTGAAGGCGACTGACAAGCCCTTGTCGAGGCTTTCACTGGCCGCTTGCGTCGTTCGGACGTTGGCGCGCACTGAAACCAGCATGCCGATAAAGCCTGCTGCGCCGGACAAAATGGCGCCGAGCGCAAAGCCTACCGCCGGCACCCAGTTCAGGCCAAATGCAATCAGCAGCACGACAAACACCACCGCGCCGACGATCGCGATTGTCGTATATTGTTTGTTCAGATAGGCGGTTGCGCCCTCCTGAATGGCGGCGGCGATCTCTTTCATCCGCTCGTTGCCTGACGGCAAACTCATCACTTGCTGAATGGTGAAGACGCCATAAAGCACGGCCAACAGCCCTGCGCCTATGACGAGCATAATGCTCAAGCTCATCGAATACCTTCCCTTGGCCTTGCCGGCCTTGTTCATGTGGGTGATTGCGGAGGAGACCGCCGAAATGGCCGCCACAGGCGCGCATGGATATGCATGCGCAAGGGCGCTTCAATCGGCCCCCGCTTTTGTCGCGCGGAAACTGGCAAAGGCCGATTGGAAAATCAACTTGAAAATCAGGCGGCCATACCGCGCTGAATCATCGCGATCAGGGCCGACGAAAGAGCGCTCTAGACCGCCGCCGTGCGTTGCGCCGACTTGCCTGTCGGTTCGGCGTCGGTCAGCTCTTTAACCCAAGGGTATTTCTTGGCGGTTTCGGAAGTGTAACCAAGATTTCGCGCCGTGGCGCTGCGCGGCACGTCGTCCGTTTCCGGATAATACGTGCCGAACGTGCGATCCCAGAAAAACTCCGCAATGCCGTAATTCCCGTTTTCGTTGTGAAAATGGTGCGCAAGGTGCAGCTTTTTTATCCGCTTCCAGAATTCAGACTTCGGCTCAAACGCGAGATGCTGGCCGCTATGCAGGAATTCCGTAACGCAGGTCATAAAAAGCGTGCCGGCAAGCGCGCCCAGCGCCGCCGGAAGACCGCCAATCAGCCATCCAATGGGCGCAGCGAGGATCAAGATGGTCGGCAACGTCGTATGGAGGCCGCCGTAAAGCACTGAAAGATCGTTAGGAAAACGGTGATGGTCGTAGTGAACCCGCTTCCAAAGCTTGGCGAGGTACGGTGTTTTGTACATCCAGCTCCCGTGCAGGATGAACCGGTGGATCACGTACCAGGCAATCGGAAAAAGCAGGGCCCCGACCGCAATCGACGCGAGAAAAGCAAACCAGGACGTCGCCGTAAACGCGCCGCCGATCAGGCAGGCGATAATAATCGCGATGTAAACCTGAATGCCGGGATAGGTGAAATAGGCCCGCACCAGATCATCAAACGTCATCCGATTCAGCAGGTATTCTTTTTCTTTCCAGGCCTTGTAGCCGACGAAAAGGCGCATTTTCTCAACTCCAAACCGGTCCCGTGTGTCGAGCCGGGCAAATCTGCCGTCATTGCCTGTTGTTTCGGGTCAATTGTCCCGGGCCAATAATCGTGGCCCCCCTATTCTCAAGGCAAAGGCGCTCAACCAAAGGTCTTAGGCGCTTCCACGAAGCGGTCAAGATAAGTACGCCTGCGGCGCGCTGTCAGACCCGGTCGGGGCGCTGTGGCAGAAAATCGCGGTTTGTTGCTCTCGCGCACCACGGCTTGCATGACGCCATTTGGCGCTGCTTGCTGACGCTTTGGTCATCGTCACTGGCGGCGCGCCGCCGGCGTTGCGCCAGCGCGGCAGGGCGTTTATACCGCGCGCTTCCTCGCTGGACAGCTGATCCTGGCGGCGACAATCGCGGTCAGGCGAAACGCGCCTTGGACTTTAGTAGGAGGCCGAGCTGTGTCATGGTGTGGATTGGCGTCTGCACTCGCTTGCCTGGCGGGGTTGGCTGGTGCGACGGCGATACAAAACAAACGCCAATCTGGATTGGGGCCCTGGCGTGAAGTGGTCGGTTCGGTGAACGCGTTGCGTACCTATCGGGCCGGCAAGCAGTTGGTATAACGCCGCTGGCGACAGCGGCCAGAGTTGGGCGCTGGCTTCGGTCGGCAAAGCGGCGGGGGCACTATGTCCGTTAACTCCGGAACAGTACGTGACGGAATGCAGGAAGATCCTAATCCGAGCATGAAGCCCACGCCGTCAGTAAACACCGACCTCGATTTTCGGCTTGAACGCTTCGAAACGCTCTGTGACGCGCTTGATTATGCAGCGCTGGGCGAAACGGGTTTCAATTTTTACGATCTGCGCGGCGGGCTTTCGCGCGTCTTGTCGTACCGGGACTTGAAAGAACAATCCCTCGATCTTGCGAACCGGCTTGCGAGCCGTTTTGAACGCGGATCGCGCATTGCTGTTGTTGCTGAAACCAGCGCGGACTTCATGATTGTTTTTTGCGCCTGCCAATATGCCGGCATGGCGCCGGCGCCGATGCCGTTGCCGGTCAATCTCGGCGGCAAGGAAGGCTATTTGACGCAAGTGCGCCTCATGGTGAGCGGCGCCGGCGCGAAGGCCGCCGTAGGCCCGTCGGGGCTTGTTGATTTCCTGCAGGAAGCAACCGCCGGTCTTGACGACGTAACTGTCTTCGATTTCGCCGCCCTGAAGGCGCTGCCGGGCAATGGCCGCATGGCGCAACCCTTTGGCCCGGACGAGATTTGTTATATTCAGTACTCGTCAGGATCAACCAGCGCGCCAAAGGGCGTTATCGGCACGCAGCGGTCCGTGACGCATAATCTGCACGGCATCACCAAATATGGCCTTAAGCTTAACAATCAGGACCGCGCGACCAGCTGGTTGCCGCTCTATCACGATATGGGGCTGATCGGCTTTGCCTTGTCGCCGTTGTTCGCACAGCGCTCGGTTGACTATATCGCCACATCGGATTTTGTCCGCAGACCGCTCTTGTGGCTGCGGTTGATTACGGAAAACAAATCGACAACCACATACAGCCCCTCATTTGGCTACGACCTTGCCGCGCGCAGGGCGCCGCGCGCAGAGCCCGGATCCATCGATCTTTCAACACTGCGCGTCGCCGGTATCGGCGGCGATATGGTGCGCGCCGACGCTCTGCAACAGTTCACAGACGCTTTTTCGTCCTTCGGGTTTGACGACAAGGCGTTCTTGCCGAGCTATGGGCTTGCCGAGGCGACGCTGGCAATTTCGTTTACCGAGCTTGACGAAAAAATCGCCGTCGATGAAGTCGACATGCGCCACTATAATCGCACCGGGATTGCGCAACCCGCCTCTGCGGTGACATCGCCGGAGCAACGCCGCGCGTTCGCGTTGTGCGGGACGGCCCTGCCCGGTCATGAAATCGAAGTGCGCGGCGGCGACGGTCCGATTACGGAAGACCGTCAGGTCGGCCGGATTTTCATCAAGGGGCCCAGCATCACGCCCGGCTATTTTTCTGACCGGAAGGCCTCCGAAGCCATGTTCCACGGTGAATGGCTCGATACCGGAGACATGGGCTACATGTTGCAGGGACAAATCGTTATCACCGGGCGCGCCAAGGACCTGATCATTATCAATGGCCGCAATATCTGGCCTCAGGATATCGAATGGGCCGTTGAAGAAGTCGACGGCGTGCGCGAAGGCGGGGTCGCCGCGTTCTCCATCGACGACGGCGCCGGCGAGCGCATTATCGTGATCGCCGAACGTCGCGGTATGGACGACGATGCGCAGGACGCCTTAAGGCGCGAGATTGCCGGCGTCATCCAGAGCGCGGCAGGCGCGCCGGCCGAGGTCCGCCTCGTGAGACCGCATTCGATGGTCATGACATCTTCCGGCAAACTTTCGCGGGCGCGGGTCAAGGAAAAGTTCCTTGCCGGCGCGTTCGACGGGAAGCAGGCCGGAGAGCAGCCTGCGCTGGCGGAAGCCGGCGGGGCCTGACAGCGCGCGCCGCTTGCGCACACTTTAAGTAAGGAACGTCCGCGCTTTGAGCGAGCACGACAAGCGCTATTCAGTGGTTGCCGTTACCGGCGCGACCGGATTTATCGGCGGCGCCATACTGCGCCGTCTTGCCCGCGCGGGAAAACCCGTGCGGGTGCTGGCGCGCAACCCCGATAAACTGAACGATGAGACGCGCGCAGCCCAAAATTGCACGATCATCAAAGGCGATCTCGACGACCAGGCGGCCCTTGATGAACTGATCGCCGGCGCCGATGCGCTGGTTCATTGCGCCGGCGTCGTGACGCCGCGCGTTGACGATGACTATCAACGGGTCAATGTCGCTGGCGCGGAACGCGCCGCAAAGACCGCGCGCATGCATGGCGCAGCGATTGTTCACTTATCGTCGCTGTCCGCCCGCGAGCCCCACTTATCGCCCTATGCGGGTTCAAAAAATCAAAGTGAAACGGTGGTCGGAAAAACAGCGGTCAGCTTGCGTTTGCCGGCGATCTACGGCCCCGGCGACATGGTGACATTGCCATACTTCAAAATGGTCGCGCGCGGGATTGCACCGGAGCCGGCGACGCGCAATGGCGCGCGCGTATCGATTTTGTATGTTGAGGACGCAGTGGACGCGGTCCTTGCTGCGCTTGGCGGCGCTGTTCAGCCAGGCGTTTATGAAGTCGCGGACGACAGCCGCGACGGCTATCCTTGGCGGGCGCTTGGGGCGACGCTCGGTCTCGCGCTCGGTGTGCGGCCCCGAAGCCTGCGAATACCGCGTTTTCTGCTCGCCGCGGCCTATGCGGCGATATTGCGCGGCGCGCGGATCACTGGGACGCAGCCCTCGGTGCGGACCGGACAAATCAACGAGTTTTTCCACCCCGACTGGGTCGCCCGAAACGCCCTGTTCAATGTCGCAGCCGGCTGGACGCCGCGTCATACGCTACAGGAAGGGTTTGCAAAAACGGTCCAGTGGTATCAAAAAAACAACTACTTATAGTCAAACCGTGAAAGGCGGCTCAGGATGGCGGACTCCGACGCACCGGGCATTCAGGAAGACGACGATCTGGTCTTTCGTAAAATCTGTTCATTGCTTGAGCCGATCAACCACAAGGGCGTCAAGCTGACGCGCGACACCGATATCATCGCCGATCTTGAAGTTGACAGCGTCGCCGTACTCGACATTGTGATGGACGTTGAGGACAGCTACGACATTTCCATCCCCGTCAACACCATTTCCGAAACCAAGACGCTCGGCGAGCTCGTCGACGCGATCCACGCGATCAAGAAAGAGCAGGCCTGAGCGATGAGCTTGTTTGATAAGTTTGAAAAAAACGCTGAAGTTTACAACGCGTTGAAGGCCGCCGGCACAAACCCGCTGACCGTTGAGATGCAGGAAATACTGAGCACGACCCGCGCGCGCATTAATGGCCGCGAGACGGTTCTCGCCGGCACGCACAACTATCTCGGCATGAACTTTTCAGAAGACGCCATCGCAGCCGCGAAAAAAGCGCTGGATACGGAAGGCACCGGCACAACAGGCTCGCGTGTCGCGAACGGCACATATTCCGGACACAAAGCGCTTGAACAAGCAATTGCCGATTTTCTTGGCCTCGCCGAGTGCATGGTGTTCTCAACCGGCTATCAGGCCAATCTTGGCGCCATCGCGGCGCTCGCCAAACCGGGCGAAGACGTGATCCTGATCGACGCGGACTGTCACGCCTGTATTTATGATGGATGCCAATTATCCGGCGCTGAGACGATCCGCTTCCGCCATAACTCGCCTGAAAATCTCGACAAAAGACTGTCGCGCCTCGGCCCCGACGTAAAGGGTAAGCTGGTCTGCATTGAAGGCACCTATTCAATGCTGGGCGATAGCGCGCCGGTAAAGGAGTTTGCCGATGTGACCCATGCGCATGGCGGCTATCTTTATGTCGATGAAGCCCATTCGTTTGGCGTCTATGGCGACACCGGCAAAGGCGTCAGCGAAGCCGAGAACGCCATGGACGTCATCGACTTTTACTCAGGCACATTTTCCAAAAGCCTCGCCTCAATTGGCGGGTTTGTCGCCTCGAACCACAAAGAACTTGAATATCTTCGCTTCTCCTCCCGCGCGTACATGTTCACCGCCTCGCCTTCGCCTTCGAGCATCGCCTCGGCTCACGCCGCACTGAACACTATTTCGCCGGCAATACGCGACAAGCTCTGGGCCAACATTAACCGCTTTCACGGCGCCTTCAGACAATTCGGCCTCAACGTCGCGGCCGACCCGTCGCCCGTCATATCCATATTGCTGCCAAGCCGGGAAGCGACATTCATGGCCTGGAATTTCCTCCTTGAGCAGGGCGTTTACGTGAACATGGCGATCCCGCCGGGCACGCCAGACGCCAACACGTTCCTCTTGCGGCTTTCGGTTTCGGCTGCCCACACCGACGACGACGCGGAAAAAATTATCAATGCTTACAAGGCGCTGGCCGATACGTTTGAGGGCGCCCGGGTTCCCGTCGACGCCTGATCACAGTTCCGTCATTCGCGATTTCGCCGGACCAGCGCCTAGTTTTTGACAGGTTCGCGGATTATATCACAGGCTAACGACAGCCTGCGGTAACGGGCGTAATTCAGGGTTTACCAATGAAAAAAGCAGCTTTATCAGCCGCTGCGCTTTTTGTCGTGTGCGCCGGCGCGGCGCTGGCCGATGATATTCCGGCGACGGATCCGTTCGATCACGTCAGCTGCCGAGGCGCTGACAACGAAGTACGCGTTAAGGTTGTCGATGTTGAGGACAATGTAGGACTGATCGTTGCAGACCTTTATCGAAACGATGAAGAAGGCTTTTTGAAACGCTCCGGGCGCGTTGCGCAGGTCCGTTTTGCCGCGCGCGCGCCGCACACAACTTTTTGCATGGCGGCGCCGGAATCGGGCGATTTCGCCATCGCGTTGTACCATGATCAAAACGCCAATAAGACGCTCGACAAAAAAGCTTTCGGCCTTCCGGCGGAGCCCTGGGGCATTTCGAACGCGCCGCGGATCTTGTTTGGCCCGCCGAAAGTCGATGAAGCGCTCTTTCAGGTGCCCGAAACCGGCGCAACCGTTGAAATCAAGCTGAACAACTAGGCGGCGCTTTACGGAGCAAACGCTTTGCGGGCATAAGGCGATCTATGCCCGACCACACCGCAACCGCCTCGACTTCCCAAGCGCCTGTCACAGTCCGACCTGTCGAGACCAAACAGGACAAGACAGATTTTATTCGGCTATGGCGGACCGTCTACGCCGGCGCGCCGGAATATATCCCCCCGCTTGAATTTGAAATCGGCGAGCGCCTCGATGCGTCGAAAAACCCAGTCCTCCAGGACAATGACCATCAACTCTGGCTCGCCACACGGGGCGATGAGGTTGTCGGCCGCATTTCCGCCATTGTGAACAGAACGCACCTTGCAAAATACGACGACGCTACCGGCCATTTCGGCTTCATCGAAGGCGTTGATGACGAAAACGTTTTCTCTGCGCTCTATAACGCCGCAGAGGACTGGCTCCGCGCCCGCGGCATGAAAAGAATAGCCGGACCTTATAGTTTTTCGGTCAACGAAGAATGCGGTATGCTGATCGACGGCTTTGAGACCGCGCCTTTCGTTTTGATGCCGCATGGACGGCCGTGGTTTCAAAAGCACACCGAAGCGCTCGGCTACGCGAAGGCATCGGATCGCTTTGCGCTGATCTACGCCAATGAAAAACAGTTCATCCCGGAAAAACGCCAGAGATTTGTCGAGAAAGCACTGTCGTCGGACAGAGTGTCGATCCGAAATATCGACATGAAGAATTTCGCCGCCGACATTAAAACTATCGTCAATATCTATAATGACGCCTGGTCTGAAAACTGGGGTTCGGTGCCGTTGAGCGACGCGCAAGCCGAGCATATGGCGAGCGAATTACGGCTGATAATCGATCAAAAGAATGTCGTTATTTGCTATTACGACGGTGAGCCGGCTGCGTTTGGGATCGTCCTTCCCAACATCAATGAGGCGATCGCAGACTTTGAGGGAAAACTCTTCCCGTTTAACTGGGCGCGGCTTGTCTGGAAGCTGAAAGTACGGGGCGTTCGGTCCTCGCGAATGCCGCTGATGGGCGTCGTCAAGAGACTGCAGCGCAAGCCCGTCGGCACGGCGTTCGCCTACAAGATCATCGATATGGTGAATTCGCACAACATTGAAACCGGCATCAGGCAGTCTGAGCTGTCGTGGATTTTGGAAACAAACCCCTCGATGCTCAATATGCTGACGGATATGGGCGGCAAGATCTACAAAACCTATCGTATCTACGAAAAAGAGCTCTGAAGCATTTTAAGGCAAAAAGCTCTTTTGAGGTTCTTACTCACGTCCGGCGCATTGGCGCATGCGATTCGAGTTAACGCAAAAATGGCTCGTCGAAGCTTCTGAGTTTGCGTGAATGCAAGGTCCCGGCGTCGGCTTCTCGGCGCAACAAATCGACGGCGCGGATGCCAATATCGAGGTGCTGACTGACGCGCTCCTGATAAAAAGCGTCCGCCATCCCCGGCAGTTTGATCTCGCCGTGCAATGGCCGATCGGAGACGCAGAGCAATGTGCCATAAGGAACGCGGTAGCGATATCCGTTGGCGGCGATCGTCGCCGATTCCATATCGATCGCAATCGCTCGCGACTGGTTCAAGCGCACGGCAATCTGATCAAAACGCAGCTCCCAGTTTCTGTCGCCAGTGGTGACCACCGTGCCTGTGCGCAAATGTTCTTTTAGCGCACCGCCTTCGATACCCGTTATTTCCTGAACAGCGCGCGTCAGGCCAAGCTGAACCTCTGCAATCGTCGGCAGCGGAATTGACGGCGGCAGGACATCATCAAGAACGTTGTCGTCGCGCAGATAGGCGTGCGCGAGAACATAATCCCCCAGTCGCTGCGTACGCCGCAGCCCCCCGCAATGACCGATCATCAACCACACATGCGGGCGGAGCACCGCGAGATGGTCGGTAATCGTTTTCGCGTTTGATGGGCCGACGCCAATATTTACCAACGTCACGCCGGCATGGTTGGTCCTGACCATGTGATAGGCCGGCATCTGCGGGAGCTTCGACAAAGGCGCCTGCATAGGCGGTGCGCCCTTGCGGGTTATTCTGTCGCCGGGCTCAACCAACGCGTCGGCGCGGCCCGCCTCGACTTCGTTACGGCCATACTCAACAAACTCGTCCACATAGCGCTGGTAGTTCGTGAAAAGAACGAAATTCTGATAGTGCTCAGGGGCCGTCGCCGTATAGTGGCGAATTCTGTGTAACGAATAATCGGTGCGTTCAGCGGTGAATTGCGACAATGGGAGCGGGCCGTCGCGGTTCAAGATCAGTTTGCCGTCGACAATATCATCGTTGGTCGCGACAAGGTTTGGCGTGTGAAAATAAACCGGCAGTTCGCCGCGCTGTTGAGGTGAAAGACTGGCCGTCGCCGCCTCCAAAGCAAAACTCAGCGGGATCGGCGTGTGCGACCGTCCGACGAAAACCTGCGCCGAAAACCGTTTTGTGACGCGCTCCAATTGTTCCATGAGATAGGAGCGGAAAAGCGCGGGCTGCGTCACGGTCATGCCGAAATGGCTGCTGGCGGCGATCCGGCCCAGTGCAAGATTGCTCGTCTGTGTCGATTGTTCCGCCGGCACTTCGGCAAGGAGATAGGGGTAGGTCGGCGCATTTTCCGCACCGATTTTCAACTTTCCTTCAGCGAAAGCGTTAAAGCGCTTCTCAACGGCGGCGATTTCTTCAGCGTAAATGGTCTCAAGCCGGTCAAGCGCTTCGGCTGGTGTCGCGCAGGCTTCAAAATCGGAGGCGGGAATATGGGGATCGAGTTTCATAAGAACGTGTAGGCAAAAGTCTGACGCCAGTCCAGCCCAAGGGGCGCGAACGCAGAACGACTAGACGCGCGCCACCGCAATCGACCCACGCCGCAAAGCCGGCTTCGGCGACAGCTACGCGGCGTCTTCGCCAACGAGAATTTCGCGTTTGCCCGCGTGGTTGGCCGGTGAAATAACGCCGTCTTCTTCCATGCGTTCAATCAGCGTCGCCGCGCGATTGTATCCGATCTGTAAGCGCCGCTGAATGTACGATGTCGACGCCTTGCGATCGCGCAAAACGATAGCGACTGCCTTATCATAAAGCGCATCGCCCGAGCTGGTGTTGCCGCCGATATCAAAGCCGCCGTCGCCGCCGCCTTCTTCATCGCGCATCTCGGTGACTTCCTGGACGTAGTCAGGCTTGCCCTGTTTTTTGAGGAACTTGACGATCTTTTCGACCTCGTCATCGGAAACAAAAGCGCCATGCACCCGCTTGATCCGCCCGCCGCCGGCCATGTGGAGCATATCGCCCATGCCAAGGAGTTGTTCTGCGCCTTGCTCGCCAAGGATCGTCCGCGAGTCGATTTTCGACGTCACCTGAAAACTGATCCGCGTCGGGAAGTTGGCTTTGATCGTCCCGGTGATGACGTCAACGGAAGGTCGTTGCGTCGCCATAATGAGGTGAATGCCGGCCGCTCGCGCCATTTGCGCCAGGCGTTGAACCATGCCTTCGATGTCCTTACCGGCCACCATCATCAAGTCGGCGACCTCGTCGATCACCACGACGATGAAAGGCATCGCCTCGTATTCAAGCTCTTCGGTTTCATAGACCGGCTCGCCGGTTTCGTCGTCATAACCGGTATGGACCGTGCGCGTCAGAACCTCGCCGGCGTCTTCGGCTTCGGCGATCCGCTCATTGAAACCTGAGATATTGCGGACGCCGACCTTGGACATGCGCTTGTAACGCTCCTCCATTTCCCGGACGGTCCATTTAAGCGCGACGACCGCTTTACGCGGATCGGTTACCACGGGCGCCAGAAGATGAGGGATGCCTTCATATACGGAAAGCTCCAGCATCTTCGGGTCGATCATGATCAATTTGCACTGGTCTGGCGACAGCCGATAGAGCACCGACAGGATCATTGTGTTGATGCCGACCGACTTGCCCGAACCGGTGGTGCCGGCGATCAGAAGGTGGGGCATACGCGCCAGATCTGCAAATACTGGCTCGCCGCCAATACCCTTGCCGAGGGTCAGCGTCAGTTGTCCGCGCGAATTTTCATACTCGCCGGCGCCCAGCAATTCCCGCAGGAAGACCATTTCACGGTCGAGATTGGGCAGCTCGATACCGATGGCGTTGCGTCCGGGCACAACGGCGACGCGCGCGGCGACTGCGCTCATCGAGCGGGCGATATCGTCAGCGAGGCCGATAACCCGCGAAGATTTAACGCCTGCCGCCGGTTCCAGCTCATAAAGCGTGACGACCGGCCCGGGGTGCACGTTGATGATCTCGCCGCGCACGCCGAAATCCGCAAGGACGTTTTCCAACATCCGCGCATTCTGTTCCAAGGCTTCGTCTGAAACAGTCTTGTGATTGTCAGCACGCGGCTTTGCGAGCAGGCTCAAGGGCGGCAGTTCGTAAGAGCCAGGCGAGAAAACCGGCAAGTCGGGCTGTAACTCGCGGGCTTCGCGCTTGCTGGCTTTTCGTTTGTTCAGCTTTCTGATGATGTTGCGTTTGCGGCGCGACCCTTCAAGTTCGTCATCGGCGAGTTCGTCATCAGCGTAGTCAGCTTCTTCGTCTTCCTCGTATTCGTAATCGTCCTCATCATAGTCTTCCGCCGCTTCGTCATCATGATCGTCGAGGAGGTCCGCATCCGCGTCATCGCCTTGCATGCGCCACTCATCGAAGCGCTGCTGCAGGCCTTCGCAAGCCCGCAAATAGTAATCTTCGACCGTTGCGGCGGCCGCCATGAAGCGCTCCCACGTGACACCGCAAACAACGGCATAAGAGACAAGGCCGGCGATCAGAAAGATCAGCGCCGATATCAACGCGGCCATGGGAACGCCCATGGCGGAAAGCGGCGCCGCCACAAGGCCGTGAAGCGACGCGCCAATAACCCCGCCAACCCCGGCCGCAAAAGGCCATGTGACCGGCGGCGGCGCGACAGCCGCAAAAGCCGCCGCGCAAACGATTGCGATCGGGGCCAACGCCATTCGAAGCCAGACCGCATGCGTCGTTTCAGCAGGCGCGCCCCGCATCGTTGCGACGCCGCCCCAGATGACAAGCGGGCCGATAAACAAGAGCGCAGCGCCGCCAAGGCTCTGCAGGAAGATGTCGGCGATTGCGGCGCCCAAGGGTCCGGCCGCGTTTTCCACAGCCGCATCGCTTGCGGTGGAAAGGCTTGGGTCGCTGATCGAAAATGTGGCGAAGGCGAGCGCAAGCCAGCCTGCGAGAAACAGCATGGCGGCGCCGCCGAGGCGCTGCGTGGCGGCGCGCCTCCAGGCGTGGAAACTCTCGGTAATATTTGGCTCGTCTCGGCGGCGGTGAGATCGGTGCGGCATCGTTTTCGCTCACGCAAAATCAACGGAGACCAACCTTGCCACGGCGCACAAAAAAAAGGGTTAACGCGCGTTAACCCTTTTTTGAAAGATTCTTATCTGTGTGCGGGCCCGCGGGCGGCGCTGCGGGCGGGCGGAAGGCCGCAAGGGCCTTAGCCCTTTGCAAACTCGGGATAAGCCTCAAGGCCCAGTTCCGCTTTGTCGAGACCAAGCGTTTCGTGATCGGCGCTGGCGCGCACGCCGATGGTGTATTTCAGGACGGTCCACAAAAGGAAACTCGTCGACATGACAAAAACGCCGACCATCAGGACGCCGACAAGCTGGCCGACATAATTGGCCTCGCTGTTGGTGATGGGCACGATCAGCGTGCCAAAGACGCCGCAGAAAAGATGCGCAGGGATTGCGCCGACGACATCGTCAATTCTCAACCTGTCGAGAATGGGGACCGAAACGGTCACGATCACCCCGCCGAGCGCCCCGAAAATAACCGACAATCCGATTGTCGGCGTCAGCGGCTCGGCTGTGATCACGACAAGCCCGCCAATGGCGCCGTTTAATACGATGGTGAGATCAACCTTGCCGTAGACAAAGCGGGTCATCATCAACGCCGCAACGACGCCGCCGCAGGCGGCCATATTCGTGTTGACGATAATCTTTGCAACAGACTGCGCATGTTCGACGCCGCCGAGCGCCAGCTGCGACCCGCCATTAAAGCCGAACCAGCCGAGCCAGAGAATAAACGTGCCGAGGGTCGCCAGCGGCAGGGAAGACCCCGGCATCGCATGGACCCGGCCGCCGTCAAATTTCCCGTCCCGCGCCCCGAGAACAATTGCGCCCGCCAGCGCCGCCCATCCGCCTGTGGAATGGACAAGGGTCGAACCCGCAAAGTCGGAAAAGCGCCACACGCCGTCGAGGTAGCCCTTGCCCCACTCCCACCCGGCGACGATCGGATAGATGAGGCCGGTCAGAACAGCGACAAAAATCAGGAATGGAAACAGTTTGATTCTCTCGGCGAGGGTGCCGGAGACAATAGACGCAGCGGTTGCGACGAAGACCATCTGAAAAAACCAATCGGCATGCGCCGCAAAGCCAAGGCCGACGGGATCGCTGTCGTCGCCCTGGAAGAAAAACTGAACGGGGCTGATCAAATGACCTGTCATGCCGGCCTTATCGCCGCCGTAAATCATATTGTAGCCGATCAGCCAGACCATCAGGCCGGCGACCGAATAGAGTGCAATATTCTTGACGCAAATCGTTGCGGCGTTCTTCGAGCGCACAAGCCCGGCTTCCAGCATGCAAAAGCCCGCGGCCATGAACATCACGACCATGCCGCTCATCAAGAAGAGCAGCGTATTAAAGACAATGACGCTGGTCTCGGTGGCCGCCTCGATCTCAGCGGCGGTCTCCTGTGCGAGGGCCCCGCCCGAAAAAATGACGCCAGCCAATAAGGCTGCGCTCAGAGAATGTGTGATTTTCATAGTCTTCCTGAAGTTTTTCGCTTAGAGCGCGTCCGAGCCGATTTCTCCAGTCCGGACACGGACGGCCTGCTCCAGATCGACGACGAAGATCTTTCCGTCGCCAATCGATCCGGTCTGCGCCGCCTGCGTTATGGCCTCAACGACATTTTGCGTCTGTTCGGAGGGAACCGCGATGTCGATTTTGAACTTCGGCACGAAGTCCACATTGTATTCAGCGCCGCGATAAATCTCTTTGTGGCCCTTTTGGCGCCCAAAGCCGCGCACATCGCTCACCGTCATGCCCTGCACGCCCAGCGCCGTGAGCGCCGCTCGGACATCATCGAGTTTTTGCGGTTTTATGATTGCTGAAACGAGTTTCATCGCACACCTCTTGGGCCCAAACGCCAGCAGCAACGCTACGCTGGTCTTTGTGGCGCCGCAACATAATTGGCGCCCAGGAACTGCATTTTCACGATGTTAGGTCAAAAACGAGGAGCGCAGCGCGATTTCCCGCTAATTTCGGGCTTCCCAAAGAAGCGCCGGCGACCAGCGGGCCGCAATCACGTCGGGCGGACAGGATGCGCGCGGTGCATGCGGGCGTTTCGACGCAGCGTGGGCGTCGATGCTGGACCTCGCCGGTCGCACATCAGACATTCAGGCTATGGGCGAACAAACGCATTTTGACGTGATTATGGTTGGCGGCGGGCTCGCGGGCGGTCTCGCCGCGCTTTGTCTTCAGCGCGCGGGATTTTCCTGCGCGCTCATAGACGCGCAAGATCCGGCGGCCATGCGCGCGACGTCTTTTGACGGGCGCACGACCGCGATCTCTTATGCAAGCGCGCGCGTCTTCAAACGTATCGGCGTATGGGATGCGATTGCGCCGGAGGCGGGGCCGATCAACGATATTCTCGTCACCGACGGTGAAGCCACCGGACGCTTTCGGCAAGGTCATGTGTCGCCGCTATCGATGCATTTCGACAGCCGGACATTGACCGACGCCGACAGAGCCAAAACACCCCTCGGGTGGATTGCGCCGAATGCGACGCTGCGTCAGGCGCTGTTCGCCGCCATCGCCGATGCGCCCGACATTACGCTCATCGCCCCGGCGACCCGGCGCGCCGCCGCCTTCGACAGCGGGCGGGCGAGCGTTACCGTCGCCGACCACAAAACCGGAGAGGAAAAGACGCTGACAGCGGCTCTCGTGATCGCCGCCGACGGCAAACGCTCCGCCTTGCGGATGGAAGCCGGGATCAAAGCGAACCATTGGCGCTACAAACAGTCGGGGATCGTCGCCACGGTTTCCCATGAGCGGGCCCATCATGGCGTGGCGCAAGAATTCTTTCTGCCCTCCGGACCGTTCGCCATCCTTCCGATGACGGAAAATCGCTCATCGCTCGTATGGACGGAAGACAGCGATGCTGCGCCCGTCTTCATGGGGCTTGACGACGAGGCGTTTATCGCCGCGCTTACCGATCGGTTTGGTCCTTATCTTGGAAAGGTCGATCTTGCGGGCCCGCGCTTTTCCTATCCTTTGTCGTTTCACCTGTCGCACACCTTCATTGCACCGCGCCTGGCGCTCATTGGCGATGCGGCCCGCGCCATCCATCCGATTGCGGGGCAAGGGTACAATCTCGGCGTTAAGGACATCGCGGCGCTCACGGACGTTCTGACGGAAGCGCGCGCCGTCGGTCTTGATATCGGCGCTTTTAACGTTCTGGAGAATTACCAGCGTTGGCGCCGTTTCGATTCAACGACGCTGGCATTGGGCACAGACGTATTAAACCGTCTGTTCTCAAACCGTTTTGCGCCGATACGGCTGGCAAGGCGGCTCGGGATTGCGGCCGTCAACAGGGCCGCGCCCCTCAGAACCATGTTCATGCGCCAGGCGGGCGCTGATCTCGGGACGCTTCCGTCCTTGATGCAACCGATCTGATTGGGACGTTAAAGGTCTGAAGCGTCTGGTAATCTCGAATGTCGGGCCCTCAGCCGCGCATGATCATTTCGTCATTGCGCGTCTCAACGCTTTCCAGCCGCGACAGAAAACTCATGCCCAGTAGATTGATCGATAGCTTTTCATCCGGCAGGACAAAAGCATCGACATTGCGCACGCGCAATCCCTGAATTTCGATCTCATCGACTTTGACCCGCGCCGCATAGGTTTGACCATTAGCAGTGGTGATGGGCGCCTTGAAGTCGGAAGGGTTGATGAAAACGCCGGCGCTGCGCGCATCGGACTCGCGCAAGGCGACAAGTGCGGCGCCGGTATCGACCAGAAAATGCGTCGCACGCCGATTTACCCCGGCGTCAATCCTGTACTGGCGATCTCGGTCGGCGCGAATACGGACTTCATACCCCCACCCGCGCGCATAGCTGTCGCCATAAGCGGCGGGCCGGCCGTTGCGGGCGGCATGCGCGATCTGCGCCGGCGCCGGATTATCGTTCTCGCCGACAAGGCTTCGCGTATAAACCCCGCGCACGCCTGGCGCAGACCGCGCCTCAAAAGCGCGCACGCCGATGACGACGCACAGAATGCAAAGACCGGCGGCAATGATATCAGGACGCATGAGCCGTTTCCCTAAAGGCGCGCTTCACCGCCGAAAACGATGACGCCAGAGCGTTAAGGATCAGCTTCATTGGGTGGTTAACGGATGTTTTGCAGACTGAGGAAAATTGCAGCGAACGCACTCAAAGGCCGAGCACAGACCGCATGTCATAAAGCCCCGGCCGACGGCTCGCCACCCACTGCGCCGCCCTCACCGCCCCGTCGGCGAATAATTTGCGGTCGAGCGCACGATGGGAAAGCGTCAATACCTCGCGCGCGCCGGCAAAAACCGCGTCATGATCGCCAATGATCCCGCCGCCGCGAATAACCGCAAAACCGATGTCGCCGGCCGCGCGCGGGCCGGTATCGCCGTCGCGCGCTTTGACTGCCTTGTCGCGCAACGCAACGCCGCGCCCCGCAGCGGCGGCCTCGCCCATCATAAGCGCCGTGCCCGACGGCGCATCGGTCTTGCGGCGGTGGTGGCCTTCAACGATTTCAATATCGAATTCTTCCGGCAAAATATGCGCCGCCTGCTCAACAAGCGCGCACAGCAAATTGACGCCGAGGCTCATATTCCCCGCTTTAACAAGTGCCGTCTTCTCGGCGAGCAAGCCAAAAGCCTTTTCCTGATCTTCACAAAAGCCCGTTGCGCCAATGACAGCGCAAGCGCCGCCGTCAGCCGCTATCGACGCATGGCGAAGGCTCGCTTCAGCGCTCGTAAAATCAATCAGTACACTTTGCTTTTGGAAAACCGCTTCATAACTGTCGGCGATTTTAAGCCCTGTGAGCGGCGCTGGATCAGTATCGGACAGAAGCGTCGACAGCGCATCGCCTGCGCAAGACGCATCCGGCCGGTCAAAGGCTCCCGCGATCGTCACACCCTTCTCAAGCGCTGAGCCCAGGATCGCGCGCCCCATACGGCCCGCGACGCCGGCAATGATAATCGAAGGCTTCGTCATGGCGTGATCTCTATCGACAGGGCCGCAAATTGCAATGGCGGCGCCGGCGCGACCGTCAGAGCGCAACGAAGAATGACCCTCACAGCCGCACCTCCATGTGGCGAAGCCCGCCCGCTGCGCCAGTGGGCGTGACGTCTTCCCAGCCCTGGGCCTGATAAAACCGGCGCGCGCGCATATTGCCTTTTGTGACATTGAGCCGGGCCTTGTCGTACCCCGCCGACATGAGCGTTGCGCGCGCATAATCGTCGAGCAGCCCGCCAAAACCCTGACCGCGCCGCTCGGCGCATACATAAAAATGATGCACATGCCCGACGCCGCGGCGGCGCGTGTCGCCGCCGAGAACGACCATGCCTATGGGCGTCTCCGCTTCCTGAAGAAAAGCGGCGAATGCCGGCCGACGCGCGCCGCATGATGCGATCCAGAGAGGAAAACGCACGCCGCCGGGCCCGTAGTCGCGCTCAAAAGCGCGCGCGTCGCCGAGGCTTTCAAGATAAAGCCCGCGCCCGAAGGAAAGCAGCGTCCTCCGGTCGCGCGCCGCCGAGATCGGCCTGAACGCAAGCGCTTTTGCGTGACGGGTCGGCAAACGCGCCACCTCAGGCGCCGCGCGGAAACGGCGCGCCGTAGCGGTCCGCAAAATACTTGCCGATATCGCGGGCGTTATCGATGAAGCGCACGCCGCGCGCGGTCCGGATCGTCGCCGCGGCGCTATCGGGCGCGGCCTCGTTCAACACAAGCGTCGGACAGTTTTGATGCTCCGTTCCAAGAAGATCAACCATTTCGCGGCGCGGTTTTTCAATCGCCTGATAGCGAATTTCAAGGCCTTCTTTGACTGCCGGAAAATAATGGAGGAGCCCCCACATCTCGGCGCATTCCGGGCAATATTCCCGGCGCCCATTGTCTTCAAATCCCGGCGGCAAAAGAAAAAGCGTATCGCGGGTCAATTCATTCATCCTTCAGTAAAACCACCGCTCGCAGCGCTGCGAGCGTAGCAAAACGCTGACAATTTATCATATCGGCGTCGCCTTGCCCCGGCGCAAGGCGCTTTTTGGCTGGCAAAGCCTTGCTGCGCCGCGTAGACGAAGGGCGCACCCGCTTGCCCGCCTGAACGCTTGTCCAAGTGTCCGATTGCCCGAATGTCATGGCCGAAAAATCCTCTCTCGTTCCATCGCTGAAAATCTTCCGCCATCAGGGCTACCGCCACTACTGGATTGCGCGCCAGACAATCGCCTGTGAGCGCCAGATGGTCGCTGTCGCGATTGGCTGGCAAGTCTATGACCTCGCCCGCGAGACCCGTTCGGTGGAAGAATCGGCTTTTTTGCTCGGCATAGTCGGTCTGGTTCAGTTTCTCCCGGTTTTTCTGTTTTCGCTGGTTGGCGGCCAGGCGGCGGACCGCTTTGACCGAAAGATAATCCTGATCGTGAGCAATCTCGTTCGCGCCTGCGCCATTGCGAGCCTGATCGCGGCGAGCGCGGTTGAAACCTCCCTTGCGTTGGCGATGATTTTCACCGCCGCAGGGGCCATGGGCATGGTCAATGCGTTTACCCCAGCGGCGTCGAATTCTCTTTATCCGAACCTTGTGCCGCGCGCTGAGTTGACCGAAGCGATCGCTTGGAATTCGCTTGGGTTTCAAAGCGCGTCAATTATCGGTCCGGCGATTGGCGGCTTTATCTATATCGCAGGCCCGCAAACGGTCTACGCCGTCGCCCTCGCCATGACCCTGATCGCCGTTCTTGTTTTCTGGACGGCGCAAACGCCAAAGCATGTTCCAAAAGGCGACGTGCGCGGCGTCGGCATGATCATCGACGGGTTGCGATATGTGCGCGATAATAAAATTGTTCTTGGCGCGATCCTCCTTGATTTGATCGTCTGCTTCTTTGGCGGCGTCACGGCGCTCCTGCCGGTCTTTGCGCGGGATATTCTTCACGTCGGCCCCGCCGAGCTTGGCTTCATGCGGGCTGCGCCGGCGGCCGGCGCCGTATTTGTCGGCGTCATTCTGGCGACCCGGCCGCTTTCCCGGCGTGTCGGGCCATGGATGATGGGCGCTGTATCGATTTACGGCGCGGCGATCCTCGGTTTTGGCGTCTCTTCACTGTTTTATCTCTCTCTCGCGATGCTGGCGGTCGCCGGCGCCGCGGACATGATCTCCGTTTATGTGCGCCAGTCGCTGATCCAGCTGGCGACGCCGGACGCGATGCGCGGGCGCGTCTCGTCCGTTTCCTACATTTTTATCGCCGCCTCCAATGAGCTCGGCGAATTCGAAAGCGGCGTCGCGGCGCGCTTCCTTGGACCCGTCGGCGCGGTCCTTCTGGGCGGAACCGTCGCCATCGCCACGGCGCTCGCCTGGTTCCGGCTATTTCCGACAATGGCGCGCGCGGACCGCTTCGAAGATGCCATCATCGAACGCGACGCGACGCACGCCGCGGAAAACGCCGCCGCCGCCAAATAGCGATCGATACCGTACCAGCGCGGCCATCATACAGGCGGCGAAGAGGGGTGTGGAAACGTTTCCTACAAATCGTAGGATCACTTGCGGCTAGCGCCCCAAATGATGGCTGAAATTCAACGGACAAGATGGTTAATGAAACTGCGACGCAGGCTCTTATGAGGCACCCTTAAAGAACGCGTCATCCCCGCGAAAGCGGGGATCCATCACTTAACACCGCGCCTTATCGGTCCCCTTCTTACCCTGTCATGCGCCGCGCCCAAGGCGGGGACACCGCCCTATGGATTCCCGCTTACGCGGGAATGACAGTACAATGAACTGATGAGTTATTTTGTTTACATTCTCACGAGCCGTAAGAACGGCACGCTCTATATCGGCGTAACCAATAACCTTCACGAACGTACTTTTGCGCATCGCAATGGCTGCGGCGGAGCCTTCACGCGAAAATATCGCGTGACACAGCTTGTCTATTACGAAGTCTACGACCGGATTATTGACGCCATTACCCGCGAAAAGCAGCTCAAGAAATGGAACCGTCAGTGGAAAATCGATCTGATCGAAACCATGAATCCGGAATGGAATGACCTTTTCAGCACCCTCAATCATTGAGGTATCGCAGGCAGGACCACGCAGATTCCGAAAGTGCTGACGCCATAATCTAAAGGAATCTCGATTCCCTAATCCATATCCGCGTAATGCACAGTTTTGTTTGCCAGATTGTTGAATATCGCGGACAACAATCGACACGTGCTTTCATCCAGATTGATATTTCTTCGATTAAATTTTCTGGTCGAAGACGCGCCCGCTCGTTCAAGCGCGTAACCCATGGCGCGTCCATCACTATGGGCTAATAAAGTATTTGCGCGGCGTTCGATCTTCTCCAAAAGATTGACTACGTTTGTTCTAATGTTTTCGTCTGGGAACGTTTGCAACACGATTTCTGTCCAATGAATTTCTCGAAACGCCCTGTCAGATTTAACAACGTCTGACGATTTGTATGATTCTACTTTTATTTGCCGGAACGCAATAACGGCGTCATTCATAAGAGATTTTATAATGAGTTCTGCTTGAGCCTTCCCACCGGTAACGTCACACAATCCCCCAAATTATTCCGCATTCTTCAATTTCGCCGCCAGTTCGAATTTAGAACTGGCTTCGCAAAGACTATGACCCCAAATCAATAACCGCGCTCGGGTGGGTTCATCCACTGTCAGGCGTCCGTCATTTCGTCCCAGAATTTTTTTGCGCGTTTGAAAAAACCCTGGCTTTCCGGACAGGACTGTTCGCCGCCGCCGGCTTCGCAAAATTGTTTCAGGAGCGCTTTTTGTTCCGCATTGAGATTAGTTGGCGTCTCCACCGCGATCTCGACATACATGTCGCCGCGACGCTTTGATTGCTGCTCCATGCGCCGATGCGGGTCGAGCTGGGTCATGCCCTTGGCCTTGACGCGGAAGCGCTTGCCGGTCTGGACCCCGGCGGGTACGGAAACCTTGACGCGGCCGCCATCGATTGTAGGTGCTTCGAAGTCGCCGCCAAGCGCGGCCGTCGTCATGGGGATCGGCATGGCGCAATAAAGATCGGGGCCGTCGCGCTCGAACAGATCGTGGTCCTGAACATCAACGAAGATATAAAGATCGCCTTCAGGCCCGCCGCGCGGGCCCGCCTCGCCCTCGCCCGCAAGGCGAATGCGCGTGCCGCTTTCAATGCCGGCGGGGACGTCAACCGCGAGCGTGCGCTCTTTGCGGACGCGGCCCTGCCCGGCACAATCTGTACACGGATCACTGATCACCTGGCCCTGTCCGCCGCAGTCGGGGCAGGTGCGCTCGATGGTGAAAAAACCCTGTTGCATGCGAACGCGCCCGGCGCCGCGACAAGACCCGCAAGTTGTCGGCCCCGAGCCCGGTTTGGCGCCGGAGCCCGTACAGGTCTCGCATGTCACCGAGCCCGGCACGGTAATCTCCGTCTTTTTGCCCGCAAACGCCTCGCCCAGCGTGATTGAGAGCTGGTATTTCATATCGGCGCCGCGGCCCGGACCGCGCGCCCGCGCGCCGCCGGCGCGCCCGCCCATGAACTCGCCAAAAATATCGTCGAAAATATCTGAAAATGACGACGCGTCGAAGCCCTGGCCGAATCCGCCGCCGCCGCCATTCATGCCGTTCTTGTAGGCGTCGTGACCATAGCGGTCGTAGGCGGCGCGCTTTTGCGGATCGGACAAGGTCTCATAGGCCTCGCCCAATTCCTTGAATTTTTGCTCCGCCTCGGGATTATCTTTGTTCCGGTCAGGGTGATATTTCATCGCCCCTTTGCGGAAAGCAGACTTGATCGCCGCCTCATCGGCCCCGCGATCTACGCCCAGCATTGAATAAAAATCCTGCGCCATGAAGGTCGCCCTTAGCCCCGCCCGTATCGTTGCAAGCTGTCCGACAAAAAACGCGAATGGGGCGCGCCGCCCCATTCATCGTCCTTCGTCAGATCGCTCACTAGTCTTTTTTGTCGCCGTCGACTTCTTCAAAGTCGGCGTCGACGACGCTGTCGTCAGCTTCGGGCGCATCCGCCGCGCCGCCCGCCGCCGAGGGGCCGTCTTCGCCGCCCGCATCAACGCCGGCTTTATACATCGCCTCGCCAAGCTTCATCGACGCCTGCAAGAGCGCCTGCTGGCCTTCGCTCAGCTCTTCAACCGAGGCGTCTTCTTTTTCGAGCGTCGCCTTCATCGATGCGACCGCGTCTTCGATAGCTTTTTTCTCATCGTCCGAGATCTTGTCGCCGTGCTCGGTAAGCGCCGCTTCGGTCTGGTGCACAGTCGCTTCGGCCTGATTGCGCGCCTCGACAGCCGCGCGCCGCTCTTTGTCGGCCTCGGCGTTGGCCTCGGCGTCCTTGACCATTTTTTCGATATCGTCGTCGGACAGCCCGCCCGACGCCTGAATGCGGATCGACTGTTCTTTGTTGGTCGCTTTATCTTTTGCGGACACGTTGACGATGCCGTTGGCGTCAATATCGAAGGTAACCTCGACTTGCGGCACGCCGCGCGGCGCCGGCGGAATACCGACAAGATCGAACTGGCCGAGCATCTTGTTGTCGGCGGCCATTTCCCGCTCGCCCTGGAAGACGCGAATGGTGACCGCTGACTGGTTGTCTTCTGCGGTCGAGAAGGTTTGCGACTTCTTGGTTGGGATTGTCGTGTTGCGTTCGATGAGGCGCGTAAACACGCCGCCGAGCGTTTCGATGCCGAGCGACAGCGGCGTTACGTCAAGCAGAAGCACATCTTTAACGTCGCCCTGGAGAACGCCCGCCTGAATGGCGGCGCCGAGGGCGACCACCTCGTCAGGGTTCACGCCCTTGTGCGGGTCGCGATTAAAGAACGTCTTCACTGTCTCCTGGACTTTCGGCATGCGCGTCATGCCGCCGACCAGGATCACTTCATCAATATCGCCGGCGGCGAGACCGGCGTCTTTCAGCGCCGCTTTACACGGATCAACCGTGCGCTTGACGAGGTCTTCGACAAGCGTTTCCAGCTTGGCGCGCGACAGTTTGATGTTGAGGTGTTTCGGGCCCGAGGCGTCGGCCGTGATGAAGGGCAGGTTCACCTCGAACTGCGAGGTTGTCGACAGCTCCTTCTTGGCTTTTTCCGCTTCTTCTTTCAGTCGCTGCAGGGCGAGCTTATCCTTACGCAGATCAATGCCCTGATCCTTTTTGAATTCGTCCGCGAGATAATCGACAATGCGCATGTCGAAGTCTTCACCGCCGAGGAACGTATCGCCATTGGTGGCGAGAACCTCAAAAACGCCGTCGCCGATCTCAAGGATCGAGATATCGAACGTGCCGCCGCCAAGATCGTAAACCGCGATCTTCTTGCCATCTTTTTTCTCAAGCCCGTAGGCGAGCGCGGCTGCGGTCGGCTCGTTAATGATCCGAAGAACTTCAAGACCGGCGATCTTGCCGGCGTCTTTCGTCGCCTGGCGCTGCGCGTCGTTAAAGTAGGCCGGCACCGTGATGACGGCTTGCGTCACATCCTGGCCGAGATACTCCTCGGCGGTCTCTTTCATTTTCTGCAGGATGAACGCTGAAATTTGCGACGGCGCGTATTTCTCGCCATGCGCCTCGACCCAGGCGTCGCCATTGTCGCCCTCGACAATCGCATAGGGCACCATGCCCTTATCTTTTTTGACGGTCGGATCGGCGAACGGGCGCCCGATGAGGCGCTTGATCGCGAAAAATGTGTTCTCAGGGTTTGTGACGGCCTGACGGCGCGCCGGCTGGCCGATGAGGCGCTCGCCATCTTCAGAAAACGCAACAACGGACGGCGTCGTGCGCGCGCCTTCAACGTTTTCAATAACTTTCGGTTCTTTGCCCTCCATCACCGCGACACAGGAGTTTGTCGTGCCGAGGTCGATGCCGATGACTTTACCCATTCTTTGTCTTCTCCTTTTAGCGAACCGCTATCTCCGGGCCTCAACGGCCGCAATCCGACGCCATTTTCGTCTTCATCATGGCTTCGTTTTTCACGGCGCGTTCTCGTAAGCGCCCGGTGCGCGCGATCCCTTGTTTCGTTGACGATTTGCGCGCCCGCCGGGGGATGTTGGCGTTGCGCAACTGGCCGGGATATATGGACGCCCCGGCGCCACTGCAAGCCGCGAAAGGGCTGTCCCGGGTTAATTTTTTCAATGGTTGCGCCCCCGGCTGAACAGCGCGGCCGGCCCCACGCCGCCGGCACATACGCCAGCACATACGCCGACCCGCGAAGTCGGCCGCTGAAATTTCGCCGGGAACGGCGCGCCGAATAGTGAAAATGCCGCGCGCGGCGACCGAATGACGCCAATTGCGGCCGGGACGACGCCTTTTCAACGGGCGCGCCGCGCGGGGAAGATCATGTCCGCAGTGATGCGAAACAACAACAGCCCGCGCGCCGTTTATCTGGCGCCGCCGCCCGACACGGCGCCGACACGGAGCCGGGCCGACGCCGGCCCGGAACAGCAAAACCGGCGGCGGCGTGCGACAGTTAACACAGCCTTAAAACTGCGGGCGCAATAACTGCGGGCGCAATGGTGTGCGGGCGAGCCCCAGCGCACGAAAGAGCAAACCGTGCGCTGCGGCGCAATCTTGCGCGCGGCGGACGGCGACGCCGGCGAGCGCGCCCTTGCGAGAACAATGGAGCGGAACGGGTGATATCGAACGGGCGAGCAGCAGGGCTCTTGGGCGCGGCCGCGCTCGCCGCCGCCGCGCCCGCGCATGCCGTCAATCCGTGGCAGCTCGAAGCCGGCCGCGAAACCGCGCTATCGACATTCGCCAACCCGAATTTTACCGCGGTGACATTCGCAACGCCGTTCGCCGTCGTGCCGATTGTCGTCGCACTTTCAACAAACGAAGGCGGAGACCCGTCGGTTCTCCGCATCAGGAACGTCACCACAACCGGTTTTGAAGTTGCACCGCTGGAGCCGCCCGGCAACGACGGCCCGCATATCGACATGACGTTCGACTACATTGCCATGACGCCCGGCGTGAACAAGCTGCCGACCGGCGAAATTGTCGTTGCGGGCCGGCATACGACGAATTCGGTGCAACGGGCCGGCAATGTCGGCGGGCCAAACGCATGGGACGTCGTGCCTTTCGGGGCCAGTCTCGCGGCTCCGGCAAGCGTGATCGCCGCCGTTCAGACCGCGAACAGCGAAAGCGGCGTCCCGCCTGCGGGACCGGCGACGCCATGGCTTTCGGTCGCCGCCAGAAACGCCGACGCCGACAGCGTCGAATTGGCGCTTGAACGCAGCGAAGTCGCCGCCGGCGCCGTCGTCGCCGAAGATATCGGCTTTATCGCCTTTCCGGGCGGCGGCAGCGGCGCCTTTGAAGATGACGCCGGCCTCGCCGTCGACTGGACGAGCACAGTGACCGGCGCAACCATCGCAGGTTGGGACAATGGCTGTTTCACCGCCGCCTTCTCGCCGACGGCCTTTGCGAACGCCCGCGTTGTTGCGACCAAATCGAGCCGCTTCGGCGCCGATGGCGGATGGCTCAGACGATGTTCGCTTAATGCGACAGAAGTTGGCCTGCAGGTCGATGAAGACGTCAGCAACGACGCTGAAAGGGCGCACACAAACGAAATTGCGGCGATCCTCGCATTCTCCGGCTCGTTTCATGCGACCTTTGAGGCGCAACTGGCGGCGGTGAAAACCGTCTCGGCGACTGAAGACCCCGTGAACGGCGCCGCGGGCCCGTATTTTCTGCCGGGCGCGCGGGCGCGATACGCGATTGCGGTTGAAAGCCAGGGCGATGTGCCGGTTGACAATGATGCGCTGGTGTTTGTCGATCCGATCCCGCCGCAAACGCGGCTCGTGGTTGCCGATATCGGCGGCGCGGGTTCGGGCCCGGTGCGGTTCACCGACGGCGCGCCATCGAGCAACCTCACTTATTCGTTCGGCGGGTTGGCGGACGCGGGCGACGATCTCGATTTTTCAAACGACAATGGCGCAACGTTCACCTATGCACCGACGGCGGGGCCCGACGGATCGGACCCTGCAGTGACGCATATAAGGGTGCGTCCCGGCGGTGAATTCGCCGGCGAGACGGGCGGCGCGCGACCGACTTTCCGGTTGGAGTTCGACGTCATCGTCGACTAGCGACGCGCGCGCGTTAAAGCCGCCGCGCAACGCGGAAACCATTATCGAATTCGCGCGCATTGACGCCGCCGGAGATGCGATGGCCGGCGCGCAGCCGCCAGCCGCCCGAGTTCCACGCGCCGCCCTTCAGGACGCGTTTTTCGCACGCATCCTGCCAGCAATCGCTGGTCCATTCCCAGACATTGCCGTGCATGTCATAAAGTCCGTAGGCGTTCGGTTTAAAGCTGCCGGTGGGCAGCGTTGCGCGGCGGTAAACGCCCGCCGGACCGCCATATTTATATTGCCCATTATAATTGGCGCGCGATGTCGTTACCGCTGACCCAAATGAAAAGGGCGTCGACGCGCCGGCGCGCGCAGCAAATTCCCATTCGGCCTCGGTCGGCAGGCGATAGGTCTGACCGGTTTTGCCCGACAGCCAGCGCGCATAATCCTGCGCGTCTTCATAGGACACGTTGACGACCGGCCGTTTGCCGCGTCCCCATCCGGGATCGGCGGCGGCGGCCTTGCTGCACCCGCCTTCCGCAACACAGGCCGCCCACTGATCATAGGTGACCTCGCGCGCGCTCAAGGCGTAGCGATAGGGGATCGTCACCGAACGCGGGGGCAACTCCGCCGCATTGCGCGCCGGTTCATTCGGCGGCGTTCCCATGGTGAAAGACCCACCCGGCAATTCGGCCATATCCGGGCACACAAGGCACTCGCGAAAATAAGCGCCGAACGCGACATCGGAATCAAGAACAGCATTTTCCACCAGCGCTTCGATCGGATCGGGGGTCTCTGCGCCCTCTTCGCCAAGTGAAACCTCGCCGTCTCCGGCAGCGCTTTCTTCCGCCGCCTGGACCAGACTGGCGACAACATCATCTTCCGGCGCAGCCTGGTCAGCCGGCGCCGATGCGTCACCCGCTTCATCGGCGCCCGCTTCATCGGCGTTTGTTACGTTGGCGCTTGCTTCATCGCCGCTTGCTTCGCTGGCGCCCGCTGTCTCAGCGATCAGCTGCTCCATCGTATCGCCGCCAACCGCTTGTTCTTCGCGCGCCGCGTTATCAGCCGCTTCGAGGGCCTCTTCGGCAAGGGCCGCAAGCTGGTCTCCAGTGCGCGCGCTATCATCTACAGATGCGGCAGATGCGGCGGCGGTGTTGACCGGCTTCAGCGACGGGGCGGCGGCGGCCGTCTCGACGGCGTCGGCATTTGTGTCGGCGTCTGCAGCGTCTGCGTCCGCCTCAGCCTCTTCGCTGCTAACGCTTTCAAGCGCTGCGATTTCATCCGCCTGCGCTGTATCGCTTTCGAGCAAAGCGCCGTCATCCGTTGCGGTTGCGGCCGGTGCTGCGGCGATCGACTGATCAGGCGTTTCAGCGCCAACTTCTGCTTCCGCGTCACCATCAGTGTCGCCAGCAGGATCCGCTTCGACTGACGCTAAAATATCCGCGTTGCGGTCATCCTGAGACGGATCAAGCACCGGCGGCGCATCTGCGCTCTGCGTCGCATCGATGTTTGCGTCAGCGTTCGTTCCAAATTCGGCCTCGGCGCCGGCGCTTGGACCGGCCTCATTGTCGGCGACGACAGCGCCGTCCGTAACCGGACGCGCGCCGCGCGCCTGTTCGAGCGGATCGCTCGGCGTCGGCAGGCCGAGCGCGTCAGTCTCTCCTTCCGCCGGCAGATCATCACGCTGGACAAACGCGACAGACGGTTGGGTGCGCGCATCGCCGGCCTGATCGCCGGCGCGCTCTTTTGAAAAGAAAAACGGCGCCAGCGCGACCGCGCTCAGGGCGAGCGCAGAAAACGCGACAACGCCGCCAAACAGCACGATCCGCGAGGACGCATTAACCCTCGACGCGACAACCGGCGCGCGATCGTCTTCTTCGGCTTCGTCACCAAACCCGAGCGCAGAGCGCCGGATCGACAGATCGATCTCGTCCGCGACAAACCGCCAGCGCGGGTCGTCCTGGGAGCCGGCCCAGCCGCTGAGATCAATCGGCCAGAGATGTTGAAAGCTTGCGGGCGGCTCAATGCGCCCGATGGCGACAGGCGTCAGCGTGCGCCGCGCCAGCGCCGTGCGCGCCTCGGAAACAATCAACGGCGATGCGATCGAAGAGCCCGACCAGATCACGATCATCGCGTCAGGCTCGCCTTCAGCGGAGCCCAACACCGCGCAGTGTTCCTCGTCGATTTCCCGGCGCGAAACCACATGCCCCATTTCAAAGAGCACGTTTTCAATTTTTGACGCAAACGCCTGATTTTCGATTGCGTACAAGATGCAGACGTGAGCCATTGCTTTTCTTCTATTGCCCCCAACCAACGGTCGCTGTGCGCCGCCTGGCTCCGATTATAGCGCCAACAGCCCGCCATGCGCCACGCGACCGGCTATCCCCAACCGGCGTTTGCGTGAACGCGCGCCAGCGACGCGCAAGGTCCTCTAGTTCGCCCATTGTGTCAGCTCCCGCAATGACGCGCCCGGGTCGCTGGTCTTAAAGATTCGTTTGCTTATGTTCCGGTTATGTTCTAATTTGCCGTGGATCGCAAATTATCACCGCGAGAGGGGAGCCAATGGTCGCGCAAGTCACGACATTCGCATTTCAGGGCGTGGACGCGCGTCCGGTGACGGTCGAGGTTCAGATTACCGGCGCCGGCGCCAACAACATTGCGATGGTGGGCCTGCCCGACAAGGCCGTCAGCGAGGCCCGCGAACGAGTGCGAGCGGCGCTCTCGGCAATCGGTCTCGGCCTGCCGAACAAGCGGGTGACGGTCAATCTGGCGCCGGCGGACCTGCCGAAGGAGGGGAGCCATTTCGATCTTGCGATTGCGCTCGGGCTCCTGATCGAGATGGGCGCTGCGCCGCGCGATGCGCTCGACGGCTTCGCCGTTATCGGGGAGCTGGGTCTGGACGGCGGGCTCGCCCGCGTCGCCGGGGCCCTGCCGGCTGCTGTCGCCGCCAACGAAGCCGGCCTCGGCCTTATTTGTCCGGCGGCGTGCGGGCCCGAAGCGGCATGGGCCGGCGGTGAGGCGGAAATCCTCGCGCCGCGCAGCCTGATCCAGCTGATCAATCACTTCAAAGGCGTCCAGGTATTGACCGCGCCCAAACCCGGCGCCCTTGAGGACGGCCCCCCCGCCCCCGATCTCAAAGACGTCAAGGGACAGGAAAGCGCCAAACGCGCGCTCGAAGCGGCGGCTGCGGGCGGCCATAATTTGTTGATGGTGGGCCCTCCAGGCGCCGGCAAGTCGATGCTTGCCGCGCGCTTGCCGGGACTTCTGCCGCCGCTGACGCCATCGGAAATGCTTGAGATTTCGATGGTGCAATCGATGGCTGGGCTTTTGGAGAACGGCGCCCTCAGTAAAGCGCGCCCGTTTCGCGCGCCGCATCATTCCGCATCCATGGCGGCGATGGTCGGCGGGGGCGTGCGCGCCAAGCCGGGCGAGGCCTCGCTCGCCCATTGCGGCGTTCTTTTTCTTGACGAGTTGCCGGAATTTTCAGCGCCCGTCCTCGACAGCCTGCGCCAACCGCTTGAGACCGGCGATGTTTTGATCGCCCGTGCGAATTTTCATGTGCGATACCCGGCGCGCTTTCAACTTGTCGCGGCCATGAACCCTTGCCGGTGCGGCTACGGCAAAGCGAGCGGGCGCGCTTGCGGGCGCGGGCCGAATTGCGAGGCGATCTATCAGTCGCGGGTTTCAGGGCCGCTGATCGACCGCATCGACATCGCCATCGATCTTGCGCCGGTGACGCCGGCCGATCTCGCCGCGCCAGCCGACGGTGAGGCGAGCGCCGTTATCGCCGCCCGCGTCGCCGCCGCGCGTGATGCGCAAAACGAACGCGCGCGGCTTGTCGATCCGGACGGCCTCAAGACAAATCTCGTGAACGCGGCCCTGCCGGATGCGGCGCTGGCGAAAGTCGCCGCGCCGGACGCAGAAGGCGCCGCGCTTCTGACGCGCGCGGCGGAAACGCTTGGCTTTTCTGCGCGCGCCTATCATCGGATTTTACGCCTCGCGCGCACTCTTGCCGATCTTGACGGCGTCGACGGCGTCAGACGGCGCCACATCGCAGAAGCGGTCAGCTATCGAAAACGCGATGACGCAGCAGCGCCGGTGAACGCCGGTCCCGCGCGCCAAAGCGCCCGGCTTTAACGCGCCGGCCACGCGCGCAGCGGCTATGTGCGCACCGGTCATGCGCCGCAGTCACGCATGCCGACAAAAAGGCAGATCACAGCGCCAAAGACGCCGGGGCGCAGAATTGATGAAATAAACTCACGCCGCACAATTAGTCCTGAAACGGAGTTTTCCCTGATTCCGGATTGTCCGCCCGACAGTAACAACACCAACGACGGCGACGGCGACGACAACACAAAACGAAAGCGCCGCCGACTGCCTACAAATTTAAGGTTTATCGGGCGCTTCAATTAACCAACCCGGCTAACCAATTTTTCAGAGCGCCGCGCGCATAGTGCAGGTCTTCTCAGTGATGGAAGAGCCTTGCGCATGACGTCAAAACAGCCGCCCAACGCCCTCACCGGCGACGCCGCGCAATCGCGCCGCGCGGCGCGGTCGGATGGCGCGCCGTCTGACGCCGGCGCGATGACGGACGAGGCCCATGGGCGCCACGACGCCGGCGACGAAGAACTGATTGTTCTTTGCGGCGCCGATAATCTGATCAAATTTGTCAGCCAATCCTTTGCCGCCGCCTTCGGCGCCGAGCCCGCGGACTGGCTTGAAAAACCGTTTGCGCCGGCGGGCGACATGGACGGATCGGCCCCGAGCGAGGTCCGCAAATTCCGCACGCACGCCCGCCTCGGCGGCCAAACCATTGTCATCGAGTGGGAAGAAACCGGCCTGCCCGGCGGCGAGCACCTTTACGCCGGCCGCTTTGAACGGGCCGCAAGCGCGCTACCGGACGGCGGCGATCGCGATGTTGATGCGGCGGAACCCGATATGCCGGGGTCTGATGAGATCATTTCGCCGCCGCCGGAAGCCGGCGAAGAGACCATCGCGACCCCCGCACACGGGTCTCCAGCGCTGACCGCGGACGCCGATATGGTTGAGAGCGATGCGAAAATGCATTTTATCGCGACCATGAGCCACGAGATGCGCACGCCGCTCAACGGCATTCTCGGCATGAACGGGCTTCTTCTTGATACAGAGCTGACGGCGAGCCAGCGCGCTTATGGCGAAGCGGTTCGCGAATCGGCCGGCGCCCTCCTGACGCTGATTAATGATCTTCTGGATTATTCAAAACTGAGCGCCGGAAAACTCGAACTCGAGAACGACATATTCGATCCGCATACGCTCATTCAAAGCGTTACTGAACTCCTCGGCACACGCACGACCGACACGGACGTCGAAATCGGGGCCTTTATTGACCCAGCGATGCCCCGCCGGCTCGTCGGCGATGAAGCGCGGATCCGTCAGGTGTTGATCAACATTGCCGGCAACGGCATTAAATTCACCGAACAGGGCGGCGTCGCCATTGAAGCGACAGCCGACCCGCAACCGAACGACATGACGGCGTTGAAAATCGCTATCCGCGACACCGGCGTCGGCATCCCCTACGATGCGCAAGACACGATCTTCGACGAGTATAAACAAGCCGGCGCCAATCGCACCGAAGGCACCGGCCTTGGCCTCGCCATCTCTCGCAAACTGGTGCGGGCGATGGGCGGGGATATCACGCTGAAAAGCGTGCCCGGCGAAGGCAGCACCTTCACCTTTACGACCTTGGTCAAAGCCGCCGGCGAAGCCGACGCGCCGCTCAAGATCGACACCAAACCGGTGGTCGTCGCCACCCGTTCGACAATGCTCGCGCGCATCTTGCGCCTGCAGCTACAGTCGTTCGGCGTTTCAAAACTGCGGATTACCGACAACGCTGAGGAAACCCTGCCGGTTCTGGAAGAATTCCCCGGCGCGACGCTGCTCTGCGATCTGTCGGTCGCAACCGCCGACAACGGCGCCTTGCCGCGCGCCGCCGGCCAGTCGCTTGTCTTGTTGTCGCCCGGCGATCGCGACGCGATCGAAGTTTATCGCCAACGCGGATTTGACGGGTATCTGATCAAACCGATCCGCCAATCCACCCTCTTGCGAGAAATCGCCAGAAACGCCCGCCCTACACCAAAATCGCAAACCCCGGAGCAAAAGCCCGTGAAACAGGTATCGAGAAAACTGAACATTCTGCTTGCTGAGGACAATCAGATAAACGCCGTCCTGGCCACGGCGCTGATCAAGCGCGCCGGCCATCAGGTGCATGTTGCGATCAACGGCAAGGAAGCGCTGAACGCGCTCAACGAAGACGATTACGACATGGTCTTTATGGACATGCACATGCCGGAAATGGACGGCCTTGAAGCGGCGCGCAAAATCCGCCTCCTGTCCAGCGCCAAAGCCAGCATCCCGATCGTCGCCCTGACGGCGAACGCGATGGCCTCGGACCGGCAAAAATGCCTCGAGGCGGGCATGAACGATTTTCTGTCGAAACCGTTCGAGCCGGAAGATTTTCACGGCATGCTCGTCAAATGGTGCGAGGGCGAGGACGCGAAAGCCGCCTCCTAGGCCAGGCGGGCGCGCCGCCGCTCGCCTCTTCGCCGCCATAATCGCGCCTTTTCCGCGCGCGCAAAGACCGCTAGCGTCGCCAGATGACCGATATTGCTGACGCCGCCGCGGCCAAAAACAAAACGCTTTTTGACGCCATTAAGTCCTATTTGACCCCCCGCGGGGTCGTTATGCTTTTGTTCGGTTTTTCCGCCGGACTGCCGTTTTATCTGATCTTTCAAACTCTTTCGATCTGGTTGCGCGAAGAAGGCGTCAGCAAGAGCGAGATCGGCCTGTTCGCCTGGGTGGGCTTTGCCTTCACCATCAAATTCCTCTGGGCGCCGGCGCTGGACCGCGTGCCGGTTCCGTTTCTGGAAAAGAAAATCGGCCGGCGGCGCGCCTGGATGGCGGTCGCCCAGGTCGGCGTCGCAGCGGCCCTGACGGCGATGTCGTTCGCTAATCCGGGGAACAATCTGTTCTACGTTGCAATCGTCGCCATACTGATTGCATTTACATCGGCCACACAGGACATCGCCGTCGACGCCTGGCGCATTGAAGCCGCCGGCGACGAGGAACAGGGCATGATGGCGGCGATGTATCAATACGGCTATCGCATCGGCGTTCTGGTTGCGACGACGGTGCCGTTGATTGTCGCCCACAATGTCGACTGGCCGTTCGCCTATCGCACCATGGCGGTGTTGATGCTTGTCGGCTTCCTGACGGCGCTGTTCGCGCCGCGCGTTGAGACCAAAGTCTATCAGCCGCCCGAACGCTTGCCCGCTTTACAAATGCTACGCGAGTCGGTGATCGGACCATTTGCCGACTTCCTGAAGCGCTACGGCTACGCCGCGGTGATCATCCTGTTGTTCATTGCGACCTATCGCATCCCGGATTTCGTCATGGGCTTCATGACAGGCCCGCTCTATGTCGATATCGGCTATGCGAAAGACCAGATCGGCTACGTCAAAGGCGGCGCCGGCACCTTTGCTACGATGTTCGGGGTTTTTCTCGGCGGCGTGTTATTGTTGCGCCTGAGTTTTATGCCGGCGCTGCTGATCGGCGTTGTCGCGCAATCGCTCACCAATCTTCTTTATTCGTGGCTTTCGTTGATGCCGCCCGACGTTACTTATCTGGCCACCGCGGTGATCATCGACAACATCGCCTATGGTTTCGCGGGCACGGTGTTGATCGCCTACATGTCGAGTTTGACGAATACCGCCTTCACGGCGACGCAATACGCGCTGTTCAGCTCGTTTTATGCGATACCGGGAAAATTCGTCGGCGGCTTTTCCGGCTTTATTGTCGATGGCGTCGGCTATGCGTGGTTTTTCGCCTACACGGCGCTTGTCGGCATTCCGGCGGCGGTGATGATTTATTTTCTCAGAAATTCGCAAACGCGTCTGAAAGACGGCGCGCCGACCATGACGCCCGCGCTTTGAACGAGGGCCTTTGAATGCAGGTCCCCGGGTAAGGCCTAGGCGCCGACCGCCTTGGCCAACCCTTCGGCGAGACACTGGTCAAGATCGGGTTTCGGCGCGTCCGACTGTTTGGCCGTGGCGTCGGCGTGTTGCGCGCTCAGGCTGTTTTTATTATCCGGATAAAGAATAACAATAAGATTGCAGCCAGCAAGTTCGTAGCGGCGAAACTCACCCGCGCCTTCGCGCCGCGTCAGGGCCGGCGCCCCGAACGTGCGGTCAAGGGATGCGGGCGTCTGCGCCAGAACGTCGCTGCGCACGAAGACAGGGGCCGCCGGCGCAGAGGCGACGGCGGGCTTGGCCAGCCCCCCTGACGGCGCGCCGCCGCCTGTCGCGGCGCATGCGCCCAGCGACAGCGCGGCAAGCGGCCAGACAAACAGGCTCAGGCGGTCTCTTCTGATCATCAACGTCACTCCCGATCCGCAACACACAACGCCGTCAGTTGCAAAATGCGCGGCGGCGGCGCGCGCTTGCGCCCTTGGCGCCTGCTTTCTATAAGCGCGCGTCGCGCCAGAGCCAAATCAAGATGCGTTAAACCGGCCCCGCGCACCCCGCCATTACGGCTGCTTCATTCGCCAGACACGCACTCAACACTTCACCGGGACTACCAACACAAAGGGCGCAACAGCGCAAACGACGTTATGACCGACACAATCAACGCCGCCGATATCGACATTCTTGGCTTTGGCAACGCCATTATCGACGTATTGGCGAGCGCCGACGACGCTTTCCTCGCCGAGCACAACATTGCCAAAGGCGGCATGATGTTGATCGACGAGCCGGAAGCGGCGGCGATCTACGGCGCCATGGCCTCGAGCGTCGAGATCTCGGGCGGCTCTGTCGCCAACTCGATCGCCTGTGTTGCGTCATTCGGCGGCAAGGGCGCCTTCACCGGCAAAGTCGCGGCGGATTTGCTCGGCGAGACCTATCGCAACGATTTGCGTTCGCTTGGCGTTGTTTTCGACACCGCGCCGCTGGCCGACGGACCGGGAACAGGGCGCTGTCTGATCAATGTGACGCCGGATGCGCAGCGGTCGATGTCGACCTTTCTGGGTGCGGCCGGTTATGTCGGGCCGCTCGACGTTGACAATGACCTGATCGAGCGCGCGGCGATCACCTTTTTTGAGGGCTATCTTTTCGAGCCCGCCGAACCGCGCAAAGCTTTTGAAGCCGCGAGCGCCGTTGCGCGCCAGGCGGGGCGCCAGGTCGCGATGACGCTGTCGGACTCTGGCGTCGTCGACCGGCAATTCGATGCATTGAAACCCTTCATTGAAAATAACATCGACATCCTGCTCGCCAATGACGCCGAAGCCGCCGCTCTTTTCGGATCGAGCGAAACCAGCGACATCGCCGACAAAGCCCGCGAAATGTGTGCGCTGACGGCTATCACGCATTCGGAAAAAGGCTCGGTCCTGATCCCGCGCGACGGCGCGCCGGTGATCATTGACGCAGTCAAACCGGCCCAGCTTATCGATACAACCGGCGCGGGCGACGCATACGCCGCCGGCCTGTTGTGGGGACTTTCCAATGGCTTCCCGCTTGAGCGCGCCGGCGCGCTCGGCTCTCTCGCCGCCGCCGAAGTGATCAGCCATTTCGGCGCGCGCCCCGAAGAGCCGCTAAAAGACCTCGCCAAAAAGGCGGGCCTTTTGTAGGCTTTCGGCCATGAAACGGACCTTGATTATCGCCGCTGTCGTCCTGGTTCTCGGCGCCGGGGCGTTTGTCGCCGCCAAACGCGAGCCGCTCATGCTCGGCTACCTCGCCGGCAAAACGCAGAAGACCTCGCTTGCGGACCATCAGGCGTTTCTCGCGCCGCATATCGAGTTTCGGGCGCCGGAGACGGGCGCGCCGCCCTATCCCGCCGTTATTCAGTTCCATGGCTGTTCCGGACACCAACCGAGCCTCGCCAATCAGTGGGCTGATCTTATCAACGCCGCCGGCTATATGGCGATCATCGTTGACAGTCATGCGCCGCGCGGCATTTCACGCGATGAAGCGTTCGAGACGGTGTGCACCGGCCAGCAACTTATCGCCCAGGAACGCGCCGGCGATGTCGTCGCGACGTTTGAGATGGCCAGAGCGCGCGAGGACGTCGATGCGGAGACGATCATCCTTGCCGGCTGGTCGCACGGCGCCTGGACCATCATGGACTTCATGACCATGAACATGAAAGACAAGCGCCCCGCTTCCATTGAAGCCGCTGCGATGGAAGCGCCGCAACCGGCAGGCCTCATCCTGTTTTATCCTTATTGCGGGCTCGGCGCCCATTCGCGCTTCGACGCGTGGACCGCCTCAGTGCCGGCCTTGTCGTTCATCGCCGGCAAGGACACGATCGTGAGCCCGGATGAGTGTCTTAAGGTGTTTGAAAAATTAAAGGACGAGGGAACACCCGTCACCGCCCATGTTTATCCCGATGCGGACCATGTATTCGATTTCGCCGGTATCGAAGAAGAGTACAAACACATGTATAATGCAGGCTACGCCGCCGATGCGGCGCAGCGTGTTTCGGCTTATCTTGACGCCCAAAAATAACCAACAAAAGCCACCGGGGTTGCGTTTTCGCGCTACGCGTTAGCGCTGCATGCGCGCTGCGATCTCCGCGTCATAAGCCAAAAGCCCGGCCTCAAGTTGTTTTATCTCAGGCGCATTGCAATCAAACTCGCGCATTAACGCGCGCGTCGCCGAACGCAATTCGCTAATCGTTGCGTCATTCAGAAAAAAGTCGAGGAGTTGCGCCTGGGCGCTGTCGTTGGCGGTGTTAAAGAGGGCGCGCAGCTGGCCCGCGAACTCAGCATTGACCCTGTAAGCGTCCTGCGTTGTCCATCCCGGCCGTCGCCCAATCTCCGTACCGAAACCATTGCGGGTCACGAAATCGGTTTTCGTCGTCACCGTCATGGTGATCGCATCATCGCGCAGACATTTCCCATAAACGCTCTGATAATCGAGAAGATAAGCGCCCGTCACGGCGTAAACGGCGGTCAGATTGTCAAGCACCTGCGCGATCTCCGCCTTGCTTTCGCCCGCGCGCCGACCCGCCATGGCGTCAAGCAAGGGACCGAGCTCGCTCAGCTGTTGCAGGCCAAAAGCCATCAGTGGGCGGACGCCCTCAAGATAGGTCCGATCGAGCTGACGCAGGGCCTTGAAATCGCGATTATAAAGCGCATCGAAGTAGGCTCCGTAAGACAAGGCGGCGAAGGGCGCCTTGCCGCTTAGCGCCGCCGCAAGCGCCGTGCGCACACGCTTCATGGCGTCCGCCTCCAGATCGCCCGCAAGGAAGTAACGGTTGCGCAAAGCGTTGATTTCGGGCGCCGTTTGCGCCGCGCCGATCTCAGCGGCAATTGCCTTGGCGGCTTTCTTCTGGGCGGCGCGGCGCGCCTTCATCAGCCGCGCTTTCAGATCGTCAAAGGCGGCGTTCTCGAAGACAAGCCCGTAGCGGGCCCGCAACTCCCGCTCATAACTCGCCAATTGCGCCGCCAATGCCCCCGCGGCCGCCGGCTTTTCCAGATCGGCAAAGGCGCTTTGCGCGCTGGCGGCGAAACCGTCCGACAACGCATCGATTTTACCGGTAAAAATTTCAGACACCCGCCCGCAGATGCGTTCGTCGCGGGCCGGACACGGGCCGCCATCGTCTTGGCCGGCGCGCCAGGCGGCCATGGCGACGGCGTCCCGGGCCGAGACAGCCGCTTCCGCATAGCGTTGCGCGGCGGCTTGAAGATAAAAATCAAGGCCGCGCGTAATTACTTTTTCATCGACATCGTCATATTGGCGCGCGCGGCGGGCGATGGCGATCCATTGCTCAACATCATCGCGCCGCGCATCAAGACGCCGCACGAATTGCAATT
>JBCBBT010000027.1:0-44025 GCA_038531315.1 Pseudomonadota bacterium
ATATCCGGAAACGTCCAATGAGCGTTGAAAGTACAGGAAAAAACCTCGCCGTCCTGATGGGCGACATCATCAACAGCCGCGAGGCTGTGGATCCGGCGGCGCTGCAAGCGGCGTTCGCGGCGGAGATCGCCGCTCTGAATGCGGGTTATGAAAACCGGATCGTCTCGCCGATGACGGTCACGCTCGGTGATGAATTCCAGGGCCTTTTCGCGGCGCTTAGCGACGGTTTCACGGTTCTGCATGCGCTCAAGCTCCGCTTGATGCGGGCCGGCGTCGCGTGTCGGTTTGTGCTCGGTGAGGCGGAGATCGAAACGCCGATTAATCGCGAGCGGGCCTGGGGGATGATGGGGCCGGGCCTTGCCGACGCGCGCGCGGTCCTCAGCGAAAAAAGCGCCGACACGCAGTATCGTTTTTCATTGATCCGCCATCCGGAGATCGGCGCGCTGCTCGACGAAATCGGCTATAGCCTGACGGAGATCGAAGCGGGCTGGTCCGAGGTTCAGGCGCGTTATGTCCTGAGCCGCTTTCTGGAACCGGAAAAGACCATCGCCGCCCTCGCCGAAGAAAATGCGGTGTCGCAAAGCAATGTGTATGAGCGCCTTAAGGATGCAAAGTTCAAGACCTATCGGCGCAAACTCGCGGCGGTGGCCAACATGTTGACGTATCTCGATGCGCAGTCATCGCCGGGCGAGGGCTGATAATGGAATTCTGGCGCCAACTCGCCTTAGCGTTTCCCTATATCATCTTTATTCTGATGATCTGGAATGTCGGCAACGAAGCGTGCCGGCTGGTGCTCCGGCTCGGCCGGCGCGATTTTACGCCGCTCGCCGACACCGAAACGCATGCGGGCGATGACGTTGCCGAGAAAAAGAAGGAAACGACGCAGCGCCTCAACGCCGGCGCGCTGATTGGCGGCCTTGAGCGGTCGCTGGTCGTGATCGGCGTGATTGGCGCGCGGTGGGAAATTATCGCCGCCGTCGTCGCCATCAAGACCGTTGCGCGCTACAAGGAGCTCGAAAAACAGCTGAATGCGGAGTATTTCCTTATCGGATCGCTGTTCAGCCTTTTATGGGGCACGATGGTGGCGGTGTTGATCCTGATCTATGACGCGCGCTTTGGCTTTCAGATCATCCCGTCTTTCAGAGCGTTGCTTGCGGCGAGCGGCGCGGCCTGAAGGCCGCCGACAGATCATGTCGACCGCTTATTAGCAGGCCGGCCCGCCGGTTTTTAATTCCGCCAGCATGCCCGCATTAAGGTCCGCGGCGGAGGCTTCTTCTTTTTCAACCCGGGCGATGTATTCGCGGTAGGTCTCTGACGTTGTCTCACATTTTTTAACGGCGACGGGCGTCGGCGAATTGCTTGCCGGTTGCGGCGGCTCGGCGGCCGCGCTGTCCGAGGCGACGATGGCGCCCGACTGCAATGAATTCAGATCGTCGGCCGATAACGCCGCGCCGCCGCGCGCCGCTGTCGCCGGCGCCGCGGCTTGCGGGTCGCGCTCGTCTTCGGGGCGCGTCGGGCCTTTGGCGACCGGCGGCTCAGGATCGCGCCATGCCGGCGCCGAAGACGGATCAACGGGGCGCGCATCCAAAGGCGCATCCAAAGACCTGTCCGACGGCGGCGCAGACGGCGCCGAAAGCGCATCCTGCGGCGCAACGGTGACCGCACGGGTTTCGGGGTCGGCCCCCGCGACGTCGGGTTCCGGGGCGAGGCGCGCAGTCGGCGCTGTGTCTGTCGACGCCTCCTTGGGCGTTGTCGGGGCGTTTGTCTGGGCGTCTGTCGGCGCTGGCGTCGCGGCGGCCTCAGCGGACGGCGGCGTGTCGCCTTCCGGCGATGTTTCAACTTGAACCGGCGTTTCAACGCCGCTGGGTGATTCCGGCGCAAGCGTTACATCAACGGCTGGCGCCGGCTTTAGCTTGACGCCCTCGGGCGGGATATCCGGCGCGCTGCCGGCGAATGCGATCGTCCGTGCGGGAATTTCCGGCACCGGTTGCCGGCCGCTCGGCGCAAGGCTCCGCCCCGGCAAGAGCCCTGCGCGTTGGCGCGGTCCGCCGCGCTCCAGATCCACGGAAAGCTGGCCGGGAATGGGCCGGTCTTTCAGGCGCGCGCGATAAACTTGCGTATTTTCCAGAACCCGCTGGACATAATTGCGGGTTTCGGAAAACGGAATTTTCTCAACCCAGTCGACGGGATCGACGCCGGGCGCGCGCGGATCGCCATAGCGCTCAACCCACTGCGTCACGCGGTGCGGGCCCGCGTTATAGGCCGCAAAGGTCATGATCAATGAGCCGTTATAATCGCTTAAAAGGTGCGACAGATGCGCGGCGCCGACCGTCATGTTGTAGACCGGATCATCAAGAAGGGCGGCGCGCGAATAGGAAAGACCGGCCTTGCGCGCGGTCAACTTCGCCGTGGACGGAATAAGCTGCATCAGACCGCGCGCGCCGGCGCGGGAAAAGGCGCGCGGATTGAATTCCGATTCCTGGCGCGACAGGCCGAGAATGATTTCCCGCGAGACATAGCGCGTCGCCTCGTCGGGAACGAAGACGACCGGATAGGAAACGTCCGGCGCAAACGCATTCCGTCGCACCGATACCTTGCCGGCGCGCACTGTGATGTGCGGCGCGCCGCGAGAGATCGCGATGTCGCCCAGAAACTTGTATTCGCCGGGGCTCTCGAGCGTGTCGTCAATATGATAAGCGAAGACCAAAAACGCCTGATCGTCGTCGAGCTCTGACAACATCTTCAGGGCGGCGACGGTCGGGCGCGCGGTAAAGCGGGCGCGGTCAGCGGGCGCCGGCGGCGGCCCAGGATCAAACGCCAGTTCTGTCGCGGCGCCGCCGAGGCGTTCGGCCGCGAGTTGGCCGTAATAAGTGTATCGATGCCGCGCGGCGCGGGTGAAATAGCTCTCCGCCAACGTGGCGTCCCCGGCGGCGCGCGCTGCGCGGCCCAGCCAGTAGTTGGCGCGCGCCACTGAAATCGGCGCCGCGACAGTCGCGGCCAGCGCCTTGAAATGGGTCGTCGCCCGCGCCGGATCCTTCAGATATCGAAGCGCGAGCCATCCGGCGTTGAACTCGGCTTCGGAAAAATCCGTACTCGGCTCAAGTCCGTGACCGGCCGCCATCGCATAGGCGTCGCCATAGCGTTTTTCGGTAATCGCCCAGCGCATCAGGAGCTGGCGTTCGCTCCACCAGCGCGACGGATTGCGCAACGCTGCGGGGTCGCTCGGCGCTTTGCGGGCGATTGAGACCGCGCGCGGTTCTTCACCGGTGCGGCGATAATAGCGCACGGCGGCGAGCATTACGCCGGCGTCGCGGCGGTCTGCGCCGGGAAGGCTCGCGTAAAGCTGCGATGCGTTGGCGGCGCGCAACAACAACGCGGCGCGCGCATTCGCTTTGCGCCGCTCGGCGCTCGTCAGCCGCGAGAATACGCGGCGCGCATTCGTCACCTGTCGTTTCCACAGTAGGTTATCGACCCGCGCGGCGTGATCTTCCGGCCGCAGACGACCGCCATAATTGGCCAGCAGGTCGCGCTCGTCCTTTACCGAGAATGTATGATTGGCCCAGGCGTCGCGCAGGTGGATTTCGCCGGCCTCGCGGTCGCCTTTGAAGAACTGCGCCCGCGCCAGATGCAACTTGCCGCGTCCGGTGATCGGATCGCGCTTATCGAAAAACGCGAGCACGCGTTGCGGCGACGTCGTGTTTTTCAGTTTCTTTTCAATATTCGACTGGATGCGCGAGGCGGCCGGCCAGTTGCTGTGATCGTCGAGAAAACGCCGCGCATCGTCGATATCGGCGTTCGGATCGTCGCCGTAAAAATAAAGCCACAACGCAAGGCTCTTCGCGATCGGGTCCTGGACGGTGTCGGCGGTTGCGCGCGCCGCCGCGAAATTGCGCCGTTTGAGCGATGCGATAATCACCTCAAGTCGGGCGTGATCGGCTGGCGACGTGTATGCGGGGCCGGGGGGCGGCGGTTTCAGTCGCGGGGAAACATAGGCCTCGGCCGCGCCGAACGGCGCCGCCAGAAACATGCCCAGCACCGCTGCAAAGAACAGCGCCGCGCGCTGCAAGCGGCTCCGCGGTTGAACGCCGCATAAAGGCGGGCGCTGGCTTAATCTCACCATGATCGACGACGCCCCCTCACAATACTGACCACGCAACACCATAATTCTTCCCATACCCTAGCGTATTTTGGGTAAACACAAAATCCGCCGCCCGCCGCCTGACGCGCCGCGCGCCGGATCGCAAATGGGCGCCGCAACGCGCTGAACGCCCTTGTTCCATGCGGCGTGTGACGGTATCGACAGTGTCAAAGGACATTACTTTCATATGGTTAATTTAGGCGGCTCCATCACCGCTTTGGTGACCCCGTTCCGCGATGGATCGGTGGATGAGGACACGTTTCAACAGCTTGTGAACCGGCAGATCGAGGCCGGTGCGCGCGGCCTTGTGCCGGCGGGGACGACCGGGGAATCGGCGACGCTCAGCCATGACGAGCACAAGCGCGTGATCCGGCTTTGCGTCGAGGCGGCTGACGGGCGCGCGCCGGTGATCGCCGGGGCCGGCTCCAACGCTACAGCCGAATCAATCGAGCTCGCCGCCTACGCCGCCGAAGCCGGGGCCGATGCGTTGTTGACGGTGACCGGCTATTACAACAAACCGTCGCAAGCCGGATTGCGGGCGCATTTCGAAGCGCTGCACGAGGCGACAAGCCTGCCGATCATTCTCTACAATGTGCCGGGCAGGACGGTTGCGAACCTGTCGGTCGAAACGCTCGGCGCGCTCGCCCGGCTCGACCGCGTCATCGGCGTCAAGGATGCGACCGGCGATCTTGCGCGCGTCGCGTTGCAACGGCGCGCCTGCGGGTCCGATTTTCTTCAGCTCTCCGGCGAGGACATGACCGCCGTCGGGTTCAACGCCATGGGCGGCGCCGGGTGCATCGGCGTCACGGCGAATGTGGCGCCGGCGCTGTGCGCGGCAATGCAGGCTGCCTGCGCCGACGGGGCCTATGACCGCGCGGTTGAAATTCAGGACCGCCTGGCGCCACTGCACGACGTTTTGTTCGCGGACACCAGCCCCGGGCCGGTGAAATACGCCCTGTCGCTGATGGGTTTGTGCGCGCCTGATTTGCGCCTGCCGCTGGCGCCGCCGGGCGAGGCCGTACAGCGCCGCATCAGGGCCGTGCTGGAAGATCTGGCGCTGATCGGCTGATGGCGGACAAGAAAGGCGCTAAAGTCAAAAACGTCGCGGAAAACCGGCGGGCGCGTCGCGACTACACCATTGAGGAAACGTTTGAAGCCGGCCTTGTTCTTCAGGGCACGGAAGTCAAGGCGCTGCGCGAAGGCCATGCGACCATCGCAGAAGCCTACGCATCGCCGGAAGATGGCGCCATTTACTTGATCAACGCGACAATCCCCGAATATTCCGCCGGCAATCGCGAAAATCATGAACCCAAACGGCCGCGCAAATTATTGCTGAAGACGCGCGAGATGGCGAAGCTCGCGGAGGCCGTCGAGCGGAAGGGTTATACGATTGTTCCCTTGCGGATTTACTTCAATGAACGCGGGATCGCAAAGCTCGAAGTCGGACTTGCGGTCGGTAAAAAAGCCCATGACAAGCGTGATACGGTCAAAGAGCGCGACTGGAACCGGCAAAAACAACGGCTGTTGAGAGATCGGGGTTAGCGCGGGACGCGCGCGCCGCATTATTCAGGATTGTTCACGCCATGGCGGAAAAAGACGACCCGTTAAAATCAGCGCCATCATGGGAAGACCGGCCGCGCGTGCGCCTGCACCCGCCGACGTTACTGCTGGCGGCGATGGTCGGCGGTTTTATATTACGAGTGTTTGCAAAAGCGCCGATCCCCGCGCCGCGCGTCCTCGGGGAGGGGCTCGGCGGCGCGATGATCATCGCTGCGGTGATGATTATCGTCAGCGCGGTTTCGGCGTTCGCCGCCGGGGATGAGACCCTAAAGCCGGATACGCCATCGCGTCAGCTCTTTGTGCACGGACCGTTTCGCTTCTCACGCAACCCGATCTATCTCGCCATGATGCTTCTCGGCGGCGGGCTCGCCATTGCAACGCTTAATCTGTGGATGGTGTTGACCACGGCGCTCGCGGGCGTTCTGCTGCATTTCTTTGTGATCAAGCCGGAGGAGCGCTATCTCGAAGACCGGTTCGGCGGCGAATATGCTGCATATAAAAAATCAGTGCGGCGCTGGATTTAATAGCGCGGGGTCTGAAAATGTTGCCTGCTAGCCGGCGCCGTTTTCCGGCTCGTAAGCGGGCACGAAGGCGAGAACCGTCTGGAACGCCGCCGCCGCGCCGGCGCCGCCCGCCGCGCACAGGACCATGACGCCCGGGATCGCCCCAAGCGACGGCGCAATGAAACGCCCGATCGCCAGCAGCACGACCAGCGACACCACCGCCTTGGCGTAGAATTGCAGGAGGTCGGAAAAAGCATCCCCCTGCGGCTGGAAATGCGCAGCGAACCGCGGGCGCGCGATCCAGACATACATCCAGCAGCCGAATCCCGCCGCCACAACAGCGGCGACAAGCGAGCGGCCATGAAACAGATTGCTCAGTATGCTGCGGGCTTCGGAAAAGCTCAACGCCGCGATCGCCGCGCCGATAATGCCGAACACAGCGCTGACGAACAATGTTGCGACGGGTTTTGCGTCGCGTGCGCGCGCAAGGCCGGCGTCTTTCGACGGAAGACCGAAATTGCGTTTCATGCTCGCTCTCCGGACGGGCGCGCCGCGGTTGCTGATGGCCCGTCAATATGGGCGCGGATCGCCTCAAATACATCGTCAAACGTTGCCGGCGTGAGCCTGCCGGTGTTCGTGTTGTACCGCGAGCAGTGATAGCTGTCGAATATCGAGAAGGCTTCGCCCGCGACCGGATGTCGTGCGCCATGGGCGAACGGTGCGTCTTTTTTGCGGATATCGAGCGTCGTCAAAACAGAATCATGGGCGATCCGGCCGAGGCACAAAATGGCTTTGAGGCGGGGCAGGGCCTGCATCCGCGCCATCAAAAAGGGCCGGCAGGTTTTGATTTCGGCGCCCGTCGGCTTGTTTTGCGGCGGCACGCAGCGCACCGCATTGGTGATCATCGCGCCGATGAGGCGCAGCCCGTCGTCCGGACGCTTGTCGTAAACGCCCTTTGAAAACTGAAACTTGTCGAGCGTCGCATAGAGGAGATCGCCCGCATAATCGCCGGTGAAAGGCCTGCCGGTCCGGTTGGCGCCCTGCAGGCCGGGCGCGAGACCGACAATGAGCAACTGCGCGGCGTCTTCTCCGAACGAGGGGGCGGGTCCGTTAAACCAGTCCGGATGCGCCTCGGCGTTTTCAGCCCGGAACGCCGCAAGGCGCGGGCACAGGGCGCAATTATGGGGCGGCTCGGGCGGAACGGGGTCGGTTTGATGGGCCACTTGATCATCCACTTGATCATCTGATGGCGACGCGCCCGTTCAACGGGCGTTAATCGACGTCTTCGTAGTCGTCGTCATATTCATAGTCGTCGTCATCGTAATCGTCCTCGTCATCGGCGGAGGGCTTGCGGCCGCCGCCGCTGCGCCCGATGTCGCCTTCGAGGTCTGCAAGGTCGATGAACTGGTCCGCTTGCCGCCGCAACTCGTCGGACGCCATTGGCGGCGAGGATTTTACCGTCGAGACGACGCTGACGCGCACGCCCTGAAACTGAACCGCTTCCAGCGCGCGACGGAAATCGCCATTGCCGGAAAACAGGATGATGTGATCGATGCTCGCCGCCAGCGCCATCATGTCCACTGCGAGCTCAATATCGACGGAGCCTTTGAACCGCTTGCGGCCCTGATTGTCCGTGAATTCGCGGGTCGCTTTGGTGACCATCGTGTAGCCATTATAGTCGAGCCAGTCGACGAGCGGGCGCAACGGCGAGTAATCCTGAGACTTATCTTCCTGAATAGCGGTATAGTAATATGCGCGGACCAGATTTGAGTTCGCCCGCGCTTTCGCCAGCAAGCTCTTGTAATCCATGTCAAAACCGAGGTTACGGGCGGCCTTGTAGAGATTAGCGCCGTCGATGAAGATCGCCGTTTTTTCGGTCTGGCGCATATTCAGGAAAGTGCTCATACTTATTCTTTTCTTTGTCTTGCACGTTGCATTTCAATTCAGAGCGTTTCAGGTCTTGATCCGCTAGGGTTATCCGATCAGTCGTTCACCATTCGTGCGCTCAGTCTGCGCATTCATGCATGCCCCCCTTTAAAGACATGATTCTTATAGGAATTGGCGCGAGTCTCGCTTTTGGCGATCTTCAACCTGCCCAGATTTTGACAAAATCAATCCCTGTTTTGTCCCATGTATCAAAGATTAGAATGATTTCAAGGTTCTACAGGACAAAGGCCTGGCCGGACCCGTCTGATCCCCCATTTCTGAACGCTGTCGTCGCGATAGAAACCGACCTCGACCCACAACAGTTGCTGTCGGCGTTGCACGAAATCGAAGCCCGTTTTGGGCGCGTGCGCGGCCGCCGCAACGCCCCGCGTACGCTTGATCTTGATCTTCTGGCCTATGGCGCGCTGCAACAGGACGGCCCGCCCATCTTGCCGCATCCGGGCGTTGCATCCCGCGATTTTGTACTCGCGCCGCTTTGCGATATCGCGCCTGACTGGCGCCACCCGGCGACGGGGCGCACCGCGCTGGAGATGCGCGATGCGCTGAACGAGACAGATGCAGAGCCTTTTTCCGCCTGAAGTGCTTGACATTTTCCTTCCGCAGGCTGATAAAAAATCATGAGGTTTTGGCTGGCATCCGGCGCGATCTTCGCTCTGATTTTGACAGGGTGCGGCACCGCCGGGCAACTTTACCGATTGCCTTACGCCGACGGCGTCGCAGTGACGATCACCGCTGATCACGAAGATCACCAGACCCCGCCTGAAAAAATGTTCGATATGCGCGCGAGCCAGCCCAATCAGGTCTTGGCGGCGGCGGCGGAGGGCTGGGTCCGGTTCATCAAAGACACCGGCGACAGCAGCGAGCCGACCAACAATTACGTCTGGATCGAACATCCGCTCGACTACTGTCAGTCTCTGGAACCGGTGTTAGGCGGCGCGCCGCAGCGCGGTCAGGGCGAAGACTGCCGAACCTGCCCGGACGGCGTCGGCAAATGTAATGAGTGGACGGTTTACGCCCACATGGCTGAGGACAGCGTGCGCGCCGCGCCGCCGCTGGGCGCAGGGCTATCGGAAAACGACTGGGTCAACGCCGGCCAGGCGATCGGGATTGAAGGCGATGTCGGCTTCACGCCCTGCCCGCCGTCGACCGCGGGCCAGCCGCTTTGCGGCCGGCATGTCCATTTTGCGGTTTTTCAGATCGATCGCGACACGCAAGCCGCGCAGCTGACGCCGACCGACGAAGGCGATTATGAGCCTTACGCCGATATTTTCGGGCGCACGGAGCTGGTGCCGACCTTTTGCACCGCCGACGGCCTTCGCGCGCCCGACACCGGCGACACCCATGTCGCGGGACCGTGCCCCTAAGATCGCCGTCCAGGGATCGCCGTCCAGGGATCGCTGGCGTCGCGTCGCCCTTAACCTGTTTGTCGTCCTTCATCTTTAGGGAGCGGATGAGAAGAATTCCGCCGCGCTTGGTTGTAATTTCTGCGACGCAGCGATAAGTCTTGCGGCTTGTTTGCGCCAAGCGCCGACCGCCGGCGTCTTTTGGCCCCCTGAGGAGACATCGTCCATGGCACGCGTCACCGTTGAAGACTGCGTTGATAAAGTCACCAACCGCTTTGATCTTGTCTTGCTGGCCGCGCATCGCGCCCGCGTTCTCTCGTCCGGCGCGCCGCTGATGGTTGACCGCGATAATGACAAGAACCCCGTGGTCGCCCTGCGCGAGATCGCCGACAATCATCTGCAGCCCGACCAGATCGAAGAAGACCTGGTCTCCTCGCTGCAAAAACAGGTTGAACTCGACGAGAGCGAAGATGTGGAAAACGCGCCGGAAAAAGCCGACGCGCCGGATTTCGACAAGACCAACGAAGACGAATATTTGCAAGCGATCAAAGCGGCCGGCATGACCGGTCCGCAATCCCTGCCGAAGGGGTAACGCCTGCAAAGGTCGTAATCGGCCCTGGCGTAGCGGCAATGCGGCGCTGCAACAGGGCTTGAACGCGCGCCGCGCTCGCCTCACTCTGATCGTCTGAGACTTGCTGTTCCGGCCGCGCGCCTTTTGGGCGCCGCCGCGAGCGCTGGTCGTCACGGCGGTAAAAGACATGAACGAGCCCGACGCATCACCAACCGGAAACGCCGGCGCGCGCCCGACGCGCGGCGAACAAGACGACGCCCATGCGCAGGACCCGATACAGACTGCTGCGACGCCAGCGCCAGGTCAGAACGGCCCGGCGGCGCAAACTCGTCCTGACCGACCAGCGTCGCCAGCAGAAACGACAGACGCTGTTTCGCCTGTTGCATCGTCGCCTGAGGCGGCGCTTCGCGGTGATGCGCCGGCGCTGACAGTGCCTGCGCCGACAGAGCCCGCGCCAACAGAGCCCGCGCGACAGGGCGGCGCCGCAAAACTGATCCGCCAGTATGAACTCGTCGATATGGTGCGCGCCTATGATCGCGACGCTGACGAAGATCTATTAAACCGCGCTTATGTGTTTGCGATGAAGGCCCATGGCGGCCAGATGCGCAAATCGGGCGATCCCTATTTTACGCATCCGCTGGCGGTGGCGGCAATCCTGACCGAACTGCGCGCCGATCCGGCGAGCGTGGCGACGGCGCTGTTGCACGACGTTGTGGAAGATACCGACACGACCATCGACGATATCGAAAAACACTTCGGGTCGGAGATTGCGCGGCTTGTCGACGGCGTCACCAAGCTGTCGCGCATTGAGCTGCGCTCGCAAGCCAGTCAGCAGGCGGAGAACTTCCGCAAACTCGTGGTCGCCATGGCCGACGATGTGCGCGTCCTTCTGGTGAAGCTCGCGGATCGTTTGCACAATATGCGCACGCTCGCTTTCCATCCGAAGCCCGACAAACGCCGGCGTATCGCCCTTGAGACGCTGGAGATTTACGCCCCGCTCGCAGGCCGCATCGGCGTTCAGAAAATCCGGGAGGAACTGGAAGAGCTTTCCTTCCGGGAGATATCGCCGGAAGCCTATGAGACGATCGCCGACCGCCTGAAAGCGCTACAAGAGACAATCGTGTCGAGCGTCATTGAAGTCGCAACCGCGCTCAGGACCCACCTCGCCGAAGCGAGCGTCGACGCGCAGGTTTACTCGCGCGAGAAGCGGCCGTTTTCGATCTGGCGAAAAATGCAGGCCAAGAACGTTTCCTTTGACGAGCTGGCCGATATCTACGCCTTCCGCGTTCTCGTCGGCTCGATTGACGATTGTTACCGCGCGCTTGGCGTCATTCACCGCGGCTGGCGCATGATCCCCGAGGAGTTCGACGACTATATTTCCGCGCCGAAGCCGAACGGCTATCGCTCGGTGCATACCGCGGTCATCGGGCCGCCCGGCGCCGACGGGCGCCGCCAGCGCATCGAGATTCAGATCCGCACCCATGAAATGCACGATGAGGCTGAACGCGGCGTTGCAGCGCATTGGCAGTACAAGGACAAAGGCGGCGCCGCATCGGGCGGGTCGAGCGTCGAGTTCTCCCGTCAGATAAAATACGATCCCTATGATACGCCGCGCCGCCTTGTCGATATGTTTCAGCAAGGCGAGGACCCTGACGAAGCGCTTGCCTACGCCAAGCTTGAATTGTTTCAGGATCAGGTCTTTGTCTTCACCCCAAAAGGGCGCGTGATCTCACTGCCGAAAGGCGCAACATCGCTTGATTTCGCTTACGCCGTTCACACACAGGTTGGCGATAATTGTGTCGGCGCGAAAATCAACGGCGCCCAGAGACCGCTGCGCACGCCGCTCAATAATGGCGATGTCGTTGAGGTCTTGCGTTCAGAGCATGCGGTGCCGCCGGCGGAATGGGAGACCATTGTCGTTACGGGGCGTGCGCGCGCTGCGATCCGCAGACGGATCAAACAGATGCAGGTCGACGAACAGGTGCAGCTTGGCCGGCGCATCGCAGAAAATGTGTTCTCCGGCGCGCATCTTGAGTTTTCCGCTAAAGCGGTGAGGGCGGGGCTCACCCGGCTCGGCGCGGAGAGCGTTGACGCGGTGATGGCGCAGGTCGGCCGCGGCGATCTTTCGGTCACCGACCTTATCGAGGCGGTCTATCCGGGCGCCGCCCACGATATCGAAGGTGAAATCAGGGCGAGCGCCGCAGGGCCGCTGCGCCCGAAAGCAGCGATTGAGGGGTTTCAGCCGGGGGCCGAGGTCATCATGGCGGCCTGTTGCACGCCGATTCCCGGCGAACGCATTGTCGGTATCCGCGGCGGCGCCGGTGAGATTCGTGTGCATACGATCTATTGCGCGACGCTCGCCAAGGAAGACCCGCCTCAGGCGCGGTGGGTCGATCTGAAATGGCGGACCGGCAGGCCGGACATCAAGGCCGAGACCCGGGTTTCGGTGACCGTGCGCAATGAAATTGGCGTCTTGTCGGATGTCGCTTCGATCATCGCGCGGTATGGCGTCTCGATCAGCAATATCAAGAATGAACAGGTGGGACCGGAATTCGTCGCCCTGTTGATCGATATTGAGGTTTCGGACACAAAGCAGCTGATGCAGTTGCTGGCCGGCTTGCGCGCCTCGGCGAGCGTCCTGTCGGCGGAGCGAAGCGAGATGGTCCATGATGACTGAAAAAGAAGTGATGGCCGAATTCGAGGCGGCGGGCGCCTTGATGAAAGGCCATTTTGTGTTGTCGTCCGGCCTCCACAGCGACACCTATCTGAACAAGTCGATTGTCTCGATGTATCCGGCGCGCGCCGAAAAGCTGTGTCGGGCGCTGGCCGAAAAAGTGCGGGCGGTGGTTGACCGTCCGATTGATTACGTCGTCGCGCCGGCGATGGGGGCGATTATCTACGGATATGAAACGGCGCGCCATCTCGGCGTTCCGTCGATGTTTGTCGAGCGCGTCGACGGGGCGTTTCAGTTGCGCAGGGGCTTTGCGTTGCCGAAGGGCGCGCGCGTGGTCGTCGTCGAAGACATTGTGTCGACCGGGCTGTCGGCGCGCGAGTGCATTGACGCTGTGCGCGCGCTTGGCGCGGATGTGTTGTGTCTCGCCTGTCTTATTGATCGATCTGGCGGCAAGGCCGATCTCGGCGTTCTTTCTGTGCCGCTGGCGGTGATGAAAGTCGACACCTGGGAGGCTGATAATCTGCCCGATCATCTGAAAGACACGCCCGCGATGAAGCCGGGCAGCCGGAATGTCAGTCAATAATGAGCGCCGCCGACAAAAAGCCGTTGCGCCTTGGCGTCAATATCGATCACGTCGCAACAATCAGAAACGCGCGCGGCGGCGATCATCCGGACCCCGTGCGCGCTGCGCAACTGGCCGCCGACGCCGGCGCCGACGGCATTACGGCGCATTTGCGCGAGGACCGGCGCCATATTCGCGACGACGATATGCGCCGCCTGAAAGAGGAAATTGACCTGCCGCTCAATTTTGAAATGGCGGCGACGGCGGAAATGCACAAAATCGTCACCGAAGTGATGCCGCATGCGTGTTGCCTTGTGCCGGAAAACCGCAATGAGCGAACGACGGAAGGCGGCCTTGATGTCGTGGGGCAACATAACTTTATCGCGCCTTATGTCCGTGAGCTGAGCGATATCGGCGCGCGCGTTTCGTTGTTTGTCGATCCCGATAAAAAGCAGATTGAAAGCGCGAAATCGGCAGGCGCGCCGGTCATCGAAATTCACACCGGCGCTTATTATGAAGCCTGCGTTGCGACCGAACCGGCGCGCATTCAACATGAGTTTGACCTGATCAAGGACGCGGCCGCGTTTGCGACCTCGCTGGGTCTTGAAGCGCATGCGGGTCATGGGCTCACTTTTCAGAACGTCCAGCCGATCGCCGCCATTGAAGACCTTGCCGAACTCAATATCGGCCATTTTCTGGTCGGCGAGGCGGTGATGATGGGGCTCGGCGAGGCGGTGAAGGAAATGAAGCGCCTGATGCAGGACGGGCGCACCGGAAGGCTCTATTAATTCCTCATGATTATCGGCATCGGCAACGACCTCATTGATATCCGCCGCGTTGAAAAAACGCTTGAGAAACATCCCGAGCGCTTCACGACGCGGGTCTTTACCGAGATCGAGCGCGCGAAGTCCGACCGCCGGCTCAACCGGGCGGCGTCCTATGCGAAGCGTTTCGCCGCCAAGGAGGCCTGCTCGAAGGCGCTCGGGACAGGGCTCGCGCGCGGGGTCTTCTGGCGCGATATGGGCGTCGTCAATCTGCCGGGCGGCAAGCCGACGATGGCGCTAACCGGCGGCGCGGCGGAACGGCTGGCGGAAATCACGCCCGAAGGCTGTGCGGCCGATATTCACCTTACGATCACCGATGATTTCCCCTTGGCGCAGGCGATCGTCATCATTTACGCTAGGCCGCTCGGCTAAAAGGCGATATGAGATGCGCCTTAAGGGGCCGCGCGGGGGCGTTCGCCGCTCAATTGTGTGCAGTTTAAGACCGGCAGGAAGTATGGCGGAAGAAAAACAAATGACAGCGGCCGAAGAGGCCTGGGATCTGGCGAAAACGGTCCTGATCGCCGTCGGCATCGCGCTCATTTTGCGGGTGATTTTTTTCCAGCCCTTCAATATCCCGTCCGGGTCGATGAAGCCGAACCTGCTGGTCGGCGATTTCCTGTTTGTCTCCAAACCCGCCTACGGATATTCGCGCGCCTCGCTGGTCTATCCGCTAACGCGCCTGCCCATCGAAGGACGCCTGTTCGGTTCAGGCCCGGAACGCGGCGATGTTGTTGTCTTCAAGAACCGGCGCGACGGCAACAAAGATTACATCAAGCGCGTGATCGGCCTGCCGGGCGATCAGATCAATATTATCAACGGCGTCGTTTACGTGAATAAGACGCCGATCCAGAAAGACTTCATCGAAAATGTGACCGGCTATTGTTCGTCCGATCCGTCGCTCGCCGGGCGGCCCGCGCCGGCGTACCGCGAGACCATGGACAACGGCGTCAGCTACACGGTGATTGAGTGCTTCGGCGATAAGGGCAGCCTCGATTTCAAAGGACCTTACGAAGTCCCCGCCGATCATTATTTCATGATGGGCGACAATCGAGACAAGTCGCAGGACAGCCGCGTCCTGCGATCGGTCGGGTATGTCCACAAGGACGATATTGTGGGGAAAGCCGAACGGTTATTTTTCTCCGTAGACGGATCTGACGCAAAACTATGGCAGGTCTGGAAGTGGCCGTTCGCGATCCGCTATGACCGCATCCTTGATCCTGTCGAATGAGCGACGCCGGCCTCGACGCGCTGCAGGACAGGATCGGACATCGTTTCAGCAGTATCGATCTTCTGGAACGCGCCCTGACCCATTCCAGCCTTTCCGGCGGGCGCGAGCCGGTTGACGATCTGGAGCGGCTGGAATTTCTTGGCGACCGTGTCCTCGGTCTTCTGACGGCGGAAGAGCTGTGGCGGCGGTATCCCAAACTGAAAGAGGGCCAGCTTGCCCCGCGTCTGAACAAGATGGTGCGCAAGGACACCTGCGCGAAAGCCTCGCTCGCTTGGGGGCTTGATCATCTCATTCGGCTTTCGGCACAGGAAGAAAATGCGGGCGGGCGGCGCAAGAAAGCCATTCTTGGCGATGTCTGCGAGGCGTTTCTCGGTGCGCTTTACATCGACGGCGGCCTCGATGCGGCGCGCAAAGCCTATGCGCTCTACTGGATTGAGAATTTCGATGCGCTTGTCGAGCGCCACAGGGACCCGAAAACAGAACTGCAGGAGTGGAGCCAGGAACGCCGCAAAGGCCCGCCCAAATATAAGGTGGTGGACCGCGACGGGCCGGCGCACGAACCCCATTTTGTTGTTGATGTTCACGTCGATGGCTTTGCGACCGCACGCGGCGAAGGCGCCTCGAAACGCAATGCGCAGATGAATGCGGCGGAAGTCTTTTTGCTCCGCGAAGGCGTCTGGAAGAAAGCCCGTGATTAATCGCTCATCACCGAAAACCGCGTGTGGCGCACATCGTCGGCGCGCGTCGTCATGACGAAAGAGACGACCACAAAATGCGGTTTTGTCGCCGTCATCGGTGCGCCGAACGCTGGTAAGTCCAGCCTCGTCAATGCGATGGTCGGGGCGAAAGTCTCCATCGTTACGCATAAAGTGCAGACGACGCGCGCGCGCGTCCGCGGCGTTGCGGTCCATGGCGAAACGCAAATTGTCTATATCGACACGCCGGGTATTTTCACGCCGAAACGCCGGCTCGACCGCGCCATGGTGGCCGCCGCGTGGGACGGGCTTGCGGGCGCTGACGCGATTGTCGTGATGGTCGACGCGCCCAGCTATATCGCCGGGCGGGCGCCGGCCGATGGCGGCGCGAAACGCGCCGACGCCGCCGCCCGACGAGCGGCCGCCGATACCGATGCGATCCTCGAGGCGATTGGCGCAAAAGGCGACGCAGCGGCGCTCGCGCCCAAGACCATTTTAGCGATCAACAAGGTCGATGCGTTGCCGCGCGAAAAACTGTTGGCGCTGACGGCGCAGCTCAACGAGCACGGGCTCTTTTCCGAGACGTTTTATATCTCAGCGACGCGCGGCGACGGCCTCGAAGATTTGCGTGCATCATTGCTGGCGCGGATGCCGGCGGGACCGTGGATGTATCCTGAAGATCAGCTCTCGGACATTTCGGACCGGCTGCTGGCGGCGGAGATCACGCGTGAAAAACTCTATCTCCGCCTGCATCAGGAGCTGCCCTATGAGACGACGGTCGAAACCGAGACCTGGGAGCGCACGAAAAAAGGCGGGTTGCGCATCGAACAAACGATTTACGTGGCCCGCGACAGCCAAAAGGGGATCGTTCTCGGCAAGGGCGGGCAAACACTAAAAGCCATCGGCGCAGCCGCGCGCGAGGAACTTTCAAGCCTTCTCGGCGAGACAGCGCACCTGTTCCTGTTCGTCAAGGTCCGCGAGAACTGGGCGGACGACCCGGCCCGCTACCGCGAGATGGGCCTTGAGATGGGCGAGTAAGCCCCGTTCCGTCCCGCATGGCGCAGCCTTGCAAGCAGAGCGGGCGGGAAATCCATCGGCGGCAATTCCGTCGACGAAAGTGACGAAATTCCCATAGCCGTGCTTTGGTTCAGCGCCTAGACTACCCGCCGGACGCCAGAGGGCGAGGGTGGGACATGTTTTCTTTTTTCAAAGGCCGCAAAGCGCAGGCCCCTGATTATTCAGCGCGTTACGCGGCCTACGCGGATCGCAAACGCCAGGCCGAACGCGATATCTATGATCAGTCGCGCGATTATCACCGCGCCGCGCCGGCCGGTAAGATGGCGGCCGCAACGACAAAGGCGCTTGCGACGCAGAAGGATCTCTCGCTCGCCTATTCGCCGGGCGTCGCCGGACCCTGCCTCGACATCGCTGAGCGCGCCGACGCCGCCTATGAGATGACCAATAAGGGCAACATGGTCGCCGTGATTTCCAACGGCACCGCCGTCCTCGGGCTTGGCAATATCGGGGCCATCGCCTCGAAGCCGGTCATGGAAGGCAAGGCGGCGCTTTTCCGAACCTTCGCCGGGCTCGATTCCGTTGATCTTTGCGTTGACGAGAAAGACCCGGAAAAACTGGCCGATATCGTCTGCGCCCTGGCGCCGAGTTTCGGCGGCGTCAATCTTGAAGACATCAAGGCGCCGGAGTGTTTCAAGGTTGAGGAAATCTGCCGGGAACGGATGAATATCCCGGTTTTTCACGACGATCAGCACGGGACGGCGACGGTCATCATGGCTGGCCTGATCAATGCGCTGGAATTAACCGGACGCACACTTGAAAGCCTGCGCATTGTCGTATCCGGCGCGGGAGCCGCGGCGATCGCGACGCTTGATCTTTTGACCGCCGCCGGCGCACGGAAGGAAAATATCTTTTTGTTCGACAGCCGCGGGCTCGTGACGACAGCCCGCAAGGGGCTTGAGCCGCGCCGCATGGTCTATGCGCAGGGACGCGGCGCGCCGAAATCCCTTCAGGAGGCGCTTCAGGGCGCTGATTTTTTCCTCGGCGTTTCAAAAGCCGGCGTCCTGAACCCGGCCTGGGTCAAGACAATGGCGGCGGCGCCGATTATTTTTGCGCTCGCCAATCCCGAGCCGGAAATCTGGCCGTCCCATGCGAGCGACGCCGCGCCCGGCGCGATTGTCGCCACGGGCCGTTCGGACTTCGCCAATCAGGTCAACAACGTCTTGTGCTTTCCGTTCCTGTTTCGCGGCGCGCTCGATGTGCGCGCGTCGCAAATTACCCGCGGCATGCAGATGGCCGCCGCCCACGCTATCGCTGCGCTCGCCCGCAGCGAACCGGGGCAGGAAACCCTCGACGCCTATGTCGGCGCGGACTTCGCCTTTGGGCCGCACAATATTTTGCCCAAACCGTTCGATGCGCGGCTTCGCACCGCCGTACCCCAGGCGGTTTCTGAAGCGGCCCGTAAGGACGGCGTTGCGCGGGCCTAGGGCAAATGCGTCAGTCGATAAAATCCAGCTCTTTGTCTTCATAAGAGCGCCGTTGACGAATAAATCGCGTTAACGCTTCAGCGACACGAGCGCTGTCCTGACTGGAGCGCACTAATCGATCAATCAGTGCACCAAGCAACCGTTTTGCTTCGTCCTCGTCAATTGACGCCGTCGAATCGAAAAGCCGTTCTATCGCAAAATCGATATCGGTATCCGTATTGCGAATAAAGAGCTGTGTGCGCATGACGAACAAACGCAAATTCTCTGGTAATCGGACAAGATCGTCTCTGTTGCGCGTCAGAAACCCTTCTTCGAAGAAACGAACTTTTGTAAGCGTCGTTTTTTCAGTTTGATAAACATCGTCCAGAAGCGGGCGCAACCGGCGTTCACTGGCTTTGGCGTGACGAACATAATTTTCGAATTCGCTTTTAATGACGCTCCAGGTGCCGATGTCTTGTTGGCGTTCGCGATAGTTCCACAAAAGAACGGCGCTGACGCCGGCGGCGATACCGCCCACAATGGCGGCGACCAACCGTGAGGGACTGTCTAAAAGAACGCCGCCGAAGATTGATCCGACAGAAATAGCGCCCGAAACGATTATGTCCTTTAGCGCTGTCAGTAACTCGATCATCATGTGCCCACCCGAAACTCCGTGAATGAGTTACAACGAGTGGATTAACGGCTCAACGTCGACGCCGATTTTTCATGATGCAACGCTTGCGTAGGTTGAATTACAGTTGATTACTATCGTCGAAAGCCGCGTCTGTCGCGGCCTCGCAAGCGTTCACCGCGTCATCGAGGCGGGTCAGCCATATCTCGCCATAGTTTTTTGAATACCAGCCGCGCATGCCGGAAACGGCGTCCTGGAAGGCGCGTTTTTCTGCGGGCGTCGGCACATAGATTTCGCCGCCGGCTTCCTTGAAGGTTTCATAGGCGGCGATCTGGCGGCGCATGGGCAGGGCGCGCGTCACGGTTTTGAGATGCTGAAACCCGTCAAAAACGATGCGCCTTTGCGCCGGCGTCAACTCGTTCCATCCGTTCTCGGAATACCACCATAAGGCGCCCATATAGGCGTGACCGTCGAGCGTCAGATATTTGATGTGCTCATGGAATTTCATCCCGACAATGTCCTGAACGCCGTTCTTCGAGCCTTCGACGACGCCGGTTGCGAGGGCCGTATAGAGTTCCGACCAGGCGACGGGCGTCGGATTGCCGCCGAGCTGGCGCACCAGCTCTTGCTGGATCGGCGCGGGCGTCGTTCTGATTTTGAGCCCCTTGATGTCTTCGGGCGATTTGATGGGCCGCGATGTCGTGGCGAAATTGCGCCAGCCCCCCGTATTGGAGACAACCATCAGGCGCATGCCGAGATCGGCCTTCAGAATGTCGCGGCGCAGATCGTTGACTATGGGCCCGTCGAAAACGCATTCGGCGATCCGGTCGTCGCGGAACACGTAAGGTAAGTCAAAGACCTGACCCGGGCCAAAAATATTTCCCATACCGCCGATCGTCGTCATGAAGACATCAAGGACGCCGGACTGCATGTTTTCGATGCATTCGCGCTCATTGCCGCAAAACTGACCCGAGGTGAAAATCTCGACTTCGATGACGCCGTTGGTTCGGCTTTCAACATAGTCTTTCAGAACGAGCGCGCCGTCGTAGTCTTCATCGTCCGGATTGCCGAGTATCCCGATACGGATCGTGTGCTCCGGCGTGTCGGCGGCGCTCGCGATGACGCCGATCAGACATCCGGCGGCGATGATCATGTAGAGGATGAGAAGCGCGCGATTATTCGCCATGATTACAGTCCTCTGTCATGCAAACCCCAATAGGCGCGGTATCGTCATGGAAAGCGCCGGTACATAGGTAATCAGAAAAATCACCGCAATCTCAACAGCGAGAAAAGGCGCCATTTCCATCGCGATGCGATCGGGTTTGACGCCCGATATGGACGAGGCGACGAACAGTACAAGCCCCATCGGCGGCGTCGCCAGCCCGACGGTGAGATTGACGCACATCACGATGGCGAAGTGCAGCGGATCGATGCCCATGGAGATGAAGATCGGCGCCAGAACCGGCCCCAGAATGAGGATCGCGGGCCCTGCGTCGAGGAACATGCCGACCACGAACAAAAACAGATTGACGAGCAGCAACAAAATAAGCGCGTTTTCCGTGGTCCCCGCAATGCCGTCCGCAATCGAGCCCGCCATGCCGGAAACCGTGATGATCCACGCGAAGGTGACGGCGGCGCCGACAAGCAGCAGGATGACGCCGGACTGCGCGGCCGCGCTCACAAAGATCTTCGGCAAATCGGCGAGCGTCAGCGTGCGCATGACAAAAAGCGAAACGATGATTGCGTAAACCGCTGCGACGGCCGCCGCTTCCGTTGGCGTGAAGACGCCGGTCAGGATGCCTCCGAGCAGGATGACCGGCGTCATCAGCGCCGGGAGCGTTTTGAACAACGTGGTCTGGCGCTCGCGCCATGTCGCCCGGCGGGAGGCGGCGGGAAAGTTGCGCCGTCTGGCGATCATCGACGTGACGGCCATCAACCCGCCGCACACCAATATGCCTGGAACGATGCCGGCGGCGAAAAGCCCGGCGACGGAGACGTTCATCACAAAAGCATAAATGATCATAATGCCCGAGGGCGGGATGATCGGTCCAATAACGGACGAGGCCGCCGTTACGGCGGCGGCGAAGGGACGCGAATAGCCGTTTTGTTCCATCGCCGGCACGAGCATCTTGCCGAGCGCCGACGTATCGGCGACGGCGGAGCCCGACAGCCCCGCAAACAGGATCGACGACAGGATATTGACTTGCGCAAGGCCGCCGCGGACATGGCCGATCATGGTCTGCGCAAAGCGGACCAGCGAGCCGGTGACGCCGCCGGCGTTCATGACCTCGCCCGCCAGAATGAAAAAAGGCACCGCCATCAGCGGAAAGGAATCCATGCCATTATAAAGTCGCGATAACAGCGCCTTGTAAAATTCTGTCTGACCGTCAAAGGCGAGGCTAAGGCCCGGCGCGATCAGCAAGGCGAAAACGACCGGCGCGCCGGTCGCAAGCAGCAGCAGAAATATCCAGAAATAAGCGAGCGACATCTAGGCGTCGCCCATAATGACGCTGTCGTCGGCGACCGCGTCCGCAGGCGGATCAAGCAAGTCGGCAATCTGCGTGAAAAACCCTTCAAGCGCACACAGAAAAAGCGCCGCAAACGCCGCCGGCGTGATCAGATATAAAACCCCTGTCGCAACCGGCAACGCCGCCGCGCGCGCCGCCATGCCGCGCGCCACAAAGGACAGGCTCTCAACAAAAAAGACCGCCGTGATCCATAAGACGAGCGCGCTGACAATTAACTCGGCGGCCTGGCGTACGGCCTTCGGAAACGCGTCTGCAAATAACTCAATCGAGACATTGGCCCCCTCGCGATAGGCCCAGGGCGCAATCAGAAACGCCGACCAGACCATCAGTGTTTTTGAGAGCTGCTCGCTCCATGACAGCGAATTGTTGAGCCCGTAACGGGCGACAACCTGCATCATGACGACAATCGTCATTATGATGAGAAAAAAACCCGCCAAATTGCGGGCGGCGCTTGCGACCGGCGCGTTCACGGCGCCAAGAGCGTTTGCCAGTGTTCTGCATGGGGTCGCCGCCATCGCCGTTTCTTCCCGCTCGTTCTTGTTTTGCGTTGTGCGTCGCCACCGTAACGCGCTTCATCGGAGGGCTCAATTGATGTATTCGATATCGTCGCCAAGAGGGATGTGAACGCCGTCGCGTACAAATACCGCCATGTCCGTGAGCGACAATGTCAGTCGATGCACGCGTCCGCCTTCGAGGAGCGCGCCATTGTCAGCGAGAAAACGTCGCCACTGTCCGCTCGGCAAATAGACCTCAACGGCGCCAGAAGGATCGTAACAGGGCGCCACCAGAAGATCGTCGCCGAAGAAAAACTGATCGTCAAAACTCCAGCTCTCGCGCTCATCGGGGCAGGCGATCGCCATCATCCGCTGCACGGGCAGGCCGGTCGCACAGGATTGCGCGATGGTTTTTTCAATATAAGGCAGGAGCCGGTAGCGCAGCCGAAGCGCTTCCATCGCGGCCGCTTCCGCCTCCGGCCCGTAGGACCATGGCTCACGCGGGCCGATGCCGTGCAGTCTGAGATGGGCGGAAAAAACGCCGGCCTGTAGCCAGCGCACATAAAGAACGGGGTCGCGCTCATCGCCGTAAAACCCGCCAATATCAGTTGCATAAAAGGGCGCGCCCGTGGCGCCCCACGATAACCCGCCGCGGATCGAGGCCGACAGTCCTTCCCAGTCGGCTTGCGGGTCGCCGCCCCATTGTGCGGGAAAGCGTTGTGCGCCGGTCCATGCGGCGCGCGAAAACAGGAATGCGCCGCTGTCGTTATAAGTCTCGGCTGCTTCGTATACGCATTTGTTATAAAGATACGCATAAATATTGTGAAGCGCGCGCCCGCTCTCGCCATTGTGGGCGACGACATTATCCGGGACTTGTTCGCCGAAATCGGCTTTGATCATGTCAACGCCCATGTCAAAAAGCGCTTTGTGGCGATCGCGCCAATAGGCGTAGGCGTCAGGATGGGTGAAATCGACAATGCCCGACGTCGGGAGCGGCGTCAGAACAGCGCCGAAAGGTTCGGCCTCCCATTCAAAGCGATACGCCGCGCCGGTTTCGGCGTCGCGCAGAAGCCAGCCTTTTTTCGCCATCTCGTCAAACAGCGGGTTGTGGACCGAGACCAGCGGATATTCCCAAACGCAAACGCGGAAATGAAGGTCCTTTAGCGCCCGCAGCACCGATGCGGGATCGCCATAGCGCGACGGGTCCCAGTCGAAGGAGAAGCGTGTTTTGGTATCCTGCCAGGCGCGGCCGTCGAATGTGATGGTGTCGCAGGGCATGCCGCGTTGTCTGATTTCGCGCGCGGTCGCGAGAATTTCATCCGCATCGCGATAATAGGCTTTGGACATGATCGCCCCAAGCGACCAACCGGGCGGCGCCGGCGCGCGTCCGGTCAGGCCCGTATAGGCATGCAGCATGGCGGCGCCGTCGGACCCGCTGAACAGGAAGAGGTCGAGCGATGCATCTTCGACAAACAGGCCATAGGCGCGCTGCGACCAGCTTGAAAAACCGACGCTGTGGAGCACCGGCGCGGGCGTATGACAGAAAAGCCCCCAGCCGCGCGGCGACCACGCGAACGGCGCGTTTTTGTAGGACGCTTCAGCGTTCACGCCGAGCGCATCATAGTTGAAGGAATGAATAAGCTGGCCGCGTTTATTGAGCGGGCCCCACTTTTCGCCAAGCCCAAAAACATACTCCGTAGACGTCAGGTCAAAATTGACAATCCAGCCGTCGGCGCGGCGACCGTCAATCGCGTGATCGCTCTTTGCAAAGGGCGGAAGCCGATAGCGCCTGACGAAATGACCGTCTTTGGCGGACCGGATGACGACGGCGTCGCCCTTTCGCAATTCAAAGGCGAGGCTCGATTTCTCAACCGTAAATTTGAACTCGGCGCTGGCGACGGTGATGTGCTCGGCGCTCTCCTCAACGACAATCGTTTCCGACTTTGGCGGCGCGACGAGGAGGCCGTAGTCAATGGCCCGCGCGGGGCCGAGTTTCAGCCGGGCGCCGAATGCGTGCAGCGTGATCGACATGTCGCCGAGCGATGTCGGAATGTGTGCGCAGCAATCGACGAGCACCGCCGGGCCGTTGACCATCGCCGGCCCATGCGCGCTCCAGTCGGCGCGCAACGGATCGAACGCTGTCCGCATCATGTCAGGCGGCCGCGCGCGCGTCGGACGGCGCCGATAGATCGAGCACCGGCAGGTTGAGCCGCGCCGCAATCGCTTTCAACGCCGCTCGGTGATCGCCGTAGGCGATGGCGTAATGATGCTCCAGCCCCTCGTCGATGATGGCGTCGCAAACGGCGCGCGCGGCGCCTTTTTCGCCGCCGTTGAATTTGAAGACGCCGGATGTTCCGGTGAACGCCATCGGCGCCCGTAAAAAAGTCGCGGCGCCGATCACGAGTTTGGTCTGGCCGCGCGCCTGCGAGAGTCGCGCAATCGTGAAGTCGCCCGGCTTCAACGGAAACTGATGCAACAGCGGCATCTTTCGGTTGGTGTGGATCGTTGCTTCCGGCGTCGCCTCGGGATCGCACATCGATAACGGCGCGAGGCCGCAATGCCAGAAAACGCCGGTGTCGTCATTAAAGTCGAGATCAACGAGATCGGCCATCCAGACCGGCTCGCCGGCGAGTTCCTGCAACATCATGGCGGAAAACGATCCGTAGACGTCGGCTTCGCAGGCGCTCGGCGTTTTGCGCTCGTTCATCATCGCCATCGGCCCGCAAGCCGCGCATCCATATTCAGTAAAGGTCTCCGGCCAGCACCGCACCGCCAATCCCGATGCGCCGGTCTCGGCGCGGATATCGTCAAGCGCGCAAAAGACCCGCAGAGAGCGGTCGAGCTCGTCCTGATTGACGGCGTCGAGGCCGGCGAGATCAACGCTCCGCCTGACCGCAGCGACGCGGTCCGCATCCGTCTTGCGCGCCCTGTCGAACAGCGCCTCAAGACCAACCGTCTTAACGGTGATGTCGGCGAGGTTGGCAAGGTCGCCGGCGTCGTAGCTGCATGTGTCAAAGCCCGCCGGATGATCGCCGACGACGCTGATCGCGGCCCCGCTCAGGCGGGCGAGGGCGGCGGCGGCGATGTCATCAGCCGGCCCGTCGTCGCTTTGCGCGCCGTCGTGAAGCGTGCGCGCGGCGGTCGGCGTCAGCGATACCGGGCGCGATAGCGCGCGCAGGTCTTTTGTGATCTCGCCGGCGTCCGGATCGGCGTAAAGCCAGCCATGGGCGATCCCCGCCTTGCCGAGCGCATGGCTCGCGAGGTTAAGACCGCAAAATGCGTTGAGCCGCAGCCTGCCGCCGAGACGCGGTTCGGGGACAGCCCAGATCGCAACCGGCGCCGTTGCGCGTTTCGCCAACTCAACGGTCATGGTCGCATCGGTGAAGGTGATCTGGAGGATCAACAGCGCGTCAATGGCGCCGTGAGCGCTGATCTCCGCAAGCGCCTCTTCAGCTGCTTGCGCATCATAGAGCAGCTTTTCCGGGCCGACGACGGTAATATCGGCGCTGCGCAACGCTGCAAACGCAGCTTTCAGTTTTTCCTCCGCAAAAGGAACATCGAAGGTGGGCCGGCCCAGTGCGGCGACGCCATAGGTGAGGCTCATATCAGTCTCCAAAGCCTGAATAGTGACGACGGAAGTCGCCATCGGGATGGGCGAGCGCGGCGCCGTCGCCGCCATAGACCGGATGTTCGCGCCAGGGAACCGCGTGTTGGTCGGTCAACGCATTAAGGTCGCGCATATAATCGACGGCTTCGCTGCGGAGCGCATCGCGGATTTTGTCGGTGTCCGGGAAATGCTGGAAGGCCTTCAACCAGATCGCGCGTCCCGCAAGATACCCCGAAGCGCCGGCCTTGTAGGCGTGGGTCAGAATATTGCGAAACGCGTCCATGCCTGCGCCCGCCGACAACATGACCCAGGGCCGGCCCGCGGCGTCGCCAAGCGCGTTAAAATAGTCTTGCGCGGCGTCCGCTGTAACGCCGTTCACCGGCGCGCCGTCAACGCCCGGCACATCGTCGGCCGCAAGCGGGCTTTCCAGTTTGAATAGATCGACGCCGAATTTCGGGTCCGCGAAGGTGCGCACGCTTTCAAGGACGAGGTCCGGCTTTTTCGTCCGCATCTCAACATAATCCCGGGTCTGCTCGGCGTCGTGCGCGAGCGGATAAATCAGGAGTTCGAAAACATAAGGAATGTCGTATTTCGCGCAGGCCTCGCCGATGCGGGCTGTAAAATCCATCTGATGCCGGCGAACCAAGGCGGACGCGTCGGGCCGGTCCCAGGCGAGCACTTTGACGGCGTCGCCGCCGACGCGTTTGATCTTTTCTACTGACCAGTTATCGATTTCCGATGAGAGCCGTCCGTCCGGTGTTTCTTCAAAAATCGAGTCTTCAAGCGTAATGATAAGGCCTTTCGCCGGGCTGTAGAGCGAAACGCCGTGCGGATAGGCATAATGCGGATCGAGCAGCATCGCCGACGCTTCGCTCTGCAACTCTTCAATCAACAGCGCCTTGAAGTCCGCGACGTCGCGCCATGGCGCTTCCTGGGCGCCGCGAATTTCCTTAATCGGATTTTTGATCGGCGGGCGCTGATCGACGGCTGTCATTTTGAATCGCCCGGCGCTGTCGGCCATTCGGCGCATGCCCCATATTTTACCCGGTGTGAGCTGCATCAGGCGCTCCTGCTTTGAGAGGTGAAGGTGTCGCCGGCTGATCGCGTTTCGAGAAAGGCGTCGGTCTCGGCTCGATTGGGCGCGCCGCGACGCCCGCCCGGTCGCGTCACTTTGATGGCGGCGGCGGCGTTCGCAAATCGCACCGCATCACTCTCATCGCGCGTCTCAGCGAGGCGCAATGCAAACGCACCATGCCAAACGTCGCCCGCGCCCAGCGTATCCACCGCGTCGACGTCAAATCCGCTGACTTGCGATACTGCGTCGCTCCCGGGGCTGGCGACGAGAACGCCGCGCGCGCCGTCGGTGACGCAGCACCAGGCGCCGGTCTCGCGCGCCGCGTCCCGCACCGCCGTCGCCAGGTCGTCGCCGCCGGCATAAGCGCGCATGCCCTGCGCGGAAAACGCCAGATGACTTGCGGCTTTGAACACGTCGCGCGCACCGGGGATCGGATGGTCCGCATCAAGAATACCGGGCGCGCCGCGTCGGCGCGCTTCGATGAGGGCGGCGTGCGCGCCTTCGGGCCATGTAATATCGGCCAGCACGGCGGACACGTCAGACGGCATGGCGGCGGCGATCCAGTCCGGATCGCGGGAGAGGTCCGGGTCGGTGTGATTGACGATCATGCGCTCGCCGCGCGCGTCGATTATTACCGCCGACAGCGCCGACCGGCGGCCCTGAAATCGCCGCGCCGCACTGCAGTCGACGCCTTCGCGCTCAAGATCGCCAATGATCTCGTCGCCCGTGGGGTCGTCGCCCAACCGTGTTGCAAGCAGTGCTCGTCCGTTGAGACGGGCGACCGCGACAGCCGCCGAAGCCGCCGGCCCGCCGCCGACTGTGTCAAAGCCGTTGGCTCTGTATTTTTGCGCCGCGTTCGGCAGCGCGGGCAAGGAGAAGACAAGATCGTTGACCGCGTGCCCGACGCAAAAAACCGTCTGCGTCATCGTCCGCCCTCGCGCTGGACCAAAGGCCGGCAGACCTGGACCAAAGGCCGGTAGACAAAGTCCGGCGGCGCCCATCGCTGGTGCGCGCCAGAGCGCGAAGCGCCGCCCCCGCCATCAATATCCGCCGCAATGCCTGTCACCCGTTCATCCTCATCAGGGAGTTCTATCTTATATAAGACTTAGTCGTTGCTGTGTGTCGAGACGTCATGCGGCGAGGCCCTTCAAACAATGACGTGATCGTCTCGCGGCGGCGGCGTCCCTTAGCCGAGTTCGGCGCGATAGTGATATCTTTCGGTGGAAAAGCGGCTGCGGCGATATTCGACCGGGCGTCCGTTGATGTCGACGGCGATGCGCTCGACTTCAAGAAGCGGCGCCGCCGCGCCGACTTTGAGGGCGGCGGCGTCGCTCGCCCGCGCGGCGACTGCGGTGATTTTCTCCTCGGCCCCGACGATCGTGACGCCGTAATCGGCTTCATAAAGCGTGTAGAGCGTGTTCGGCAGCGGCTGACGGCTCGCCAGATCGGGAAACAGGGTCTGGGGCACGCAAATCGTTTCCAAAAGCGCGGGGTGCGAGCCGACGAGGCGCTTGCGGCTCAGCTCATGGACCTTTGCCTTTGCGGACAGCGCCAGCGCTTTGCGCTCCTGCGCGGTTGCGACGCGGGTCTTCAGCGTGGTTTGCAAGGTTGCGGGCGAGACCTGCGCGCCGGTCCCATCAAAAATTTTGAGGAAACGAAACAACGCCGTTTCGTTTGTGTGTTGCGCAACATAAGTGCCCTTGCCCTGCCGGCGCTCAACAAGCCGGTCAGCGGCGAGCGAATCGAGCGCTTTGCGCACCGTGCCCTGACTGACGCCAAGTTCACTCGCAAGCGATTGTTCGCTGGGCAACGCTTCGGCCGGACGCCACGCGCCGGAGGAGATGCGTGCGCGCAAGAGCTCCTGCACTTGTTGGTAGAGCGGCCTGAAGCCCGGCCTGTCGGGATGTTTGGCGTTCAAATTCATGACATTGGAGATTATCGCAGGTCGCTCTTTTAGTCTATCATCTGTTGTAAGGTATCATATAGAAGACTTGACGCCGGCGGAGGGCCCGCCCTACACCAAAATCAGGGTCGGCGCGGCGCGGCGCGGCCAATATGGGAGATCGCATCATGTCAGCCCCGCAATTGCTGGTTCATCACCGTGAAGACAATGTCGGCGTTGTCGTTGTCGAAGGCCTGAAAGCGGGCGACGAGATGTTGTGCGTCGTCACCGAAGACAACTCCGATTTCCGCATGACCGCCGCACAGGACATCCCCATCGGTCACAAGGTGGCGCTCAGCGACCTTTCCGAAGGCGACACCATCATAAAATACGGGGCGGACATTGGCCGCATGGTGAAAAATGCCGCCAAAGGCGAGCACGTCCATGTGCACAATCTCAAGACCAAACGCTGGTAGGAGGCGAGGACCATGACGGCATCGAGTTTTCTGGGCTATCGGCGTGAAAATGGACGCGTTGGCGTGCGCAATCATGTGGTCATCCTGCCGGTTGACGATATCTCGAACGCGGCCGCGGAAGCGGTCGCCAACAACATCAAAGGCACGCTCGCCTTGCCGCACGCATACGGACGACTGCAATTTGGCGAGGATCTCGAACTTTTCTTCCGGACCATCATCGGCACCGGCGCCAATCCGAATGTCGCGGCCTGTATCGTGATCGGCATCGAGCCCGGCTGGACCGGACGCATTGTCGACGGCATCGCCGCGACGGGCAAACCGGTGACCGGCTTTTCCATCGAACAGAACGGCGATATCGCCACCGTCGCCGCCGCCTCGCGGCAGGCAAAGGAATATGTCCACTGGGCGAGCGAATTACAGCGCGAGCCCTGTCCGGTTTCGGATTTGTGGGTTTCGACAAAATGCGGTGAGTCCGACACGACGTCGGGCTGCGGCGCCAATCCGGCGGTTGGCGCCATGTATGACAAGCTGATCCCTGAGGGCATTCACGGCGTTTTTGGCGAGACCTCGGAGCTGACCGGGGCTGAACATCTGTGCAAGGCGCGCGCGGCGACGCCGGAAGCGGGCGAGAAATTCCTCAGGACCTTTCAGGCCTATCAGGATGAAGTGATCGAGGCGCACAAGACGTCCGATCTTTCCGACAGCCAGCCGACGAAAGGCAACATCGAAGGCGGATTGTCGACCATTGAGGAAAAAGCGCTCGGCAATCTCGAAAAAATCGGCCGCGAAGTTCAGTATATTGACGTTCTTGAACCCGCCGAGGCCCCCACAAAAGGCCCCGGCATGTATTTCATGGACTCATCGTCAGCCGCCGCCGAATGCGTGACCTTGATGGCGGCCGGCGGATTTACGGTGCATACCTTTCCGACCGGGCAGGGCAATATCATCGGTCACCCGATCGTGCCGGTGATCAAGCTGACCGCCAATCCGCGCACCATGCGCACCATGTCCGAGCATATCGATCTCGACGTCTCGGGTATTTTGCGCCGTGAACTGACGATGCCGCAGGCGGGCGATGCGCTTGTCGATATGGTGGTGCGCACGGCGAACGGCCGCGCGACCGCCGCTGAAGCGCTCGGCCACCGTGAATTCGTCATGACCAAGCTTTATCGCAGCGCCTGATCGCCGCATTAGGGCGAGCGAGCACCACAACAACAAGGGCTTGCCATGACGGGCGATGTGACCCTCAGCCTCGACGACGCGCACGCGCTTGTCGTCGCCGCCTTCCGCAATTCGGGCGTTTCAGAAGACAACGCCCGCTCGACGGCGTCGGCGCTGGCGGCGGCGGAAGCCGACGGCCAGAAGGGCCATGGCCTGACGCGGACGCCGTCTTATGCGGCGCAGGCCGCGTCAGGCAAAGTCAATGGCGCAGCGGTTCCAACCTCGGTGCGCGCCGGCGCGGCGGCGCTGCGTATCGATGCGGGGCATGGCTTTGCCTATCCCGCCATCGATCTCGCCATCGACGCATTGACGCCGCTGGCCAGGGAGGCCGGGATCGCCGCAGCGGCGATCAGCCGGTCGCATCACTTCGGACAGGCCGGCGCCCATGTCGAGCGGCTCGCCGATCGCGGGTTCATTGGGCTCATTTTTGGCAATTCGCCGAAAGCAATCGCTTTTTGGGGCGGCGCCGAGCCGATGATGGGGACCAACCCAATTGCCTTTGCCGCGCCAACGCGCAACGGGCCGGCGCTGGTGATCGATCTTGCGGTGTCGGTCGCCGCGCGCGGCAAAATCCTGGCCGCCCAAAAAGAAGGCGGCGACATCCCTGAAAACTGGGCGCTCGACAAGGACGGAAAGCCTACGACCGACCCCGCGGCGGCGCTCGCCGGATCGATGGCGCCCATGGCCGGCGCCAAAGGCGCAGCGCTCGCCATGATGGTTGAAATTCTAAGCGCGGCGCTCACCGGCAGCGCCTTCGGCTTTGAGGCGACGTCGTTTTTCACAGGCGACGGCGCGCCGCCCAATGTGGGCCAGACGGTGATTGCAATCGATGCGGAGCGGCTTTCCGGCGGCGGCTTTCTGGACCGCATGGGCGATCTGACCGCCGCGATCGCCGCAACCGACGGGGCGCGCCCGCCCGGTCAAACGCGGCTTGCCAATCGCGCGCGCGCCGCGCAAGAAGGGCTGACGATCAGCGCTGATCTTCACGCTGAAATTTTGACCCTGAGCAACCGCCGCCCATGACCGTAACCACCTTTATCGCCGAGCGTCGCAGCGCCGCCGCGACGCTTGCGCCGGGCTTTTTGATCGCGGTGACCATCGCCGCCGCCGCCCGGTTCGTTTCCGACCATTATGGCGCGCCGGCAATGTTGTTTGCGCTATTGATCGGCATGGCGTTTCACTTTCTGAGCGTCGAAGCGAATTGCGCGCCGGGCGTTGAATTCACCTCCAAGCGGCTTCTGAAAATTGGCGTCGCCTTGCTGGGCGCGCGCGTAACGCTCGATCAGATCGCAAGTCTTGGCGCGGGACCGGTCATTCTTATCCCGATACTGATTGTCGTGACGATCCTGTCCGGCGTCGCCTTCGCCAAAGCCATGGGCAAGGAACGCGCTTTTGGTCTTTTAAGCGGCGGCGCGGTTGCGATTTGCGGCGCGTCGGCGGCGCTTGCGATTTCTGCGGTGTTGCCAAAGTCGGACGCCATGCGCCGCGATACGCTGTTCACGGTCATTGCGGTGACATCGCTTTCCACAATTGCCATGGTGCTCTACCCGGTCGTTTTTGACGTCCTCGGATTTTCCGAAACGCAGATTGGCGTGCTGCTTGGCGCCTCGATCCATGATGTTGCGCAGGTTGTCGGCGCGGGATACGCCGTCTCCAATGAGGCGGGCGACATCGCAACCTATGTGAAACTCCTGAGGGTTTCCTGTTTGCCAGTCGTCGTGTTGTTTTTCGCGCTGGTGTTGAAGACCGGCGATCAGGCGGGGCCCGACGATGCGGCGCCTGCCAAGCCGCCTTTTCCCTGGTTCGCTGTCTGGTTCGCGATCATCCTCCTGGCGAATAGTTTCGGCCTTCTGCCTTCGGTGATCCGTGAGGCGATGGTCTGGATTTCTGGCTGGCTCCTGATCGCCGCCATCGCAGCGCTCGGCATGAAGACATCGCTGAAGGCGATGATCGATCTCGGGGGTCTTCATATCGGCGTCGTCGTTGCGGAAACGCTTTTCCTGATGGGCGCGGCGATTGTTGCGGTGAAATTTTTCCTCGGCGAGGCAGGCGGGTAATGGCCGACATTGTCGTTTGTGAATTCATGGACGAAGCCATCGCGCGCGCGGGGTTTGACGGGTTTGACCTGATGTTCGATCCGGGACTGGTGGATGATCCGGAACGCTTGAAGGCGGTTGTCAAAGACGCCCGTGCGCTGGTTGTGCGTAACCGCGCGCAAGTGCGCGGTGATCTTCTCGAGGCGGCGGCCAATCTCAAAGTTGTCGGCAGGCTCGGTGTTGGTCTCGATAATATCGATACGGAAGAATGCGCCCGGCGCGGCGTCATCGTGGCCCCGGCGAGCGGCGCGAATGATCTTTCCGTCGCCGAATATGTGATCACTGCTGCGATGACGTTGCTGCGCGGCGCCTGGCAATCAACACACGCCGTCGCAGACGGCGCGTGGCCGCGCGCGGCGCTGATCGGCCGGGAGACGGCGGGCAAGACGCTTGGCCTTGTCGGCTACGGGGCGATTGCGCGCGAGACGGCGGCGCGCGCTGCGGCGCTCGGCATGTCCGCAATCGCCTACGATCCCTATTTGCCAGCGAACGATCCGCGCTGGGCGGGCGCCGCCTCGGTCGATCTCGACACTCTTATCGGGACCGCCGACGTGATCAGTCTCCACACGCCATTGACAGACGAAACGCGTCATCTGATTGACGCGGCGCGCCTTGGCCAGATGAAGCCGGACGCAATTATCGTCAATGCGGCGCGGGGCGGTATTATTGACGAAGCCGCGTTAGCGCAGGCCCTGCGCGACGGCCGGCTCGGCGGCGCCGCGCTGGACGTTTTCGAACAGGAGCCGCTGGGCGCCGAGGCCGGCGGGCTTTTCAGCGGGCTTTCCAATCTCATCCTGACGCCGCACATCGCCGGCGTCACCGCCGAATCGAATGTGCGCGTCAGCAAGGTGACGGTCGACAACGTCGTAAAGGCGCTCGCCGGCTGACGAAGCGCGGCCCCTGCCATGGCGCCGCGTTAGCCTTCTTTCTTGTCGCCATCGCTCCACAGGCGTTTCCACCAGGGATCTTTCTTGGGCGGTGTGAACGACTGGCCGCCTTCATTCATCCGGTCACGAATATCCTGAATGTCCCAACCGGTGAGATTGGCGAGGGTTTGCGCCTCGCGCTCAAACCGTTTCGGCAACGCCGCGCGGTATTCGTCGGCGGCTTCGCATTGCGCATCACCTGTATAGGGATGGCGCAGCACATACCGACCCTGATAGTTCTGCCGATCGCGGGTTTCCTTGAACATTAAGTCTTCCGGAAAGGTCTCGGCGTCGTAGCGCACATGCAGCCGCGTGACAAAAACATCGCGCGCGGCGCTCTTGCCGCGCCGCCGCCGTGAGATCTGTTCGTCATTCTGGCGCGCGAGATCGCCGACCCAGTAAACGCCAAGCTCGTTCAATTCGTCATCGGATAAAGGATCGGCCGCACAAGGATCGCACCAGTTCATGTCCCAGGCGTATTCAAGGAAGACGGCGCGATTGTTTTCCTTTTCCGCCGCGGTCGTGAACATCGCCTTGTAAAAGTCGCCGAATTCCTGCTTGACGTATACCGGCACGTCCATGTTCGACGGCAGCTTTACGGTTCGATAGTTCGTCGTCTCCACCCGGCCTTTGCGCGTCAGCGTAAACACAAAGAGCTCCTGTTTGCCGTTGGCGTTGACGGTCCCGAGCCGGATCGGCAGCATGAATTTCGGGCTCTCAAAAGCGATCTGCAGTGGACGGAGATATTTCAGCCCGGTCTCGGCCTGTTCTTCGAGGTTTACTTTCGCAACGAAAAATTTGGTGTCCTGCTTGATATAACTCTCAAGGGTCTTTTCCGCCCCATCAGGAATCTTGTAGCCATTGTCGGTGAGCCATGCGGCGAGACCGTCCGACTGCGTGGCGGAAAGGATCTGGATGTCGTATTCCCCGACGGTGTATTCCGCCTCGATGGTCACGCCGTAGCCTTTTTCTTTGGCCGCTGGCGCGGCGCTTTCGGCTTGCCCAAGCCGGCGTGATGTAATGATGACTTCGTCATATTCGGCGCGCAGGCAAGGGTCTTCATCAAAATACTCAACCAGCCGCGGCGCTGTGTAGGCGTCCAGATGATCAATGATCGCGTTTTCGCTGACATTAATCTGACCTTCTTCGAGCACCACCGGCACGGGGATCACCATAGCGAACTCATTCAACGCACCCTGATAGTCGTTGGCCATGGTGATGACGGTGCGGTCATTGTCGCGCATGATGGCGACCTTCGAGGCTTTATTGAAAAGCTTGGTGTCGGCCTTGGCGACATAGAATCCGCAAAACGCGACTGCGCCGCCCGTTGCGGTCAAGAGCCCGACGGCTGCGCTCGCCGCCAGCAATGTGCGTTTGATTTTCATTGTTGATCTCCCTTGGGGCTGCCCATTATTTGTTATTCGTTTACGGCTGGAATACTTTTGGCAATGGCGGTCTCGGCGCGACAGCTGATGGCGCGACAGTTGATGGCGCTGCGGGCGAGGGCGCAACCGGCGCCGGCAAAATGCGCGCAGGTCGCCATTGATAGAGCGGCGCCGGATCAACCATCTCTAGCAATGGCCGCACGGCGCAGATCAGCGCCAGCGCGTAGAAAAGTCCGTCCTGAACAAACAGATGATAGCTCATCCAGTAGGCGAGAAGCGCTGCGGCGACCGAGAACGCGGCCCGCGCGCGGGCGCCGTCGGGCGTCGTCTTCGGGTCGGAAATCATGAAAAAAGCAAACAGAATGAGGGCGCCGTTTTGCAGGCGCAAAAGCGGTATCTGAAGCGGATCGCCGAGCCACAGCGCGCGCGCAATGATCAGCGCCGCGAAGGTTCCAAGAAAAATCAGCGGCACATCGAGCCGCGCGGCGCGGTAGACGACAAACATCCCTGCGCCCGCCATCACGGCGGCAAGCCAGATCGCCGTTCCCCATTGCCCGGGGGTCGTCCACACAGCCCCGGAAAACAGGAGCATCGCGACAATCCCGAAATTGGCCGGATTAAAGAGGTGCTTGCCCCTGGCGCGCAGCGCAAATTTTGACCCGATCGCGATCAGCGCCGCCAGCGCCAGGGCGCCGGGATGATCGGCGCGCAACAAGAGCGTCAGCGACAAGGCGGTGATCAGCGGGCTGCGCCAGTCGAATGCGACGGCGTTCATGACAGAGCCGAGCCACTGCGCGAGCATGGCGGCGCTCACAATCGCGACGATATCGATCCACTCGATGGCGAAGGCGCGCGCCGTAATCCCAAACGCCAGCAGCGTCGATAAGGCGGCGATCTGAAAAAGCCGCGGGTCGCGCGGCAATATCTGCTGGAAAAAATGAGCTTTCGAACCGGTCACAATACTGCTCTTAAAGTCGAGGAGTGCGGCTAAATTCTGTTCATGACCCGATTATCGTAAGGCGTTTCGGCGACAGCGTTAACGGCCTTCTCAAAGCGCCAGAACCGGCGCAATGCGCGCTAGTCGCCGTGAAAAAAGTCATAGATCCGCTGGGCGAGGGCGCTTGAGACCCCTTCGACGGCGGCGAGGTCGGCGGGCTTGGCGCGCGCCACGGCTTTGGCGGAGCCGAAGTGGTTCATCAGGGCGCGTTTGCGCGCTGCGCCGACGCCGGGAATATCGTCAACCGGATTGGCGCTGATTGCTTTCTTGCGCTTTGCGCGATGGGCGCCGATAGCGTAGCGGTGCGCTTCGTCGCGCAGCTTCTGGATGAAAAAGAGCGCCGGGTCGCGCGGCGGCAAGGTGAAGATATCGCGTCCGGGCATCACGACCTGCTCGCCGGTGGCGCCGGCCGTGCGGTCAGCGCGCTTTTCGCCCCGTTCGTCTTCGCGGCGTCCTTTTGCAACAGCGATGATCGCCGGTCCATCCGTTTGCGGATCAAGGCCGATCTCTTCCATGACCGAAAGCGCCGTTGACAATTGCCCTTTGCCGCCGTCAAGGATGATGAGGTCCGGCCGCGCGGCGGCGTCGTCTTCCTTGACCATGCGCGCAAGGCGGCGCGTTAAAACCTCGCGCATCATCGCGTAGTCGTCGCCCGGCGTCAGCGACGTCTCCTTGATATTGAACTTGCGATACTGATTTTTCACAAACCCTTCGGGGCCCGCGACGATCATGCCGCCGACGGCGTTAGAGCCCTGAATGTGGGAGTTGTCGTAGACCTCGATGCGCTCGGGCATGGCGTCAAGCGCGAGCACCTCTGCGAGGCGTTTGAGGCTCTTTGTCTGGCTGGCGGTTTCCGCGAGGCGGCGGCCCAGCGCCTCGCGCGCATTCATGGCGGCGGCGTCGGTAAGGTCGCGCTTTTCGCCGCGCTGCGGGGTCAGGATCTGAACCTTCCTGTTGGTGCGCACGCTGAGCGCTTCTTCGAGCAACGCCGATTGGGGCGGGGCGACATTCGTCAGGATCAGGCGCGGCGCCTCGCGGGCGTCGTAAAATTGCGCCATAAAAGCGTCGAGGATCGCCGCCGGCGCCTCGTCGCGATCATGTTTTGGAAAATAGGCGTGGTTGCCCCAATTCTGGCCGGCGCGGAAGAAAAATACCTGAACGCAGGCCTGACCGCCGTCGCAATGGATCGCAAAGACGTCGGCCTCGGCGACGCCGCCGGGATTAATATCCTGACTGCCCTGAATATAAGTGAGCGCGCGGATGCGGTCGCGCAGCGCGGCGGCGCGCTCATAATCGAGCGCCGCCGCCGCCGCTTCCATTTCCCGCGAAAGCGACTGTTGAACGCTTTTGTCGCCGCCCTTGAGAAACGCCTTGGCGTCGTCGGTCAGCCCGCGATAGTCCTCCTTCGAGATCAGATCGACGCAGGGCGCCGCGCAGCGCTTGATCTGATGCAAAAGACACGGCCGCGTGCGGGCCTCGTAGACGCTGTCAGTGCAACTGCGCAGAAGAAACGCTTTCTGCAAGGTGTTCAGCGTGCGGTTGACCGCGCCGGCGGAAGCGAACGGGCCGTAATAATCCCCGGGTCGTTTGCGCGCGCCGCGATGTTTTAATATTTGCGGCGCATCGTGATCTTCCGCAATTAGGATATAAGGAAACGACTTGTCGTCGCGCAGAATAATATTGTAACGCGGCTTTAGCTGTTTGATCAGGTTCGCTTCGAGCAGGAGCGCTTCGGTTTCCGACCCCGTAACGACAAATTCCATCGCCCGCGTCTCGGCGATCATCCGCATGATGCGATTTGAATGGCCGCCGGACTTGGCGTAACTCGTGACCCGATTTTTAAGATTTTTCGCTTTGCCGACATAAAGAACATCGCCGTCCGCCCCCAGCATGCGGTAGACGCCGGGTTTCGTCGGCAGGCGTTTGACATAGTCGCCAATCAGCGCGGCGCCGGTCAGCGCCGTTGTCGGAACGGCGTCATCGGGCGGCGCTGCGGCGCTGTCAGGATCGGCGGAAGGGGCGGCCATGGCTTTAGATAAAGGCATTCGGCGACGATTTACCAACAGCTTTGATCAGCGATTTAACCGATCCTCGACGGCTTTGCGGCATTAATGGGCTATGCGGGTGTCTCTGACAGTGACCGATGATGCGGTGATCAAGGCGGGGTTTTTTGTTGCGCTGCTTTGCTTTGGCGTTGCGATTATCGCCTTCGCCGCGCGCGACCATGAGCGTGCGCAGGCGAGCCTTGCCTGGCCCGCGGTCGACGGCGTGGTGATCGCGGCCGCCGGCCCGCCGGTTGGCGATCCGCGTTACGCTTATAACTGGCGAGGCAGAAATTATCAGGGAACGCGCCGGCGCTTTATCACTGCGCCCGCGCGGCTCGCGGTCGCCGACGTTCTCGACCGCGCGGCGGGCAACGCGCGCGCCCATGCGCCCGGCGACGTCCTGCAGATTTATGTATCGCCCGATCAGCCGCAATTGTCGGTCGTCACTCCCGGCGGCTCGCGCCCGGTGTTTCTCATGATTGTCGGGGTCGGCGCGCTGCTTTCGTTTTTTGGCGTCGGCGGTCTGTTGCGTGCGGCGGCGACGGTCTTCGGCGAAGGCTAGAGCGCGCGCCGGCGCCGCGCGATGGCCCCGCGACGGGGCGCGTCATCGCAATCGCGGACGGCGACTTTGACGTGGGCGGCGCGCGCCATCGGATGATCGACGCCCAGATCGGCGATCGCAGCCGCCAATTTGTCGGGGCGCGTCTCGCGCGCTTCGGCGACCAGCGCCTTTATCGCCTGGGTCAGCTTGTTGTAGCAGACGACATCTTCAAGATTTTCCGAAAGCGGATCATCGGGCTCGGTCACATCGACTTCGATATCGACGATGATGTCGCCGCCCACGCCGGCGCTGGCGGCGGTATTGCCGTCAACGTCAGCGACCGGCGCCGGCAGCGCCAGACCGTAGACGAATATGGTGCGGACAACGGGCGCGGCGCTCACGGGAGGGGCTCAAACCTTGTTATTCGTTGATCATGACGTCCGGCGTCTGCCAGACAAGATGTTGGCCGCCGTCGACAGCGATCATTTGTCCGGTGACGGCGCGGGCGGACAACAAATAACGCAAGGCCGCGACAATGTCGTCCGGGTCCGCGCCATGGCCCAGCACGGTCGCTTCATTTTGCTGGCGCCAGTCATCTTCGGACTGGCGTTTGTTGCGCATGGTGGGGCCGGGACCGATGGCATTGACCCTGACGCCGCGGGGCCCCAACGCCTGCGCAAGCGTTTGCGTCATTGTCCATAACGCGGCCTTGGAAACCGTATAGCTCAGAAATTGCGGCGTCAGCTTCCAGACCCGTTGATCGATCAGATTGACAATCAACGCATGCGGATCATTAGTCGCCGCTTCCGGAACCTGCGCAGCGAAATCCTGCGCCAGTTTCGCCGGCGCGCGCAAATTGACTGACAGATGCGCGTTCCAGCTTTGTGCGGTCATTGTGTCGATGTCATCGCCCTCAAACAGCGAGGCGGAATTGACCAGCAGCGTCAACGGCCCGACGGCCGCCGTCGCCCGGGCGACAAGGCTCGCCGTCTCATCTTCGCTGGCGAGGTTTGCGCCGACCGCGACCGCTTTCCCGCCCTTTTGTTCGATCGCGGTGACGACGGCGCGCGCTTTTGTTTGCGAGCTGTTAAAATGGACCGCGACGGCGTAACCGTCATCGGCGAGCGCAAGCGCCATGGCCTTGCCGAGCCGATCGCCGGCCCCAGTCACAAGCGCCGCGCCTTTCTGGGTAACGCCGCTCACCGACTAGCCGTTCGCGCTCAGCGCGAGGCCCGCGATGAAGGCGCTATAGGCGGCGACGTAAAAAAGTCCCGAGAGGCGTCCGACATCGCGGCGGGTGAAAATATAGACCGAGATCAACACCGCGGCGGCGACCATCACCGGCAATTCGAACGCCAGCGATTTCGTGTCGAAAGGCGCCGTGCCGACCAAACCGGCGGCGCCGCCAACCGCGAGCAGATTAAAGATGTTGGAGCCGACAACGCCGCCAATCGCAACGTCTGATTTTTTGTGAAACGCCGCGGCGACGACCGTCGCCAGTTCCGGCAGGGATGTGCCGAAGGCGATGATCGTCAGCCCGATGACTTCTTCGCGGATGCCGAGATCGGCCGCAAGCGCTCCGCCATAGGTGACGAGGAGATGCGCGCCGAGCGGCAGGCCGATGAGCCCCGCCACAATATAAAGACCCGTCTTCCAGCCGACGCCGGCGGCTTCGGCGTATTCGCTCACTTCATCAAGCATCGGATCGTCGCCATTCGCGGCGCGCGCCTTCAGCCCCATGTAGCTCACATAAAGAAGAATGCCGACCGCAAGGACGGCGCCGGCGACCGTGGCGATCTGGCCGGAGGTGTAGGCGAAGCCCGCGAACACGGCCGTCGCCGCCAGCATGACGATCGCATGGCGGCGCAAGCCCGCCACATTCGTGGTGATCGGATAAATGATCGCCGGCAGGCCCAACACCAGAAGGATGTTGGCGATATTCGAGCCGATAATGTTGCCGATGGCGATGCCGGCCTTGCCGCTCAAAACCGCCTGCACCGAAACCACAAGTTCCGGCGCCGATGTGCCGAACGCGACAATGGTGAGGCTGACAATGAGGGCGGGAATCCGGAGCGCCGTCGCAAGGCCGACCGCGCCGCGCACCAAAAGGTCGCCAGCGATCAGCAACACGGCCAGTCCGAGAACGATGAAAGCGATCGAAATGCCCATGGAGCCCCTTTAAACGCGCAGCTAAGCCGGAGTCACCTTATGTGGCAATCCGAAAGATCGCGCGACAGGGACGGTCCTGTGAAAACCGGGCGCGGCGTTCGCAATTGCAGCATCGCCGCTCTGGGCCAGCGCTTTTAGTCAACGCGGCCTTTTTCAAGGAAGTTGAGCGCGGCCAGGAAAATCACAAAAGCCAGTATCAATGCGATGGCTGTCATCACAGCACCTCTTTTATCGTCGCCCCCGTGACGAGGCATATAGGGTGAGCCGCCATCGGCGTCACCCCCGCCAAGACAATTATGACCATTCGCCACGGTTGCGGGGGTGAGGCCATGAAATTGGCTGAATAAATCCTCCGCTGCGCCGCCGCTGCGGCGGTCTTGCGCCCCATTACCTGTGGAAAACCGACCCTGACGCTGGCGGCCCGCCGCCGTCGGCACTGTTCACGCGTATCGGGAGAGAGTAATGCCCTTATGTTTTCCGCAAGCCGCGCCGGTCCGTCACGGACGCTGTCGGTCCATCTTGTTTCAACCGCGGCGCGCCATGGCCCTGGCGGCCCGTCTCGCTGCGGCGGCGGTGCTTATGGTTATTGTATCAACCGGCCCTGTCGGCGCCGCTGAGGAGGCCGCGCCGGCGCCGCGTCTTGTCACGCCGGCGGAGGCGACGACCGGCGCGTTGATGTTTGAAAGCGCCGTTCCCGGACGATATGTCGAGGCGCCGCTGATCGCCGCCGACGTGAAGATCGAGATCACCGGCCCGCTGGCGCGCACGCGGCTGACCCAGCGTTTTCAGAATATCTCCGATCAGTGGCTGGAAGGGGTTTACGTCTTTCCGCTGCCCGATGAGGCGGCGGTCGATACCCTTAAGATGCAGATCGGCGACCGTTTCATCGAAGGGCGCATCGAGGAAAAGAAAAAAGCAAAAGCGCTTTATGACAAAGCCAAAGCAGCCGGCAAGAAAGCAAGCCTCCTCACGCAGGAGCGGGCGAACATCTTCACAAACGCCGTCGCCAATATCGGTCCCGGCGAGACCGTCATTGTCCAGATCGAATATCAGGAAAATGTGCGTCTCGATGCGAATGTCTTTTCCTTGCGCTTCCCGATGGTGGTCGCCCCGCGCTTCAATCCGCCGGCGCTGATCGAACAGGTCTCCTTTGACGGCGGCGCCGGTTGGGGAACGCGCAATGCGGTTCCCGATCGCAGCCGGATTACGCCGCCGGTGATGCGGCCCGAGGCGGCGCGTCAAAACCGGGTGTCGCTGAGCGTCGATCTGAACGCCGGCTTTGCGCTTGGCGACGTCACATCGGCCTATCATGAAGTGGTTGCGGCGCCGGACGGCGATCGCCGGGTGCGCCTGACCCTCGCGGAAGGCGCAACGCCAGCCAACAAAGACTTTGAGCTGCGCTGGTCGCCGAAAGCGGGGGCCGCGCCGTCCGCCGCGCTTTTTAAAGAAGAGATCGCGGGCGAGCCCTATTTCCTTTTGATGCTGACGCCGCCATCGGGCATTGCGGCGGCGCCGCGTGCGGCGCGCAGCGTCACCTTTGTGATCGATACGTCAGGCTCGATGGGCGGCGCCTCAATCCGCCAGGCGAAAGCAAGCCTCGCGCTCGCCATGGAGCGGCTTTCCGCCGACGACGTCTTCAACGTGATCGAATTTAATTCTGTCCACAGGGCGTTATTTGAAGCGCCGCGCCCGGCGAGCCGCAACAATCGCGCCGCAGCGCTGTCATTCGTCCGCTCCCTGACGGCGCGCGGCGGCACGATGATGGCCCCGGCGCTCTCGCGCGCGCTCGGCGAACGCGCCGAGGACGAGACCCGCCTTCGGCAGATCATTTTTCTGACAGACGGCGCCATCGGCAATGAGCAACAGCTCTTTGAGCTGATCGCGGCCCGGCGCGGCGGCGCGCGGATTTTCACGGTCGGCATCGGTTCGGCCCCGAATTCATATTTCATGGCGCGCGCGGCAGAAATCGGGCGCGGCGCCTTCACCCATATCGGGTCCGTTGACGAGGTCGGCGCGCGCATGGGCGCGCTCTTTCAAAAACTCGAAACGCCCGCTGTCACCGATCTCGCACTGCAATGGCCGGACGGCGTCGCCGCCGAGGTCTGGCCGTCGCCATTGCCGGATCTTTACGCCGGCGAGACGCTTGTGGTCGCCGCCAAGGTCTTGGGCGACAAGGTATCCGGCGACGATGTCTTGCGCGACAATGTCTCAGGCGAGAGGGGCCCCCTGACCGTATCGGGGAGCGCCGCCGGCCAGCCATGGCGGACGATCCTGCCCCTGGAGGCGGCGGCGCGGCGCAAGGGCGTTTCAAAGCTCTGGGCCCGGAAGAAAATTGCATCGCTCGAACTGGCGCGCAGCAACGGTCAAGCTGACCGCGATGCGCTCGACGGCGCGGTCCTCAAGGTCGCCTTGACCCATCAGTTGGTTTCCCGGCTGACAAGCCTCGTCGCCCTCGACGCAACACCCTCGCGGCCCGTTGGGCAGGCGCTGACGGCGACGGCGATCCCGCTGCAATTGCCCGAGGGGTGGGATTTTGACGCGGTTTTCGGCCCCGGCGAACGCGAAGCGCTGCGGGAGGCGCGCATGCGTACGCCCGATGCGGTGAGCGCGGGCCTCAACGCGCCCGACGGCGCGGCGCAATCCTCTGCTCAGCAAGCATCCGCGCCGTTCATCGACTTGCCGCAAGGCGCCGCCCTGTCGGACGTTAAGCTCATCGTCGGTCTTGTGATGATGGCGGCGGCGTTGATCATTTTGCTTTTGTTCCGCCGCCTGACGCCCCCGGGCGCCGTAATGGCCCGTGTGAACGGCGGCGGTTTGCGCAATCCGGCGCGATGATCCCCGTGATCGCGTTCGGGTTGCGCCGAAACGGTGCGGGCTCCAGACCTTCTCCGCTGGGGCTCGCGCTGTTTTTCGCATCGCTTTGCATGTTGGCGACAGGCGCCTTTCACACACTCGATGGCGTACGGATCAAAGCCAAGGCGTTTGCTGCTCAGGTCCTGCTTGACAAAGCGTGGCGCAAAACGCTTGCCGGCGAGGCTGCCGCCAGGCCTTGGCCCTGGGCGGACACATGGCCGGTGCTGATGCTCGAGGCGCCGCGTCTGCGGCAAAAATCGATTGTGCTTCACGGCGTCAGCGGGCAGGCGATGGCTTTTGGACCGGGGCTGATGACTGGCGGTCCGGCGCCGGGCGAGCCCGGCCTCGCCGTTATCAGCGCCCACCGCGATACGCATTTCCGGTTCCTGCAGGACGTCGCTCTTGACGATGAAATTCTGGTGACCGGCGCTGACGGCGCGGTGCTCGCATTTCGCATCACCGATTTGCGCATTGTTGAAGCAACGCGCTCGGGGCTTTCTCATGACGGCGAGAAATCGCAACTTGCGCTGGTCACTTGCTGGCCATTTGACGCTCTGAGGCGCGGGCCGTTGCG
>JBCBBT010000028.1:0-39571 GCA_038531315.1 Pseudomonadota bacterium
CGCGCGCCATTCATTGCGGGGGGCCTCGCGCCGCGCTTGCATTCGCCCGCACTTCGCCGCAAAACCCGTTTTATGGCCAAGACATCCGACGATATTGCGAAGCTGCCTTTCGAAAAGGCGCTCTCAGAACTTGAAAACATCGTGCAGCAGCTGGAAAGCGGGGCTGCGCCGCTGGAGGAATCCATTGCGCTTTACGAACGCGGTGCGGCGTTGAAAGCCCATTGCGACGCGATGCTGAAATCGGCGCAGGAAAAGATCGACAAAATCGTGGTCGCCGAAAACGGGACCCTGAAAACCGAAGACGCCAAGCTCGACTAGCCGCGCAGGGCGGCGACGCCGGTGATCGTGCGCCTTGGCGCCCGGTCTCGTCTGTTACGGTGTGGTGATACGCGAAAGCGTGGCAATCTCGCCGCATTGCCGCAAAAGCGGCCCATCAGCGCCCCGAAATTGGCGTTTCAGGGCTGGAGAAAGCGGCGGCAGCCGTTAATGTGCGCGGATTGCGCGCCGGGTCAAAACAAGCCGCGGACCGCCGCGTCCGTGATGGGGGTATTGCCCGGATGGCCCTATTGAATGTCGCCCGGCGGCGCGTGCCGGTGCGGCCAGGAACCAAAACGAAGCCGATCCAAACGAAGTCGGCCTCTACGAAGAAAACATTGCGTTTGAATGCGTTTGTAAAGAAGGGGGCTCCCGCCCATGAGTGACGACACCACCGCCAGCGCCGACAGCAAGACGCCGCTTCTCGATACGGTCAATTATCCGGCGGATCTGAGGAAGCTGGATAAAAGCCAGCTGCGCCAGTTCGCCGACGAGCTGCGCGCGGAGATGATCGACGCGGTTTCTGTGACCGGCGGGCATCTCGGCTCCGGGCTTGGCGTGGTCGAGCTGACGACCGCGATCCACTATGTTTTCAACACGCCGGAAGATCGCCTGGTCTGGGATGTCGGCCACCAGTGCTATCCCCACAAGATCATCACCGGGCGGCGCGACCGCATCCGCACGCTCAGACAGGGCGGCGGGCTTTCCGGTTTCACAAAGCGCTCGGAGAGTGAATACGATCCGTTCGGCGCGGCCCACGCGGCGACGTCGATTTCCGCAGCGACCGGTTTCGCCGAGGCCGCCCGGCACCTGAAGAAGGACGCGACCGCGATCGCCGTGATCGGCGACGGCTCGATGTCCGCCGGCATGGCCTATGAGGGGCTCAACAACGCCGGGCATCTGCGCTCAAAAATGGTCGTTATCCTGAATGACAACGACATGTCGATTGCGCCGCCGGTCGGCGCGATGAGCGCCTATCTGGCGCGCGCCTCTTCATCGGGCGTCTATCAGGGCTTCCGGAAGTTTTCCAAACAGCTTTCCAAGCGCCTGCCTCAGGCGATCTACAACCAGCTCGCCAAGGCGGAAGAATATGGCCGCGGCATGTTCACCGGCGGGACGTTGTTTGAAGAGCTTGGCTTTTATTATGTCGGCCCGATCGACGGCCACAATCTCGACCACCTGATCCCGGTCCTTGAAAATGTCCGCGATATGGAAGACTTCCCCGTACTTGTCCATGTCGTGACGCGCAAGGGCGCCGGCTATCCGCCTGCGGAAGAAGCCGCTGACAAATATCACGGCGTCGCCTCGTTCGATGTTGTCTCCGGCAAGCAGAATAAAGGCACGCCTAACGCGCCGGCCTATCAGAAGGTCTTCGCCAAGACCCTGATCAAGGAAGCTGAACGCGACGACAAGGTGGTCGGCGTCACCGCCGCGATGCCCTCGGGGACAAGCCTTGATATGTTCGCCGATGTTTTCCCGGACCGCATGTATGACGTCGGGATCGCCGAGCAGCACGCCGTGACGTTCGCCGCGGGCCTCGCGGCCGACGGATTGCGGCCTTTCGCGGCGATTTATTCGACATTCCTGCAGCGCGGGTACGACTCTGTCGTCCATGACGTGGCGTTGCAGAATATTCCCGTCCGTATCCCGATGGACCGGGCCGGTCTTGTGGGCGCGGACGGCGCGACGCACGCGGGCGCATTCGATATCGCCTATCTCGGTTGCTTGCCGAATATGGTTCTGATGGCCGCTGGCGACGAAGCCGAGCTTGTGCACATGACATCGACCGCTGTCGCATATGACGAAGGCCCGATCGCGTTCCGCTATCCGCGCGGCGAGGGCGTCGGCGTCGACATGCCGGAAAACGGCTCGATCCTCGAAATCGGTAAGGGCCGCATTGTGCGTGAAGGCGAACAGGTTGCGATCCTGTCCTATGGCGGGCGTCTCGGCGAAGCGCTGAAGGCCGCCGACGCGCTTGAGACGCACGGGCTGAAAGCGACCGTTGCGGATGCGCGCTTTGCAAAACCGCTGGACACGGCGCTTGTCGAGCGGCTCGCACGCGATCATGAAGTGGTCATTACGGTTGAAGAGGGATCGGTTGGCGGATTTGGCGCCTATGTCCTTCATCATCTGGCTTCTGTCGGTATGCTCGACAATGGCCTGAAGATCCGCACCATGACATTGCCTGATATTTATCAGGATCAGGACAAGCCGGCGGCGATGTACGACTTTGCGCGGCTCAACGCCCGCCACATTGTCGAGACCGCTTTGCAGACGCTGGGCCGGTCGGCGGAAATTGTTAATCTGCGGGCCTGACCTGTCACGCGCAGGGTCTTGCCTGACAGCGCTGTTTCGAGAAAACACCCGGCCCCGGCCGGGTGTTTTTTTTAATCCGTTAACAGAGCCGTCAAAAAGTCCGTATCGGAGAATTTTTGCTCGGTGCGGAGGCGCTCAAGCGTTTGCCGCCTTTGGCGACGGTCCTTTCTGCTAAAGCCGCGACGGGGCTTTTGGGCCGACCGGTTGGCGCGCCCGCGGTCAAGACGGTTGAGATCGACGCCTTGTGTCAGGCGAACAACCACCATGTCGTGCGACGGGATGATATAGAGCCGCTGTTTGCCGTAGCCCGCCGCCATAATGATCGTGTCCGGCAGGGACGGGTTTTTATTGGTGTAAAGATCGGTGGCGCGCTGCATGGTCTTCGAGGCCGCCAGCGTCTCGGCGGAAGGCGTCTTGTTGAGCCACCATGAGAGCCCGTAGGCGGCGTTGGCGGCGGACCCGGCGCGGGTTTCAAGCAATGTCCGCCGGTCGACCAGCTGCGCGCCGTTCCACGCGCCTTCATTCAGGACAAACTGACCGAAACGCGCCCATTGCCGGGCGGTCATGATCGCGCCCGCCGACAGGATGTGATAGCCGTCGTCGCCGCGCCGCCAGTCCGAAACCGTGACCCCAATCGGGTCAAGCACGCGCGCCCGCAGATAGTCGGCGCCGTCCTTATACGCACCATCTCCATGGCGTAAGAGCTTGCGGCGGATCACTTCCCCGAAAATCTGGAAATTAACCGGGCCATAGGCAAACGCTGCGCCAGGCGCCGTCTTCATCGGCCGCGCGATCGCTTCTGAATACGTCGGAATATCGCCCGGCGCCGGCGTATCGACGCCGCTCGTCAGCGCCAAAAGCTGGCGGATGGTGATTGTCTCTTTTTCAAGATCGCCATCCCATTCGGTGAGCGTTTCCGCGACGCGTTCATCAAGCGCGAGGAGGCCGTCCTTGACCGCGGCGGCGGCGATGACGCCTGCAAAACTCTTCGTGCCGCTGGCGAGCTGCACGGCGGTGTCGGCGCCGGCCCCGTCAGCGTAGTCTTCGAATGCGACGGCGCCGCCGCGCATCACGACCATGGCGACGCCGCCTGATTGTTCGCTCAACCTTGCGGCTTCCTCGACGCCGGCGATGGCCGGTCCGGTGAAAACCACAAAGAACAACGACCACGCTGCGCCGCCGATCGCCCGTAACCGCCCTGAAGTCATGCGCTTTTGCGCCATGGTGAGCCTCCCTGTTTTTTGTTCCTGAGACAGGATAAACGCACCGGGCATGACTATTCCGTCGAAAAACTTTGAACGGCTTGACCGGGCGCTTGTCAGCCAGGGCTTTTTTGACACGCGCGCGCGGGCCCAGGCGGCGATCAGGGCGGGACTTGTGAAGATCAATGACGCGCCCGCCGCCAAGCCCGCGCAACCGGTCGGCGCCGGCGATATCCTTGGTGTCGATGGCGCCGCGCACCCTTTTGTCTCACGCGGCGGGGTCAAGCTCGACCATGCGCTGCGGTCCTTAGAGGTCGATCCGGACGGCAAGATTTGCCTCGATCTCGGGGCTTCGACCGGCGGCTTTACCGACGTTCTCCTGCGCGCCGGCGCCCGCATGGTGTACGCAGTGGACGTCGGAACCGGTCAGCTTCATAGGACGCTTACGGATGATCCCCGCGTCGTCAATCTTGAAAAGACCCACGCGCGCGATTTGACGCCGTCGTTGATCGAGACGCCGGTCGAGATCATCGTTGCCGATGTCAGCTTTATCAGCCTTAAAAAAGCGCTGCCGCCGGCGCTCGCGCTCGCCGCGCCCGGCGCGCGCCTTGTCGCGCTCGTCAAACCGCAATTTGAAGTGGGCCGTGCGCAGATCGGCAAGGGCGGCATCGTCAAGCCCGGCTACGAAAATGGCGAAGGCCTGGCGGAGGCCATGGGCGCGTGGATCGGCAACCAACAGGGATGGCGCTTCGACGGCGTGATCGAAAGTCCCATAGCGGGCGGCGACGGCAACAGGGAGTTTCTGATTGCGGCGACGAACAACGCATAAGAAAAGGCGGGCTCGTGAAGAAGCCCCGCCGCCCGAGCGGGCGTTGCGGCTCAGGGTCGGGGCTATTGGCGCGAAAGGCGACGGGGTTTGCGCGCCCATCAGCGGCGATGACGGCGAACCGGCCGAGGCGGGGCGCGACGTCTATGTGGCTTATACGGCGCCGGGCGATGTCATTGATGCGCAGGTCGCCGGCGACCGGGGGCGGATGACGGCATTGGTCGCGCCCGGGCCCGACAGGGCGCCGCCGCCCTGTGCCCATTACGGGGTATGCGGCGGATGCGCGCTTCAACATGTGACGTCTTCTTTTTATCGCCGCTGGAAACACGATCAGGTGGTCGATGCGCTGCGGGTCGCCGGATTGGATACAGACGGCCTTGATGACGGAGGGGTTGCGCCCCTTGTCGAGATTGACCCCGCCTCGCGCCGGCGCGCCCACTTTTATGTGGAGCGTTTTGCGGTGGACGCTCCCGGTGCTGAGGTTTCTGAAGTGAACGCCGTCAAGGATGGCGCTGTCAAGGATAGCGCCGGCAACGATAGCGCCGTGCGCGATGGCGGCGTCAGGCTCGGCTTTTACGAGCGCCGCTCGCGCCGTCTCGTCGCCGTCGAGACCTGCGTTATCCTTCACCCAGCGCTCAGCGCGCGGCTTGAGGCGCTGGCTGCGCTCGCCGCGGCGGCGCCCGCCGGCTGGCCGCGTTTCGCGCTCGCCGTCACGCTTTGCGACAATGGTCTCGATATTGATTTTGCGGCCAAGGCGCCGCTTGGCGATCCTGCGCCCGCGGAAATTGAACGCCTCGCCAGCGCCATGCCGGCGGCCTCGGCGATACGCCTGTGCGCCAATGGCGCGCCCCTGATCGCGCGCGCAGCGCCGGTTGTCTCTTTTGCCGGCGTTGCGGTGACGCCGCCGCCTGGTGGGTTCCTGCAGGCGAGCGTCGCCGGTCAGGACGCGCTCATTGCGCTGGTCGCAGCGGCCATGAAGGGCGCGCGCCGGATTGTCGATTTTTTCTCTGGGTGCGGCGCTTTTACCGCGCCGCTTGCGCGCGCCGCGACGCTAACCGCCTATGACAGCGACGAGGCCGCCATCGCCGCCCTGAAAGCGGGCGCCGCGGCGGCGCGGGCGGACGGCCTGAAACCGGTGACGGCGCATCGGCGCGATCTCTTTGAACGCCCGCTCACGCCCGACGAGCTTGCGCCTTTTGACGGGGCGGTGATCGATCCGCCCCGCGCCGGCGCCATTCATCAGGCGCGGTTGCTCGCGGCGTCAACGGTGCCGCGGGTTGCTTACGTGTCGTGTAATCCGAAAACGTTTGCGCGCGACGCTGCGATCCTGATCGACAGCGGCTATCGGCTGAAGCGCGTGACGCCCGTCGATCAGTTCGCCTACTCGCCGCACATTGAACTGGTGGGCGAGTTTGATCGGCGTTGATGGAAAGAGGGGCGGGTTTCGTTTTCCGCGTCCCCTGTTCGTTCGATCTATTCGGTGAGCTGGAAATTAAACCGTTCGACGACGCCGCGACGCATGACCGCGCGGCCGTTGCGTTGCGCCGGCGGATATTTCCACTTTGCGACGGTCCTCAGAACCGTTTTATTAAAACAGCGGTCAGCGGACTCAATGATCCGCGCATTGACGACGGACCCATCCGGCGCCACGTCGAATTGCACGAGAACAATCCCTTGTGCGGCGCGTGACTGACAAGCTTGCGGATATTGCGGCGCAATCCTTACCGATGCGATCGGGGGCCGCGCGCCGCTGACCGGTTCGCCCGGATCGGGCGTCACCGGGTCGGCGCCAAAATCAAAATCGTCCGGCCGTGAAGATCGTTCCGACGGCGCCACGTCCGGCGGCGATGGCGGCTTTAATGGTTCGGGTCTCTGGCGCGTCGGCGTGCGCGGCGCGCTTGGCTCGATTTGCGGGACGACAGGCCCGACTTTGACCGGCCGCTCGGAAAATGCCGGCCCCTCGCTTTTGATGGTCATCGCCATGAAAACAAACAGCAATCCAGTGATGATGGCGGCGCCCGGTATGCCAAAAATAAATCGTAGAAAGTTCATCGCCGTCTCCCGTTGCTTGTGCTGCGAGCATTAACGCACTCGGAAAGTCATAAACTTTTCCCCGCAATATCGACTTGATGCGAGAACAGACTGGAACTGTTTGATTAAATGTTTCCATAGAATCGAGATTAACGCAAATAATACACCGATCAGTTTCTTCGAGAATAGGCAGTAAGTCTGCAACAGGCGGCGGGCGCCGCCACGAAAAAGGGCGGCTATGGTCAGCCGCCCTTTCCCCTGCGAATTCATGCGAATGCGCGATTAGTACCGGTACTGATCGGTTTTGAACGGGCCGTTTTTGCCGACGCCGATATAGTCCGCCTGTTCGGTTGACAATTCGCTGAGGCTGGCGCCGACCTTGTCGAGGTGAAGGGCGGCGACTTTCTCGTCGAGATGTTTCGGCAAGACGTAGACTTTGTTTTCGTATTGATCGCCCTTCGTCCAGAGCTCGATCTGCGCCAGCGTCTGGTTGGTGAAGGAGGCTGACATCACAAACGAAGGGTGTCCGGTTGCGTTGCCGAGGTTCAAAAGGCGGCCCTGCGACAGGAGCAACATGCGCTTGCCGTCGGGGAAGGTGATCATGTCGACCTGATCCTTGACGTTCTTCCACTTGTAATTTTTCAGGCCTTCGACCTGAATTTCATTATCGAAGTGGCCGATATTGCCGACGATCGCCATGTCTTTCAGCGCCCGCATGTGATCGACGGTCAGGACGTCCTTGTTGCCGGTCGCGGTAATGACGATGTCGGCGCGCGGCGCGGCTTCTTCCATGGTGACGACTTCAAAGCCGTCCATCGCCGCCTGAAGGGCGCAGATCGGATCGACCTCGGTGACCATGACGCGCGCGCCGGCGCCGGCGAGCGAGGCGGCCGAGCCTTTGCCCACATCGCCGTAGCCGGCGACCACGGCGGTTTTGCCGGCCATCATCACATCGGTGCCGCGGCGGATGCCGTCGACCAGCGATTCCTTGCAGCCATATTTGTTGTCGAATTTCGACTTGGTGACCGAGTCGTTGACGTTGATCGCGGGGAAGGGAAGATCGCCGGCCTTCTCACGTTGATAAAGCCGCAGGACGCCGGTCGTCGTTTCCTCGGTGACGCCCTGGATGCTGTCTTTGACGCGCGAATAAAAGCCCGGGTCGCGCTCAAGCCGGCGCTTGATGGTGGCGAACAGGGCCTCTTCTTCTTCGCTCGCCGGATTGCTCAGAACGGAGGGGTCTTTTTCCGCTTCCGAGCCGAGCAGGATCAGCAAGGTCGCGTCGCCGCCGTCGTCGAGGATCATGTTGGCGAGCTCGCCGTTCGGCCATTCCCAGAGTTTATCGGCGTAGTCCCAGTATTCCTCGAGCGTCTCGCCCTTGACGGCGAAGACCGGCGTGCCTTTGGCGGCGATCGCGGCGGCGGCGTGGTCTTGCGTCGAATAGATGTTGCACGAGGCCCAGCGGACTTCCGCGCCCAGCGCTTCCAGCGTTTCGATCAGCACGGCGGTCTGGATCGTCATGTGCAGCGAACCGGCGATGCGCGCGCCTTTCAGCGGCTGTGACGCACCGTATTCCTCGCGCGTCGCCATCAGGCCCGGCATTTCGGTTTCGGCGATATCAAGCTCGGTGCGCCCCCAATCGGCGAGCGAAATGTCTTTAACGATGTAGTCCTGGTCAGCCATGTGGCGATGTCCTTCCTTGGTGATCGCGGGATGAGCGGCGGGCGCTGCGCGCGCGCCGGCAAATTCTGGCGCGCTTATAGCAACAGCCCCGGTCCCCGCCAAGGGACATATAAAGATTTCTTTATGTCTGCGGCGTGGTGGGCCGCACGGGAAATGCGAGGCCGTTGCGTGCGCGCCTGCATGGCGTTCGGCGTGCGCTTCGGGCGGGCTTTCCGGGAAACCAAACCGAAAGACTTTGTCGTTACGGTTTGGTTATGGATAGCCAAGCCCAGCCCGAGCCCATCGAAACGCTCGTTTACATCAGCTCCGCCACGCAGGAGATGAGCTGCGTCGGTCTGCATGCGCTGTTGACGAAAGCGCGCGCCAATAATCGCGCCGCCGATATCACGGGCGTCCTCCTCTACGCAGAACAGTCGTTCATTCAGGTGCTTGAGGGCGCGCCGGACGCGCTCGACGCCACTTTCGCGCGCATTCAAAACGACCCGCGCCATAAAAACGTGCTGACGCTTGTGCGCGAGCCGATTGAGACCCGCTCTTTCTCCCGCTGGACGCTCGGCTATCGCGGCTGTGAGGAGACCTTTGAAGATATCTTCGATCTGTCGCGCGCCTCGATTGAAATGCTGGTCGAAAAAGGCGAAGCCCACAAGACGCTGATCTTGTTACGGAGCTTTTTTAACAGCTGCTATCCGCGCCTGTCGGCCTAGCGCGCGGCGCGCGCTTCATCCTTCAAGACCGCGTCGAGCCCCTCGCGATAGGTGGCGAACCGGGGCCGCCAGTCCAGCATTTCTTTTGCACGATTGTTCCGTACACGCTTGTTATCGGCGTAAAAGCTGCGCGCCATGGGCGAAAGGTCGGCCTCTTCCAGCGGGATGAGCGGCGGCGGCGCGACGCCCAGAATATCGCAAGCGTAAGCGATGACGTCCTGGGGCGGGGCGGGCTCATCGTCGGCGATGTTGAAAACGCCGTTTATCTCCGGCGCGCTAAGGCCCGCGATCACAGCCTCGGCGATATCGGCCGCATGGGCGCGGCTGAACACCTGGCCTTGCTTGAAGATCCGCCGGGCGCGGCCGGCGCGCACCGTGTCGAGCGCTGAGCGGCCGGGCCCGTAAATGCCCGGCAGGCGAAAAATCGCAACCGGGATTTTGTGGTCGTCGCCAAAGCGTCGCCACGCTTGTTCGGCGCCGAGGCGGTCGCGGGCGCGCGCGCTTGTCGGTTTCGGCGGCGTTGTCTCGTCGACCCATGCGCCGCCATGGTCGCCGTATACGCCATTGGTTGACAGATAGCCGATCCAGTCCAGCTGTTGCGCCCCAGTCTGTCGAGCCCAAGTCGGTCGCGCTGCTGCGTCGCGCGCAAAAACGCACGCCATGAGAGCGCCCAGCGCCGGACAGCCCGCCGCGCCCGGCGGCGTTGACACCAGCAGGGCGCTCGATTGGGCGATGGCGTTGCAGAGCGCGCCCGTATCGCCGCCGCTCTCCCAGATTACCGGCGCAACGCCGGCGCCCGCCAAGCGGTCCGCTTTTCGCTCATCGCGGGTCGTGCCGGCGACCGACCAGCCTTTACGTTGCGCGCGTTCGGCGACAAAGCCGGCGCTATAGCCGTAACCGATGCAAAGAAGTCGTTTCTGGTCCATTGAAACCCTGCTATGTCCCGCGTCATGATGGGCGGCGCGGCGCGCGATTGATTGCGTTGTTCATGATGACGCCTTGCGCGCCAATGCGCAAAACAGCGCCAGAGATTTTATAGCGCCAGAGGCTTTCTCGTTGACCGTACCTTTGGTGCGTTCTGGTGATGGGTTTCAGTAAAGGAATACAAAATGACCGCCACAGTGTTTTCCCGCCCGCTCTTTGCCGGGTTCGCCCTGATGATCATGGCTTCCGGCGCGATGGCCCAGGACGGCGCGGCGGGCGATGCGGATCGCGGGGCCGAGGTTTCGCTGACCGGGATTTTCAATACCGGCAAGACCGACCCCGAGAGCCCGTCTCCGACAACCCTCAATGTCGAGTTTCACGCCTGCGCCGCCGATCAGGGCGGCGACGATGAGGCCGGCGCCGATGACGCCGGCGACCGCAAAGAAGACGACGCGCCGCGCATTTGCGCCACCATCATCGAAATCGTCGATCCGCTGCCCGATCAACCGCAGACAATGCCGAACGGCGCCTCGATTGTCGGCTTTCAACTCGTGCGTAACCTGAAGGACAAAGGCGACGGCGCCTATCGCCGGGGACGGATCAACGCAGTCGATGAATCGATCGAAGAAGGCGAGATGAAATGGTACGGCGTGCGGGTGAACAAGCTCGAGGACGGCAATCTTGAAGTCAGCGGCTGCGTCGGGTTCCTCTGTCCCAAGACGTTTATCTGGACGAGAGTTGCTCTCGCGCAAGGCGAGGCCGGCGACAGCGGCGGCGATCAGGCCAATACCGAAGCGAATGTTGAATCCAGCGCCAGCGCCAAAGCGAGCGCTGAAACGCAGGCGAGCCCTGAACAATAAGCATTGCCGATTTGCGGATATCGTTAAAACCGGCGTTGTGCTAGCAATAGAACCGGTCCGGTCAGCGGCGGGCGGGCCGCGCTTGTCATCCCGCCGCCCATAGCCCATCGCCAGCCTGTGCATCGTCTTTTTGTCGCCCTGTCGCTGCCTGAACTCGTCGCGGACGGCCTTTCGCAATTGCAGTCGGGCGTTGACGGCGCGCGCTGGCGCCCGGTCGAGGCTTTTCACCTGACGCTTCAATTCATCGGCGATGTCGACCGCCATGGCCTTGAAGAAGCCGCGAGCGCTGTCGCCGGCGTGACCGCGCCGTCATTTTCGCTGACGCTCAAAGGGTGCGGTTATTTCGGCGGTCAAAAACCGCAATCGCTCTGGGCCGGGGTTGAGGCGAACCCGGCGCTCGATCATCTGCAGGCGAAAATCGAAACCGCGTTGCGCCGCTATGCGATCACGCTTGAGAACCGGAAATTCGCGCCGCATGTGACGCTTGCTTATGTCCGCGGCGTCTCTCAGGAAAGCGCCGAGCGGTATTGCGCCGGACACGGTCTTTTCCGCTTAGGCCCGTTTCCAGTGCGCGCATTTCATCTCTATGAGTCGTATCTCGGCGGCGAAGGCGCGCATTACGAGATTGTCGAAACAATCCCGCTTGATCCCTAAACCGATGGGCCCCTAAGCCGCTTGGCCCCCAAACCGCTGGGCCGCTAATTGTCGTCCAGAAAATCGAGAAAACCGTCGACGCCGCGCTCGACCAGGTCGAGGACATGTTCAAAACCGGCGTCGCCGCCGTAATATGGGTCCGGCGTCTCGCGTTCCTCGCCGTCGGCGAAATCGAGAAACAGTCTGATATCGGCGTCGCGGTTTGGCGGCGCCATCCGCAAAAGATCGTCGCGATTGCGCATGTCCATCGCGAGCATGAAATCAAAGTCGTAAAAATCGGAAAGCTCAACGGCGCGGGCCCGCTGGCCGGCGAGCGCATAACCGCGCCGTTTCGCGGCCGCCGTCATGCGCGCATCGGGCGGCGAGCCTTCGTGCCATGCGCCCGTGCCGGCCGAATCGATCACCAGTTTAACGCCCCGCGCCGCGGCTTTCGCCCGCATTACGCCCTCGGCCGCCGGCGAGCGACAGATATTGCCAAGGCAAACAAACAGGACCCTTTTCATGACACTGGTCATACCACTGGCATAGGTTGCGGCGGTGCGGCGGTCAATTCTGCGCGCATGACCGTCGCACGGTCTTTGCCGCCGCCGGACTTTCCGCTGGCCGCCTGCGCGCGCGGGCGCCAGAATGGGGACGATGACTGTCAAGAACGCGAAAAATATTTTGATCCTCACCGGCTCGGGCGTCTCCGCTGAGTCCGGCGTCGCGACATTTCGCGACCCGGACGGGGTCTGGGCGCGCTATGACGTCAGCGAGGTCGCGACGCCTGAAGCCTTCGCTAATGATCCGCATAAGGTTCATGCGTTCTACAATGAGCGGCGCGCCGGGTTGGCGGGCGTCGAACCCAATCGCGCCCATCGCGCGCTCGCCGATCTTGAAGCGGGGCTGACCGCGCGCGGCGGCGCGCTGACGCTGGTCACGCAAAATGTCGACGATCTCCATGAGCGCGCGGGGTCTAAGGCGCTCTTCCATATGCATGGGGAACTGACGAAAGTGCGTTGCGCGGCGTGCGCGGCGGTTTCAGTCTGGCGCGCGCCGCTCAGCGTTGAGACGTCGTGCACAACCTGCGGCGTCGCCGGCGCCATGCGCCCGCACATTGTCTGGTTCGGCGAAATGCCGATGTACATGGACGAGATCATGGACGCGCTCCTCACGGCCGATCTGTTTGTGTCGATCGGAACGTCCGGGTCGGTCTATCCGGCGGCAGGCTTCGTCAGCGAAGCGCGCGCGCTCGGTCTGCCGGCGATGGAGCTGAACCTTGAACGATCGGAAAATGCGGCGCTTTTTACCGAGGGCCGTTATGGGCCAGCGGGCGAGATTGTCCCGGTTTGGGTCGATGAGATCTTGAAGGGGTGAACCCGGCGGCGCACGCCTTGATCTCGGCGCGGCGGCCGAAACCCTCAAAAGGCCCGCCGCCGGCGGTTGGCGGCGCCACACTCGATGTCAAGCGCCCCTGAACCAAGGGCCATGCGGCGTTGCGGCCCTTGCAATCGGCGGCGGCGCTCCCCAAACTTTCGCTCGTGTCTAACCAATCGAAAGGAGGTGATCTGATGTCGAGTGATTTCATGAAGCCGAAAGGCTTAAGCGGGGACGCATGCGCATCGGAGCAGCCTTCGGTGCGCGGCTAACCGACAAGTCTTTTCTGTGACTTCGCAGTCTTTCGGCTGAGAAATTACGAAATTGCGCTGCTCAGACCGAGGTCTTTTCAGGGCGATTGTCTTCCAAGACAGAGACCGCTCCGGCGATGATCGCCGGAGCGGTCTTGTTTCAGGCGCACCCGTTCCGGGTGGGTCGTCCGGTCAGGCGGCGGTTCCGGTCAGGTGAGGCGATCGGAGCGCCGTTGCCGGGCGGTGCGGACGGTCAGGGGAGGGTAGGCCCGCCCGCCCGTTAACAAGTGGCCGCAAGGGGGTCGGCCGTGCGCCCAAAAGGGGCCTTTTTCGGACCCATTCTCACTCATCGCAGGCTTACTGATCCTGGGATTCGTCGTTTTTCGATTGCGCCCACGCGTTGAACTCATCGCGCGACAGCTCGCCGGAAGCGTCCGCATCATAGGCGGTGAATTCTTCCGTAGTCAGATCAGGCGCGGCAACGCGCGCTTCGTCGATCGAAACGCCGCCCGACTGGTCAACGTCAAGCGATGTAAAAGCGTCAGCCTGTGCGATTGTCGTTTCTTCGACGTCGGCTTCTTCCGCGCATGCAGCGCCGATTGAGAGAGCGGCGATAGCGGCAATAGCAATTGGGGTTTTCATCAGTAGTGCTCCATTTGTGTCGTCAGGCCTGATCGAACAGGCGGTGGAAATAAGGACGCCCCGTTTCGCCGATGATACGCTGCGGAGTTTTCGCGGCGCCCTTACGCCTTTTGGCTAAACACATATGGGTACGGATTAGTCAGCATTTCAATTAAAATGAGGGTAATGATAAACTGAGTTTAATGAACGGATTGTCATTACATTATGACAAGGAATGAGCCCGCCGCGGTTTGTGTAAAAGATGCGTCTAAGGATTAAAAAGACTTCCGCCAAACGACGCACGCGTTTTGGCGCCCGTCGCGGACGGCCGGGGCGCGCATGGCTGCACTATGGCTGCGTTAGTGATGCGCAGCGCCCGGCCGCCCTTGTGCGAGGGCGTTGTTGATCTCTATTCCCGGACAGTCTCCGATTTGCGCGACCGACGCGGGAACAAACTATTCACTCTGTCAAACGGCCCGGCGCCGGAGAAATTCGCCCCTGCGCCGCGACCGCCCGCGTGGAAGGGGTGCTATCCGATACGCTACGTCGCCACGGACTGGCCTTCCCTGAGGGCGAGGCTGATTTTAAGGGCGGCGCGCGGGGGCGGGGAAAAGTTTCCTACACTTTGTATAGTCGGCATTCGATTGCGCATTATTTTCAACGCCTTGCGATAATGCCGGCGCGGCGGTCCCAATTGGTTATTGCGCCCGTTATTACGCCTGTGCTGATGATTGCGGGCCGAGGCCCCCGGCGGCTTCCGCGACGCTGCAACGCGCTGGAAACCCTCGAAAAATGCCGCTAGACAACCGACTGGAACGACAACGGCGCGCGTCGGCGCGTCGATGCAAACGAAGAGGCAGGCGCAGTCGATATGAGCGAGACGCGGGTTATCAAGGTCAACGGCGAGGAAATTGAAGTCGCCTCAAATTTGACGCTGCTGCAGGCCTGTGAAGCCGCCGGCGAGGAAATCCCGCGCTTTTGTTATCACGAGCGGCTGTCGGTCGCCGGCAATTGCCGGATGTGTCTCATCGAGGTGAAAGGCGGCCCGCCGAAGCCCGTCGCCTCCTGTGCGCAGAATGTGCGCGATCTGCGCCCCGGGCCCGACGGGGCGCCGCCGGAGCTTTTCACCAACACGCCGCTCGTCAAAAAGGCGCGCGAAGGCGTGATGGAATTCCTGTTGATCAACCATCCGCTCGACTGTCCGATTTGCGACCAGGGCGGGGAGTGCGACCTCCAGGATCAGGCGATGGCCTATGGCCGCGACGGCTCGCGGTTTCAAGAAAACAAGCGCGCCGTTGAAGAAAAACACATGGGCCCGCTGATCAAGACGATCATGACACGGTGCATTCAATGCACCCGCTGCGTGCGTTTTGCGACCGAGATTGGGGGCGTCGACGACCTCGGGCTTGTCAATCGCGGCGAGAATGCGGAAATCACGACCTATCTTGAAAAGACGGTCGACAGCGAGCTGACCGGCAATCTGATCGATGTCTGTCCCGTCGGCGCGCTGACCTCGCGCCCTTATGCCTTTAACGCCAGGCCGTGGGAGCTGACCAAAACCGAAACCGTCGATGTGATGGACGCGGTGGGCTCCAACATCCGCGTTGATACGCGCGGGCGTGAAATCCTCCGTATCCTGCCGAGATTGCATGAAGACGTGAATGAGGAATGGATTTCCGACAAGACCCGGTTCATCTGGGACGGATTAAAACGCCAGCGTCTCGACAAGCCTTACATTCGCGAGAACGGCAAGTTGCGGGCTGCATCCTGGGGCGAGGCGCTCGGCGCGGCCGCTGAACGGTTGACCGCAACGCCCGCGGACAAGATCGCAGCGATTACCGGCGATCTTGTGTCCGCCGAAGCCGTCAAGGCGTTGAAGGATCTGATGGACGCGGTTGGCTCGCCGCACCGCGATTGCCGTCAGGACGGCGCCAGGATCGACGTCCCGGCGCGCGAGGCGTATCTTTTCAATAGCGGTATCGCCGGTCTTGAAAGCGCCGATGCGATCCTCTTGATCGGAACCAATCCGCGTACGGAAGCCCCGCTTGTCAATGCGCGCATCCGCAAGGCCTGGCTTGCTGATAAACACCTGAAGATCGGCCTGATCGGCGAGATGGCCGCGCTCACCTTCGACTATGATTATCTGGGCGCCGGGCCGCAAAGCCTGGCGGCGCTGGAAAAGGGCGAAGGCGATTTCTTTGAGGCGCTGAACGGGGCCAAGCGCCCGGCGATCATCATCGGCATGGGCGCGCTCACCCGCAGCGACGGCGCCGCCGTGCTCGCCGCCGCGGCGCGGCTCGCCGATAAAGTTGGCGCGCGCACCGATGACTGGAACGGATTTAATATTCTGCACACGGCGGCCGGACGCGTCGGCGCGCTGGACCTCGGCTTTTTGCCGGGCGCGGGCGGCCGCGATCTTGAAGGCATTCTTACCGGCGCGGAAAACCGCGACATTGAAGTAATCTACAATCTCGGCGCCGATGAAATCGACCCCGCCCGCTTTGGCGGCGCGTTTGTGATCTATCAGGGCCACCATGGCGACGCCGGCGCGCGCAAGGCGGACGTGATTTTTCCCGCAGCGGCGTATACGGAGCAGAACGGCACATTTGTGAATACGGAGGGCCGGGTCCAGATGGCGCGCCGGGCGTATTTCCCGCCAGGTGAGGCGCGCGAGGACTGGGCGATTATCCGCGCGCTCTCAGAACGCATGGGTAAGAGGCTCGCCTATGACGATCTCTTCGCGCTGCGTCAGGCGATGATCGCCGACGCGCCGGTTTTGGCGCGGATCGATCAAAGCCCGGCGCAAATGCGCGCTGCTGCTGACGCCGCTGTTGATGTCGATGTCGCCGACAGTGCGACCGAAACCGTCAATCAGACGGACGATCTCACGAAGGCGCCCGCGCGCGGCTTTTCGCTGGCGAGGCTCGGGACCGACGGCCCGCTTTATGAGACGCCGTTCGTGTCGGCGGTGACGAATTTCTATTTCACCAATCCGGTGGCGCGCGCGTCGCAGACCATGGCGCAATGTTCGGCGGCGGTGAACATCCGGACTGTAGCTGCTGAATAGGGGCTGCTGAATAGCGGCCGCCGAGTAGCGGCGGGGCGCGCGGGCCGCGCGCCGTTGGCGAAAAGGCGCCGCCGCGGATGGCGCCCTCAGGGGAGACGTTGATGTCGCGCCAGGCGCGGAAGACGCACGAGATGCAGGAAACCGAGATGAAGGACGCCCGCGGCCCGGCGCCGACGTCGTCTGCCTTGCCCGTGATCGCGCTCGTCACCGCCTATAATGAGGCTGAAACGATCGGCGATGTGATCGCCGCCCTGCAGGCCTGCCCCGCGATTGACCGCATCCATGTTGTCGACGACGCCTCGGAGGACGACACGCGCGCCATCGCGCTCGCCGCCGGCGTTGCGGTGACGAGCCTCCCCGTTCGCGTGCCTGTGGGGCAAGCGATCATGCATCATCTTGACGCCGTGCCGGACGAGGCGCTCTTCGTCTGGTGCGATGCTGACCTGACCGGTCTTGCGCCCGACCATATCAGCCGCCTCGTCAGGCGTTACCACGAAGGCGGCGTCTCGCAGTCCTTGTCGAGCCGCGCCTTGCCGCTGAACTGGTTTGCGCCTTTCAGAACCGCACCCTTCCGCTGGGGCTGGAAAACCCTGTTCGGCCCGATCTCGGGCGAGCGCGTGATGCTGCGCTCATTTTTTGCGGACGCGGTCAATCTGGCAAGCCGTCTCGGATGGTCGGAAATGATGCGCGGCTACGGCATCGTTTTGTTTTTAAACTGGTATTCAAACGCGTTCGCTGAAGGCCACGCCGTCACCTACATTGAGGGCCTGCGGCAGCGCCAGAAATATCAAAAGTGGGGCGCGGCGGCGTTCATCCTGATGGTCCGCCAATGGGCGCAATTCATCTTGGTGTGGGGCAAGATACGGCTCAATGCACGACGGATCAGAACATTGAAAGCCGAGGCCGTCGCGGCGGGCGATATCGATACGCGCCGTTCAAACGGTCCAGCGGCGATTAATCCGTAACCGGCTCAAAATCGAAAAATTCAACCGTGTATTCCTCGTCAACCGACGAAAAAACGCGCTTGCCCTTGGCTCGCCAATAAGTCTTGGTCATGACGGCCGGGCCGTCATCGCCGATGCGCGCAAAGGTTTGCGTGAATTCAAATTCTTCCAGGTTCGAGGCGACATTCGGTTTGAACGGCTTCAGGGCGCGAACCGAATAAAGGCTCATGCGTCCGTCCGTTTTGTCGATGACGAGTTTCGTCTCAACCACGTCCGCCGCTTCTTCAAGGCTATCGGGGGTTTGCGGGGAGACAAAGTTATAGGTCAGGGCGTCGTCGGTCTCGCCGACAAGCGTGACATCGCGCAACGACGACCGGTAGTCCGCATAAAGAAGACCGCCGGGTTTCGATTCAACCCGCTTCCACGTTTTGAATTTTTTAGGCCCCGCACCGCTCAGCGCGTCGGGATCGCCCGACAGCGTCGCCCAGCGCTTTGTCGTCGCATCGTAGCGCGCGGTGACGGGTTCTGCGTCGGGCCAGATGAAGCGCATCGAATAGGAAACGCGATAATCGTCCTGCGCTTCGGCTTCGGCGAGCGCTTTTTCGACCGGCGCGGGAAACCCGCTCTGCGCGGCGGCCGCGGTCGCCGCAAGCAGCGCGGCGCCAAGGCCAAAGCCAACACGAAAGCACAAAGAGATTGGTTTACTGAACAAAGTGACCATTGCGTCAGGCGGCTCTATTTGGCGTCGTTGAGCGACCAGTCATAGTCGTAGCCGTTGATGCGCGAGACGCCGTCCAGCGCGGCGGAAAGGTCGTCATCGGCATATTTTTTCCAGTGCGCAATGATGTTGGCGTTCGATGCGCCGAAGTCTTTTTTGAACCATTTGTAGATTGTCGATGCGGTGACCTTGCCGTTCGTCACCGCGACGCCGCGCGGGTTGTTGATGTAGTCTTTGGCGGCGGCGGTGAGCGCCTCATCAAGCCCCTCGGCGGTCCAGGGCTCCATGCGCAGGTTCGGACAGCCGATTGAGGCGCAGTTCACCACATAGTGGACACGCGGCTCGTCCCAGAATTTGCGCAGGATGTCGTGTTCGATGTTATCCAGCGTCAGCGCAGCGCCGTTCACCGTCGTTTTCTCAAGCCCCCAGGGGCCGACCGCAAATATATTGGGCTTGATGTCGCGGATTGACGCGACCGGATAGTCCTCAAGGATGACTTCCAGCGTCACGGCGTTGTAGAGATTGCCCCAGAAGGCGAAAGCTTCGTCCTTTGAAAGCGTCGTCGGGTCAGTGGCTTCCAGGAGCCGGATGTAGCCTTGCAGGCTTTCGCGGTCTTCTTTGGTGACCGCGCCATAGTCGACGAGGTTCACCCCGTCCGGGCTCGCCTTCAGATATTTGTTGAGAAATGCGGCGTATGCCGAATTATCGACGGTCACGTCGCCGGCCTCCGCGTGGCGTGAAAACTGCTGGAGATCAGCTGCGCTGGCGTCCAGAAAAAATGCGCCGATCATCATGGGCGCAGCCACGATGGCCGCAACGAACGCTTTGAAGAATTTCATGGTGTTCCCCTTGTTGTTATGGTGCGCGTCGGCGTCATCTCACCGCAGGCGTGTATTTATGCCGCGCCTCGCCCCTTTACAAATATGTTTTCGCCCGCCGGCGTCCACACACGCTTGCTCACAACGCGGTGAGACATGTTTTTACACGCAAAATCAGAGGATTATGAATTCTTGGACAGCAGGCGGCGCATCTGTTACAGGTGTAACATCGCGCGACGGGGCGCGCAGGGAGAAATTTTTATGGCCATGTCAAAAATCAATCGCACCGGACTTTTCGCCGGCGTCGGCGCGCTCTTTCTTAGCGTCTGTGTTTTCCCGTTCGCGAGCGCCGGGGCCTTGCACCCGGGCGAACACGACGGCGACGACGGAAAAGACGACCGCGCGCGCACCGAACAATCCTATGAACTCGCCGGCTTTGACCGGATCGATGTCTCGGGGGTTTATAATGTCGACGTGACCGTCGGCGGCGAATTTTCGGTGTCCATCAAGGCGAGCGCCCGCGAGCGGGAGCGCACCGACATTTATGTCGAGGACGGCGTCCTCAAGCTCGCCATGAAAAAAGGCAAGCGCAACTGGGACCGGCGCGACAGCGTCGATGCGCGGATTGTCATGCCGGCGCTGAATGCGCTTGAGGTTTCCGGCGTTGTCGACGGCAAGATCAGCGGCATCGACGCGGAAGGCTTTGAAGTCGAGATTTCCGGAGTCGGCGACATGGAACTGTCGGGCCAATGCGGCCGGTTGCGCGCGCGCGTCTCTGGCGTCGGCGATCTCAATGCGCGCGGCCTTGAATGCAGGGACGCCAATGTCAGGGTGTCCGGGGTCGGCGATGCGACGGTGTTCGCCTCCGAAAGCGTCGATGCGTCAGCGAGCGGCGTCGGCGATATCGATGTCTTCGGCAATCCTTCCGAGGTGCGTGAAAGCGGCGGGCTTTTCTCCGACGTGACCATTCGCTGATCGCCCGCGGCGCTGCAAGGCCGCTGCAAGGGCGCTGCAAGGGCGCTGCGAGGGTGCTGCAGGGGCGTTGCAGAGGGAGCGTCGTGGAAGTCTGGCTGAGCGCGGCTTGCGCGCGGCCATAGCTTGGGCGGGGAAATAGCTCGCGCGCGGCGCAGGCAGGCGCGCCGCCCGGGCGCGACCGATTTTCCCATGCGATTTTGCCCGCCCGACAGGTGACGCGCCCGCCAATCCGGATTAAGACCCGGAACCATGGAAGCCTTCTGGACATATATATCGTCGCGCCCGACCGATCTCGGCTGGGTCAACTGGCTTGTGCCGGTGGTCATTCAGTCGCTGGCGATTGTCCTGACGCTGCTCGTCGCGCAAGCGTTCCTGATGTATTTCGACCGCAAGGTCTGGGCCGCGGTGCAAATGCGCAAGGGCCCGAACGTCGTCGGTCCGTTCGGCTTGCTTCAGTCTTTCGCCGACCTCTTCAAATTCGTTTTCAAGGAAATGATTATCCCCGCCGGGGTGAACAAAACCGTGTTCGTCCTGGCGCCGATCATCACCTTCGTCCTGGCGCTGATCGGCTGGGCGGTGATCCCCGTCGGACCGGGGCTCGTTGTTTCTGACATTAATGTGGGCGTGCTCTATCTATTCGCGGTTTCCTCGCTCGGCGTTTACGGCGTCATCATGGGCGGCTGGGCGTCAAATTCGAAATATGCGTTTCTCGGCTCGCTGCGCTCGGCGGCGCAAATGGTCTCCTACGAAGTCGCAATCGGCCTGACGATCCTGTGTGTCGTTCTGGTGGTCGGCTCGGTTAATCTCACCGATATCGTCAACAGCCAGATGCGCGGCGGCGGCGGGTTCTGGAACTGGAATTTCATCACGCTGTTTCCGATCTTTGTGGTGTTCTTCATCGCCGCCCTCGCTGAGACGAACCGGCCGCCTTTTGACTTGCCGGAAGCTGAATCCGAACTCGTCGCCGGCTATCAGGTGGAATATTCCTCAACGCTGTTTTTGATGTTCATGATCGGCGAACTCGCCAACATCGTTTTGATGTGCGCAATGCTGACGATCTTGTTCCTTGGCGGCTGGCATTCTCCGATACCTTGGGCTCCGCTTGAGACGGTGCCGGTATTTTGGTTTTGCGCGAAAATCGTCTTTTGTTTCTTCATGTTCGCAATGGTGAAAGCGATCGTGCCGCGGTATCGCTATGACCAGCTGATGCGCATCGGCTGGAAGATATTCCTGCCGTTCTGTTTGACCTATATTCTGGCTCTGGCCGCGCTGCAGATCGCGATCCCGCCTTTTGCGGACTATTATCAGAGCTGGAGAAGTTAGCCCGATGTCGAGAGTAGCCCAGGCGCTGAAAGGCTTCATGCTCGCCGATTTTGTCGGCGCGTTCATGCTGGCGATGAAATACTATTTTCGCCCCAAGCCGACGGTGAATTACCCGTTTGAAAAAGGCCCGCTCAGCCCCCGTTTTCGCGGCGAACACGCCCTGCGTCGCTACCCCAATGGCGAGGAACGCTGCATCGCCTGCAAGCTCTGTGAGGCGGTGTGTCCTGCCCAGGCGATCACCATTGAAGCAGAGCCCCGCGAAGACGGCTCGCGGCGCACCACCCGCTACGACATCGACATGACGAAATGCATCTATTGCGGCTTTTGTCAGGAGGCTTGTCCGGTCGACGCCATTGTTGAGGGACCGAATTTCGAATTCGCCACGGAAACCCGCGAGGAGCTGTTTTACGATAAGGACCGGCTGCTTGCGAATGGCGAGCGCTGGGAGCGCGAAATCGCCAAGAACCTCGAACTCGACGCCCCCTATCGCTAGCCGCACGCCGTGCGGACGCGGCTCTTTTGAAACCGGTCCATTCCCCTTTGCAATCAACCGACGGGCGGTCTAAAGATCGGCGAAATTCTCATCCCGCGCCCCGCCGCCGCCCACCTCGGCGAGGCCCATGTCCAATCAGCGCTTTGCCCGTTCCCCTGAACGCGGAGCCCGATACCGAAAAGGCGCGCCGACGCGCATATCGATATGATCCTGGCAGCCACCGCATTCTGGGTTTTTTCCATCGCCGCCGTCGCCGCTGCGCTCATGGTCGTCGCGTCGAAAAATCCCGTGCACTCGGTTCTTTTCCTGATTTCGACTTTTATTTCGGTCGCCGGGCTTTTCGTATTGATGGGTGCTGAATATCTGGCGATGTTGCTGGTCGTCGTCTATGTGGGCGCTGTTGCGGTCCTGTTCCTTTTTGTCGTGATGATGCTCGACGTGGATTTTGTCGAGTTGAAGCAGGGCTTCCTGCAATATCTGCCGATTGCGGGCGGGCTGGCGGCGCTTGTCGTGATCGAGCTGACGATGATTGTCTCGGTCTGGGCGTTTCCCTCCGACGCGGAGCTGGCGCGCGCGCATCCCTCGCCGAAAGCAAGCGAGACCGTTTCCGATCCGGCTGTCGTCAACAATATCGAGGAATTCGGTCTCATTCTTTACACCGACTATATTCACTACTTCCAGATCGCCGGCATGATCCTTCTGGTTGCGATGATCGGCGCGATTGTCCTGACTTTCCGCACCCGCGAGGGCGTGAAGAAACAGGACCCGGCGGCGCAGGTGGCGCGCCGGCGCGAGGATGGCGTTGAGGTGGTCAAGGTGCCCACCGGGCAAGGCATTTAAAAAGGGGCGAGGGGCGCGGCGATGCTTGAAATCGGGCTTGGCAATTATCTGACCGTCGCGGCGATCCTGTTTGCGATCGGCATGGCGGGGATATTTCTGAACCGCAAGAACGTGATCATTATCATGATGTCGATTGAGTTGATGTTGCTGGCGGTCAATATCAATCTCGTCGCGTTCTCTCAGTTTCTCGGCGATCTTGTGGGCCAGGTGTTCGCCTTCATGGTGCTGACGGTCGCCGCCGCCGAAGCCGCAGTCGGCCTCGCCATTCTTGTCGCCTTTTTCTCGACCCGCGGCGACATCGCGGTCGAAGACGCCAATCTGATGAAGAATTAGTTCGATGCGATTTGAAGCTTTCGTTGTCTTTCTGCCGCTGTTTGGGGCCCTGTTGTCGATGCCCATCGGCAGGTTCGCGGGCGCGCGCGCATCGGAAATCGTCACCTCGACCCTGATGGGCCTCGCCGCTATCTATTCGTGGATATTGCTGTTCGATGTCACGACGGTCCTCGGCGGGGAAGCGAACACGCGCACGATTGAGCTTTTCACCTGGATCGCGTCCGGCGATTTCCGCGCCGCATGGGCTTTGCGCCTCGATGCGCTCTCGGCGGTGATGCTTGTCGTCGTCAACAGCGTTTCGTTCCTCGTTCATGTCTATTCCATGGGGTACATGAAGGATTATGGCGAGCAGTCGCGCTTTTTTGCGTATCTGTCGCTCTTCACCTTCGCGATGTTGATGCTGGTCACGTCGGACAACTTCCTGCAGCTGTTTTTCGGCTGGGAAGGCGTCGGGCTCGCCTCGTATTTGCTGATCGGTTTCTGGTTCAAGAAAAAATCCGCCAATGACGCGGCGATCAAGGCGTTCGTTGTCAATCGCGTCGGCGATTTCGGATTTGCGCTTGGCATTTTTGCGGTGTTTTACGTGTTCGGCTCGGTGGAGTTTGACACGGTCTTTGCGGTGATTGCGGCGAACGGCGAGGCGGTTCCGTTCGGGGCGGCGTCCGGCGCGCCAATTCGCGACCTGACCATTTCAGTTCTCGGCGGCGAATGGCACGCGCTGACCCTGATCGCGATCCTTCTGTTTATCGGAGCGATGGGCAAGTCGGCCCAGTTTCTCCTCCACACATGGTTGCCCGACGCCATGGAAGGCCCGACGCCGGTGTCGGCGCTGATCCATGCGGCGACGATGGTGACGGCGGGCGTTTATCTCGTCTGCCGGTGTTCGGTGATTTACGAATATGCGCCGGACGCGGCGGCGCTGGTGACGCTGGTCGGCGCCACGACGGCGATCTTCGCGGCGACTGTCGGCCTCCTGCAGGACGATATCAAACGCGTCGTCGCCTATTCGACCTGCTCACAGCTTGGCTACATGTTTTTCGCCGCCGGCGTGGGCGCTTATGGCGCGGCGATGTTTCATCTCTTCACGCACGCTTTCTTCAAGGCGCTTTTGTTCCTCGGCTCCGGCGCCGTCATCATCGGCATGCACCACGAACAGGACATGAAGAAGATGGGCGGCGTCAAAAATCTGATGCCGTTCACGCATATGCTGATGTTTATCGGCACGATCGCCATCACCGGGATCGGCATTCCGGGCGTCAAATTGCTGGGCGCCCCGCTCGGCACGGCCGGGTTTGTCTCAAAGGACTATGTCATCGAAAGCGCCTATGCGGGGATGGAAAGCGGCCTGCCGTTTGCCGGCTATGCCTTCGCCGTCGGTCTTCTCGCCGCTGTCCTGACGGCGTTTTATTCATGGCGGTTAATGTTCCTGACTTTTTATCGGGAATCGCGCGCCCCCGAGCATATTCGCAAGCACCCCCATGCGGTGCCCGACACGATGATGGCGCCGCTGGTTCCGCTTGCGATCGGAGCGCTTGTCGCCGGCATGGCGTTTTACGGCAGTTTCGTCGGCAAGGGCGCCGACGCGTTCTGGGCCGGCGCCATTCACAAAGCCGAAGCCGCCGCTCATGGCGATGATCACGGTGCGGAAAAAGCGGCTGACAAGGGCCACGCCGCAAGCGCCGCGCATGGCGAAGACACAGATCACGGAAACGATACGGCGCATGCGGATGAAAAAGCCCATGCAGGTGAGAAAGCGCATGCAGGCGAAGCCGGTCACGCGGAAAGCGGCGGGCACGGCGAGCATCATTTCCCCACCTGGGTGCTGTGGGCGCCGCTGGTCGCGATGGCGCTCGGCGCGGGCGCGGCGTTCTGGCATTACGGGCGCGGCGATCCTTTGCGTCCCGGCCTCATTAAGGAAGGCGGGATGATCTACGCGTTCCTCAAGAACAAGTGGTATTTTGACGAGCTGTATGACTTCATTTTCGTCAAGCCGGCCCTGATGATCGGCCGTTTCCTGTGGAAAGACGGCGACGGCAAGACCATTGACGGCGTCGGTCCGGACGGCATCGCCGCCGCGGTGAGCGCCGGCGCGCGGCGCATCGTGCGCATCCAGTCGGGCCTCATCTATCACTATGCGTTTGTCATGCTGATCGGCATTGCGCTCTTCATCACTTATATTCTGATGACATCCGGAGGCGGACAATGATCGAATCGACCGCTTCGGCGCCCTGGCTCAGCCTGATTACGTTCCTGCCGCTCCTCGGCGTTTTGTCGATTGCGTTATCGCGCTTCTGGGTGCGCTCCAATCCCGACGGCAGCTATGGCGAGCGGGAACTGGAGACGATCGCCAACCGGGCGCGCTGGATTGCGCTGATGTTCACCGGCGGCACGTTCCTACTTTCCATTCTCGTGATGGGTCTTTACTTCGACGGCGCGCTCGCCGGGTATCAGATCGTGGAAAGCGCCGCCTGGCTCGGCGGGGGCGTCAGTTACAAGATGGGCGTCGACGGCATCTCGATGCCGTTTGTCCTGCTGACCACGTTTTTCATGCCGATCTGCATCCTCGCCTCATGGACGTCGGTTCAAAAACGCGTCGCCGACTACATGATTGCCTTTTTGTTGCTGGAAACGCTGATCATCGGCGTTTTCTGCGCGCTCGATCTGTTCGTCTTTTATATCTTCTTCGAGGCGAGCCTCATTCCGATGTTCCTGATCATCGGGATCTGGGGATCGGATGGCCGCAAGATTTTCGGCGGCGTTGACATGCCGAGCCGGGTTTACGCGGCGATCAAGTTTTTTCTCTACACGCTTCTCGGCTCGCTTTTGCTGTTGATCGCCATGGCGTGGATGTATGTCACGGCGGGCACGACGGACATCCCGACGCTGCAACAGTTTGATTTCCCCGTTGGCGCCCAGAAATGGCTGTGGCTCGCGTTCTTCGCCTCTTTCGCGGTCAAAATGCCGATGTGGCCGGTGCACACCTGGCTGCCGGACGCGCATGTTCAGGCGCCGACGGCCGGCTCAGTGGTGCTGGCGGCGATCCTGTTGAAAATGGGCGGGTACGGATTTGTCCGGTTCTCTTTACCGATGTTCCCGGTCGCCAGCGCCGACTTCGCCCCGCTGGTTTTTGCGCTGTCGATCATCGCGATTATCTACACCTCGCTGGTCGCGCTGGCGCAAGAGGATATGAAAAAGCTCATCGCCTATTCGTCCGTTGCGCATATGGGCTTTGTGACGATGGGTATTTTCACCGGCACCGAACAGGGCGTTGAAGGCGCGCTGTTCCAGATGCTCTCGCACGGCTTTATTTCCGGGGCGCTCTTTTTATGCGTCGGCGTTGTCTATGACCGCGTCCACACGCGCGAGATCGCGGCTTATGGCGGGCTGGTCCACCGGATGCCGTTTTACGCATTCCTGTTTTTGTTTTTCACCATGGGCAATGTCGGCCTGCCGGGCGTTTCCGGATTTGTCGGCGAGTTTTTGACCATGGCCGGCGCGTTCAAGGCAAATGCATGGATCGCGTTTTTCGCCGCGTTCGGCGTCATTCTGTCGGCGGCTTATGCGCTGCGCCTTTACAGACAAGTCATGTATGGCGACCTCACCAAAGAGGCGTTGATGTCGATCAGCGACGTTAATCCGCGCGAGTTAACGCTCCTGGGTCTGTTGATGGTGATGGCGCTATATTTCGGCGTTAATCCGGGCCTGGCGCTTGGCGTCTTCAGCCCGGCGGTCGACGGCATGTTGTCGGCCTACAGCGCGGCGGTCGCCTCGGCGGGAGCTTTATAGATGTCGATTTTCCAAATGCTCGCCGCGGCGATCCCGGAACTGATGCTCGCCGTCGGGGCGATGGTGTTCCTTGTTGTCGGCGTGTTTGTCGGCGAAAAATCCGCGCGCGGCATTGCGCTCGCCTCGATGGCGCTGCTCATCGCCGCCGCGCTTGTGGCGCTCACCACCGGCGAAGGGGGCGCGTCCATTGCGATCTTCGACGGCGCTTTCCAGATCGACGCTTTTGCGCGCTTCGCCAAGGTCATCATCTTCCTCGCCGCGGCGTTTGCGATCGCCATGTCCGACCGGTTTGTCGGCGGCGAGGAATTGTCGCGGTTTGAATATCCGGTTTTGATCGTGCTGGCGGCGTTCGGCATGGCGCTGATGGCGTCCGCCAATGATCTGATCTCGCTTTACATGGGCGTCGAGACGCAAAGCCTGGCGCTTTACATTCTGGCGACTTTCAACCGCGACAGCCGGCGCTCGACCGAGGCCGGGCTTAAATACTTTGTACTCGGTGCGTTGTCGTCCTGTCTTTTGCTTTACGGCGCATCGCTGATCTACGGCTTTACCGGCGCGACAAGCTTTGACGCTATCGCAGCGGTGGCGCGCGAAGCCGACCAAAATGTCGGCCTCGTGATCGGACTTGTCTTTCTGATTTCGGGGCTTGCATTCAAAGTGTCCGCAGCGCCCTTCCATATGTGGACGCCGGACGTTTATGAAGGCGCGCCGACGCCGGTGACGGCGTTCTTCGCCGCTGCGCCCAAAATGGCCGCGATGGCGCTCTTCACCCGCGCCATGGTCGGCTCGTTTCCCGATATTGTCGATCAGTGGCAGCCGGTGATCGCCATGATCGCCGTCGCTTCGATGACGATCGGCGCCTTTTCCGCGATCATGCAGTCCAACATCAAACGCCTGATGGCGTACTCATCGATTGGTCACATGGGGTATGCGCTGATCGGCCTTGCAGCGGGGACAAGCCAGGCCGTTTCCTCGGTGCTGATCTATATGGCGATCTATGTCGCGATGACCGTCGGCGTCTTCGCCTGCATTCTTCTGATGCGCCGGCGCGGCGGCATGACGGAAAACATCGCCGATTTGTCGGGCCTGTCGTCGACCAACATGCCGCTCGCCTGTTTGTTCACGGTGCTGTTTTTATCGCTCGCCGGCATCCCGCCGATGGCCGGCTTCCTCGCCAAGTGGTTTGTCTTCTTCGCCGCGGTCGATGCGGGCCTGATCTGGCTCGCGGTGGTCGGTGCGGTGATGAGCGTTGTGTCCGCTTTCTATTACCTGCGGGTGATCTGGATCATGTGGTTCAATGAGCCGGCGCCGCTGTTCGAGCGCCCGGCGGGGCCGGGCCTCAGCCTGACGGCGTTTTTGTCGGCGGCGTTGATGTTCCCGATTCTGTTTGTCTTTATCGGGCCGCTGCGCGGGGCCGCCGATCAGGCGGCGGCGGCGCTCTTTTAATTGGCCCAGGCGCCGCCTTCCGCAGCGACGCACGCCGCCGCGACAATCATTTATTTTGACACCATCGATTCCACCAGCGCCGAAGCCAAACGCCGGATCGCGGCGGGCCTCAACGCTGACCTGGGCGATGAATTGCGCGATGAATGCTGGATCGTCGCCGCCCGGCAGACGGCGGGCTATGGCCGGCGCGGCTCGGCCTGGCGCCAGGCCTCCGGCGACGTTGCCGCCAGCCTGATTTTCGCCGCCCCGCAACCGGCCGCCGACGCCGGACAGCTCTCTTATGCGGCGGCGCTTGCGGTGGTGGACGCGGTGCGTCAGTTCGCGCCGGATGCCGATTTGTCAGTAAAATGGCCGAACGATATCCTTCTCGGCGGGGCGAAACTCTCCGGAATGATCCTTGAGCTGATCAAGGGGCCGGGCGGCGACCCGATGCTGATTTTCGGCGTCGGCGTCAACATCGTTTCAAAACCGGGCGACGTCGCTTACCCGACCGCGCGCCTGATGGACGCCGATGGCGCGCCGGCGCCGACGCCGCAGGATTTCGTCAAAGCGCTCGATAGCGCCTTCCGGCGCTGGCGCGGCGCCTGGGCGCGGGACGGGTTCGCCGCCTTGCGCGCGCCGTGGACGGCGCTCGCCGCAGGGCTCGGTCAGACGATTGTTGCGCGCTTGCCGACGCGCGAGGCGCGCGGCGTTTTCAAAGGGCTCAGCGAGACCGGCGCGCTTCTCATCGAAAACGAAGCCGGCGTTGAAACCGTCACCGCCGGCGAGGTGTTCTTCCCCGACGAGGCGGCGGCGGCGCGGGCCAGCCAGCGGGAAAAGCTTGACCGCGACCCGGCGCGCGTCCAGCTTGGCGGCGAAAATCCATGCGGAGACAAGGACTAAGCCATGCTTCTCGCCATCGACGTGGGGAACACCAATTCCGTCATCGCGCTTTATGACGGCGAGAAAGCGCTGGCTCAGTGGCGGACGTCGACCTCCACGGTCAGAACCGCCGACGAATACGCCGTCTGGCTCTCCCAGCTGATGTCGCTGAAAGATCTCGCATTTGGTTGCATCACCGACTGCATCATCGCGACCGTTGTGCCGCAATCGCTGTTCCATCTGCGCAATCTGTCGCGGCGTTATTTTGAGTGCGAACCTTTTGTGGTCGCCGCCGACAATATTCCGGGCGTTGACGTGCGGATCGCAAAACCCTCCGAGGCCGGCGCCGACCGGCTCGTCAACGCGGTCGGCGCTTTTAAGGCCCATGGCGGCCCGCTGATCGTCGTTGACAGCGGCACGGCGACGAATTTCGACATTGTCGGCGCCGACGGGGGCTTTGAAGGCGGCGTTATCGCACCGGGGATCAATCTGTCGATGCAGGCGCTGCACGAAGCGGCCGCGCGCCTGCCGCGCATCGCCATCGAAAAGCCGCCGCGCATCATCGGCACCGACACTGTCGGGGCCATGCAAACCGGCGTTTTCTGGGGCTATGTGAGCCTCATCGAAGGCCTGATCGCGCGCATCAAATGCGAATATGATCGCCCCATGAAGGTTGTTGCGACCGGCGGCATCGCCGCGCTTTTTGAGGGCGCGACAACATCGATCGATATTTTCGACGCCGACCTCACCATAAGAGGGCTTCTCGAAATCCATTTCCGCCTCGCAGCCCGTAAAGGCGCTGAACCCTCCTGAGCTCGGATCAACAAACAAGGCGCTTAATGGCCAAAGACGCGTTCGTATTTCTCCCGCTGGGCGGTTCCGGCGAAATCGGCATGAACATGAACCTCTACGGGCTCGGCGGCGGCGCCGGCCGGCAGTGGATCATGATCGACTGCGGCGTCACGTTCGGCGATCTTTCAACGCCGGGAATCGACCTGATTTGTCCGGACCCGACTTATATTCTGGACCACAAAGAAAATCTGCTGGCGCTGCTTTTGACCCATGGCCATGAAGACCATATCGGGGCGGTGGCGCTCCTCGCGCCGATGCTGGGCTGTCCGATCTATGCAACGCCCTTCACCGCTGAATTAGTGCGCCGCAAGTTCGCCGAGCGCGACATCGATATCAAGATCAACGTCATCGACATGGGCGCGCGCTTTTCCGTCGGCCCGTTCGACCTTGAATATGTGACGCTCACGCACTCGATCCCCGAACCGAACGGCGTCGTCATCCGCTCGCCGCATGGCGCGGTGCTTCATACCGGCGACTGGAAGATCGACAAGAACCCGTCACTTGGGCCGCATACGGATGATGCGACCTTGAAAAAACTTGGCGACGAGGGCGTCCTCGCCATGATCTGTGATTCAACCAACGTCCTGTCGCCGGGCGAGTCGGGGTCGGAGAGCGACGTCCGCGAGAATCTGGCGCGGGTCATCGGCGCGCAGGAAGGGCGTGTTGCGGTGACGACGTTCGCGTCCAATGTCGGGCGCGTCGTCTCGATTTGCGAAGCGGCTTATCAAAACGACCGGAGCGTATGCCTGATCGGACGCTCCATGTTGCGCATCGTCGATGTGGCGCGCGAGGTTGGCCTGTTGCCGGACGGTATGCGTTTTGTCGACGCGAAGGAGGCCGGCTATCTGCCGCGCGAGCATGTGCTTTATCTGTGCACCGGCAGTCAGGGCGAGCCGCGCGCCGCGCTCTCGCGGATCGCCCGCGACGACCACCCCGATCTGACGCTCAATGACGGCGACACGGTGATCTTTTCCTCAAAGATCATTCCGGGTAATGAGCGCGAGATTTATGATCTGCAGAACGATCTTGTTGAGCTGGGCGTTAAGATCATCACCGAGAAAGATGAGTTCATCCACGTCTCCGGCCATCCGTGCCGGGATGAGCTGAAGCAGATGTATGCATGGGTGCGCCCCGAGATTGCGATCCCGGTGCACGGCGAGGCGCGTCACCTTGAAGAACACGCCGACTTCGCCCTTGAGCAGGGCGCCAAGCGGGCGCTTTCTCCGCGCAATGGCGATATGATCCAGCTAAGCCCCGCGGGGCCGGACATCGTCGAGGAGGTTCCCGCCGGCCGCTGGCATCTCGATGGAACGGTTCTCCTCAGCGAGGGCGCCGGGCCCATGCGCGAGCGGCGCAAGCTCGGCTTCGCCGGCTGCGTGACGGTGTCGGTCGCGCTCGATGCGCGCGGGCGTCTCGCCGCGCCGAGCGTTGTCGCGCTCGCCGGCGCGCCCTTATCGACCGATGACGAAGACGACGTGCAGGGGTTTCTTGAGGAAGCCGTCGACAACGCGCTCGATGAAACGCCGCGCACCAAGATGTCTGACGACGGCGCCGTTGAGGCGATCATCAAACGGGTCATCAGAACCCGGATGAGCGCGCTCTGGGGTAAGCGTCCGCCAGTTGCAGCGCTCATTCACAGGGTCTGAGCCATGAACCCCGCGGGCGCCTTTGTCATCTTCGTCATCATCTGGTGGCTGGCGTTTTTTGCGATGTTGCCGACCGGGGTGCGCTCACGCTGGGAAGCCGAGGACGACGGCGTCGAAGGCGCAGAACCCGGCGCGCCGGTCGACCCTGACCTGAAGCGCAAAGCGATTCGGGCGACATATATCGCGCTGGCCGCGACGAGTGTTGTCGTCATCATAATCATCAGCGGTCTTATCGATTTCCGCGAATGAAGATCGCTGCGGATTGCCGCTGAATAAGAAGCAATCGAAAATGTGCGGCCAGCCTTGAAAATCAGGGGAACTGACCGTAGCTCTTTGACGTCAGTTCTTTTTGACCATCCAATAATTAACGGACGTTTATGAGCGAGCCAGCCGCCATTGATGAAAACGTGCGCCCGCCCGGCGACGGCCCCCCGCCGGACGCAGACGGCGGCGACGCGCTCATCGATGAGGCCCCGTTCAGCGACGACCAGACGCTGTCCGATGCGTTTGTGCGATCGGTCTCCGAAGCGGTCGCCGCCAATGATCCGGACCGCGCGCAGGAGCTGTGCGCCGAGCTTCACCCGGCCGACCTTGCCGACCTTTTAGGGCTTCTCGGCGAGGAAGAACGCCGCGGCCTGATCGGGCTGTTCGGCGGCGAGCTTGATTCGGACGTGCTGGCCGAGCTCGACCCTGATCTGACTGAGGGCGTCATCGACGCCATGGCGCCGGACAAGGTCGCCGAAGCCGTCGCCGACATGGACACCGACGACGCCGCCTTCGTCCTTGAGGAGCTGGCCGAGGAAAAACGTGCGGAGATTCTCGCCGATGTTCCGATTACGGACCGTCTGGCGCTGCACGCGGCGTTCGATTATCCCGAGGACAGCGCCGGCCGGATGATGCAGCGCGATATCTTCGCGGCGCCGTCCTACTGGACTGTCGGTCAGATCATCGACCGGATGCGCGGCGCTGAGGAATTGCCGGACCGGTTTTTCGAGGTCTTCGTGATCGACCCGAGCTTCAAGCCGATCGGCGAGGTGCCGCTATCGGCGCTTTTGCGCGCACAACGCGACGTCGTCATCAAGGACATTATCCCCGATGTCGAGGTTCGGCGCATTCCCGTCGGCATGGACCAGGAAGAAGTCGCCTATCTGTTTGAGCAATATAACCTGATCTCAGCGCCGGTGGTTGACGACAGCGAGCGCCTCGTCGGGATGATCACGGTCGACGACGTCGTTGAGATCGTTCACGAGGAAACCCACGAAGACATGCTGGCGCTGGCGGGCGTTGAAGCCGACACCGGGCTGTCGGACACGGTTTTGCAGACGGTGCGCTCCCGGTTTTCATGGCTTGCGATCAATCTTGGCACCGCGATTCTCGCCTCGCTCGTTATTTCGATGTTCGGCGCCGCCATTGATCAGGTTGTTGCGCTGGCGATCCTGATGCCGATCGTCGCCAGCATGGGCGGCAATGCGGGGACGCAAACGCTAACCGTTGCTGTCCGCTCGCTGGCGACCAAGGACCTCACCGGCTCCAACGCGGCGCGAATCATCTGGCGCGAGGCGTTAGTCGGCGGGCTGAATGGTTTTCTGTTCGCCCTGATCATGGGCGTTCTCGCCGCGATCTGGTACGCGATCGTCTTCGAAGGCGGCGCGCAGGCCGCGACCCTCGGCGTCGTCGTCGGGGTCGCGATGATCGTCAATCTGCTGGCGGCTGGCCTCGCGGGGATTTTGATCCCCATCGGCCTGCAGCGCGCCGGCGCGGATCCGGCGGTCTCGTCAGCGGTGTTCGTCACGACCGTGACCGATATTCTCGGATTTCTGGTGTTTCTGGGACTAGCGGCGCTGGTCTTTCTCTAGCGGCCAGCGCGCGCTTTCCCTGGCTGACGACGGTGCGGCGTCAGGACCTGAAAACTAGGCAAGGCGGCCAAAGCGGCGCGCCGCAACGAGAACGCCGATAAGGCCGATCAGAACCATCACAAGGCTCGACGGCTCCGACACGACGATCGGCGGATCGACGGGCGGGTCTTCCGGATCTTCATCGTCGTCTTCGTCCGGCGGTTCGACGCCGGGCGGGCCGATGGTCGGCGGAATGCCAATGGTCGGCGGAATCTGCGCCGGCGGCAGGGTGGTGTCGGTCGGCGGGAGGAAGAACGGCGTTTCCGGCGGGAACGCGGGCGGCAGCGCCGTCGCCGTCGGTTGCGGCAAGTCGTTTGGCGGGGCGTTCAAGGCCGGCCCGCCCGGCGCAAGGTCCGCGAGTGTCTTTGGCGCCCGCCCGGCTCCTGCTGGCGCGCCCGGATTATATCCGGCGAGCCGCGCTGGAACGGGGCGGGCTATTGAAAAGAATCGCCGCCGGCCCTCCGTTGGCCCTGGCTGCCGGATCCTTCGTCGCAGCTGACGACAATATCGTTGCGAATGTCGCCCACGGCGCGCGCGTAAAGCTGTTCCAGCTCATCCTTCGACAGGCTCTGCTCCGCGTCGCCGCGTTTGCCGAAACCGCCCGTCCAGATGATCGAAAGCGACACGATCAGCGCTGCGATGATGTTTGCGATACCGTTTCCCATAACTCCCACCAAGTAATTCTGGGCCGCCCCCCAAAGCGGTGGCCCGTTTTGAACCGCCCTTACATTGTCACAGACCTCAAGGCCTTGTGCAAACCCGAAGAGGACGGCGAATGGCCTGTGACACCCAAGTCTCGTGCCATTTTAGAGACACTGAGGGAATCTTCTGTGTGGTTTCGCCGAATGCGGGCGGACCCTGGCGGTCACTACCATTGAAAGCGCCATCACCGGGCAGCGCCGGCGGCAAATTTCCAAGCAATTTTAAGGCGCTGGCGCTCGCATGGCGGCGCGGCGGTGCGTTTTCGCGCCCGACGCCCTCACGGCTCCGCGCCTACACAAAGCGCCATCGGCGTGCTAAACCTTAAGGCTGGGCCTGCATGGGGAGGCCCATCGTGGCGGTTAATACGCCGGTCGCGCGGTTTTTTTTGGAAAACAGCGCAGGCAGGCGAGGGGAATGGCGGCTGGTGATGAAAACTGGCGACACAGGTCTCAATCTTATCAAGGGCTACGAAGGCCTGCGCATGTCGGCGCATTATGCGCCAAGCGAACAATGGACGGTCGGCTACGGCCACACTGACTCGGCGCGCCATGGCATGAGCGTCACCGAATCGGACGCTGAGCGGCTCTTGCGCGAGGACGTCGCCCCGATCGAGGCGTTGATCGCCGACACGGTGCGCGCGCCGCTCAACCAGAATGAACACGATGCGCTGACGTCGCTGATTTTCAATATCGGCGAAGACAACTGGCGCCGCTCTTCGGTGCTCCGTAAGCTGAACGAAGGCGATAAGCTCGCCGCCGCGCAGGGTTTTGAGCTCTGGACCAAGGCGCGGGTGAACGGCGAACTGGCGACGCTTGACGGTCTTGTCCGTCGGCGCGCCGCGGAAAAATCGCTGTTTTTGATGCCGACCGACGCAACCCTCGTTGTGCCTACATCGGACATTCGTCCCGCCGCTGAATGCGAACTCGATTATGTGTCCGACGACGAATTAAAGGCGAGCCCGCTCGTTGATTTCGACTCCATCAAGGATGAAAACGCGGCCGCATTATCGCCGGAAGAAAAAGCGGCGCGGGGCCGCGCGCTGTTCGCCGCAACGCAGGCTCTTTCCGGCGACCCGACGAAAATGATCATCTCCAAAGCCGAAGAGCATGCCGATATGGGCGTCACCGTGGGCGCTTTTCTGTCCGGCATTTTGGCGTTTTCGCTGACCGGACTTGGCGGGCTCTTGCTTCTCGGTCAGGAATTTCCGGCCGCCGCCGCGGCGATCGGGCTCAATTATGATCGCTTTGCGCTCTTGTTTGAGAATCTGCCCATGTGGCTCGCCGCCATCGGCGCCGCGATGTGCTATTTCATTCTTTATATTCTCGTGAAACGCGTCGCCCGCCATGACCTGAAACGCCAGCGCGCCCGCGAAGTCTCGCGATTGCGGATTGCAGAATAGGCGCAAACGGCCGGCGCGCCCTTCGCCGGCGGCTGACGGGGCGATGAAAGGCTATCACGCAGCGTGACCGTCCATCTTGTCAAACTCAGTGTCGGTACGGAGCATGTCGAAGGGCTTCAGCAATGGGTCCGCAGGCGCGTCGCCTATAACAAAAAGCGCGGCTGGGGCGCGGTGCATGACCATGTCACGCGGATGTTTCCGCGCCGGCGCGACGATATCCTCGATGGCGGGTCGATTTACTGGGTGATCAAGGGCGTTGTTCTGGTGCGCCAGAGGATCATTGATCTGAAGGAAGTAAGCGGCGAGGATGGCGTGGCGCGGTGCGCGATCCTGATTGATCCGCCGCTGATCGCCACGCAGGCGCAACCGCGGCGCGCGTTTCAGGGGTGGCGCTATCTGCCCGTGGAGGACGCGCCGGAAGATATAAAAGGCGACCGGGCGAACGGTGCGCCGCCTGAGCTTCGGGCAGAACTGGCCGAGCTCGGTTTGCTATGAAGAGGGGCCGGGTATGAAACAAGCAATTGCAGCAATTTCGATGGCTGGCGCGGCGGGCGCCGCGCTGGTCACAGGCGTCGCGATACAGTCGCCGAATTTCACCGGCTCCGATGTGCCGGCGATCGAGCTTTGGGAGGCGAGCGATCCTGATACGGAGGTTTGCCTAAGAAGTAATCTGCAGTTCTTCGAGAACGCCAGGCGCGGCTGTTCGAAAAAAGGCGATATTGCCGGTTGGAGCGGCGCGCCGGTCCTTGATAATCGCGGCGCCGCCGTTTTGTTGAGCCTGTCCCACCCCACGGATTTCACGCGCGACGATCAGATCATCCGGACTTGCGCCGGGTTTACGCGCTTCAGCGAGGCGGGCTGGTATGCAGCGTCGACAAGTGAGATGCGGCGCGAGGCGTATTTCCAGCGCGCCTGCGGGGCGCTGACTTATTTGCTGGCGGCGCAAAAGCCAGAAAATTCCTATTTTGAACGCGGTAAGGCGAGTGCGGAGGATATTCAGTCCTTTTCAAAAGGCCCGCCCTTCCGTATTGCGCCGCGCGCGGCGCTGCCCGCCGAAAGCGATCCCGCGACGGTGAGCGAAGGCGAGGACGGCATCTGGAAAGTCGCTGCCGGCGATCAGCAGGCGCAAGTCCAGGAAATCGCACACGCCGATTTCAACGACGACGGTCTCGGCGATATCCTCGCTTATGTGGCGCTCGGCGTCAGAGGCGCGTCAGCGCGCGCCGGGCAAATCGGCCTGCTTGAGAAAAAAAGCGAAACCGGCGCGGTTCGGTTCCGTGAAAAGGTACAAGACGACGGCTAGGTCTTCCGCCGGCCATCGTTTCAGGGGTTTTTCTCGCTGTTTAGTTGGTAAACGGCGCAGTCCGCGCACCTTGCGGCAATCACGCACGCCTAATCGGCCGCCGCCGCCTTTACTAAAATATGACTGAAGTTTTACGCTTCTTTGCAGCGAATACCTAACAAATCTTGCAGACTTTGTTTTGGATTTCGCGCATCAATAGGAGGCATATATGAAATCGTTGCTACGGGAACAAAAGGCGCTACAGCGCGCTGAAAAGAAGTTGCTGCAATTCGGCGTCGCCGCCGGCGCGCTCGCCGGCATGGCGAAAACCGCTGACGCCGCCACGGACACAACCACGGCGAGCGAAGCGGCGCAAACTTTGTCCGATTTGACCGTTCAGCTTGCAGATGCGTTTGACGCGGCCCATGCAGTGCTTCAAAATGAAGCGCTATTGAGGGGAGCGCAAATCACCGGCGGCGACAAGCCGCCCGAGGCACTGGGCGAGGCGATACGGAGAGTTTTCGGGGCATAACGGACGCCTTTGTCGGCGACCCTGAAGCGTTCCGATATTACGCGCCAGCACTCGGAATAACGCTGATCTTGTGCCTTGCCTCAAAGGTGAGGCCCTTGCTCATTTCAATTTTATTGGTGATCGCCAGTTGGGCGATCACCAAGGTCTGGCGCATGACCACCCCGATGACGCTAACCGCCGTCCTGATGGTGGTCGACCTGTCATTGATCCTGATTTTTTTCCGTCTTTACCGGCGATCGCGAAGTGCGGTCTACAAACATATCGGGTTGATCCACTTCTGCTATGTGCTCATTCATCTGTATGGGACGTTTTTCAGCTTTGAAGGCGTTTACATGGGCGTTGCGCAAACTGACGCATGGGGGGAGGCCTTCTGGCGGAACCGTATTTTCGATCTGTCGCTGACTTATCTGTTCGGCTCGTCGCTTCTCAGTTTTTCCCTTTTAAAAAGCAACAGCGCCCGAACCGCCTTCCGCAGGGTCTTTAAGACCGACCGGCTCTACATTGCCGGTTTTGAATTCCCCGGAATTTACTTTTCCGGCCTCTATTTTCTGCGTGCGTCTGGGAACGTCCGGCCCGCACCCTCGTTAAAGTAGACTTTTATACTTCACACGAACGCAAGGTTCGCCGCCCCGTGCTTCGTCCTCGGCAACCCATTTGGCGACGCACGGTTCCCATCGCCGGCAACGCGACTAAATGAGCTCCCGGCGAGGCTATGTGTCGTTTAGCTGAGCTTTTCGAGATCGGTTTCTCAAGCGGGCGGCATGCCGCAAGCGAAATCCGGGGCCGCTTGGAAGCGCCCTTGCCTCTGACATAATGTCAGGGGTTAGACTAATCAGCATGTCAGGTCAGAGATTTCTTCGCATTGGTGAGGTGGCGGCGCGCACGGGGCTGAGCGAACGCATGATCCGCCATTATGAGCGGCTTGGCCTCATTGCGCCGCATCGGTCAAGCGCCGGGCAACGGCTCTACGATGCGCCAACATTATTGGCGCTGGCCAAGGTTCGCTTGCTGAAAAAGGCCGGTATGCCGCTGGAAAGGATCGAGCGCTGGCTGTCCAATCCCATGGACGCGCAAGGCCTGATCGAGGCGCATCTTGATTTTCTGAAAAATGAGATGGACCGGCTCGCCGCTGCGATCGCGCTGTTAAAAGACATCGACGCCGAGATTGCTCGCGAGGGGGGAACGGGCGTTGATCACCTGGCGCGGATCATCGCTGCTGAAGACGATGCCGCCAATGAGGAACGCGCGCGCGTATTCTTCGAAAAGCACTTCTCAAAAAAACAACATGATGAATGGCGTCAAATGACAGAGCGCCTGAGAACGGTTGTCGATCCCCATGAATATGACGACGCCTGGCGCGCCTTGATCGCGGAGATCAAACAGGCCCTGCCGCTCGATCCGTCATCGCGGCGGGCCCAGGCGCTATTGGCGCGTTGGGAAGAGTTGCTGGCGCCGTTTCGCCAGGTGGCGAGCCCCGAACAACAAGAATTGGCGCGGAAGATGTGGCGCAATGTTGACGAATGGGGCGCGCAAGCGCGCCAGCCGGCGACAAAGGAGGTGATGGATTTCGTATCCGCCGCCTACGCTGCAAAACAGAACATGTCATAGCGTCTTGCTCACAACCAAAGGCTAACCGGAAAATCTCATGGCGTTTACTCCTACTACAGAAGAACTAAAGCTTGCCTTAAAACATAATCGGTTGGCGGCTTACGCACGACTGAGAGGGGGCTTTCCGATACCGCTTGCGGGTGCAACATATTGGGCGGTGCTGGGCGGCGCCGGGTATTATCTGGATCTCGGCGCGTGGGCGCAGATTGCTTTTTATGGCTCAGGCGCAATTTTTCCACTCGGGCTTTTGTTCGCCGCGTTATTTCGAAATAACTTTATGAAAGACAAAACCGCCGCCGGGTCAGTGCTCC
>JBCBBT010000029.1:0-39508 GCA_038531315.1 Pseudomonadota bacterium
CTCTTGCGACGCGGCCGCCCGGTTCAACGTAGCCGAGCGCGTCCGCAGGCGTTGAGCGGTCGGAGACGCCGTAAAGCCGGCGCCGCCCTGAACCATCGACCGGGCCGATCGCTTTGACGATGGCCCCGAAGCGCGGATGATCGACAACCACGATATCGCCGTCGGACAAAGCGCCGACGCTGACGCCCGCCTCAGCGATGACGAAATCGCCGTCGTTGAGGGCCGGCGCCATGCTGACGCCGGCGACTTTAATGATACGCCAGTCGCGCAAGCCGAACATCGCCCCGCGGCCTCATGTTCCGGGCGCTGCGCCGCTAGAGAACTGGATAAACGACATCCATCGACGGCGGGTACGGGCACGTCTTGCGCTCGGTGGCGACGCCCTTGGTGTCCCAGAATTTTTCAGCAAACTGATTGACCAGCTCGACCAGCTCTTCGCCGTCGCCGCGATTGACTTCCTGTTTGCACGCGCTCGCTTTCAGCATGATTTTGTGCGCGAGCTCATGAACGTCCGGATGTTTTTCAAATTGCGGCGCTTTGAAATAGTCGCCCCAGATGACCCGGATCTCATGTTTGACCTTTTCGGCTTCCTCTTCTTTCTGAAGCACCAGCCGGCTCAGCGTATTATGCAAGCCGAGCGCCGAGCCGCCGGACTTTTCCGATTGCTCCTTCATGATATCGATCATCCGCACGACCGAGAGCGCGGCGATAATCGCCGTTGAAGGATCGTAGATCTTACACGGAATATCGCAATGCGCGTCGGCGGACGGAATGGCGCCGGAACGGTCTACGAGCTTAAAAAGAGTGTGCAGTACTGACATGTCGAAATTTCCTTTTCCGTCGATTTAGCGCTTGCGGGCTTCGGCTTGCTTACGCCGTGCGACGCTTCGGCGCGCCGCCACGCTTAATGCGATCCCGCCGATAACGGCGCCGGCCAGCAAGACAGCGTGAAACGGCGATGCGACAAAATGCAATGCGCCGGACGGGCCTTCATGGCCGGGGTGGGCGAGCGCGCCGCCGATTTGTACGGCGCCCGCCGCAAGGGTGGCGGCAGCGAGCGCGCCGGCGCGCCCGGCGTTGCGAATGCGTTGAAAGCCCATCAATTTCTCCATCAGTTTTACCGCCGGAACGCCGGCTGTGTTTCGCGTACGATGTTGCCAGACTTGATCAGCCATGACAATTCCCCCGTCAGCGCACCATCGGCCCACGCGCTCCGTCGGCGCACGCGCTATGACAGATGATCGCACCGGCTCTTATATTCCGCCTGCGGATTTTTTGTGAGAAACGTGTGATGCGTGTCTGAGACGGGGCCTGAGACGGTCCTTACGCCGCTTCGACGCGTGTCGCGGCGCGGCGCGGTCGAGGGGCTTGCGCCTTGACCGATAAGGCGCGGCGAATTCGGTCCGCCTGTCAGGGCGGGCCGCCAAAGTCGCCTAAACTATTGAGTTTCTCGAGATTTATCGATGCGTATTCGGTCCCGTCGCCGCCCACAACGCCCAAACGCGGATAACGAAACGCCGGATGTCGCCCGAACTTGACCTGTCCGAACGAGACCTGTCCAACGTGGGTCTGCCTGAAGGGCGCCTGACTGATGGGCGCCCGACTAAAAGGCGTAAGTGAGCGTTCGATTCCGAGCGCGCCCGACCCCTCGCCGCGGCAATTGTTGGTTGGCCGCGTTCTCATTGGTATCGTCGGCAAGCATTATTTTAGAACATTGTTCGAAAACATTGTTCGAAAAATACTCCTTCGTTAGTATCCGGGCGGAAGCTTGAAGCAGCCGTCTTGTCGCCGGAAATTATCATGGGCGAATTCTTGAGGGAGTTTTTCGGGATGCAGATTGGCCGTACCGCACCGCCTCCGCGCCGCTCGCGTGGGCGCAGGCAGAATTTTCTCCGCTCTAAGGTCTTGCGCCTCATTCGCATCATACCTTTATTTTTTATAGTTCCCGCGTTGGTTGGCTGCGTGACGCCGCTGATCGAGGAAGAGTGCTGGACGCCTTTATTGAATGACACCAAAACAGATCGGTTCGTAAACGCCCAATCGTTGTTCATTCAGGAAACGCCATTTGGCCGCACGGATTGGTTTGATTTGGAAGACCGGATGAAGCTTGAAGCGTGGGTTCGTCGATCCTGCACAGAACAAAGCACGCCCGAACAGCGAAAATGTCTTTTCGATATCGGCTGGACATGTGTTGAAGACCTCACACCCGGCGAGCAGAAGGGCGAAGAACGGTTTTGCGTTTACAACGCCGAGAAGATTCAGCGCCAGAGACTGACTTTTTCAGCGAGACAGCATCTCATTCACAGAATGTTTGTCGCTGTTGAACCGACCCCGGCGTTGTCGCGCTTTCGCTATGACGTTCAGCCGCCCGCCCCCCTCTCGATCACCCGGGAACAAAGCGACCGGTTAGAGTGCGTACGTGAATACAGACGCAAATGAGCCCGGGGTTGACCTCGACGTCGGAAGGTTGATTTGGCTGCGCTGATATCCAATCCAGCCCGTTTAGTCGTCATCGCCATCGGTTTTTGAAGATTAGATATTGATCGTAACGACCCAAATAACTCTGTTTACAGACATTTTAAGGCGCCAAAAGGCGGGCCTGCATCCGCGACGGTTCCTGCGCCGCTTCGACGCGTGTCGCGGGGCCGCGGAGAGGCCTACATCTTAACACATAAGGCGCGGCGAGACCGGTTCGCGTCTCCATGAGGGTGGCCATGTCAGGCAACGTCATTCAGGCGCAGCGGCCCGGGCGGCGACCGCACAGCGCCGAGGAGCCGCCGGCGCTTGATTTTCGCAGCGTCAGCAAGAGCTTTTCGACCGCGCAAGGCCCGCTGCGGGTCCTGAAGGACGCCTCCTTCACGATCGGGCGCGCGGAAAGCGTTGCGCTGACCGGTGAGTCCGGCAGCGGCAAGAGCACTATTCTCCATCTGGTGGCGGGGCTTGAGCCCTTCGACGCCGGCGACATCGCCGTCGCGGGCGTTCGCCTCGCGCAAATGAATGACGCGGAGCGCTCGCGTTTGCGGCGCGCCCATATTGGCGTCGTCTTTCAGCAGTTTAATCTCGTGCCGAGCCTGCGGGTGATGGACAATATTGCTTTCCAGGCGCGGGTCGCTGGCCGCCTCGACGGCAGCTGGATCTCGCAGCTTCTGGAACGGCTCGGCCTCGCCGCGCTCACCGACCGCTATCCCGAACAATTGTCCGGCGGCCAGCAACAACGGGTGGCGATCGGCCGCGCGCTCGCAGGCAAGCCGCCGCTCATTCTCGCCGATGAGCCGACGGGCAATCTTGATGAAGCCTCGAGCGACGAGGTCATGGCGCTGATGCTCGATCTTCTGGCGGGCACCCAGTCGAGCCTGTTGATGGTGACCCACAGCGAGCGGCTCGCCGCCCGTCTCGATCGCCGGCTCCGACTTGCAAACGGGACGATTGCATGAGCATCCGCGCGACCGGCGCCCTGAATACGGGCGGGATCAGACCCTTCGCTGGGTCATCGGCGCGCTCGTCAGCCACTGGCGGCGCAACCCGACCCAGGCGGCAACCCTTTTTGTCGGACTGGCGGTCGCAACGGCGCTCTTTGCGGGCGTCCAGGCGATCAACTTGCAGGCGCGCACGAGCTACGACGCCGCCGCGGCGCAACTCGGCGGCAATCAGCTGGCGAGTTTTACCGCGTCCGAGGGCGCAATCGACGCGGCCGTGTTTGGCGCACTGCGCCGCGCAGGATGGCCCGTCTCGCCGGTGGTCGAGGGCCGGATCACGATTGAGGGCCAGCGCTACGCCGTGTTCGGCGTCGATCTCGCAACGCTGCCGCGCGATGCGGCGGGGACGCTTTTTACCGGCTTTAACACGCGGGCCGACGGATCGGAGACTTATCAGCCTGCAGATTTTTTACTGCCGCCCTATCTGTCGCTCGCCGCACCGGAAACCGTCGCGCGTCTTCAGACCGTGGCGGATCGCCCGCAGGCGCTGGGCCGCCTCATCGCGCTCGAGGGCGTACAGCCGCGCACGCTCTTCATGGATATCGGCGCCGCTCAGCAAACGCTGCAGCTTGAAGGACAAATCTCGCGGCTCCTGATCGGGCCCGGCGACACGCAAAGCCTGACGCCCGCCGAAGAGATCGCCGCGGCGGCCAATGTGGAGCTTCAGCGCAGCGCGCCGCCGACCACCAATGACATTGCGCGGCTGACGCGCAGCTTTCATCTCAACCTGACGGCATTCGGGTTCCTGTCGTTTTTTGTCGGCCTCCTGATTGTTCACGCCGCGATTGGGCTCGCTTTTGAACAGCGCCGGCCGATGATCCGCACGATCCGCGCTTGCGGCGTTTCCGCCCGGCTTTTAACGGCGGCGCTGGTCATCGAGTTGCTGGTCATCGCCTGCGTTGCGGGGCTTGCGGGCATGGCGCTCGGCTATGTGATCGCCGCGGCGCTTCTGCCCGATGTGGCGCTCACCTTGAGCAGTCTTTATGGGGCGACCGTGCCCGGCGCGCTTGTCATCCAGCCGGTCTGGTGGCTGATCGGGCTCGCCGTCGCGACGGGCGGCGCGCTTTTCGCCGCCGCGAGCAGCCTGCGCAAGGCGGCGCGCATGCCGATCCTCGCGCCGGCCCGCCCGGAAGCCTGGCGCAGCGCCGAACAACGCAGCATTGCGGGCAACGCCGTCGGCGCGCTGGCGTTGATCGCTTTCGCCGTCATCCTGACCCAAACCGGCGGCGGCCTCGTCGGCGGCTTTTTCCTGCTTGGCGCGGTCCTTGTTGCGGCGGCGTTGTTGTTGCCGGTCGCCCTTTCCTTTGCGCTTCAGCTCGGCGAAAAAATAGCGCGCGGCCCGGTGACGCAATGGTTCTGGGCCGACGGACGCCAGCAGCTCCCGGCGATTTCGCTGGCGCTGCAGGCGCTGTTAATCGCGCTCGCCGTCAACATTGGCGTCGGCGCCATGGTGGCAAGTTTTCGCGACACCTTCACGGGCTGGCTTGACCAACGACTGGCGGCGGAAATCTACGTCAATGCGCCGCCCGCCGACGCCGCCGCTATCGAAGATTATCTGTGGTCTGAAGAAAATGTCAGCGCCGTCCTGCCCGCGACATTTGCGCAGACCCGCTACGGCGATCTGCCGGCGCGGATCATGGGCGTTACGCCGCACGACACTTATGCGCAAAACTGGCCGCTGATCTCAAAGACGGCCGACGCGTGGGAAAGCCTCGCGCGCGGCGACGCGGTTTTGATCAATGAACAAATGGCGCGCCGGTTTGACTTAAAGCCTGGCGACCGGATTGAAGTCGCCGCCGATAACGGCATGATCATACGCGAGGTCGGCGCGGTTTATTCCGACTACGGCAATACCATGAGCGAGATTATGGCGCCTTATGATCTTGTCGTCTCGCGTTGGTCGGATGCAAATGTGAAACTCTTTCTCGTGCGCGCGGACCCGTCGGCGGCGGCGGACATCATCGCCGCGCTGACGGATAAATTCGTTCTGGACGAGAATTCGATTATCGACCAGCAGAGCCTCAAAGTGATTTCAAAGCAGATCTTTGAAAGAACATTTTCGGTGACGGCGGCGCTCAACGTCCTGACGCTGGCGGTTGCGGGCGTTGCGCTGTTGACCAGCCTGCTCTCGCTCGCCGCCGCCCGCTTGCCGCAGGTCGCGCCGTTGTGGGCCACGGGCCTGACGCGCGCACAGCTTTCCGGCCTCGACTTTTTGAAAACGCTCGCCTTTGCGCTGTTGACCGGCCTCCTCGCGATCCCGCTCGGCGTGATTGTCGCCTGGCTTTTGACCGCGGTCATCAATGTTGAGGCGTTCGGCTGGCGCCTGCCGTTGTTTTATTACCCGGGTCAATGGGCGACGCTGATCGTCCTGGCGCTGATCACCGCCGCCGCCGCTTCAACGCCGTCTGTCCTTGCGTTACGGCGGATCGCGCCGGCGCGGCTTTTGAAGGTGTTTGCCGATGGCCGCTAGAACCGCATCGCTCGCCGTTATTTTGCTCGCCGTCATGATGTGGCTTGCCGCGGCAGGCGGCGCCGTTGCGCAAGGCTTCGCCGGGCTCGGCGCGGATGTCGACGGGTTCGCAGAGGTTGCGCCAGGCAAACGTTTTGTCTTTCCCGCAGACCACGGTCCCCACGAGAATTACCGCATCGAATGGTGGTACGTAACCGCAAACCTCACTGATGCGGAAACCGGCGCAGCATATGGCGTCCAGTGGACTTTGTTTCGCAGCGCCCTCAAGCCCGCAACCGGCGCGCCGGCGCGGCGATGGGGCTCGAACACCATGTTCATGGGTCATGCGGCGTTGACAACGGCGTCCGATCATTTCTACGCGGAAAAATTTGCGCGCGGCGGCGTCGGTCAGGCGCGCGTCGCCGCCGCGCCTTTCAACGCGCATATTGACGACTGGACGTTTAAGAGCGCGGCCGATGACGGCGGGCTCGAACAAGCGCAGCTCGCCGCCTCCGGGGCAGGCTTCGCCTTCGACCTGGCCCTATCGGCGCAGGGGCCAATCGTTCTGCAGGGCGAGAAAGGATACAGCGTCAAATCGCAGGATGGTCAGGCGTCGTATTATTATTCACAACCCTTTTATGACGTTGACGGAGAAATCATCGTCAACGGACGCACGCGGCGCGTCACCGGCAAGGCATGGCTCGATCGCGAATGGTCAAGCCAGTTTATCAACGCGGATCAATCGGGATGGGACTGGGTATCGTTGCATTTCGCCGACGGCGCGAAGCTGATGGCGTTTCGCCTGCGCAGCCATGCGGGCGCGCCCTATTATGCCGGCACATGGATAGACCCAGACGGCGCGGCGACGCCGCTTGCGCCCGATGCGATCACGCTGGCGCCGCTGAAACAGACGCGGCTCGACGGTTTTCGCCTGCCGACGCGCTGGCGGCTGAAGATCGCAGCGCGCGAGATCGACGTCACAATCAATGCGCTGAACGCCAAAAGCTGGATGGCGCTGAGTTTTCCCTATTGGGAGGGCCCGATTGCTTTTGCGGGCAGCCATGAGGGGGTCGGCTATCTTGAAATGACCGGCTACGGCGCCGCCTCGACGGGCCGACGCTAGCGCCCGCGCGGCCATCTTGCGCGGCCATCTTGGGCGGTCGTCTTGCGCGGCCCCGTGCGCACGGCCATTGTGCGCGCATTGTGTTCCCTTAGCCGCGAGACTTTTCCCATGACGCTCGTTCTGACCGCCGTTGACGCCGGTGTTTGCACGCTGACCCTGAACCGCCCGGAGGCGTTGAACGCTTTTTCGCCGGCGCTCCTGATCGCGCTGATCGACGCGCTCGATCACGCGGCCCAAGACGAGAACGTGCGCGTGATCGTTCTTGAGGGCGCGGGCCGCGCTTTTTCCGCCGGCGTCGATCTGAAAATTCTTCAGGGTCAAAGTTTTGTCGCCGGTCGCGTCGGCGATGTTTTTGACGGCGCGGCAATGACCGTCACCGATAAGATCCGTAGCACGCGCCTTCCTGTTATCGCCAAAGTGCACGGCGCGTGTTTCACCGGCGCCCTCGAAATGGCGCTCCATTGCGACTTTATCCTGACGACAGCGGATACAAAGTTCGGCGACACCCACGCCGAATGGGGCCTGCGTCCGACATGGGGCATGAGCCAGAACCTCGCCCGCGCCGTCGGCGTCCGGCGCGCGCGCGAGTTATCGTTTTCGGCCCGGCGCTTTTCCGGCGCCGACGCGAAAGCATGGGGTCTCGCCAATGAGGCCTATGCGGATAAATCTGCCCTTGACGAGAACACGCACGCCTGCGCCAGCGCGATTGCGGCGGCGAGCCCCGGCGCGGTCAGCGCCTATAAAGACCTTTACCGGCTGCATGAGACGAACCACCCGCTTGAAGATGCGCTCACCGAAGAAGTCGATCGCGACTATCCCGCGATTGACGACACCAATAAGCGGCTTGCGGCGTTCGGAAAATGAGCGATACGGACAGAATTATCGTTGATCTCGCCGCCGACCCGGTTTGCCCGTGGTGCTTTGTCGGATTGCGGTCTTATCAACGCGTGCTGAAGGGGCTGCGCGATGAGCGTGCGGTCGTCACGCGATTTCGCGCCTATACGCTCAATCCGGATACGCCGCTTGAGGGCGCCGACCGCAAGCGGTTTTACGAAAAGAAATTTCCCGACGCCGCCGCTCGCAAGGTCATGCAGGAAAACCTTGTCGCCGCCGCTGCGGAGGCGGGCTTTGATTTCGATCCCGGCCGGCCGACGCGGCTGGTCAACACCGTGCGCGCCCATTGTCTATTGCGCTGGGCGCATTTTGAGGGGCGCCACGAAGCCTGCGCCGAGGCTCTTTATTGCGCCTTCTGGGAAGATGACCGCGATATCGGCGCGATTGATACGCTGGCGCAAATCGCAGCGAGCGTCGGCATGGACGGCGATGCGGTGCGCCGGCGCCTGACCGATGGCGACGATCAGGACGCGGTGATGACCGAGGCGAACGCCATGCGCCAAAGCGGCGTGACCGGCGTTCCGACCTTTATCGTTAATGAAAAGACCGGCTTTTCCGGCGCCCTGCCCCCGGCGTCGCTGGCGCGCGCCATCCGGCAAGCCGCGGGCCTCGATGCGCCGTCCTGAGCGCAGCGGTCCAATTTGTGCTACTTTCGCCGGCATGACTGTGCGGCTCATACTGGTTGTCGCGGCGAGCCTCGCCGCCATGATTCCGGCGGCTGCCCGTTCGGCGGCTGCCCATGCGGCGGCTGAGGGCGCAGCGGCGGAAGACGCCGCATGGCTGCGCGCGGCGATTGCGCGCGCTAAGAACAACGCTGAAATCACCATACCGCCGGGACGCTATGACATTGGCGAGGTGAAGCTGCGCAAATCGGTCACGCTGGTCGGCGACGGCCCGCCGGAAGACATTATTCTTTATGCGTCGCGCCCGGTCGCCAAGGGGCTTTTGAACCCCTTGCCGCGCGTCTCTTTAACCGTTCGCAACATCACATTTCGCGGCGCGCGCTCGCCCGACAAAAACGGCGCCGGCATTCGCCATGACGGCGCCGACCTTGTCGTTGAAAACTGCCGCTTTGTCGAAAACGAAAATGGCATTCTCTTTACCGGCGATGATTTTTCGGCGGTGCGCATCGCAAACAGCCGCTTCGTGCGCAACGGCCATGGCGACGGCTATTCGCACGGCATTTATGTCGTTCGCGGAAAGTCTCTTGTTGTCGAGCAATCACGCTTTGAAGGTACAAAAATCGGCCATCACGTCAAAAGTCTTGCTGACGCGACCACGATTGACGGGGTCTATTTTGACGATGCGGACGGGCGAACAAGCTATGCGGTCGACGCCTCGAAGGGCGGCGCGCTGACGATCACGAACAGCACGTTCATTCAAGCCGCCGACGCCGACAACCACACCATCATCAACTACGACACCGCGCGCGGCGGCAAGCCCGTCGCCCTGACCATCATCGACAACTCGGTGATCAACCGCCACCGCGACGGCAATTTGTTACGGAACGCAACGCCCCTTGCGCCGAGGCTCGCGGGCAACACGATCCGAAATGACGCCGGCGGAAGATTGCGCCTGCCGAGCGGCGCGCCAGTTGGCCCGGCGCCGGACATCAACGAGATCAAAGCGCGCCTTTCCGCATCAAAACCGCGCACCGAAGGCGCCATCGCCCCGCTGATCGAAACGTCTTTCCTTGCGGGCCTCGGCGCCCCGGCAAAAGACGGCGTCGTCAAAGCCCGGGCGATCAAACCCGCCGACGGCGCGCTCTTTGCGGTCGCTCTGGAAAATCCGGCAGGCGACGCGATGGCGCCGGGCTACGTCACCTTCGGCCATCCGTTTGCCGCCGGGGTTTATCATGGCGCGCCGTTGGTGGCGCAGGCCGGACGGTCCGGCGCGCATGCCGTTCAGGTCGATATCAAGGCGCGCCATGGCGACGGCTCGGTGCGCCATGCAATTATCACCATGCGCCACGAGAAACTGGCCCCGAAGGAGCGGACCAGGGTTGCTTTTATCAAGCGCACCGATGACCGCGCACCATCGCCGGCCCCGGACCGTCCATCGTCACAATTGTCGTTTCCCGATACCGTCATTCCCCTGACGGTTATTTTTGGCGAAGACGCGGTCAAGCAGATCGTTCTCAGACCGCGCGATCTCGATGCGGCGGACCGAGAGGCCGCGCGATGGCTCGACGGCCCGCTGGCGCGCGAGGGCCGGCTCTCGGCGGCGCTTGGCGCGCACCTGCGCGTTGACGCCGACATCAGGGTCTATGCTGACGATACGCTCACGGTGAGCCTTGCATTTGCGAATGACAAGACTTTCTCGCCGGGCGATCGCTCGCTGACATACACGGTGATCGTCGGCGACCTCGATGCGCCCGCCTTCACCGCCGAAAATATCGCCCACCATCGTTCTTCGACCTGGCGTCAGAGACTTTCAACGCGCGCCGCGCCGTCGCCGCATGTGGCTTTCGACCCGGCGGGGCTTGCGCGCTCCGGCGCGATCGCGCCCCTCGACGGCTCGCTCGGCATTCGCCGGTCGGTGATCACCAACAATCTCGGCGCCCTGCGCGGCCGCGGCCCGCTGTCGTCGGGGCTGATCGAAAAACACTTCCCCAGGGGCGGCGGGCGCCCCGACATCGGGCTCTACCCGCAATGGACCGCAAATTACCTCATCACACAGGACGCGGCGGCGAAAGCGGTGATGCTTGCGACAGCCGAGGCCGGCGGCGGCGCGCCCTGGCATTTTCGCGATGAGACGACCGGCGCGCCGGTGCGCACCGACCGGCGCCCGACATTCTGGGCCGACCCCCGCGGTGTTGCGCGCGCACGGGCGCGCACATCGCACCGCGACCAGCCGCATGCTGATCTTTTCAACGATACGTCCCCAGAAGGCGGGGCGGCGGCGGCCGGCTGGACCGTCGACCACGCCCACAAGCCCGACCTTTTCTATATCCCCTATCTGGTGACGGGCGATCGATATTTCGCCGACGAACTCGCCATGCAGGCCGCTTGGGCGTTATCGGGCCGTTGGCCGAAACTGCGCGGGTCCCGCCTCAGGGCCATCGACGTCGAACAGGTCCGGGCCTCGGCCTGGTCGCTGCGCGACCTTTCAAACGCAGCGTTCGTGTTGCCGGACAGCGATCCGCTCAAAGACTATTTCAGGACCGCGCTGCGGCAAAACCTCGCCGATGCGCGCGCAAAATACGTTGGGGCGCGCGCCATGAAAGATGCGGGGGCCCTTGAGGGCTATTTTCAGGAAACCATCGGGCGTGAGCCGCGCAACATCAGCCCCTGGCAAAACGACTTCATGGCCTTCGCCCTCGCGCAGACCGCACGCCAACATTCTGGCGACGCAAGCGATGATGCGCGCGCGCTTCTCGCCTGGACCGCGCCCTTTCAAAGCGGGCGCTTCCTTAACGATGCTTTTCACATATCGCGCGCGCCCGCCTATCGCTTCACGGTAAGAGCCGACAACGCCGCGCCCTACGACAGCTGGGAAAACCTCGCCGAGGCGACCTTTGCGAACGCCGGCAATGAAGCGCTGGAAAAATGGAGCGGTTACCCGAATGACGCGGCCGGCTATATCGGCTCGGCCTATGGCGCGCTCGCGATGCTGGCCGCTGAAACGCGCGCATTGTCGGCCTATGAAGCGCTCGCGGCGCTCGCCGGCGCCAGCCGCGATTTCGGCCTCTGGCGCACGACCGAAAAAGCCGGCGCGCTCAAAAACAACAGCTTCATGACCGTCATTGAATTGCGCAGCGGCGCGATCCTCACGCGCGAGGATCTGTTCAGCAAAAATTCGGGCGGCGCCCGCTTCCTCGTCGGCGATGCGCGCGGCGACGCGTTGAAAGGCGGCGTAGCCGGCGACCTCCTCGCCGGGGCCGGCGGCGGCGACACGCTCCTGGGCGGGCGCGGCGACGATGATCTTTTCGGCGGCGACGGCGATGACACGCTTGACGGCGGCGACGGCGCGGATCGCCTTGTCGGCGGGCGCGGCGACGACACGCTGACGGGCGGCGCCGGCGGCGACATTTTCGCGTTCAGGCCGAATGCGCGCGGGCGCGACGTGATCACCGATTTCGACCCGCGCGAAGACATCATTGTTACAATATCAAACAACATCGATATCGACGCCGACATTACAGCGCTAGTTGAACAAAATGTAATATCGCAAGAAGACGGCGTCCGGATTGTTTTTGGGCCTGAAACATCAGTCGAATTGCGCGGAATCGCGAAAGCGCAACTCAGCGCTGCAAACTTTCAACGCGCCCGTTAGTCCTTGACCAAACAATTATCGCACGCTCTACTTTTCACGCATCTGTTCGAGCCGCGTTTGAAGGCGCTGTGACGGTTCCCCACCCCCGGCGCCCCCCTCTTTATCATCAGAGGTCTTTCGCCTTGAAGAAGACGCACATCTGTCTGCGGCGCTGAAAATTCCGACGGCGCCCATCTGCTTAGGAGACCCGTCATGGCGAGCGGCACGGTAAAATGGTTCAACACAACAAAAGGATATGGTTTCATCCAGCCCGATGATGGGGGTAAGGATGTTTTCGTCCATATCACAGCGGTCAGGATGGCGGGTCTTGACGCGCTGAATGACGGTCAGCGCGTCAGCTATGAGTTGCGCGAGGAACGCGGCAAGTCGGCGGCGGGCGATATCAAGATCGAAGCCTGAGCGGGCCCCTCCCCTTGAGGCGATGCAAGGGACGATGAAAAGGGGCCGCATGCAGGCGGCGGTTGAGCCGGGTTGACGCCGCCCTGAACAGGCGCTCATGCGGTTTTGAGGCGTTGTTAACGCAGCGCCCGCTAGCTTTCTTCCCCGAACTTGTCTTCGACGAGCGACCGCAATGCATGTATGGCTTCGTCCGCCTGCGGACCGGTTGCGGCGATTTCGATGTCCGATCCGGGGCCGGCGCCGAGCGTTAAGAGCCCCATGATTGAACACCCGCCGACAGTGTAGCCGTCCTTGGAGACTTTGACGGCTGCCTCCCACGAGGCGGCGAGCGCGCAGAATTTCGCTGAGGCGCGCGCGTGCAATCCGCGACGGTTCGATATCCGCACCGTGACGCGCGCCTCACCGTCGCTCATTCGTCTTCCTGACCGTTTTCTCCCGACAGGACCCATGACGCGACATTGATGTATTTCCGCCCGGCCTCGTGCGCCGCGGCGATCGCTTCCTTGAGGGATTTTTCCTCACGTATCGACGCCAGCTTGATCAACATCGGCAGGTTCACGCCCGCAACAACTTCGGCGTTGGCCTTTTCCATGATCGAGATCGCGAGGTTTGACGGCGTGCCGCCGAACATATCGGTGAGGATAATCACGCCGTCGCCTTTGTCGACGTCTTTGGCGGCGGCCAGAATATCCTCGCGGCGTTTTTCCATGTCGTCATCAGCGCCGATGGAAACGGCTTTGACGTTTTCCTGAGACCCGACAACGTGTTCTGTGGCGGCGACAAATTCTTCCGCCAACCGTCCATGGGTGACAATCACAAGTCCAATCAACGCGGCAGCTCCCTTTGCGCCCCAAAAATCCTTCGCGCACTTAAACCCCCATACTATTGGGCAATGGGTTACGGCGTTTGTCCAGCCAAAATCGCGCGGATTGCAGTGCGCACAAACCCTGCATTGTCGGGCCCTCGCTGCAATCCCCAGACGGGAACGCCGACGCCGGCCGCGTCAAAGACGCCCGCTTCCGGCAGGCGATGCGCCGGGGCGCTGAGGTCGAAGACAGCGCACAGCGCCGCTTCACGGCGAGCCGCGATCGGCGCCGGGCCGAAGCCGCGCAACTCGATCAGTCCGGAAATCGCTTCTGGCGCGCGCATCAGCGCGGCCCCGCCCTGCGCCTTCAGGATCACCACATCGTCGCCGACCAGCCGCGCACGCCGCCAAGGACAGCTTTCGACAAGCTGAAGCCCCAGCGCCGATTTGCCGGCGCCGGACGCGCCAATGATCAGGACGCCCGCGAGCGGTCCGTCCGGATCGACAGCGAGCGCAACGCCGACGCCGTGCGCGCGGGAGCAATCTTCCTCGTGATGCTCAGTTGCCATTACGCTGCTTGTTCATTGCTCCGCCTCTGCAGTATTTTGCGCCTTCAGCGCTTTCAGGATTCATTGCGCCTGTGATCGCAGCCGAAAAAGGAAAAAGGGTCAAACGGCCTGTAAGCCGGGTTCTGTACCGCCGGTGACGGCGGCGACGACCATTCCTCTGGGATCGCGCTTGCGCGCGACCTCTAGCAACCAACCCGGACGGCGCGAAGAGGCGCGCGTGAGCCGGAAAGGCTCGTCCGTCCCTATTCGGTCTTGCTCCCGGCGGGGCTTGCCCTGCCCGCGCCATCGCTGGCGCGGCGGTGCGCTCTTACCGCACCTTTTCACCCTTACCGGTAAACGCCCTCGCGGGCGCTCGCCGGCGGTATCGTCTCTGTGGCGCTATCCCTCACGCGTCTCGCCGAAGCAAAATGCGCGGCCGGGCGTTACCCGGCGCCGCACCTCCATGGAGCCCGGACTTTCCTCGCAACGCTTGCGCGCCGCGCGGCCGTCCGGCCGTTTGACATCAGCGGATGTGTGTCGCGGGCGCGGCGAAGTCAACCGCCCCCTCGCTCACGCGCGCGCCGCACGGAACGACGCCGCCACCGCCATCAACGCCGCTTTCGTCAGGGGACTGAACCCCTGCCCGAGCGCCGCCGGACAAAACCGGCGCTGAAACGCGGTCAGCGCCGCCGCATGGCCGCCGGGGGCGACGTCGTAGCCGATCGCAGAGAGCGCCGCCAACGCGTCGCCATAATCGACGGTTTCATCAGGGGGCCCGTCATAGGGCGCGATCGCGAGACCGCGCGATGACAGCGCCCGCCAGGGAAACTTCTCGCCCGGGTCTTCTTTGCGCATGGGCGCCACGTCGGCGTGCCCCAGAACCCGCGCCGGCGAGATCGCGCGCCGGGTTAAAATATCGTCGACAAGCCTAACCACCGCGTCGATCTGTGCGGCGGGAAAGTCCCGATAGCCCCATTCATGCCCCGGATTGACAATCTCAATACCAATCGAACGCGCATTTGTGTTGTCGGCGCCGAGCCAGCGCGACACGCCCGCATGCCAAGCGCGCCGGTCCTCGTCGACCAGTCGGAAGATCTCGCCATCCTCTTCGATCAGATAATGCGCGCTGACTTTTGACGCGGCGTCGGCCAAGCGCTCCAGCGCCTCGCGACCGGTCTTCATGCCGGTATAGTGCAACACAAGCGTATCGATGGCCGCCTCGCGGGCATCATGATTGGGGGACGGAAATTCCGTTATCGCCAGATCAGTCATCATTGCTCATTTCGGCGTCGCTCACTTCAGGTTTGCCTGACCGGGTCATTAACGCGTTCGTCGACGCTTTTGTCGACGCTTTGGCCAACAGCTGCGTGCGCCGGCGCGGCGCCGACGCGGGGTTTGTCGGGCGTGCGCATCAAGATAACGCCGACGCCTGCAAGGGTCATGAGGCCGCCGACAAAAAAAGTCGGGCTAAGACGGTCGCCGAGAATAACGACGCCGCAAATGACTGCAAAGATCGTCGCCAGCAAGGCGCTCGACGAGGCCTGACTGACCGGCAGCCGCCGCAACAGCCAGTAATACGCCGAATGTGCAAATATGGAGGCGGCGATGGCCGAGTACGCGACCGCGCCGACAATGAGCGCCTTGTCTGCGTCCCTGACGGCGTCGGCCTGACCAGTCTCCACAATCAGCGTCGCCGGCCAGAGAAACGCAGCGCCGACAACGGCGAACCACGCCAACAGCTCGATCGGTTTGAATTCTTCAGAACGCTTCACCAGGATCGCGCCAAAGGCTTCCGTCATCGCCGCCATCGCGACAAGCCCGATGCCGAGGCCGCTCACCGTTGCGCCATTCCCGCCCGCCGCTTCGCCGCGAAAGATCGCGATAATGGCGACGCCCGTGAACGCGAGCGCGATCCCTGCGATGCGCCGCCAGCCGACTTTTTCTTTCAGGAAAATCACCGACAAAAGCGTGGCGAACGGCACGTAAAGTTCAATCGCCACGGCCCCCGATGACGCCGTCGTCAGGGAAAGGCCCGTAAACATGAAAGCGTAGTTGGCCGCGCCGAGACACAAGCCGGCGATCAAAACCTCGCGCATGCGCCCCGGCCGCCATTTCAGGAGCGGCGCAAGCAGAACCGCGACAAGGGTCATGCGAAGAGCAGCATAGAAAATCGGCGGAATCTCGCCGAGCGCGACCTTCACCACAACAAAGTGAAAGCCCCACACGGCGCACATCGCGATCATCACCGTGAGCTCGCGCCCTGACATGGCGACCCCTTTTGCTGCGTTTATGCCATTTGCTTTTCTGGCCCCGCCAGACAGGCGGCCCATGCCGGCCGCCTATAGCGCACTTTTATCAAAAGGTCTGCGCACCGGACGATAAACGTCCGACTGAATATCGGGCGTCAACTAATCGGGATTGCGTTGAGGACGGCTTGCCTCAGCCGTTGGCTTTAATCGCGCGCGGGCGTTCATCCGTCCACGCCGTCAAAGCATCGCCCTCGCCGAACAGATCGGCGACGGAGGAAATCATCACCACAAATGGAACGAGCAACAGCGCGCCGGCGACCAGCGCCATGGAAACAATCAGCGTCGCAATGAACAAGAGCGCATCAAGACCGCGGGTGACGATGTTGGCGCGCCGCGGGGCGCCGCCCGCCGCTAACGCGCGGGCCTCAATTGGCGCGGGAAGCTCTGACGCCGCACGCGCGACCACGTCGCTCACATTACTCTTGACTGCTGACATAGCCTCGCACTGTTTTCCGTACTCTTTATCCACACTCTATGCCGAATCGCTTTTCAGCTCATCGGGAAACACGATGCTTTTTGCACCGTGCTGATCGCACCGTACCTGTAGAATGTAAGCAAAGTGTGGGCCGTTCGTCCACCGTGGTAAATGAAGATTAACGATTTTGCCGCGCCGAAATGGCCGAAACACGCGATTTTGAAGACGAATTTGTCCGACTACGCTCCGCTGGCGGCTCGCTCGCGCAGGATCGCCTCATAGGCGGTGTTAATGGCCGCGAGCCGCTTTTCGGCGATCCGGACCAGCGACGCGGGAACCCCGCGCGCAATAATCGCGTCCGGATGGTGTTCCTTGACGAGGCGGCGATAGGCCGCCTTCAGGGCGTCGTCGCTGACCGCCGGCTCCAGATTGAGAATGACATAGGGATCGTCATCGCCGAGACCAAGATGGGCCGACTTGATTCGCCGGACCGCAGCCGTTGAAACCCCGAAAACCTCGGCCGCCTTGTCCAGCAAGGCCATCTCGTGCGGATGGGCGACGCCGTCCGCCGCCGCGATGTAGTAAAGACAATCGAGAACGTCTTCCAGGACCATGGGCGCATCGGCGTAGATGCGCGCGACCTGCCCCAGATATTGCTCATATCCCGCCACATCCTGTTGAGCGAGATTGTAGACCATCCGGACTTTGGAGGCCTCTTCGTCGGGAAACTGGAAAAACTCCCGAAACGCCTCGATCTCGTCGTCGGTGACGACGCCGTCGGCTTTCGCCATTTTGGCGGACAAGGCGATCAACGCCATCGAAAACGCCGCCTCATCCCGGCGCGCGCGCCGTTCGGCCAGCGCATCGAGCGCCGCACCGATCGTGCGCCGGTGCGTTGCGCCGATAATGCGCTGTATCGTCGCGAAGATCGTCATGGCGCTCGCTTAACCTATCGCCGCGACGATAGCCAGAAGGCGGCGAATCGCTCTGCCGAGCGAACCGCACTACTCGGCGCACGGGCGCACCCGTGCGCCCGTATCAGCGCCTTGGGGAAAACTACTTGGCGCGAGATTTCAATAGTTTGGAAAGCATTTGCGCATCTTGTGCGCAACCGGCGGACACAAATTTGTTTTCCGATCGACGTAAAACTTTTACATCGAAAGCGGGGATTTGGGAGCCGGGGATATGCGCGAGATTAAAACGCAAAAACTGGAACGCCAAACACTGGTCGTTATCGGCGGCCTCGCCTGCGGCGCTTCATTTATGTTTGCGGCGCTCTTGATCGCCGGCTTTATTTCCGGCGCCGCAGCCGGCTAGCGGCGCACCCTTTCCTGCCTGCTCACGCTTTTGGATCGTAGCCAAGGATCGGCGACAGCCAGCGTTCGGTCATTTCAATATTTTCGCCCTTACGCTGCGCATAATCCTCAACCTGATCTTTTGCGATCTGGCCGACGCCGAAATAGAGCGCCTCCGGGTGTGAGAAATATAGCCCGGATACGGACGCCGGCGGGGTCATCGCAAAGCTCTCCGTTAACGCCATTCCCGCATTCGCCTCAGCATCAAGCAATCGGAAGATGGTCGCCTTTTCGGTATGGTCAGGCTGTGCGGGATAGCCAGGCGCAGGACGGATGCCCTGATACTTCTCGTCAATCATGCTCTCGACATTAAGCGCTTCTTGCGGCGCATACCCCCACAGCTCGCGCCGCACGCGCGCATGAAGGTGCTCGGCGAAGGCTTCCGCGAGCCGGTCCGCAAGCGCTTTCGCCATAATGGAGGAATAATTGTCGTTTGCATCATCGAAGGAGGCCGCGAGCGCTTCCTCGCCGACGCCGGCGGTGACCGCAAACGCGCCAATATAGTCGGCCTTGCCCGAGGCGACGGGCGCGACAAAATCCGACAGACAATAATTTGGCGCGCCATTGTCGCGCTTGGCGATTTGCTGGCGCAAGCCATGAAGGCGCGCAAGCTCCGCCTCGCGAGTTTCATCTGTGTACAACACAACGTCGTCGCCGTCGCTATTGGCGGGCCAGAAGCCGCAGACGCCATGCGCGGTCAACAGCTTTTCGGCCAAAATGCGCGACAGCATCGCCTGCGCGTCTGCAAAAAGCGCACGGGCCGGCTCGCCGACAATCTCGTCGTCGAGAATCCGCGGGAATTTGCCCGCGAGCTCCCAGGACGCGAAGAACGGCGTCCAGTCGATATGATCAGCAAGCGTCGTCAGGTCATAATCGCGAAACGTCTTGACGCCGGTAAAGGACGGCGCCGGCGGCGTGTAGCCCGTCCAGTCGATCGACGGGGCCCGCGCGCGCGCTTCTTCAAGGGCCAGACGCGGATTGCGTTCGCGCCCTTTGGCGTGCTGCGCGCGGAGTTTTGCGTAATCGTCGCGCGTCTCGCTCAGATAGCCGCCGCGTTTTTCGTCCGAGATCAATGTACCGACGACGCCCACGGCCCGGCTCGCATCCGTCACATAGACGACGCCATTGTCGTAATTCGGCGCGATTTTGACCGCCGTATGCGCCCGGCTCGTCGTCGCACCGCCGATCAGCAGCGGCACATCGAAGTCGAGACGCTGCATTTCAGAGGCCACATGGCACATCTCGTCAAGACTTGGCGTGATCAGTCCGGAAAGTCCGATCACATCGACCTGATGCTTTTTCGCTTCTTCAAGAATGGTCGCCGCCGGCACCATGACGCCAAGATCGACCACTTCATAATTGTTACACTGAAGAACCACGCCGACAATATTCTTGCCGATGTCGTGAACATCGCCTTTCACCGTCGCCATCAGGACTTTGCCGTTGGCCTGCCCCTGCGCGAGACCCTGCTCTGCTTTTTCCTTTTCCATATAAGGCGTGAGATACGCGACCGCCTGTTTCATGACCCGCGCCGACTTGACAACCTGCGGGAGGAACATCTTGCCGGCGCCAAAAAGATCGCCGACGACATTCATGCCGTCCATCAACGGGCCTTCGATCACATAGAGCGGCCGGCCCAGCTTTTCGCGCGCTTCTTCGGTGTCGTCGATGATGTATTTGTTGACGCCTTTGACCAGCGCATGGCGAAGGCGTTCTTCAACCGGCGCGTCGCGCCAGGCGAGGTCTTCTTCCTGTTTTTTGCCGGCGCCGCCGCGATAGCGTTCGGCGACTTCCAGAAGGCGCTCGGACGCATCGGGCCGTCGGTTCAAGATCACGTCTTCGACCGGATCGCGCAACTCTTTTGGAATCTCGTCATAGATCGCGAGCTGGCCCGCATTGACGATGCCCATATCCATCCCGGCGCGGATCGCATGGTAGAGAAAGACCGAATGCATCGCTTCGCGGACCGGCTCATTGCCGCGAAACGAAAATGAGATATTGGAGACCCCGCCCGAAATCTTCGCGCCGGGGCATTGCTCCTTGATCGCCCGCGTCGCCTCGATGAAGTCGACAGCGTAATTGTCGTGTTCCTCGATGCCCGTGGCAACCGCGAAAATATTCGGATCGAAAATGATGTCCTGCGGATTAAATCCCGCTTTCTCGGTCAACAGATCGTAAGACCGCTTGCAGATCTCAATCTTTCTGGCGGCCGTGTCGGCCTGGCCGACCTCGTCAAAAGCCATGACGACGGTCGCGGCGCCATAGCGCTGAATTTTCCTCGCATATTCAAGGAACGGTTCTTCGCCTTCCTTCAGGGAGATTGAATTGACAATCGCCTTGCCCTGAACGTTTTGAAGACCGGCTTCGATCACTTCCCATTTTGAGGAATCGATCATGATCGGCACGCGCGAGATATCGGGCTCGGACGCGATCAGACGCAGGAAATGCGTCATCGCCTCGACGCCGTCGAGCATGCCCTCGTCCATATTGATGTCGATGATCTGGGCGCCGTTCTCGACCTGTTGACGGGCGACGGCGAGCGCCTCCTCGTAGCGATCCTCCTTGATCAGCTTACGAAACTTCGCTGAGCCGGTAACGTTGGTGCGCTCGCCGACATTGACAAACAGCGATTGCGCCATAGCGGACTGTGTCATCGCGCCCACTCCGTCGTCATCGCGGCGCTGAGCGCCAGTTCATCGCGCATGGCGGCGACGAAGTCCTTCAGGAATTGAGCGCGCTTTCGCGCAATCTTGCGAGCGGTCTGGGTATTCATTTTCTCTTCGACTTTAAAAAGCTTGGTGTAGAAATGATCGAGCGTGAAGCGCGCATCATCATACGCACGCGCCTCGCCGACGGGATCGTCAAGATGGTAGAATCGCGCGCCAAAAAGCGTGCCGACGCTGGCGGTGCGGAAGACGCCGAACGCGCCGAGATCGTCGAGGCGGTCAGCGTCCTGCACCACCGCTGATTCCAATGTCGAGGGCGCGTGACCGGCGGAAAAACTATGCTCCAGCACCGCCGTCGCGATCGCTTCGGTGTCGCGCGCGCCGTAACCGGCGTCCATCAAAATCGCCCGCGATGCGTCCGCCGCCATGGCGCTGGCGCGTTTGCGGTCGGGGTGGTTTTTCGGGATGTTGACAACATCGTGGAGCGCGCCCGCCGCGGCGACAATGTCAAGGTCGGCGCCTTCGCGTTCGCCGATATGGAGCGCAGCCGCGATCACGCGGCGCAGATGGCCTTCGTCATGGGCTGGATCAAAGTCTTTCTCAAGCCGGGCGACGCTTTCGGCCATGACCGCGCGAAAGCGTTCGCCCATCACGACAGTGCGCGCCGCGTCGCTAACCGACACATCGCCGTCAGCGGTTTCGTCAATCGCGCTCATGGCGTCCATGGCGCTCGTATGGGTCTGTTTCATACGCATACGGCTCACCCAAGCGCCTGCGTCGGCGACGGCGCGCCGCCTTGCGCGACGGCAAACGCCTCAAGCCGCGCACCGAGCCCCGCGCGGACGGCGGGCCACTCGCTGAAGAGGACGCTGAACCATGCCGTATCGCGCACCCGGCCGTCGGCCATGATCAGATGCGCACGGTGGACGCCTTCAAACTGTGCGCCAAGTTTTTCAACCGCCGCCCACGACCGCTTGTTTGTCGCATCGAGCTTGAACTCAACGCGATGATAGCCGGCGGCGCCAAATGCATGGGACATCATCGCAATCTTGCATGCTGGATTGACCGCGCCGCCCCACGCGGATTTTGCGTACCAGGTCCATCCGATTTCGACGCGTTTGTGGGCCGGCTCGACGCTCAGGAAGCTTGAAGAGCCGACATAGTCCGCACGCGCCTTGTCAAAAACGGCGAATGTGACCTCGCCCTGATCTTTCATGGCGGCGAGACGCGCATTAATCCATGCGTCAAAATCCGTTCCATGCTGATTAACTGTCGCAAATCGCCAGAGATCGGGATCTTCGCCCGCAGCGCGCAAGGGCGCGCGATGGCGCTCGGCCAGCGGCTCAAGGCGGACAAAAGAATTTTCCAGCGTCGCGGACAAACTCGACATCGCTCAGGCGGCCGCTTCCTTTTTTGCGTCGCCCGCCTCATCGGGCCGCAGCCCCAGCATATGACAGAGGGCGAACGCCATGTCCTCGCGGTTCAACGTATAAAAATGAAAGTGATCAATGCCCTGTTCGGCAAGATCGAGGCACTGCTCGGCGGCGACGGTCGCCGCGATCAGCTGGCGCGTTTCCGGATCGTCGTCGAGATTTTGAAAGAGCCGCACAAGCCGGCCCGGCACCGTCGTGCCGCAGACGTCGGCCATTTTACGCACGCCCTGAAAGCTCGTAATCGGCATGATGCCGGGCACAATCGAAATATCGACGCCGGCGGCGCGCACATCGTCGACGTAACGGAAGAAGGCGTCGTTGTCGTAAAAGAACTGCGTGATCGCGCGCGTCGCGCCGGCGTCGACTTTGGCTTTCAACATGTCGATGTCGGCCGCGCGCGACGGCGAGTCCGGATGGGTTTCCGGATAACAGCCGACGGAGATTTCAAAGTCCGCAATTTCGCGGGCGCCCGCCGTCAATTCCGCAGCGTTCGCATAGCCGCCGGGATGCGCCTGGTAGCGCCCGCCCGCGCCGCCGGGCGGATCGCCGCGCAAGGCCACGATGTGTTTGACCCCCGCCGACCAATAATCGCGCAACACGCTGTCGACTTCCGCACGATCGGCCCCGACGCAGGTCAGATGCGCTGCGACGGTCATGCCGCGTTCTTTGACGAGGCGCGCCACTGTGTCGTGCGTGCGCTCACGGGTCGAGCCGCCGGCCCCATACGTCACCGAGACAAAATCCGGCCCGAGCGGGCTCAATTTGTCGACCGCCGACCAGAGCCGCGCCTGCATTTTGTCGGTCTTGGGCGGAAAGAATTCGAAAGAGACATGGAGACGCGACATGGCGAGGTCCTCTTTTAACAGGGATGCGGTTGCGCGATCACGCGACCCGCGACTTTCGCAAGCGGCGCACCGACGCGGGCGCTGCGCACAACCAGATTTTTACGGTGAGCTTCGAGCCGCCGGATTTTTTCGGCGACAAGGTGACGGTCTGCGTGAGGTCAAGCGCGCTCGCACGCGCCCAGTCGGCGACTTCGCTATCGGAAAAACCGAGCCGGCGATGGGCGTGTTCGTCACGCAGAAACTCAAGTTCATGCGGCGCGAAATCCGAGATCAACAACTTTCCGCCGGGCTTTAAAAGCTGGGCGGCCTCGCGCACCGCCTTGCCGGGCTCCGTCAAAAAGTGCAGCACCTGATGGATGCATACAATATCAGCCGTACCCGGATCGACAGGCAGTGCAAACAGATCGCCATGGCGCACATGCGCGTGCGCGACGCCCGCCTTGTCGAGATTGGCGCGGGCGACCGATAACATCTCGCGCGACAAATCAAAGCCGAGCCCGGCGCGGTAGCAATCGGCGAAAAGCTCAAGCATGCGCCCGGTCCCAGTGCCGATATCGACAAAGAGATCGACATTGTCTGTATCGTGAGCGTCGCGCGCGGTCGCGCGGCGGTCCGCACCGATCAGCTCACGCATCTGGCGCTCGATATCAGCGTCCGGCAAATGCAGGCGGCGGACTTTGTCCCAGTCGCCCGCGTTTTCTTCAAAGTAAGCTGCGGCGGCTTCGGCGCGCGCGCGCCGGCTTTGTTCAAAACGGTCGTTGTCGCGCGCGATCAGGCGATCATGAGAGCCCGCCAGCGAGCGCAGCGCGGCGCTGATGGCGCTGATATCGCTGCGCGCCGCCGCGCCGTCGCGATCGCGACTTCTGGTGTTGTCGCCTGTGTTGTCGCCGCCCGCATCATCGCCGCGTCCTTCGGGTGCGGGCATGCCGGCGGTCGCCGCCGGCGCGGCGGCGCGGTAAAACATCCACGAGCCCTCGCGGTAGCGCTCAACAAGCCCGGCGTCGGACAGAATTTTCAGATGCCGGCTCACCCGCGGCTGGCTTTGCCCCAAAATCTGGGTCAGCTCCGTCACGGTCAGCTCCCCGCGCAGGAGCAACACCATGATCCGGAGGCGGGTTTCCTCGCCTACGGCGCGGAATGTATTGAGCGTTGCGTCGAGCATGGTGACCGGCGTTGGCTTCCTGATCGCTTATCTGCGATAGACATAAACATATCTTTATATGACCGACAAGCGCCATCGCGCCCCTGGTTTTCCAATCACCTGAAATCAGCGCCGAAAGCGCCGGACGACGGCGCTTTAAGCGTATTTTCCGGGGGCCTTCATGAAAAATTTATGGTTAATGACGACTTAATATGCGCGCTGTGTCGGGGGCCCACTTTATCGCCGCCGGTGAAAGCGCTTAGTCTCGCCGCACGTGATTCGTCATCTGGGGCGCAAATCGGGAACCTCGCCATGTTGAAATCAGTACTATTCGCTGCAAGCGCGGCGGCCATTATCGCGGCGCCGGCGGCGGCGGCCCAGGACGTCCTGCCCGTGACGCAGCTGTCGGGGTCGGTTGCGCCGGAGACAACCGCGGATGATTTCCGCGACGCGGAAGCCGATATCGCGGGGACCGACGTGGCGGATCCGTGGGAGGGGTGGAACAGAAACATGTTCGCCATCCACACATTTCTTGACGACACGCTCCTGGTGCCGGCGGCGAAAGGCTATCGCGCGGTGACGCCAAAACCGGGACGGCGCGGCATCCGCCGGTTCCTTTCCAACTTCAGAAGCCCGGGCGTTTTCGTCAACGACATCCTGCAAGGCGAATTCAAACGCGCCGGCACGACGCTGTCGCGCTTTGTCGTCAATACGACGATCGGGGCCGGCGGCTTCGCCGATCCGATGGCGGTGATGGGCGTTGAGGGGCACAATGAGGATTTTGGCCAGACCCTCGCCGTCTGGGGCGTGCCGTCAGGGCCATACACATTCTTTCCGCTGCTCGGTCCGGGAACGCTGCGCAGCAACGCCGGCTCGCTCGGCCAGATCGCGCTCGGCCCCCTCCTCTATGTCGACACCGCGCCCGCCAATATCGCGCAATTCACATCGACCGGCGTCGGGGCGCTTGCGGTGCGCGAGCCGCTGATCGAACCGCTGGACGAGATCCGCACCAACTCGCTCGACTATTACGCATCATTCAGGAGCTTCTATCTGCAATCGCGCAAGCGCGAGATCGCCAACGGCCGCTCGACGTTCGACGATCTGCCCGACATTGGCGATGACGATCTGGACGCCCTTGAGGACGATGCCTTTGACGATGAGGCGTTTGACGATTTGTAGAAATTGCGATCGGCAATTCGCAATTCAGCGCCAGCCGGCGGCGTACCGCAGCGTGCGCATTGCGGCGTGCCTATTGCGGCGGGCCTATTGCAGTGATGAACAAAGCCTCATGCGCGAGACCGCAACGCCCCCTTTTCGAGCCGCCCGCGCATCCCCAAATTAGAGGGCGGCCCCGGGCATGGGGCATGGCCGCGCCTTCACCCGCCACGCGGAGGAAACCTGATGACGAGAGATAAGATGATCACGCCCTCATTGCTGATTGACCGGCGCAGCCTCCTGATCGGCGCCGGCGCCGGCGCGGTCGTTTTCAGCGCCGCCGCACCGGCGCGCGCCGATGACGCCGCCGAGCAATTTATCGCCGGCGTTCTGGACGAAGCGAACGGCTTCATCGGCGCAGACGAGCAAACGCGGCTCGACGGCGTTGAACGCCTTGTCGACAAATACGTGAACATGCGCCGTGTCGGGCGCTTTGTTCTCGGGCAATATGCGCGCGTGATGACCGATCAGCAGGCGGAGATTTATTATCCGCTGTTCAAGAAATACGCGACCCTGATCTACCGCAAAGCGCTCGCCGATTACTCCGGCCAGGCCTTGGCGGTTAAAGACTCGATCGACCGGTCCGCCCGCGACATCATCGTCAACACGCGGATTGCAAACCCGCAGCCGGGCGACCAATACGCCAATGCGACCATCCACTGGCGCGTCTATCGCAGCCGCGCCGGCGACATGTCCGTCTTTGACGCCGGCGTCGACGGCATTTGGCTGGCGCTGGAGCAACAAAGCCAGTTCAAATCCGTCATCGCCAACAATGGCGGCGGCGAAAAAGGCGTCGATGCGCTGATCGCCGACCTGCAGAGAAAAGTCAGCGCCTAACAACGGCGTAGCTTGCGGTTGCAAAAATCGTCGAGACGAATCTTGGCGGCAAGGCGCCGCCTTAGCAAAGCAAAAAACCCGCCCGGCGCACCGGGCGGGTTTTTCTTTGTGTCGCTGAAAGCGATCAGAACGTCAGGCGGGCGCCCGCGAAAAAGTAGCGCCCAAGGGGGCTAACCGGAAACGCCTGTTCGGTGACGAACGGATCGCGATCTGTGACGTTGTTGATGCCGCCATATACCTGAACGGTGTCGTTAACGGTGTAGCTCATATTGAGGTCATGGATAAACACCGCGTCAGCAATACCAGCCGGTCCGAAGATCTGATCGACAGTTTCAATCTCAACGGCCCGAAGCGCCTGCTCATCCTGGAACTGCGTTTGCCATTGGAAAGTGAACGGTCCGCGACGGAAATTGAAGTAACCGTTAGCAGCGAATTCCGGCCGCTGCAGCTCTCCAAGCTCTGGATCAACCGCAGTCGGATCAGCCGGGTTGAAGAAATTATCGAGCCGCTCGTTCCAGGTTCCGTTCAAGGTGATGTTGAGATCATTCTGGCCGATCTGGAAGTCATACGATACCTGTGCGTCGATGCCGCGCGCATCGAGACTCGCAAAGTTCAGTTCCTGCTGACGCAAGAAGTTGAAGCCAAGGAATTGCGGCGATGAGTTGTCCCGATTCCGCGTGAAGAGGTCACAGAACTGGTTATCGACGCCAGCGGCAAAACCCGCTGAGTCATAGCAGCTATCGACAATATCTTGCGCCGACGGGCTGGCGATGGCGTCGTCGATCTGGATCGACCAGTAGTCGACCGACACCGTCAGGCCTTCAATAAAGCGCGGCTGAATAAGCGCGCCGACGGAGAATGTCTGCGCTTTTTCCTCAGTCAGTTCGGGGTTGCCGGAAACTTCACCAACAAAACGCGCTGACAAGGGATCGGTATATCCGTCTGGGATGCCGTCTGCGCGACAGTTTGCAAGTCGGACATCGCCGCGCGGATCGCCCGATGCAATAAGCGCATCGATCTCGCTTTGATCGCACGGATCGATCGGTCTGAAAGTTGCGCCCTGAGACGGTCGGAACAATTCTGTGATATTCGGCGCACGGATCGGCTCCGCGTAGGACGCCCGGAATTTCACGTCTTCGATGGGAGCCCATGTGCCGGCGACGCCCCAACTGATGGTCGAGCCGACCGTTGAGTAATCTGCAAAGCGGGCGCTCCCCGTGATCTGCAGTTCGTCAAAGAAGGGACGATCTTGAACGATTGGAAGCTGCACCTCGGTAAAGAATTCCCAGACGTTGAAATCATCGCCCTCGTTTTGAACAAAAGACGCCGGATCAAAGACAAGTGAATTCTGTACATTGGGAAGGTCAGAAACGAGCGTACCAGCCGTGGCGTCTACCGTATCGATCGGCACAACGCCGCGTATAAGCGGGTCAAACCGCGAGTCACTCGATTCGTCGCGATATTCAAAGCCGGCGGCGAAACCAATAGACCCGCCAGGCAACGTCGCAAACTTGTCGAGGTTGCCAACGACTGTTCCGTTGACGACAAATTGCTCAAGAGCAAATTCGTTGACGACGGTGGTGGTGACAAAATCGATCAGCGCTTGCGACTGATTGTTCGGTCCAGCAAAGACATTGTACGGCACGCAGGACCCGTCGCCGGGATTAAACGTGAAATATCCAAAATCAAAGGCTGGAATGTTAAACGGCGTTGTCGGCGAGACGGTTGTCGGATCGACTTCTGAGCGGCAAACCGGGTTGCCGTTCGCATCTGTCGTCGCGTCAACCGCGGCGAAGAACCGATCCTGGATGACGCGGTTACGGTCGATCGACTCCCGCTCGAACCGGCCCCAGTTGAAGGATAGATCATACTCAAACCCGTTCGACGCCTCCGCCTCAAGGCCGGCGACAAACCGGTAAACCCGGCGTTTTTGGGTGTCGATATTCGGCCCGAGGTCCGTCGGGTCACGCGTCACGAAGAACCCGTCTGTACCCGTAAAGGGTTGCAGCTCCGTCGGAATAAAGGGGTTGTCGGGCGCAACCGTCAGAAGGTCGTAGAAAGTATTCAGCGGCCCGCCAGAGTCGGCAGTCGAATCAGAGACTTTGCCTTCAAAGAAGACGCGGGTCGAATTCGACAGATCGTACGTCAGGAAGATATTGCCGACGACGTTTTCAAGTTCCGGCGTCAGGAAATCCTCATTAAACGTATTGGGGATGCCGTCGCCGCCGAACTGGTTAAATTCGCCGGTGATCAGCCCATCGCGATAGGGGCGAACAGCGCCGGTGGCGGCGTCCACAGTGTAACAGCCGCCAGCAAAGCCAATGGCAGGCGGCGAGAAATCAAACGTACTTTGATAGCCAACAAACGACTCCTGGCAATCCGAAACGCCATTACCGTCGATGTCGGTTCCCAAATCGAATAATCCGCCCGGCAAAATGACGCCGGTGTTTGAGGAGATCGAGAAACGCGGATCAGGCAAAATCGCCCGCGTCGGAGAGTTCTCGGCGCGCGAGATCAAGGCAAGCTCGGCGTCGGTCAGCGTTGGGACCGGATCGCCTGGAAAGGCTTGCGCATAGAGGTTCAAGAAAGCGTCGGCTGACAGGATCGGGAAGCCTCGATCGAAAAAGCCGAAACACTGATTGAAACCAAATCGGTTACACGGCGCATCGGTCGAAGGAAAGGACGTGGACGGATCGTAAAACCTTGCGAAGTTCGGCGTTGACGCAGCGTCAATGTCCCCGACCTGAAACCGGCGCGCCGGGTTTGGCAGGTCGTCAGACAGATTATTATCGCGCGAAAATTCGCGGTCGCCGAAGAGAATTTCTTCACGCTTGGAGTAGTCGAATGAAACCGTGATGTTGAGGCGGTCGTTTTTGAAGTTTTTGCCCGCGACTGCCGAAATCGCGTAGCGCTCGCCGTCGCCTTCGTCGGAAATACCGCCTGAGATATCGGCCTGAAATCCTTCGAAGTCACGCTTCAAAATGAAGTTGACCACACCTGTGACGGCGTCGGCGCCGTAGATGCCGGAAGCGCCGCCCGTCAGGACGTCGACCCGCTCAATCAGCGCGTTGGGGATTGAGTTGATATCAACGATCGCAGAACCGGCGACGCCGCCGACGTGTCTGCGCCCGTTGACCAACGTCAACGTTCGCTCAGCGCCCAGACCGCGAAGGTTGAGCGTCGATCCGCCGACGGCGCCCGAAAAAATACCATCGATTGACCCTGCGGCCGTCGTCGTGGTGAGCAATGCCGGGATATCATTGATCACTTCTGTAATGTCCGTTTCGCCAGACAGCCTGATTGCATCCGCATCAAGTGACTGGATCGGCAATGGCTCCGACAGGTTGGGGTCGCGCGCGATGCGCGAGCCCGTCACGATGATCGTGTCGGTTTCCGCATTCTGATCGTCATCCTGGGCGATGGCGGTTGGTGCGACGGCCATGGCGGCGACCGACGCCGTCGAAAAGAGCAACGCTCTTGCGAACGTTTTTTTCATGGTGAACCCTCTGATTTTTTCGTTGGTGAAAATTTTTTCTGTTGTTGACAGTAACGAAAAATTTACCACGCGACAGTGTCGCGCCGTCAATTCATGTCGCTAGGATGACAGAAACTCGGCAGGGTTGCCGCAATGCAACATTTTGAGCTAGCGACAACCAAGCCCTTAGCCGAAACGGCTAATTTATGATTTTTGTACAAAAAAGCCGCCGGCCCGTCCGGGCGCAGCGGCTCTTGTCTTTGGGTCGTTGATCGCCGGTTACGACGAATAGAATTCGACGACGAGGTTCGGTTCCATCGTGCACGGATAAGGAACGTCGGCGAATTCGGGAATCCGCAAATAAGTCGCCGACATTTTTTTCGGGTCAATATCAAGATAATCGGGGATGTCGCGCTCCGGGCTTTGCAGCGCCTCGAGCACCAGCGCCATGTTGCGCGACTTTTCCTTGATCTCGACGATATCGCCCGGCTTGCAGCGGAAGGACGGAATGTTCGTGCGCACCCCGTTCACTTTGACGTGGCCGTGATTGACGAACTGGCGCGCCGCGAAGACGGTCGGCACGAATTTCGAACGGTAAACGATGGCGTCGAGGCGGCTTTCCAGAAGACCGATCAGGTTTTCCGCGGTGTTGCCTTTGCGGCGGTCGGCCTCGGTGTAAATCTTCGAGAACTGCTTTTCGGAGATATTGCCGTAATAGCCTTTGAGCTTTTGCTTCGCCATCAGCTGCAGACCGAAGTCCGACAGTTTGCCCTTGCGGCGCTGGCCGTGCATGCCGGGGCCGTAATCGCGTTTGTTGATGGGAGATTTTGGCCGGCCCCAGACGTTTTCGCCGACCCGGCGGTCAAGTTTATGCTTGGCGCTGATACGCTTAGACATTGATCCTCACTTTTGGCGCGCTCCGGCGCTCCGGCCGATCCGGAACGCAATTCCAACGGCGGCGGCGCGCCGACCCGTTTTGAAGCCGCGGTGTCTAAGCCGCGGGCCGCGCCTTGTCAAATCGCCTGATCGGCCATTTCGTGTCGTGATTTACGGCCTCACCGGGGGCGGGGGAGCTCCCCCCGCAAAGCGGCGCGCGCCCGCGCGCATGGCGCGTTCAACGCCCTAACGCCGGCGCGGCGGGGCGCTCCTCGCGGGTCAGCGTGTAGTCGGCAAGATCGGGCGCCGCCATATCGCGCAGATATTGGCGCACGGGGCCGGAATAGAGCGTGTAGTTGCGGCCATTATCGTCGAGATACCAACTCTTGCAGCCGCCGGCCCAGACGGTGTGTTTGAGCCCTTCGTGGAGCGCGGCGTCAAAGGCCCGCGTCGCCGCCGCCCGCGGCGCGATCAACGCCGCCGGCCCGCCCTCGTCTGCGGCCCTTTCCATCAATTGCAGAATATAATTGACCTGCGCTTCAATCATCAAAACCACGGAATTGTGGCCAAGGCCCGAATTCGGCCCGAGCAGGAAGAAGAAATTCGGAAAATCCGGCACCGCGATTGTCTTGTGCGAATAAATACCGTCCGCCCACGCCTCTTTCAGCGTAAGGCCGGCTGCATTCTTGATCTCGACCGACGCATTAAGATCGAATGGCTTGAAGCCGGTCGCCAGGATGATCGCATCCGCCTCGATCAACGCGCCGTCCTCGGTGCGCACGCCGCCCGCCTCGAAGCGATCGATCTTGTCCGTCACCAAATGAACATTGTCGCGCTGGAGCGCCGGAAAATAGGCGTCCGAGATTAAAATGCGCTTGCAGCCGACCGGATAATCCGGCGTCAGCCGCGCCCGCAGGTCCGCATCGTCGATGTGTTCTTTGATGTGCTTGTCGAAGGTGCGGCGCACCAGCCGTTTGACGTAATTATCGTCGGCGCGAAACGAGTTGAACCGCCACTCCAGAAAATTGAAGTAGAACCCGCGATAGGCCCGCGCGAGCCATGGCGCGCGATTGAACAGCGCCCGCGCCCAGCCTGGATAAGCGTAATCCATGCGCGGCATCACCCAGTTCGGCGTGCGCTGGAAGACATGGAGGTCTTTCACGGCGCCGGCGATCTCGGGAATAACCTGCACCGCGCTTGCCGCCGAGCCAATGATCGCGACAGATTTACCGGCAAGGTCGACATCGTGGCGCCATTGCGCGGTGTGAAACACCGGCCCGGCAAAATCTTCTGCGCCGTCGAAATCGGGAATATTGGGCTCGTGCAGGCCGCCAATCCCGCTGATCAGGAAATCGGCCTCGGCGATTGATCCGTCATCGAACTTAATTGTCCATTGGGCGCCGTCATGGGCAAGGGCCGTCGCGCGCTTGGCGAACGCGATCTTGTCGTAAAGGCCGTGTTTGGCGGCGACGCCTTTCATATAGGCGAGGATTTCGCCGCCGGGCGAAAAGCGATGCGACCAATCGGGATTGGGCTCAAACGAAAACGAGTAAAGATGCGAGGGCACGTCGCAGGCGACGCCCGGATAGGTGTTCTCCCGCCAGGTGCCGCCGACATCGTCGCCCTTTTCGTAAATGACGAAATTCGACCACCCGCGCCGCTGCAACTGGATCGCCATGGTCATGCCGGAAAAGCCGGCCCCGAGAATGGCGATGCGCGGACCGGCGGCGCTTTGGCTGAGGTCGAATGATGTGCCTGAAGCGGCCCCGTCCACGGCGGTGTTCCTCATGTCACTTGGGCGTTCTTATGGGAGTACACTGTATAGTTTACTCACCGCGGCGGCAAGCGCCGAGGTGCGGGCCGGGCTTGTCGCGATACGCTCTGGTCGCTGAATTAATTCTGATTGGGCGCTGAATGGGCGCCGTCTGCTTACGATTTCGTCCAGCGCGCGCGCCAGGTTTCGAGCGCTGAGGATGCAATCGCCGCCGCCTCCGTCGCGGTCCCTATCGAATCGCCGCGCACGAGGCCGCGCATGATCGTGCTGTGTTCGATCATGCCCTGCAGCTGACCGGCGATATGCGCGCTGTCGCGGTCCTTGTGCTGGCTTTTTTCCGGAAGCTCTTTTTCAACGGCGTCGATAAACAACGCGCTCAATTGATTTTTAAAGGCCGCGTAAAACCGCTCCGCCAGATCATTATTGCGCCCGCATTCGGCGACGATCATCCGAAACAGGCTGCGCGTTTTTGGCCGGGACAGGAACGTCGCATAGGCGCGCGCAATCGCATCGAGGTTACTAAAGTCGCGCTTTTCAGCGCCAATATCGAGTTGCAACTGGCTCAACGCGCGGTTCGCCACCGCATCAAAAAGCGCTTCCTTGCTGGCAAAGTACCGATAAAGCGTCGCCGTCGAAACGTCCGCCCTTCGCGCGACGCGTTCCATATTCGTGCGAACATAGCCGTCCTCACAAAACAAACCCTCGGCCGCGTCCATCACGGCATGCCGCTTGGCCGCGGCGCGATCAGCGCGAAAAACTTCCAACGTCATCCCGGTTGCATAAATGAATTTCATGGAATAAAAAGTAAAATGAATGTTTTCGTTTAGAATTACTTCTCCCGGGAACCGCGTTCTGAGGAGCCGAAATACCCAAGTGCCGGAATTCTCAACGGCCGACTTTCTCAAGGGCCGGAATTCTCAAGGGCCGAAATTCCCAGGGGCCGAAATTCACAGGAACCGACTTTCTCAGGAGCTTATGGTGAAAAAACCCGCTATTGCCGCCGGCGTTATTTTTTGCATCGCATCGTTTGGGTGCGCTTCGATGGGCGATTTCGCCAGCGATGACCCGAAATTCGCCGAAGCGCCGGGTCAGTTTGAGGGCCGCTTCGTGTCGCTGTCCGATGCGGATATGGCCGCGACGGCCTATGCCGATGGCGTCCTTGAACCCTTTGAAGGGGCGCGAGACGCGGTGACGCTTTTTAACGACGGCGCCGCGGGCAAAGCCGTTGCGGCGTCGAACTCCGTGGTGTCGTGGCCGCAGATCGCGGTCGCCGCCCCCGGGGGCGGCATGGTCTATGTGATCGAAACGCGGGGTTCGCTGGCGAACGATATCGAAAGAGTCGAAAGCGCCTACACCGCATTCCCGCAAGGCCGCGTCATGACAGTTTTCGCCGTATCGGACGACGAGATCGTGGAAGTCGACCAGCGCAGCGGCATTGGCGAGAATCCGCAATCGATCGACATATCTGCGGACGGAAGATTTCTGGCGCTCTCAACAGAAACGCCGGACGCGGAACTTACCGTTATTCCCCTTGACGCCGATGGCGGAACCGGCGCGCCGCGGCCCATTGCGCTCAACCCGCCCTATCGGCCGACCGACAAAGAAAAACGCATTCGCACGCTTCACATTTCTCCTGACGGTAAAAGGATTGCCGCCAATATCGCGAATCTCAGATACCAGTTCTATGATTTCATATTCGACGAAAACGATATCCCTGCCGGCGTGCGGCCCGTCGGCGCGCCGGTTGAATTTGGCGTGCGTCTGTCCATCGGGCGCTGGAGCCAAAATGGCCGCTATTTCATCGCAACCGACGTCAATTCATATGACGCCAGCTTGAGGATGCTCATCCAGAAAGGCGGTCAGGTACATGTTATTAAAGCGCCGACGGCAGCGGAACCGGGCGCGCTCGTGACCTCAAAAAGGGTCGGACGGTTCGCGGAGGGCCTCGAAATGTCTGACGACGGCGCACTCATCGCTTCTATCGCCATGGAGCGAACCTATCTGCCGGAGCTTTTTTTTCTGGAGGCGTGGCCGCGGCGGCGACAATACATGCTGACGCTATTTTCGTTTGACGAAGAAACAGGCGCGCTGATCGAACTCGATCGCATACGGTCAGCCGGCGTTCTGCCGGAAGACGTTATCTTCGATACAAGCGGCCGCAATCTTGCTGTCGCTGTTTTCCATCGCCGCAAAGGCGCAAACCGCAAGCGGGGCTTTATCGACTTCTTTCACATCACCGAAAAGGGCGAACTGCGCGCGCAGGGAAAAACCCAATCGGTGATGCGCGGCCCCCATGATCTGGTGCGGTTGACGGAGTAAAAGCGGCGAGGAGATGCCGCGTCCCGCGCATCCTCTCGCAACAGCCCGCGCTGACAATCACCGCGTTTGACCCGCGCGGCGCCGAAAGCCCCCTTACGGCGCCACTGAAAATGGATTGAAGTCGGTGTCTTTGTCGAAAACCTCAACGCCTTCGGCGCGTTTCAGCATGGCGACGACCTGATAGGTGACCGGCGTCAGCACCGCTTCCCAAATGACTTTCAGAAGATAGTTGGTGATCAGGACCGTGACGACCTGACTGGTGGACCAGACGCCCAGAAATGCGATCGGGTAAAACAGAAGGCTATCGACCCCCTGCCCGACGACCGTGGACCCGATGGTGCGCGTCCAGAGGTGTTTTCCTTCGGTCCAGACTTTCATCCGGGCCATGACGAAGGCGTTAGAGAGCTCGCCGGCCCAAAACGCGATCATGGAGGCAATGACAATGCGCGGGGTGAGCCCGAAGACCGCCTCATAAGCGTCCTGGCCTTCCCACCCCGGCGCCGGCGGCATCGCAACCACGACCCACGCCATGAACGCCATGAAGGCGACCGCCGCAAATCCCGCCCAGACGACGCGGCGCGCGCGCGCATAGCCGTAGACTTCAGTCAGCACATCGCCGAGCACATAGGAAATCGGGAAGAACAATATGCCCGCCCCGAAAATGCCGAGATCGAGCGGGCCGACCTTGATCGGCTCGAACAGCTGTACGAGTTTTGCCGCGCCAATCAGATTTGAACAAATCAGGACCGCGACAAAAGCCGCCATCGCAAAATCGTAATAGCGAAACCGGTGTTTGTGTAACTCATCCGTTACCGACTTATCGTTTGCAGTCATCTCGAGGTAAGCCGCCATTAGTGCTTTGCTTTTCGCGCATTAGAGATTTCGTCAAGCCATGAGCTAATCGAACGCTCTCAATTTTTTTGATAAGGACGCCATAAACTTCTCAATTAGAGTGTTCATCGGACCAGCGCCGCGTCGCCACGCGTCTTGTCGCCGCAAGCCGATCGGAAAATCTCCATATAATGGCGACCGTACCATCCCGGGTCGTATCTACTAAGCGCAGGCCGCTGCGACGAATCCTTCAACTGGACGATTTTTTTGGCAAGCGGCTCAGGTCCGGTAATGCAAAGAGATTGAATGCGCGATTCGGTTGAAATTTGCGCCCTTGTTTCGTCAATGTTGTCTTCACCTGAAGTGCTTCATGCCATCGACGATCTTCAGCAGTTTGCGGCGCCTCGCTGCGGCAGAGATCGCTAATGCGTGCAACATTCGCCGGATCGTCTATGTCAACGTCGATGAGCCCCGCTTCTTCCGATTGCTTGGCGACAATGATCCGATAACTCTGCATGTGTGTTTCGGATTGAGAAATCACACGGGTGCGAAAGCCGGCAAAAACATCGCTCTTATAGTTCAATTCTTCTATATCGTATGTCACGGCAAGTGTATTGATTTGCCTTCCGTGCGATGGGCTCGAACGCTCAATCAATGACGACAAAGTGCTGCGCCCGACGACCAAATCGCCACGCCACGGACGCGCACTTCCACCGATCATGTAAATCGCTAGATTATCTCTATCGGCCTCCTCACGCAAAATCATCATGGTACGTTGTAGATGATCAGGGTGAAACGTGCTGAGCCGATAGACGAAATATAAACCCGAGAGTGCCCGTGCTTCGTTCAATTCTTCATTAGCATTGTTTCGTGAAACGTGGGATTCGCCCTTCGTGCGCCAAACGTCGAAGTCTTCGATATCAACATTAATCTCCCTGGCAAGATTCCGCGTTTCCATTGATAAGTGAAAACGGTCAATACGAAACTCAAGCGGTATGTGCGGCACACGCTCTGCGCCGGCGAATATATATTGCGAGCCTTCCTTTTCGCGCTGCTCCAAAATCTTGTTGAGGATAAATATGATGCCGGGAATATACTTCGCTGACGGTTTCGTGCCGAGAAACCAGCGCCGCATCGTCGCTTCAGCAGGCATTTTGCGGACGTCCTGAGCGGTGAAATCCTCGTCCAGAGGATCGGTACGGCGCCAAAACTGTACAGCTGTGTCGTAAAAAACCTGCTGAAAACCGCCTCGCGCTGGATCCAACACATCGGACTTTACCGCTCTCTGCCAATCACGAAAGCCGAGCGCATAGCGCAGCAATAACAACGTATTATCAATTTTTTGCGGCATCGCACTCCCCTCGTCGGCCGACGAGAATTTCACAAGGGGGGCGTGTTTTCAACCGCTTGCACCATGTTGTGAACATGTCTCAGCTACGGATTTGCCATGTTGGTAACAAGGTAACCCGGTTCACCAACGTGAGCGCAGTCTTCCTCAACGTAATGGCGACGCGCCTGTGCAAATACGAACACAGATTTCCTCTGTGTCAGGCGTTGGCCCTACCCATGATGCGACCCTTGCTCGACTGCGTTTCCGATACGTTTAATTCTTGGCACCGATTTTCCTTATACGTCTGATGAAAAAATATAATTTCTTCTTGCTGAAGGCGTTGTGAAGTCAATGCTGGCGACAAAATGGAGAAATGTATGATTGTAGTACCCAGAAGAGAAACAATCGAAACCGGCCCTATTCTTGTGGCGGCATTAATTTTCGCCCTCGTTATTATCGGAGTTATCGCAATTTCGAGTTACGCAAGTCAGCCGTCTGCGAATGATGCTTTTCGGGGCGTTCACCTCGAGAGTCGACCAAATACCGGTTCGGAAGGGATATTGCTGCTCGAACAGTCGCAGGAGGAACACAGCAGCCAATAACAACGAAGCTTTGAAGAGCAATAATGAGATAGCAGATCGCCAGGCACATCTGCCGTCTAAAAAAAAGCCAAGGAGTATCGCATGACCTGGTTTCAGCAGGATCGCATCACCAATGATGCGGTCCTTTTTTTATCCGCGCTGCCCGCGCCCTCTCGCGAGCGCCTTGATAACGCCGCGCAGGGTCTGGACTTCGCCGTCGGTGAAGGCGGCGCGGGTGAAGGCGGCGCGCAAGTTTCGGGTCATCGTTTCGGTTTTCTCCGGCGGATAGAAATATCCCGCCGCGCCCAACTCATCTTCCAGATGCGCGAAGAACCGTTCCATGGCGTCTTTCGTCGCAGGCTGCGCGGCGTCGAGCGCGCTCGCATAACGCTCTTTGCCGTCGGCCCGGGCCCATTCATAGGCGATCACCAGCACCGACTGGGCGAGATTGATGGACGCAAACGCCGGATTGACCGGAATGGAAATGATCCCGTCCGCCTTCATCACCTCTTCGTTGGAAAGACCGGACCGCTCTGCGCCGAACAGGATTGCGCAAGTGTCGCCTTTTTCGATGCGGGGTTTCAGCGCGTCGGCGGCCGAACGCGGATCGTGGACCGGCAGCAACATCTCGCGCGGGCGCGCCGTCGTCGCCAGCACATAGCGGCAGTCGGCAAGCGCCTCCTCAACGCTGTCGAAAACCCGCGCGCCGTCGATCACCGCCGCGGCCCCGGACGCCATCGCGCCCGCCTTGGGATTGGGCCAGCCGTCGCGGGGCGCAACCAGCCGCAAGCCGGTAATGCCGAAATTCAGCATCGCCCGGGCCGCGGCGCCGATATTCTCGCCGAGCTGCGGCCGCACGAGAACGATCACTGGCGCGGGCCCGGCGGCGCTCAGCGCTTCGCTGCGCGGCAGTCTTTTTCCCGAGCCGGGTTTCAACAATGCGCTCCCATGACGGTCAAAATTCCAATCCCCGCTGAAGCGGCCCGCCGCAACGCGCAGGCCCCTTTTCCCACCTGGCGGCCAATGCTAAGAGCGCGCCATCCAGTCACGCAACCACGCAGCGGCGGCTCGCGCGCACCCGCAACGAGCCTCGCCGCCCCAGACCCCGTTAGGAAATTCCATGGCGAAAATCAAAGTCGAAACCCCGATTGTGGAAATGGACGGCGATGAGATGACCCGGATCATCTGGCAGATGATCAAGGACAAGCTGATCCATCCCTATCTCGATATCGACCTGAAATATTTCGACCTTGGCATTGAAAAGCGCGACGAGACCAACGACCAGATCACGATCGACGCCGCCGAAGCGACGAAGAAATACGGCGTCGCCGTCAAATGCGCGACGATTACGCCGGACGAAGCGCGGGTGGAGGAATTCGGCCTGAAGAAAATGTGGCGCTCGCCGAACGGCACCATCCGCAACATTCTCGGCGGGGTCGTCTTTCGCGAGCCGATCATTATCTCGAACGTGCCGCGGCTGGTGCCCGGCTGGACGCAGCCCATTATCATCGGTCGCCACGCTTTCGGCGATCAGTACCGCGCCACTGACATGCTGTTCCCGGGCAAAGGCAAGCTCACCCTGAAATGGACCGGCGACAATGGCGAGGTGATCGAGGAGGAAGTTTTTGAAGCGCCCTCCGCCGGCATTTATATGGGGATGTATAACCTCGATGCGTCGATCCGCGATTTCGCGCGCGCCTGTTTCAATTATGGCCTGATGCGTCAGTACCCTGTTTATCTTTCAACCAAGAATACGATCCTCAAGAAATATGACGGCCGCTTTAAAGATCTGTTTGCGGAGGTCTATGAGACCGAATTCGCTGATAAATTCGCCGCTTTCGGCGGGACCTATGAGCACCGCCTGATCGACGACATGGTCGCGGCCTGCATGAAATGGTCTGGCGGTTATGTCTGGGCCTGCAAAAACTATGACGGCGACGTTCAGTCAGACACGGTCGCGCAGGGCTTCGGCTCGCTCGGCCTGATGACATCGGTTTTGATGACGCCGGACGGCAAGACGGTCGAGGCCGAAGCCGCCCACGGCACCGTGACGCGGCACTATCGCCAGCACCAGAAAGGCGAGGACACGTCGACGAATTCGATCGCCTCCATGTACGCCTGGACGCGCGGCCTCACC
>JBCBBT010000030.1:0-39261 GCA_038531315.1 Pseudomonadota bacterium
CATGATCAAACAGGCCTCGGCCGGGATCTACTCGTGGCTGCCTTTGGGCTTCAAAGTGCTGAAACGGATCGAACAGATCGTCCATGAAGAGCAGGCGAAGGCGGGCCACATGGCGATGCTGATGCCGACGATCCAGCAGGCGAGCCTGTGGCGTGAGAGCGGCCGCTATGACGCCTATGGCAAGGAAATGCTCCGGGTCAGCGATCGTTCGGACCGTGAGATGCTGTTCGGTCCCACCAACGAGGAAATGATCACCGAGATCTTCCGCGCCGGCGTCCGGTCGTACAAGGACCTGCCGAAGATCCTCTATCATATTCAATGGAAGTTCCGCGACGAGATCAGGCCGCGTTTCGGGGTGATGCGCGGGCGTGAGTTCCTGATGAAGGATTCCTATTCGTTCGACACTGATGAGGCGCATGCCCGCAAGGCTTACAACAAAATGTTTGTCGCGTATTTGCGGACATTCGCGCGTATGGGGCTAAAGTCGATCCCGATGCGCGCCGACACCGGCCCCATCGGCGGCGATCTCAGCCATGAGTTCATCATCCTCGCCGAAACCGGCGAGAGCGGCGTATTCTGCGACAAGCGATTGATCGATCTACCGGTTCCCGGCGCGGACACCGACTTTTCGGAAGACCTCCAGCCGATTGTTGATCAGTTTACGGGCTTTTATGCGGCGACCGACGAAGTTCACGACGCGGCGCAGTATGAAAAAGAGGTGGCTGAAAGCGAGCGCGTGGCGGCGCGCGGGATTGAAGTCGGCCATATCTTCTATTTCGGCACGAAGTATTCAGAGCCCATGAAAGCAGTCGTCGCCGGTTCCGACGGCAAGGAAACGCCGGTGCATATGGGCTCTTACGGCGTCGGCGTCTCTCGGCTTGTCGGCGCCGTCATCGAGGCGCATCACGACGAAAATGGCTGTAAATGGCCTCTTCCGGTCGCGCCTTTCCATGCGGGCGTTGTCAATCTGAAGCAGGGCGATGAAGCGTGCGACCAGCAATGCGAGGCGCTGACGCAGGCGCTGGAAGCGGCGGGCGTTGATGTCCTTTATGACGACACGGCGTCGCGCGCCGGCGAAAAGTTTGCGCGCATGGACCTGATCGGCTTGCCGTTCCAGATTGTCGTCGGGCCGCGCGGCCTGAAAGAAGGCGTCGTGGAAGTCAAGAATCGGGCGACGGGCGAAAAGACGGAAAGCCCGCCCGCAGCCGCGCAACAGATGATCATCGATGCGGTCCGCGACGCCTTGCGCGTATCGTAGTCGCGGCGCAGGAACATCACTATGACCTCAGCGCCTTACGCCGCCGCAGATGATCCCGGGAGCCGGTCTGACGCGCACGACAACGCCGGCGCCAGCCGCGGCAATGGCGCCTTTTCCTATTTTGAATGGATGGTGGCGCGGCGTTATCTGGGCGCAACCAAAGACGGCAAGGGCGTTTCGCTGATCTCGCTAATTGCGTTTCTCGGCATCATGTTCGCGGTCGCCGTTCTCGTCGTTGTCATGTCAGTGATGCAAGGGTTTCGCCTAACGCTGCTCGACCAGCTTCTCGGCACGAACGGTCACGCTTTTGTTCAGTCGACGGATGCTATCGATGACTACGAAGCTCTGTCCCGGGAGATTGCCTCAATTCCGGGTGTTGAGCGCGCAACGCCGCTGATCGAGTTGCCGGTTTATGCGAGCGCGCGCGGCGAGACCGGCATGTTCCTGCGCGGAATCTCACGCGAGGATCTTAAAGGCATCAAATACGTAGCGGGCCCCGATCATCTCGTCGCCGGAACCCTCGACACGTTCGGGGAGGGACGAAAGGGCGGCAATCAGATCGCGATCGGCAGCCGGCTTGCCAACAACCTCAGCGTCGGCGTCGGCGATCAGGTGACGCTCATCACCGGGCGCGGCGCGGAAACAGCGTTCGGGCGCGCGCCGTTGCAGAGCAAAACCTATGAAGTCGGCGCTATCTTCCATGTCGGCAATGCTGAGTATGACGCGCTTTACGGATTTATGCCGCTTGAGCAGGCGCAGTTGTTTTTCCGGTATAAGGATACGGTGCAGCAGATCGAAGTGCGCGTCGATGATCCCGAGGCGATCAAGAGTTTCCGGCCAGCGATCGAGGCGAAAGCGCCGGGGCTTTTTATCGTCGACTGGCAGCAGCGATTTCAAACCTATTTTAATACGCTCGGCCTTGAGCGCTTCATGATGCGGCTGATCCTGTTTTTGATCATTATTGTCGCTTCGCTCAATATCGTCACCGGACTGATCATGCTGGTGAAGGATAAAACGGGCGATATCGCCGTCATGCGGACGATGGGCGCAACGCAGGGCGCCATCATGAGGATATTCTTCTTGTCCGGTTCCATGATCGGCGTTCTCGGCACCATTGTCGGCGTCATCCTGGGCGCGTTATTCGTCATCAATATCGACGCCATCGAAACATTTTTGTCGATGTTGGCGGGCCGCGATCTGTTTCCCGCCGAGAGTTATTATCTCGATGGCGTGCCGGCGAAAATGGAGCTGTCGGAAATCCTGCTGATTGCGGGCTTTTCGCTGCTGACGGCGTTTATCACGACGATCTTCCCGGCGCGCAGGGCGGCGCGGCTCGATCCCGTGGAGGCGCTTCGTTATGAGTAGACATGCGACGTCGCGCGGGAACCCAATCGCGCTCTACCGGGAATTTGGCACATGGCGCTAACGGGCGGCGAAGCGATCCTGTCGCTGAAAGGGGTCGAGCGACGATATGGCGATCTGGTTGTACTGCAACCAACTGATTTCGTCCTGAAAAAAGGCGAGACTGTCGCGCTTCTCGGACCGTCGGGATCGGGTAAATCATCGCTGCTTCATATTGCGGGTCTTTTGGAAAAACCATCCGCAGGCGAAGTGACGCTCGGCGGCGTTGCGACCTCGTCTCTTGCTGATGCGGCCCGCACGCGGATGCGACGCGATTTTCTGGGGTTTGTCTATCAGTTCCATCATTTGTTGCCGGAGTTTTCCGCACTCGGCAATGTGGCGCTACCCTTGTTGATTGCCGGTCAAAAGAAACACGCGGCGGAGCGGCAAGCCGAACGACTGTTGAATGCGATGGGGCTGGGAGAGCGATTGACCCATCAGCCGGGTCAACTTTCAGGCGGCGAACAACAACGTACGGCGATTGCCCGGGCGCTCGCCAACAATCCCGCGGTGCTGCTCGCCGATGAACCGACGGGCAATCTTGATCCGAAGACGTCGGATGTCGTTTTCGATGCGCTGCTCGCGTTGGTGCGCGATGAAGGGCTATCGGCGATGATCGCGACCCACGACCATCGGCTGGCGGAAAGGATGGACCGCGTTCTGGTGATCCGCAGTCAAAAGCTTGTTGAGCAATCCAAAACCGCAGCCTAGCCGGCGGCGCCGGTCTCAGCAATTTGGCGCGCCGCTTGATAGTCGGCCTTACCGTTCGGCCCGCGCAGGGTTTGCGCAGTAAAAAAGATCCGCTTGGGCGACTTATAGCGGGCGAGGCGGTCCGAAACGAAGCCGCGCAGGGTTTCTTCATCGCCCGTGTCGCCATGATAAAGACTGTCGCTGGTGACGACCGCCACGACGGCGTTGCCCCACTTCTCATCGGGCACGCCGACGACAAGCGCGTCCTTGACGCCGTCGGCGCGTTTCAAGACTTCCTCGACTTCTTCGGGGAAGACTTTTTCGCCGGCGGTGTTGATGCAATTCGACCCTCGGCCAAGCAGAATGACGCTGCCGTCCTCGCACACTTCCGCCCAGTCGCCCGGAATACACCAGCGCTCACCGTCGATCATGCGGTAGGTTTTATCGGTTTTTTCCCGGTCGCCGAAATAGCCTTCGCCAATGGTTCCTTTGATGGCGATCAGGCCTGTCTCGCCGGCTTTGGCGCGCGCATTGTCCTCTTTGAGCACCGTCGTGTTCGCCGTCAGAACGATCTTTGCGGTGTCGGTAATATTCTCCTTAGTCGAGAATGTTGCGCCGTACGCCAATGTTTCTGAGGCGCCAAACATATCGGCGATGATCAATTGCGGTATGCGATCCAGCATTTCTTCTTTCACTTCGCGGCTCCACATGGCGCCGGACGAGATCATGATGGCGAGACCGCTGAGGTCGGGGGCGTTGTCCATGGAATCGAGCGCTGCGAGCATCGGCTTTGCGAAGGCGTCTCCGACGATGGCGATCTGGTGCACCCGGTGGTCTGCGGCGGCCTTCCAGATGCCGTCCGGATTAAGGCCCACTTTGGAATCAACCGTTACAATCGGTTGTGCAAAACAGATTTGCGAAACCGCTGTCGAAAGCCCGGTGCCGTGCATCCACGGGCAGGCCGGCATGAACGGTTTGATCTCGTTATTGCCGGCGACGAAAGCGCGGTGATCGTCCATCGTCGCAGGCGCGGGACCGATTGCGGCGAGCGCTGATAATTGCGCAGCGCGCATCGCCTGATGGGTCCAGACAACGCCTTTCGGCATGCCGGTTGTGCCGCCCGTGTAAATCATCAGCGTGTCGTCGCCGGCGCGCTCAATATCGAGCGGCGCGCCGTCGCCATGGTCGGCGAGGGTCTCATAAGCCAGCGTGTCGTTGGTCGGCGCCGCACCGGTTTGCATCCACTCTTTCACCGATGATGCGCGCGGGCGCAGCCGACGGATCATATCGGCGAATTCTTCATCGAATGAGACAAGCGCTGCGCCGCTATCGTCAAGGATATGGAGTAGCTCTTCGTCCCTGTACCGATAATTGATATTGACGTGAACCAGGCGGGCCTTGAAACAAGCGACAAGCAGTTCGCCATATTCAACGCCGTTGCGGTGATAGAAAGCGACGCGGTCGCCGGGCTTCAGGCCCCGATCCAGAAAGGCGCGCGCCAGATTATTGGTGCGCCGGTCCATGTCAGACCACATGATCGTACGCCCTTCATGGACGAAGGCGGGCCGGTCTTGCGTCAGCGCCGCTGCGGTCGCATCAATAATATCGCCGAAATTCCAGACCTGATTTGCTGTCGCCATGCTGCTCCTCGCCCATACCGAGAGGCTCCATTTTCGCGGCCTCCTCCGTAGGGGAAGTGTGTCACAGAAATCGGCGGCGTTGAAGACGGGGGCGGGGGCGCATTGACGCTCGCGTCAGCGCGGCGGGGCCGGCGCGAAAGCCTAAAGGCTGCGGCCGATGGCGCGCGGCGGCGGCTGGCGGCCAAAGGGAACGCTCAGCGCATCCATGGCGCGGCGGCGGAAACCGGCGCGCTGGCCATCGGCGAGATTTCGCCAGGTCGGATATTTCGCGCTGCGCAGGGCGGCGCGCTGGGACGGGCTCATGGCTCGCCAATCCTCGCGGCGCTGGGCGCGAAAGCGCGCCTGATCGACTGGCTGGCCGTTGGCGTAAGCGCGGCTGGTCTGCGCCTCGATCTGTTGGCGCATCGCGCCGTCAATTTCGGTCTGATAGATGTCCGCCGCCAAGCGATCGACGATGGCGCGATCAGCCGGCGTCAGCGACAGCCAGCGGCTGTCGCCGGCGGCCGCTTCAGGCGCGAAAGAGCAAAACAACGTCAGCGTCAGCACCAGGCTGAATAGAAACGGTCGTCGCACGAGACCTGCGCCCCCAATAATTTACGCATACAAAAACTCAACTCAAACCTGTCCTAGGGGGCAAAATTTGAAGCGCGCTGAATTCGATTTTTTGCAATTTCGATAAGGGCTTAACCATAATCGCGCGGTGGGCGACGATTTCCCCCTCCGGGCGCGCAGGGGGCTTGCGCCCCGTCAGGCGATGCGGTACCACCCGCCGCTCGAATGCTGTCGCTCACAGCCTTCACCCAGTTTCAGACCATCTCAGGAAAGAGGCGGACCAAGCCATGGCTGTTCCAAAGAGTAAGATTACCAGCGCTAAACGCGGTATGCGCCGGTCCCATGACCGCCTGAAAGGCGAGACCTATATCGAGGATAAAGAGTCTGGCGAGCTGCGCCGACCGCACCATATCGACCTGAAAACCGGCCGCTATCGGGGCCGTCAGGTGCTGGAGCCGCAGGACGATTAGGCTCCCTTCATTTTTCGTTAGGGTTAAGCGCCGCACCGGTTAAACCGCTGCGGCGTTTGTTTTTTTTCGGCAAGCCGTCTAAAATATCGTTGGGCGTTGGGGCTCAGGCGCGCGCTCGTGGGCGTGCGCCGGGACCGCATTGCGGTTCCGAAAGGGGTATAAATGGGCAATCTGCTCTTGCGGCTTTCAGCGCGCTGGAAGCTATTGGCTGCGATTGGCGTCATGACGCTGATCTCAGGTTGTGTGAGCTATCCTTATTCAACGGCGTTTTCGACATGCGACGCCAATGCGGGCGCATGCTACCGCGCGTGTGAGGACTACGCAGAAAATGCGGAGGACTACAGCGCGTGTCATAGCGACTGCGAAGCGGAAGCCAGCCAGTGCTTTAATACGGCGTATGCGCCCTATCGCGGCAGTCAATATTACGTCTATTCCTACAACGCGCCTTGGTACGGAACCTTCGGGAGCTGGTATCCGGGCGGGCGGTACGCTTTCTCGCGCTCGTTCTATGGACGGTACGGCTACGCGCCGCGGCGCTATTCCTACCGCCAATATTATCGCGACCGTCCGGCCAGACGCTACTATCGCGACGGTCGCTACCGGCGTGATCGCTACGGCAATCCCTATCGCGGCGACCGGCGCGGTTCGCGCAGATTTCGTGACCAGCGCCGTGACGGCGTGCGCAGACGCGACGGCAGGCGCGCCGATCCGAACCGTCGCGGTCGCTACCAGACAGACGGGCGGGGGCCGCGTTCCGGCGTGAGAGGCGGCGCCCGCGCCAATGGCCAGCCGCGCGCCGTTCCCGGGCGCAGAACAGGCGAACGCACCGGGCCGCGCGCCGGCGGTCAACCGAGATCGCAACCGAGGTCGCAACCAAGATCGCAACCGCGCTCCCAGCCCCAATCGCAGCCACGCTCTCAGCCCCGATCACAGCCGCGCTCGCAGCCGCGTTCTCAACCTCGCTCGCAACCACGTTCGCAGCCGCGCCAGAGGCCGAGGCAACGAACGCCAGCGCGAAATCGCGGCGATTTCGGCGACCGCGCGCCCGACTAGGCGGCGGCTCTACAGGGCTCTATCGGGCAATGGCGCCGTCATATTCAAGGCGGCGCCCACGCTCCTTGCGCTTCGATCCAACAGGCGTATAGAGACCGCGCAACACGCGGCGGCGCCCCTGTTTCTGTGCCACGCCGCGACGCCGCCATATCGCCACACCGCCAGTCTGAGGAGCGCTGACATGACCGCCATTATCGATATCAACGGCCGCGAGATCCTGGATAGCCGCGGCAACCCAACCGTTGAGGTTGACGTCACCCTCGAAGACGGCTCGCTCGGCCGCGCGGCGGTGCCCTCGGGCGCATCGACCGGCGCCCATGAAGCGCATGAATTGCGCGACGGCGGCGAGCGGTACGGCGGCAAGGGCGTGCGCGAGGCGGTGCATGCGATCAATGGCGAGATCATGGACGCCCTGTCCGGGTTTGACGCCGAAGATCAGACCGAAATCGACGACATTTTGTGCGAACTCGACGGCACCGCGAACAAGTCGCGCCTCGGCGCCAACGCCACGCTGGGCGTCTCGCTCGCGGTCGCCAAAGCCGCCGCCGATGCGACGGCTTTGCCGCTTTACCGATATATTGGCGGCGTCGGCGCACGGGTTCTGCCGGCCCCGATGATGAACATCCTGAATGGCGGCGCTCACGCCGACAATCCGATCGACATACAGGAGTTCATGATCATGCCGCTCGGCGCGCCAACGTTTGCCGAAGCGCTGCGCACCGGCGCTGAAATCTTTCACGCCCTGAAAAGCGGTCTGAAAGCGGCTGGCCACAACACCAATGTCGGCGACGAAGGCGGCTTTGCGCCAAATCTGAGCTCGACGCGCGACGCGCTCGATTTCATCATGAAAGCGATAGAGGCCGCTGGTTTCGCCGCGGGCGAGGACGTCTTTATTGCGCTCGATGCGGCGTCTACGGAGTTTTACCGGGACGGCGCCTATCATCTTGAAGGCGAAGGCAAGACCCTCGATGCAGAAGGCATGGCGAACTATTATGGCGACCTCGTTTCAAATTATCCGATCGTTTCCATCGAAGACGGACTTGCGGAGGACGACTGGGACGGTTGGGCGCTTTTGACGGAGCGGCTCGGCGACGATTGTCAGCTTGTCGGCGATGATCTTTTCGTCACCAATGAAGCGCGCCTTGTCGAAGGCGTCGAGCGCGGATGCGCCAATTCAATTCTTGTCAAGGTCAATCAAATTGGCACACTGACGGAAACGCTTGCCGCTGTTGAGACGGCCCATCGCGCGGGCTACACCGCCGTGATGTCGCATCGTTCCGGCGAAACCGAAGACGCAACGATCGCCGATCTCGCTGTCGCAACAAATTGCGGTCAGATCAAAACCGGTTCCTTGGCGCGGGCCGACAGAACCGCGAAATACAATCAGCTCTTGCGCATTGAAGAAGAACTCGACGTCAGCGCCCTCTATGCGGGCCGTTCTTCGATTGACTGACGCCGGGGCCGCGCGTCTGTGGGCGCTTCGTTAATTAAAAATTAACTGTAAGGGATTCTGCTGAGTCGGTAGGGGCTTACGCAGAATGATCAACGTAAAACGATTCGTCCTGGACGTTGTGCTTCCGGCATTAATCGCATGCTGGGTGGCGTCGATCGCCTATGGCGCGATTTCGGGCGTCTCGGGATATGGCGCCGTGGCGGAGTTGAAGAAAGAGCGCGCAGACCGTCAGGCCGAACTCGACGCCTTGATCGACCGCCGGCTTGTGTTGGGGCGCCGCGCCGACATGCTCAATCCCTCGCAACTCGATCTGGATATGGTGGAGGAGAGGATCCGGGTGGTCCTTGGCTACGCGCATCAAGATGATGTCATTCTCCCGCAGGACGAATTGCAGCGCCTGATTGAAGCGGAGAAAGGCGATTAAGCAATTTCTGGTAAGGCTTTTGGGCCGCTCGCCCCGGCCTTGTCGCACGCCGGCGCGGGGCGTAGAACAAAGCGCCCAATGCGAGGAACAGAAAATGCCGTCAGCTGACGCCAGCGCCACCGCCAACAGCAATCTTTCCGCCACATCCGAAGAATTGCTGACCTATTACCGCGACATGATGCTGATCCGCCGCTTTGAAGAAAAGGCCGGCCAGCTCTACGGCATGGGAAAGATTGGCGGCTTTTGTCATCTCTATATTGGCCAGGAAGCGGTGGTCGTCGGCGTTGAAGCCGTCAAGAAAGAGGGCGATCAGACCATCTCCGGCTACCGCGATCACGGCCATATGCTGGCCTGCGGCATGGACCCGAAAGGGGTCATGGCCGAGCTCACCGGCCGTGAAGGCGGTTACTCAAAGGGCAAGGGCGGCTCCATGCACATGTTCTCCAAGGACAAGGAGTTCTACGGCGGCCACGGCATCGTCGGCGCGCAGGTGCCGCTTGGCGCAGGCCTCGCTTTCGCCAACCGCTATCGCGGCAATGACAATGTCAGCCTGACTTACTTCGGAGACGGGGCGTCAAATCAGGGTCAGGTTTTCGAAGCGATGAACATGGCGCAGCTCTGGAAGCTGCCGGTCATATTCATTATCGAGAACAATCAGTATGCGATGGGAACAAGCGTCAAGCGTTCGCATTCCGAAACTCATCTTTATCGCCGCGGCGCCTCGTTCGGCATCCCGGGGATGGAAGTCGACGGCATGGACGTCATTGCGGTGCGTGAAGCGGCGCGCGAGGCGGTTGATCACGCGAGGGCGGGCGACGGGCCTTATGTCCTTGAAATGAAAACCTACCGCTATCGCGGCCACTCAATGTCGGATCCGGCGAAATACCGGACCCGCGAAGAAGTCGATGACGTCCGCGAACACAATGACCCGATCAAAAGATGCGAACAGCGCATCTTCGACGGCGGCTTCGCTGACGAAGCGGCCCTCAAAGCGATCGACAAGGAGATCAAAGCGCAGGTCAAGGAAGCCGCAGACTTTGCGCTGGAAAGCCCGGAACCCGCGCCGAAAGAACTCTATACGGATGTTGTCGCCTGAGGTTTGTTCTGAGGCGTGTTCTCAAGGGTCTTGCGGCGGATAAGGAATACGCGGCACGAAGCGGGGCGAGCGCACCGCGTAATAGTGATAGCTGCGCTGAAAATTGCCGACGGCGCGTGCGATCGGCGGCGTATACTTAAAGGTCAACTCTGAAAGAATAATTGTCTCGTTATTGCGAACGAACAATTGTTGTTCAGCTGGCGGCGTATATGTTGAGCCGTCAGGCTCCTGCGTCATGTTCTTCGCCACGCTCCACAACACCGTGAAGTCGCCATTGTTCTCCCGCTGCAGGCTCGTGATGCGAAGCCCGACCGGGGCTTGCGAGCCGAAATCGTCGAGGATGGCTATCGCCGCCGCATAGACAATATCGCGCTGTGTGTCGTCCATGGCGTTGACCCTGGAAACAAGGTCCGCCTGTGCGTTTACGGCCGTGACCGCCTGCGACGTTGCGCGGTGGAGATTGATCATTTCCACGGAGCCAAGCGTTATGGTCGTGAAAATTGGCGCGAGCATGGCAAATTCGAGCGCCGCCGATCCGCGCTGGTCGCCGAACGGTTTTTTCAGAAATGATCGAATGGATTTGATGATTTTTTTCACAATGAAAGCTCCAGCACCGAAACAAGGACGACAGCCAGGGATCAGTCGAAAGGCTCATTCCTGAAAACCAGGGTTTCGGTAATACCGAAATAGCGGCCTTCAAGTTTGTCGAGACTGAGGCCTAGCCCGAAACCGGGCATAAAGATCGGCACCGTGACGCAAACTCGCGCGAACGTGATTTCATCAGACGCCGTTCTTTGAAAGGTAATCGCTGGTTCCGTACCGGGCGCTTCTGAGCCTGTGACGCACTGAACGTCGCCAGTCGGGACCGACGCAAAATTATCGACGCGCTCAAGTTGAACAGTGACGCTTTTGCGTGTGGCGCAATCGACGATGATCTTGACTTTGTCGCAAATCAAAACCTCAAACTCTTCTTGCGTGAGCGAGGCTTCTTGCGCTGAGCCGACACGCACCAAACGCGTGACGTCCGCTGTCGCATTGTCAACCATGCTCATGCGAATACTGAGCATGCCGAGTTCCAGAATGCCCAGGATAAACAGAAAAAACGGGAAGGCGATCAGCGCAAATTCAACCGCAGCCGCGCCATTATCGTCACGCAATGCATTACGCTCTTGTACGATAGTACGCTTGGCTGTCGCCCGTCTGTTCACAAATTTTCTCAGAGTACTTTTCCGCATCACGCCATGCTTTCAGTGTCTTTTTGACAAAACGCGATCGCGAACATCGTCGCTGAGCAGTTAATTTTTGGCTTTTGAGGATGGTAAAAACAGGTTCACCATAAAAAGTGCGGCTCTTTTTCTCTTGAAGAGAAATATTCACCGCGATTTTGCATGAAATTAAATCTAATTGCGCGCGCCGATTTATCCTTAATGCGCCGTTTTAATTGCCGAACCCGCATAGCCTAAAGGGTTTGCATTCGAATTTAGCCTTTCATCGTCAAGTTGAATTTACCATGCTGTTTAACGCGCCATAAATTCTGTGTGCGTAGCACGGGGTGTCACGTAGGCGGCTGCGTAGAGAGATTGAAAATGGCGAATACAAAGCAATCAAGACGGCAAGCAAAACCATTCGGCCTCAACAAGGCGTCGGAGTTTTCCCGCGATGTCCGTGGGAATGTGATGATCCTGACGGGATTGCTGATCATTCCGTTATTGATTATCGCCGGCGGTGCGATCGACCTTATCCGCGCAACATCAGTGCGCAACCAGCTCTATGAAGCGCTCGATGCGACGGCGCTTTCAGCCGGTAAGGCGAGCTCGCTGAACGATACCCAGTTACAGGCCTATGCGCAGAGCTTCTTCAATACGGTGTTTCCGCCGCGCAGCGACTTGTCGATTTCGCCGATCGTTACGGTCAGAAACGAGGACGGCAACGTCAACGTGTCTGCGACCGTGGACATGCAAAACTATATGCTGCCGCTTGCGAAACTGAACACATTTTCCATTGCGGCGACGACGGAGGTGACACGGTCGTTGATCGGCGTCGAAGTCGCCTTCGCCCTCGACGTCACCGGTTCCATGGCCGGTGGAACAAAGATTGAGGACATGCGCGTCGCCGCGAAAGATGCGGTCGACATTCTCTACTCGTCAATTCCGCAGGGAACCATTTCGACGACAGTTGATGGCGATCTGGATCGTTTGCGCTTGTCGCTGGTTCCGTTTGTTACGGCGGTGAACATCAAGAATGAGGAATACAATTCCAGCTGGATGGACGGGGCCGACGGCCGCGCTCCGCTGGCGCAATATCACGGGATCAATTTTCTCCACGTCCACAGCAACGGCAAGCCGGACGCCCGGGTGAAAGTCAATCACTTCGACCTGTTCAATTCTGTCGGCTCGAACGGTGTCGCTTGGGCGGGCTGCGTTGAGGCGCGTCCCGGCGCCCGGGATGTCACCGACGCACCGCCGGTTTCGACAGACGCGGACTCGCTTTGGGTCCCTTATTTCTGGCCTGATGAATATGACTGCATGAACGGTGCGTGCGGCAGCGACCGCGCAACGCATGTGTCCGCCGAGGCCGATACCGCGGGCAGGGATATTGCCTCGACAAGCGGCAAATACACAAACGCCAACCGCAACTTCGTTCAGGATCGTGAATTCACTGAAAAGACGGGTTCTGCGAAAACCAACTATGCGCTGTTTTTGAGCCGGATATTCAAGAACAACGGCGACGTTCGCAATGGCAACGGGCTCGGCACAAACCCCGGCCTTCCGCAGGACAGCGCCAACCGGACGCCGTTGCGCGCCTGGCTAAATGAGCGCGATATTGATGAGGCGGACGACGACGAATATCGGCTGCGGTCCTACTATCCCGGTTTCTATAACTCTTCGACGAAGAAATATGTCGGCCGCTATGACCTGATTTCGTCGAGCGCTATTCAGGAGCCGAACCTCAATCTCAATCCGGCGACAACGACCGCAAGCAATAACGGCGTCAACACACGCGGTCCGAACCGGTCTTGCCCGCGTCCGCTGGTGCCGCTGGTAGACGATCGCGACCGCATTGACGGCGAAATCGACGCGATGGAGCCGATCAATGAAGGCGGCACCAATATCGCCGCCGGTCTCGCCTGGGCGTGGCGCACGCTGTCGCCGGGCGAGCCGTTCACGGGCGGCGCTTCGTACGACAACGATCAGGTTCAAAAATACCTGATCCTGCTGACCGACGGCCAGAACATCGTTCGCTTTTCGACAACGCAGGATACGAGTTACAAGAGTGATTACTATCCATACGGCTTCCTGCGCGATGAACGTCTGGGTTCGGGGATTGATACAGTCAGCGAAGCGGAAGATGCGGTCGACAGCCGGGTGGTTTCGCTATGCTCGTCGATCAAAAACGAAGGCATCCGGATTTATACGATCGCGTTTGAGGTTTCCAATAACGACATCCGCACGATCCTGCGCAACTGCGCCAGTGAGCCCAGTCTCGCCTATGATACGCGCGCGGGCGATGATCTCGCCGGTTCGTTCAGGCAGATTGCTGAAGACATCGCGAACCTCCATATTTCGCAGTAACACGCATTAAAGAGCGCGCCCGACGGGCGCGCTTTTTTCTTTGTGCTCTGCTGCTTGCCTCCGGTCAGTAGCGCAGCCACACTAGGCGCCAGCGTCGCCATTAACGCACCGGCATTCATCCATGCGCCTACTGCATATTTTTCCGACTTTCGCCATGGGCGGCCAACAACGCCGCATGGCACAAATCGCAAACGCCCTCGCGCAGGGCGCACGGCATCGCGATGCAATCCACCATATCGTTTCATTAAACGGCGACCTCAGCGCCGCTTCATTATTGCGCGAAGGCGGCGTCCCATTTGAGACGACAGCGCTTGATCCGTCGCCATCGTCGCCGCTTGGCGTCATGCGGATCAAGACGCTGATTGAGGTGCTGCTCAAGAGCGCGCCAACAGTGGTGTGCACTTATAATTGGGGCGGCATAGAGGGGGTTCTTGCCAATCGGGCGTCGTTGCGGGCGCCGCATATTCATTATGAGGACGGGTTTGGCCCTGACGAAAATCCCAACGAACAGAAGACGCGCCGCGTTCTCGCCCGCCGGCTCTTACTCTCGGGGACAACGATTGTCGTCCCGTCGAGAACACTGGAGCGCGTCGCGCGTTCTGTCTGGCGCCTGCCGGAAGAAAACGTGCGCTTCATCGCCAATGGCGTTGATATCGCGCGGTTCAGCGGCGACGTCCGCACGGACGCCGATAACGACGCAGACAAAGACGCCGATGGCGGGACGGTCATCGGCGCCGTGGGCGCGCTGCGCGCTGAGAAAAATCATGCGGCTCTGTTGCGCGCCGCTGCGTCTCTGAAAATCAAGGCCGCCGTCGAAATCGTCGGCGATGGGCCGCTGCGCGATCCATTGAGAGCGCTTTGTACGTCATCAGGCCTCGATCCGGCGGCGGTGTTGACGGGCGAGACAACCGCGCCTGAAGAGGCCTATCGACGTTTTGATATATTCTGTTTGCCGTCGACGACAGAGCAGATGCCGCTGAGCCTGTTGGAGGCGATGGCCACCGGGCTCCCCGCGGTCGCCAGCGATGTGGGGGATGTCAAAGAGATGGTCGCCGCTGAAAATCACGCTTTCATCACGCCGCCCGGCGATCATCAGGCGTTAATCGCGGCATTGCGCGCGCTCGCAGATGACAGGGAATTGCGCCAGCGGATCGGCCGCGCCAACGCGGAAAAAGCGCGCCGCGACTATGCGCTTGATCAGATGACGGACGCGCATCTTGATCTCATAACGCCAATGGCGAAGCCGCCTGGTTAACGAAGCGAACCGGCGCGAGGAGAGTTCAGTAAGAGCGGGCCAATGAGGGCCGCATCGCTGCGACAATGCTCAGCAAGAAGACAAAGACGGCGCCGTAAACAAGGATGCCGAACGCGGCGTGATCATTGACGCCTTGCCAGCCGCCGTCGCTCTTGATGGCGATCAAGATTATCAGAAAGACGCGGAAAGCGTTTGCGATAATTGCTACGGCCGCCGCCGTCATCACAATGCCGACGCGCCGCCGCCAGTTGTCCGTGACCAGCCATGAAAACAGACAAGCGAGCATCAGGCTCGCCATCAGGAACCGCAAACCTGCGCAGGCTTGCGCCACATGAAAGACGCCAACCGGGCTTGAAATCATGTGGCCGTCGCGCACCGCATCGGCGCCGACAACAAGCAGCAACTGAAAAGCGCCATAGGAAGCGATCGTTTGCAGAACAGGCAGGAGGCTGTCGCCGAACGGGATCATAAACATGGAAAAGGCGAGCGGAAATCGCCATGCGCGCGCCAGATGAGGACCGAAAATCAGGACAGCGCCGGTAATGAAGAGCAACGAGATAGCAGCATGCTGAAGAAGATTAACACTCCAGAACAATCCGGCCCCGTAGGCCGCAACGCCCGCAAGGAAGAGGGCCGCGGCTGGCGGCCAGATCTGCGGCGTCTGATGATCCCATGTCTTCCGTGTAATGACAATCATCATCAGGCTAAGCGGGATTGCGAGTGCACAATACCCGTATGAGGCCGAGCCCCAAATCCGCACCATTGAAGAAACCCCTTGCGAGGTCAGCGCAGCTGTCGCGAGGCCGTAGGCGGTAAACAATCCCAGCGCGCGCCGCCACGCTGCGCCGTCCGTGCTCTCCGCTATCGCCTTTTGGGTTGTCATCTCGTTGATGTTCTCTTGGGGCCCTGTCATTGCTGTCCCGCTTCGGGAAGCGCCGCCCGATTATCGGTTCAGCCGCCCCTCGATCAGTGCATCAACCACGCCAGGATCGGCGAGCGTCGAGGTGTCGCCGAGCCCCGCATAGTCGTTTTCCGCAATCTTCCGCAGAATCCGGCGCATGATTTTGCCGGACCGGGTTTTCGGCAAGGCCGGCGTAAAATGAAGAAGGTCGGGCTTTGCGATCGGTCCGATCTCGCGCCTTACCCAGTTAACGAGGTCCTCGCGCAGCGCCTCGGCGCCGTCGACGCCGTCCATCGTCGTCACGTAGGCATAAATGCCCTGGCCTTTGATATCGTGCGGATAGCCGACAACGGCCGCTTCGGCGATAGCGTCATGCGCCACGAGGGCGCTTTCGACCTCTGCAGTGCCGATGCGATGACCGGATACGTTGATGACGTCATCGACGCGCCCGGTGATCCAGTAAAATCCGTCTTCGTCGCGCCGCACGCCGTCGCCTGTAAAATAAGCGCCCGGATACGTCTTGAAATAGGTATCGACAAAGCGCTGGTGGTCGCCGAATACCGTGCGCATTTGTCCGGGCCATGACGATGTGAGAATCAAATTGCCTGACGCCGCGCCGCACAGGTGTTCTCCCTCGGAGTCGACAATAGCGGGCTTGATGCCGGGCAGCGGCAACGTCGCCGAGCCCGGCTTCAGATCCGTGGCATAGGGCAGGGGGGAAATAAGAACGCCGCCGGTCTCGGTCTGCCACCACGTATCGACGATCGGACATCGGCTGTCGCCGACGACGCGATGGTACCAGCGCCAGGCCTCGGGGTTGATTGGCTCGCCGACTGTGCCGAGAAGTCTGAGGCTGTCCCTTTTCGTATCGGTCACAAAGGCGTCGTTTTCACGCATCAGCGCGCGGATAGCGGTCGGCGCCGTATAAAAAATATTGACCTGATGCTTGTCGACGATCCGCCAGAAACGCCCCGCGTCGGGGTAGGTCGGCACGCCTTCGAACATCACCGTCGTTGCGCCATTGGCGAGCGGGCCATAGACAATATAGCTGTGCCCGGTAATCCACCCAACGTCAGCGGTGCACCAGTAAATCTCGCCGGGGCGATAATCGAATACGAGTTCATGGGTGAAGGCGGCATAGGTGAGATAGCCGCCCGTCGTATGCAATACGCCTTTTGGCTTGCCGGTTGACCCTGATGTGTACAGAATAAAAAGCGGATCTTCAGCGCCCATATCTTCCGGCGGGCAAACGGGTGAGACGTCGTCGCGCGCTTCGCCGTACCAGAACAGGTCGCGTCCTGCTGTCATCGCGACATCGGCGTTGGTGCGCTCGACGGTCAACACGAGGCGAATGTCGCGCGTCTTCGATAGTGCGTCGTCAACATTGGCCTTCAGGGGAACGGTCTTGCCGCCGCGCACGCCTTCGTCGGCGGTGATCACTGCGACCGCGCCGCAATCGTCGATGCGGCTGGCAAGGGCCTCGGGGGAGAAGCCGCCAAATACCACCGAATGAACAGCGCCAATACGCGCGCAGGCGAGCATCGCGTAGGCGGCTTCCGGGATCATCGGCATATAGATTATGACGCGATCGCCCTTGGCGACGCCGCGCGCTTTGAGAAGATTCGCCATTCGGCAGGTTTCTTCAAACGCCTCCCGATAGGTGATCGCTTTGTGGTCTGACGGCTCGTCGCCCTCCCAGATGATGGCAACATCGTCGGCTTTGTCGCCGAGATGTCTGTCGAGGCAGTTGACGCACGCGTTCAATTCTCCGTCCTCGAACCAACGGATATGGACGTCATCCGGGTCAAACGACGTGTCGGACACTCGTTGGAAGGGGCGGCTCCAGGTGATCCTCTTTGCAACGTCCGCCCAGAATGCGTCGGGGTCCTTTTCAGCCGCAGCGCGCATCGCCGTGACTTTTTCCTGATCGAATTTGGCGTTCGTCGCCTGGCCGGCGTCTATGGGGAACCGATCGTCGGACATTGGGTTTTCCTCCATCTGGGGCGCATGTGCGGGGTGCGCGCCGCGCTCTATTGGCTCGCGCCGGCGCGTTCGCGGGCGATGTCAGACCAGTCTAGAACGGGAAGGAGGCGATTGAAACGGAGCCGCGCGGCGCCGCCGCCGGCTGGGCTCGTCTTATGACGCTTCGGGGCGCTCCGGCGTAAAGTCATGCACGGTGAAACAGGAAAGCTCGCGTTTGCGCAGAAGAGAGCAGATTTCCGCTGCTTCGGATTCAGACATCGCCGTGAAGCGCGCACGGTAGAGCGTGCGTCCGCCGGGGCCCGACATCGGCTGAACGGTGCGGGCGCGTTCTGCAAGGCCGCCGACGAGAGCCGCGGTTTCAAGCTCATTTTGAGCCATTGTCTTGCTGGAATAAGCGCCAATCTGGACGCTCCAGGTGAGCTCAGGCTCGACATCGCCCTGTCCGACAATGGCGTCGTCGGTCACCCCTAGCGCGGCGAGCCGTTCACGCTCGAAGGCGTTAAATTCCTCACCGCGCGCATCACCCGAGACGCCGGTCTCCGGGGTAATCTTGGCGGCCAGCGCCGTCAACGTGTCCTGGTCGACAGCATCAGGGTCCATCGTTGCAATCAGCGCGCTGATCGTATCGTCGCTGAAAATATCGCTGGCGTTTGCATCAGCATCGCCCGACGAAACATCCTCCGCCACCGATGCGATGATCGATTGCGCGTTATGGGGCGCGAGCGACGGCGCGAACCCGTGTTCTTGCGCGTCTGAGGATGGGCCGAGCGCGCTGGCGGCGGCGATAATCTGTTGTTTCAAGGGATCGCTGCCGGAAACGGTTGGGGCGGCGTGCGCCATCAATTGTTCGCCGTGCAAAGACGGTTTCAGGCGCGGGGCCGGCTTCGTCCTGTGAAGCGAAGCGATCAGGGTCGGCTTCTGTTTGATGGCGGCGAAGCCATCGGTCAGAATTTTGCGCATGTGCGCGTCGCGCGTGCGGCCGGACCGCCCGCCAAGGACGATGCCGATTAGGTGATGACCGTCACGCTTGACCGAAGTCGCGAGATTGTAGCCTGACCGACGCGTATACCCGGTCTTGAGGCCGTCGGCGCCTGAGAAGCTTCGAACCAGCGCATTATGCGTGCGGTATGTGCGTCCATTCCAGGTGAATTGCTTCGCACCGAAATAAGACCAGTATTCCGGATGATCGCGCATCAGCCGCTGAGCGAGCCGCGCCATATCGCGGGCGGTGGTCACCTGTTTGCTGTTCGGCAAGCCGGACGCATTGCGGAAAGTCGTGCGGCTCATGCCGAGCGCGCGGGCTTTCTGGGTCATCTTCCGGGCGAAGCGCCATTCGGAGCCGGAAATTGATTCGGCGACAACAACGGCGACATCGTTCGCGGATTTGACGACCAGCGCTTCAATCGCGGTCTCGACGTCGATCGTGGTTCCTTTGCGGACGCCGAGTTTCGACGGCGGCTGCGCAGCGGCTTGCGCTGAAACTTTCAACTTAGAGTCGAGTGAGAGCCGGCCGGCTTCGATTTCGTCAAACAGCAAATAAAGCGTCATCATCTTGGTTAATGACGCAGGGTAGCGACGGTAATTGGAATATCGATCAAAAAGCACATCGCCCGAATGGGCGTGGACCACATAGGCGGCGTATTTTGAGTTGGCGTATGCAGCGCCGCCAAAGGGCGCGAGCCCGGACCCTGACAGCATGACAAAAGACAAGGCCAAGGTAGCCAGAATACGCAAACTTACTCGCATAGCCGCCAGCCTCGCTGATCCGTGCGCGCTTTGCAATACACAGAAAAGCGCTCCCCAGGTCCTACGTTCAGAATTTGCGCGCAGACCTCAAAAACGGCGAACGACGCAAGCGTTGTGCCGCTTTTGGCGGCCAGAGCGATCACTTTGCCGCAGGAGCGTAAACGGATCGTTAACCTTGATTGCCCATTTATCTCTAAGTTATTTTGTGCGGCGCAACAAGAACCCTTGACGGCCCCGGCAAAACCACTATGTTGCGGTGCACAAAGAGATAAATGTCGTCCTGCACGGTTCGGGCGGCGCAGTCATGGGAGCAAAAAATGACCACTGCAAACGATAAAACAGACGCGTTTGAAACCCTGGCTTTCAACCCAGAGATGTTCAAAGACGGCTACGAAAAAGTGACTAAAGGCTTGTCTGAATTCGCAGATTTCCAAAAAGCCTCGCTCGAAGCTTACATGGGCGCCGCCTCGGTTTTCGCCAAAGGCGTTGAAAAAGTAGCGACCGAACAAGCCTCCTTTACAAAAGAATCGTTCGAGGAAGGCGTCGCGGCCGCCAAGGCGACTTTTTCTTCCAAAAGCCTCCAGGAAGCCATGGACGTCCAATCCGACTATGCGCGCTCTGCTTTTGAGAAAAATATGGCGCAGGTTAACAAAGTGACCGAACACTTCGCGTCGCTTGGCAAAGACGTCGCTCAGCCGCTGACGGACCACTACGGCACGCTGGTTGAGAAGGTGCAGTCTTTCCGTCCGTAACGGATCAGACATCACGATTTTGGTTGCGTATTGTTGCGTACCAAAGGCCCGGCTCGCGCCGGGCCTTTTTGTTTGGCGAGGCGCGCTTATATTAACGAGGCGAGCGGGCCGCGAGCGGGTCCGCGCGCGATCACCAGGAATTTTCCATCTTTTCAACCAACAGCATTTACAATGCAGCATGTGTTTCCCAAGTTGGGCGAAACGGAGTGAGAACTGACGGCGGCATGGCAAACAGCGACACGCGATACATGGCCAAAGCGCAAAACGACGAGCAGGACAACGAACAGGGCCCTGGAACCGGCGTCGAGATCGGCGTCGTCACTAAACCTGAGCCGAAAACCAAGCGGCCGTCGCTCTACAAAGTCATTCTTCTCAATGACGACTACACGCCGCAGGAGTTTGTCGTCTGGCTGCTGCAGGCGATTTTCAAAAAGTCGCCTGAAGAAGCGGTGCAGATCATGTTGCATGTTCACCAGAACGGCATCGGTATCTGCGGCGTCTACACATACGAAGTTGCGGAAACCAAGGTGGCGCAGGTGATGGAGCTCGCCCGGCGCAACCAGCATCCGCTCCAGTGCACGATGGAGCGTGAATAAAAGTGAATAGGAGTAACGGCGATGGCCTCATTCAGCCGTAATTTGGACGAAGCCCTGCACAGGGCGATTGCGATCGCGACGGAGCGCGATCACGAATTGGCGACCCTGGAGCATTTGCTCCTGGCGCTGACGGACGATCAGGACGCCGGCGCGGTCATGCGCGCCTGCAATGTTGATATCGATGCGCTGAAGTCCGAGCTTGTTGAATTTATTGAGAACGACCTGGCGAATTTGAAAACCGACCTTGGGGAACAGGCAAAGCCGACAACGAGTTTTCAACGCGTCATTCAACGCGCCGTTATCCATGTTCAGTCGTCAGGCCGCGAAGAAGTGACCGGCGCGAATGTTCTGGTCGCGCTGTTTGCAGAGCGAGAATCGAATGCTGCGCATTTTCTGCAAAAGCAGGATATGACGCGTTTTGATGCTGTAAATTACATTTCGCACGGTCTCGCCAAACGCCCGGGCGAACAGCAAGCGCGCCCGCCGCGCGGCGCCGGCGACGACAATGAAGGCCAGCGGCGCGAGGAAGATGCGCTCAGCGCATATTGCGTCGACCTCAACGAAAAGGCGCGTCTGGGTAAGATCGACCCGTTGATTGGACGCGATCAGGAAATTGAGCGGTCCATCCAGGTTTTGTGCCGGCGGCGGAAGAACAATCCGCTGCTGGTCGGCGATCCCGGCGTCGGCAAGACCGCGATCGCGGAAGGTCTGGCGCGGATGATTGTCGATGAGGAAGTGCCGGAAGTCCTTGAAGAGGCGACAATCTATGCGCTCGATATGGGCGCGCTTCTGGCCGGCACGCGGTATCGCGGCGACTTTGAGGAGCGGATCAAGTCCGTCCTTAAGGAGCTTGAGGACCACGACGACGCGATCTTGTTCATCGATGAAATCCATACGGTGATCGGCGCCGGCGCGACTTCCGGCGGCGCGATGGACGCGTCGAACCTGTTGAAACCCGCCTTGCAATCAGGCGCACTGCGCTGCATGGGATCAACGACGTATAAAGAGTTTCGCCAGCACTTCGAAAAAGACAGAGCTTTGGCGCGCCGCTTCCAGAAAATCGATGTGGTCGAGCCCAGCGTCGCCGATACGATTAAAATTCTGCAGGGCTTGAAACCCTATTTCGAAGATCATCACGGCGTTGAGTACACCGACGAGGCGATCAAGACGGCGGCTGATCTATCCGCGAAATATATGTCGGACCGCAAGCTGCCAGACAAAGCCATCGACGTCATCGATGAGGCGGGCGCGCGGCAAATGTTATTCCCGGAAGACAAGCGCAAAAAGACGATCGATACGCCTGAGATCGAAGAGATCATATCCAAAATGGCGCGCATCCCGCCGAAATCCGTGTCCCAATCGGATACCGAGAAGCTGGAGCGGCTGGGCGAGGACTTGCGCCGCGTCGTCTTTGGTCAGGACAAGGCGATCGAACAGGTCACGGCGGCGATCAAACTGGCGCGCGCTGGGTTGCGAGAGCCTGAAAAGCCCATCGGCAACTACCTGTTCGCTGGCCCAACCGGTGTCGGTAAAACCGAAGTCGCCAAACAGCTCGCCTTTGCGATGGGCGTTGAACTTATCCGCTTTGACATGTCCGAATATATGGAGCGCCACACCGTCTCGCGCCTGATTGGGGCGCCGCCGGGCTATGTCGGCTTTGATCAGGGCGGGCTCCTGACCGACGCTATCGATCAGCAACCGCATTCGGTGCTTCTGCTCGATGAGATCGAAAAGGCGCACCCGGAGATATTCAATATTCTCCTTCAGGTCATGGACAATGGTCAGCTCACGGATACGAACGGGAAGAAAATCGATTTCCGGAATGTGATCGTGATTATGACGACGAACGCCGGGGCCTCGGATGCGGCGAAGAACGCCATCGGTTTTGCGGGCGGCAAGCGCCATGACGAGGCCGATACCGCGATCAAGAAGCTGTTCACGCCGGAATTCAGAAACCGTCTCGACGCGATTGTCAGCTTCGCGGGTCTCTCGCCGGCGATCATCAATCGTATTGTCGAAAAATTCGTCATGCAGCTTGAAGTCCAGCTGGCGGACAGAAATGTCACGTTTGAGCTCACCGATGCCGCGACCGAGTGGCTTGCAAAACGCGGCTTCGACGACGAAATGGGCGCCCGGCCGCTTTCGCGCGTCATTCAGGAAAACGTCAAGAAACCGATTGCCGATGAAATCCTGTTTGGCGCCCTCAAGAATGGCGGCATCGTAAAAGTCGACGTGTCAGGAGACGATGCGGGCAAACTGACGTTTGAGTTCGTGCCGGATCCGGCCGCGCCACGGTCGGGGTCTGGCCGCGACGCCGGCGGCGACACGGGCGTGCCTGCGTTGATCGAAAAATCCTAGGCGCGGTATCTGATACTGCCATCGCGGACTTCACGAATAAGAAGCGGGTTCCGTTTTGCGGAACTCGCTTTTTTTGTCCGCTGCGATGGCCGGAAATTACAAATAAAAAAACGGCTGCTGTCGCGGGGGAAAGGAGACAGCAACCGTTTCTTAAAAAGCGCTCCGTCAGAGGGGGCAGGTGGAGAGGGCGGAGCGCGATACAAAACCAATTACGTTGTAAGTTGTCAGCGTAGATCAGCGGCGCTCCACAATTTTGAAAAAGCCTCGCAATGGATCAGGATTGACTGATAATTGTCCGTCGCGAAGCCTTCCGGGGGGCGTAAGTCTGTCCGCCGCGATTGCTCGTGAGTTCCGCGACAAGAAACGAGCCGTCTGTTGCGTTGGCGCCGGATGTTTCCGATGCGGGCAGGGGTGAGAGAAAAATTTTAAGGTCCGGCGCCTTGCGGGTCTTAAAATCATCGCTCAGGCGGACAAAAATCGAACCGCCTTCTTCGAAAATTGTCCATGCGCCGGCGGCGCTGAAGGATTTTTTCGTCCAGGTTCCCGAATAAAGAACGGTTTCACTGGCCGCGGCTTGGGCGCTTACGGCTTGCAGCGCCAGAGCGCCGATTAATGTCATAATGCTGACGGCGAGGGCTGTCGCCGCTTTCGCCACTGTTTTCGTGCTTGTATTCGTGTTCGCCATGTCGGGTGCGCGCCTCCGCTGCTTCGTGAGAGACGTGGCGCCGCAGTCGGAAGGGGTCAAAACACGCTGGCGTGAGGTCCGTCACTCGTCCGTTACCGATCTTTCCTCGATGCTTCGCCGGCGCGTGCTCGGGGCGACGGCTCAGAGTGCGGCGATAATCCGGTCAGCGACCGCCTGCAGGGCGTCCGCGTCAGCCGGACCGCCGCCGGCATGCGGCTTGACGCTCTCGCCTTCAAAGATCGGCACAATATGGAAATGAATGTGGAAAATCGTCTGACCGGCCGGCGCGCCGTTGAATTGCATGATCCGGACACCGTCGGGTTGAAGGCTCTTTTTGACCGCGCGGGCGATGCGTTGCGTCTCGATGATCAGGCGTGAAAGCGTGTCCGCGTCAATCTCGAAAAGGGTGGTTGCCGGCGCATTCTTCGGAATGATGAGACAGTGCCCGCGGCTTTGCGGAAAAACGTCCATGAAAGCGAGCGTTTCTTCCGTCTCCGCAATTTTGACCGCCGGCATTTCGCCGCGGATGATCTTGGCGAAAATGTTGTCCCGGTCATAGGCTTCATTCAGCGTCATCAACGATCTCCCGTCGGTTGTTCGCGGTCGGCCTCGCGCCTTTCAAATTCGATCTCGGCCTCGTTGATCAGCCGTTCGGCGCGCACTTTCTGCTCGCGAGGCACTGCGATTCTGACGCCCCCGACAACCGGCAGGGTCATCGTCGCTTCGCTGTCGAGCAAAAGCGCATCAACGCCCGCCGCCTGAAGGTAACTGACAATGACGCGGGCTTTGACGATGTTGTGGGTGCGCTGAAGGATATGCACAGGATTAGCTCTTTTTGTAGGGCGAATAGGAACTGAGGACGTCGATTTCGGCGTCGCCCTGATTTTTCTCCGCATCAAGGTAGCGCGCAATAGCATCGCGAAAACCATCGTCCCGGATCCAGTGGGCGGAATAGGTGGCGACAGGGTCATAGCCGCGCGCAATCTTGTGTTCGCCCTGTGCGCCGGCCTCGACGCGCGAAAGCCCGCGTTCGATCGCGAAATCGATGGCCTGATGGTAGCAAACTTCAAAATGCAAAAACTGATGCGTTTCAGCGCAGCCCCAATAGCGACCGTAAAGCGTGTCGCCGCCAATAAAGTTCAGCGCGCCGGCGATCGGCGCGCCGCCGCGTTCGGCGACGACCATCATCAGGCTGTCTTTCATGGTCTCGGCGATGCGCCGGAAAAAGCTGCGCGTCAGATAAGGCCGACCCCATTTGCGCGCGCCGGTGTCCTGATAGAACAGCCAGAACGCATCCCAGTGGCGCTCTTCGATGTCGTCGCCCACGAGACGGTCGATCGTGATGTCATTCGCGAGCGCATCGCGGCGTTCGCGGCGGATCGTCTTGCGTTTGCGAGACGCAAGCGCGCCCAGAAAGTCGTCAAAGCGCTCATAGCCGCGATTGAACCAATGATATTGAACCCCTTGGCGGCGTAAAAATCCGGCCTCGCCAAGCGCAGCGGCGTCCACATCTGTAAGAAAATTTACGTGTGCGGATGAAAGCCCAATCTGATCCGACGCCTGCCGCGCGCCTGACGCGAGGGCGCGCCGCGCTTGCCGCCCGTCCGCTAATAATCGCGGGCCGGCGGCGGGCGTAAACGGCGCCGCGCATAAGAGTTTCGGGTAATACCGCCCGCCCGCGCGTTCATAGGCGTCAGCCCAGTGATGATCGAAAATATATTCGCCCTGGCTTTGGCTTTTCACGTAACAGGGCATGACCCCGGCTACGTCGCCGTTTTGCTCCATCACGAGATGCAACGGCGCCCAGCCGGCCTCGGCGCAGGCGGACTTTGACGTCTCAAGCGCATGCAGGAAGTCGTAGGCGACAAACGGATTAAAGGCTTCACCGGTTGCAGCCGCCAAACCGTCCCAGACGTCGCGGCCGATCTCGGCGATCGACGGGCAGGTTTTGATCGTGACGGCGTCGCTTCCGTCCGCCATCAGCTGATCTCGAAAACGCCGTCGATCTCAACGGCGGCGCCCATCGGCAGGGACGGCGCGGCGACGGCGGCGCGCGCATGTTTGCCGGCGTCGCCAAAGACGGCGACCATGAGGTCGGACGCGCCATTGACGACTATCGGATGGTCGGCGAAATCAGCCGGCGCATTGACGAACCCGCCAAGCTTGACAACGCGGCGGACACGATCGAGATCGCCGCCGCATGCCGCCTTGACCTGCGCGATCAGATTGAGCGCGCAGGCGCGCGCCGCCTCCTTGCCATCGTCCACTGACAACTCCTTGCCGACGCAGCCCGCGATAAGCCCGTCCGCCGTCAGAGACACTTGCCCGGAAACGAAAACCAGCGATCCCGAGATGACATAGGGAACATAGTTGGCGACCGGCGCGGGGGCGTCGGGCAACGACAGGCCCATGGCGTTCAAACGGTCTTCGACTGCGCTCACGTGAACTCTCCGATGGCCGGGCGGTGATCGGCCCTCATGAAAGCTTATCGCCTTAAGCTTGTTGCTCAAGCAGAAAGAGCCGGCGCGCAGGCCGGCTCTTTGTCGCGTTCAATGATGTTGATGGCGCGCCGTGTTCGCGATCAGGCGGGCTTGCGAAATTTCAGCGTCATCCGGTCGGACTCGCCGATCGCCGTCATCTGCTCGCGCAACGCCGCATCTTCGCGGCTTGTGGCGAGCGCCGGCGGCAGGCGCCAGACAACATCTTCATTGGTCGGCTGATCTTTTGGATTGGCATTGATTTCGCTCGCCTCGACAAACTCAAAGCCGGCCGCTTCCATGGCCGCTTTGACGTCGCTTTCCTTGACGTACCCGTTATCGCCTTCGGCCCAGACGTCGTCATTGCTCTCCGGCGCGCGGTGTTGGACGATCCCGACGACGCCGCCGGGTTTCAGCGCGGTAAAAAGATCTGCAAGCGCACTGCTTTCAAAACCGCCTTCCTCTTCAAAGCGGGCAAGGTGATGGTAGGCGCGCACGACGAGGGCGGCGTCGACGGCGCCGGCCGCGCTTTCTGGCATGGCGCCGAATACAGCGGCGGTCACGGCGGCGTCGCCATCGCCGCGCCACTCTTCAGCCTGCGCTGTCCAGGTTTGCGTCCATGTATCCTTCGCGGCGAGGAACTCTTCATTCGCAAACCCGCCGAACAGAGCCCACATCGATTTGGCGTAGTCGACGCCGATGACCGTTCCCTCGTCGCCGAGATAAGGCATCAGAATACGCGTGTAATACCCGCCGCCTGGCAGAACATCGATCACGGTCATGCCGGGCTCGACGCCGATGAACTCAAGGGTTTCTTTGGGATGGCGAAATTGATAGCGGGCCTGGTTTTCTTCCGGCTGCGCGGCGAGCACCGCATCAAGAGACCGGTCGGCGCCGTCGACGGCGGTCTCGAGGTCGGCGGCCGCATCAGCCGCGTCATCGGCCGGCGCGACCTCCGCCGCTTCGGTATCCGGGGCCGGCTTGGCGGCCTCGTCGGCCGGCGTTTCGCCGCAGGCGGTCACGATGGCCGCGAGGGCGGCGCTGATCAGTAATCTCTTCATGGGATATCCTCATGGGTTGGCGTTGCGGTCTGCGCTTCGACGCGCCCAGACCTTGCGATTGTTAGTGTCGGCAGGTTTGTAGCGGAGCGGGCGCTGGCTGTTAAGATTTTGTTCAACCCTCAATATGTTTGCGTAATCGCTTGTTTGCGCTTGTTTTTTTGAATGTTCTTCCGGCCCCGATGATGTCGTCGCCAAACCTTGCGCGGATTTCATCAATGGCTTTTTCCTGACTGGCGAGGCGCTGTTCGTCGGCTTCAAACAATTCCGCCTGCGGCGCACCGTCCTCCGGCGCGAGATCGGAATAGCCGATCCCGATCAATCGATAGGCGGCGCCTTTGAGGGAGTCGCGCAAAAGCGGTTGCGCAGTTTTGAAAGCCGTGCGGGCGAGATTGGAATGACGCGGCAGGGTCGCGCGCCGCGTCAGCGATTTAAAGTCCGCCGTTTTCAGCTTCAATGTCACAACGCGGCCCGTCAGATGTTTTTCTTTCATCCGCGCCGATACTTTTTCGCAAAGCATCCACAACCGGTCTTCAAGCCAGCGCGGATCGCGCACGTCATCGGAAAACGTCGTCTCGCTCGACACGCTTTTGACTTCGCGGGACGGCCTGACCGTGCGCGTATCGAGACCGCGCGACAACCGATAAAGTCTGAGGCCCATCTCACCATAGCGCTTCGCGAGCGTCGCCTCATCTATTGCCTGGAGCTGTGCGATTTGCGTCAGGCCGTCTTTAGCGAGCGTCGCATTCATCGCTTTGCCGACGCCCCAGATGAGTGAGATCGGCTGCGCCGCCAGAAAGCTTGTCGTCTCCTCGCGCCCGATCACCTTAAAGCCGTGCGGCTTGTCGAAATCGGACGCGATCTTGGCGAGGTATTTGTTATGCGAAAGCCCGATCGAGACGGTGACGCCGATCTCCGCCTTGATGCGGCGCTGAAGGTCGGCGAGCGCCAGCGCCGGCTTCATCCCATGCAGGCGCTCCGTACCCGTAAGATCCATAAACGCTTCGTCAATTGACAAGGGTTCGACCAGCGGCGTCAGCGCCTGCATCATGGTGCGGATGGCGCGCCCGACCGCGGCGTATTTCGCCATGTCCGGCTTGATAACGACCGCGTCCGGACAGGCTTTGAGCGCCTTGAACATCGGCATCGCCGAGCGGATCCCATAGGTTCGCGCCACATAACACGCGGTGGAGACAACGCCGCGCTGACCGCCGCCGATGATCACGGGCGCGTCGGCGAGCGCGGGGTCGTCGCGCTTTTCAACGGCGGCGTAAAATGCGTCGCAATCGAGATGGGCGATGGCGAGCGACAAGGCTTCGCGGTGGCGAACGATTCGCGCGCCGCCGCACGAAGCGCAGGCGCTCGTGTGCTCGTCAAAGATCGTCAGACAATCTCTGCAAAATCCAGAAAGTGTATCATTTTCAGACACTTGGCGCTCATCTCACCGCGATTTCGTTTCAAATTGTCGAGAATGTTTTCAGCATAAACACTCAATTAATAACTTTGCCGCGTTATGGCGACAGCAGCGACTCCCCCTCGCAATTGGGGATTAGTTAAGGCCTATTATGTCGGCGATGGAAAAAATCGATTACGGGACGGTGAAGACGGTGCTGATTGTTGAGGACAACGATCTCAACATGAAGCTGTTTCACGACCTGCTCGAAGCGCACGGCTATGGCACGCTGCAGGCGGGGACTGGCCCCGAGGCCATTGCACTGGCGCGCAAGCACCAGCCAGACCTGATCTTGATGGATATTCAGCTGCCGGAAGTCTCCGGGCTGCAGGTGACCGCGCAGATAAAGGGCGAGGAAGCGCTCGCCGATATCCCGGTGATCGCCGTGACCGCATTCGCCATGAAGGGCGACGAGGAGCGCATCCGCGCCGGCGGTTGTGAAGATTATATCGCCAAACCGATTTCAGTTTCGGATTTTCTTGAGAAAGTAAAAAGGTATTTGGACTAGGCTCGTCTCCCGTACCTGAGCAGCCCTGTCTGAAGGAGGCGTAATGACGGCGCGCGTACTGGTCGTCGATGACCTCGAACCGAACGTGAAATTGCTGGAGGCAAAGCTTCGCGCCGAGTATTTCGACGTGCTGAGCGCCTTTTCCGGCAAGGAAGCGGTTGAGATTTCCAAGGCCGAACAGCCGGACATTATCCTGCTCGACGTCATGATGCCGGGCATGGACGGGTTTGAGGCGTGCCGCGTGATCAAGGCGGACCCGGAAACGGCCCATATTCCGATCGTTATGGTCACCGCGCTCGACCAGCAGGCGGACCGCGTCGCCGGTCTTCAGGCGGGCGCGGATGATTTTCTGACAAAACCGGTCGAGGACGTCGCTCTGTTCGCCCGCGTGCGCAGCCTGACGCGTCTTAAGATGATGACCGATGAACTGCGGATGCGCTATGCGACCGGCAAGGGGCTCGGCGTCGTTGAAAATATCGATGTTTCTCCGGAGCCGGAAGATCTCGACGAAGTGCGTCTGTTCATCATTGATGATCAACTGGAACAATCGAAGCGGATCGAAGCGGGTCTCGGTGAGAATTTCAACATCGCCGTGGAAACGGAGCCGGAAGTTGCGCTCTCGCGCGTCAAGACCGGCGATTTCGACCTTGTGATCGTCAATATGGCGATCGAAGCCATGGACCCGTTGCGCTTGTGTTCGTCGATCCGGTCCTTTGAAGAAACCAGAATGACGCCATTGTTGGCGATTGTGCGCCAGAGCGATACGCGCAAACTCGTCCGTGCGCTGGATATCGGCGTCAATGATTATCTGACCCGGCCGGTTGAGAAGAACGAACTTGTCGCGCGGGTGACGACGCAGGTCCGGCGCAAGCGTTACATCGACCAGCTGCGCTCGTCGTTCCAGCAGAGCCTTGAAATGGCGGTCACCGACCAGCTGACGGGGCTTTACAATCGCCGTTATCTGGCGAGCCATTTGTCCGCCATGTTCGATCGCGCCTATTGGACCGGGCGGCCGCTGTCGGTGATGATCATGGATCTCGACCACTTCAAGTCGGTCAACGACACGCATGGTCATGACGCCGGCGACAAGGTCATTCAGGAATTCGCCAATTGCATCAAATCCTCCGTGCGGGGCATTGATCTCGCGTGCCGGTATGGCGGGGAGGAGTTTCTGATCGCGATGCCGGATACGGACAAACACTTCGCCGGCATGATCGCCGAGCGTCTGCGCCAGGAAATGGAAGCGCTCGAGATCGTTTTGAATGGCGGGCGCGATATTTTGAACGTAACGGTGTCGATCGGGATCGCCTCGTCTGAGGACGGCGGCAAGGACGACACGGCGCAAAAACTGATCAAGCGCGCGGACACCGCGCTTTATGAGGCGAAATCGGGCGGGCGCAATCGCGTGATCGATAGCGCGGCCTGACGATGCGCCGCCGGCGGGGGCGGGCGATACTTGGCGCGATACTGGGGGCCAAACTGGGGGCGATACTTCTGCCGATACTGCAGGGGGCCTGACGGAGACGCTTGAACTCCGGTGCGAGCGTAGAAAAAGCCGCCTCTTTTGAGGCGGCTTTTTTGCGGTCTCAAATACCGGCGGGCTCGATCTTACTTGATCTTGCCTTCCTTGAATTCGACGTGTTTGCGCGCAACCGGGTCGTATTTCTTCAATACGAGCTTTTCGGTCATGGTGCGGGTGTTTTTCTTCGTGACGTAGAAATACCCCGTGTCCGCAGTCGAATTGAGGCGGATTTTGACGGTTGTCGGCTTGGCCATAGCCCTGATCCTTCGCGTCGGGGCGCACGCGCGCAGGGGCGGCGGGCGCTCTGAATTGAAGCGCGGAAAATAGGGATGTGCGGCCCCAAGTCAAGCGGAAACTGCCCTGCAACGCGGGCCTCGCCATGGCGGCGCGCGCGCTCATGGCGTCGCCGCATTGCGCCGTAAAAACAGCGCGATCAACAGCACGATAAAGAACGCGCCAAGCGTGTAGGCGAGGGCGTCGGGGCCGAAAGCGTCCATCATCGGACCGGTGACGGCGGGGCCGACCAGCGCGCCGGCGGCGTACGCAAAGGCCATCCCGGCGTTCGCCGCCGCCAGCTCGCGGTCCTTGAAGCGCGCGCCGATGAAGGCGAGGCCGCAAGTGTTGAGCCCGACAATCGCGCCGCCCCAGAAAATCAGCAGGAGATAAAGGCTCGACGGCGCGCTCGCCGCCACCGGCAGGAAAAACGCCCCCGCCATCCCCAATGCGGCGCAGGTGAAGAATATCGGCATCGGGCGGAAGCGGTCGATTGCGCGTCCGATCAGGTATTGAAACGCGACCGGACCCAGTGCGTATGCAAGGACGATCCGGCCCGCTGTTTCTTCCGCCATGCCGAGGCGAATGCCGTAAATCGGGGCGAGCCCCATCATCACGCCCTCGGCGGCGGCGAAAATGGCCACAGCGATGAAGACAGACGGCGCGAGCCGCGCCATCTTCAACAGCGACGCATGGGCGGCGTCGGGCGCAAACCGCGGCGCGCGCGCAAGGAGAACCGGCGGCGCGGCGAGCGCGAGAAACGCAATGCCCGCCATGAACGGCGGGCGTCCATCGTAACCGGTGACTTCGAGCGCAATCGGCCCCGCCGCAAAGCCCGCGGCCAGCGCCGTCGTGTAAAGCCCGAGAATAGCGCCGCGCCTGGCCGACGGCGCCGCCAGATTGATCCAGACTTCGCTCGCAACAAAAAGCGCCGCGCCGCCGAGCCCGAAACAAATCCGCACCAGGAACCAAAGGCCCAGATTAGCGCCCGCGACGTAAGCGATCGCGTAACCGAGATAGATCACGGCGAACGCGCCGGCCATGACCTTTCGGATGCCGTAACGGGCAATCCATGCGGGCAAGAACGGCGTCACCAAAAGTGAAAAGAGCGGCGTCGTCGCGGTGTTGAGGCCGATGAACGAATTGCTGGCGCCCTGGCGCTCCAGCAGCACCGCAAAAAACGGCAGGCTATGGCCGAGGCTTGCGCCGAAAATCGCAATCGATGCGATCGCGGCGATCAGGCCATGGCGCTGTTCCTGCGTCATCGGCGGGTTCTCGGTGGTTGCGCGCATCGGTGTCTTATCGCCCTCAGACGTCCGCCGACGCGTCAGCATGCCGGCCGGCGAAGCCATGCATTCTGTTCGCCCACTGAAGACCAATTAGAGCGCCCTTTACCGGCGGCAGGAGCGCGCCCGTCGCGAGCACAATCGCCGGCGTCCAGACCGCGAACTGGACAAAGAGCGGCGGGTCGAAGAGCTGTTTGTGGGCCAGCGCCAGCGGGATCACGACATGGCCGATGATCATCATGGTGATATAGGGCGGCGCGTCGTCGGCGCGGTGGCCGGCAAGATCAAGCCCGCAGACCGCACAGGTCTCGCGGGTTTTCACATAGCCCGCGAACAAGGCGCCGCGCCCGCATTGTGGGCAACGCCCGGCGAAGCCGCGCCCAAACGCACGCCGCCATGAACGCGGTCCCGCATTGTCCAAGGGCGCGCGCGCTTCTCGCTCACCCGCTTCATCGTCGCTCGCCGCCTCGTTGTCGTCTGTCGTCATCTGGTCTCCGGTCGCGCCTCAGCCGTCGTCCGGGGGGCGTGTTTCTTCCGCACGGCGCCGACGGCGTTGGTCACATAGTCTTCGATCGGGTCGATTATAGGGCCGGGCGCAACACCCGTGGAAAATCTTCCTACAGTTTGTACAGTGGGCGCGATATCGCGAGCGAATTCAGAGCGTTATCCGTGCGCCGGCCGCGGCGAATTTGAATTTTCTGTCCGCGATATCTTTGCGAGCCGAAACATTTTTGCGCCAAAGCAAAAGAGTTCCCCGCCCGCGGGAGGGGCGCCGCCCAAACCGATACGCTCGCCGCCGGCAGCTGGGTCGGATCGCATGACAACGCACACCATCACGAGACGTAACCTCGTCGCATCAGGGCTCGCCCTATCGGGCATGGGCGCGATGCTCGCCGGGTGCGCCACGCCCGGCTTCAGCGGCGGACGGCCCCTTGGCGGGGCCAGGGCCTATGGATTTGGCGCCCTCAAACCGCTCGATCTGTCGCTTGAGAACCTGATCAAAATCACCGTTTGTACGCGTCCCTTCCGGGCGGCAGGGCCGCGGCTTGAGGCGGCGACCCTGAACGGCAAGACGATTGTCCACAATTACGGGCATGGCGGTTCGGGCTGGTCGCTCGCCTGGGGGTACGCTGAGGAAGCGCGCAATCTGGTTCTCGCCGCGCAGCCGAAATCCGTTGCGGTGGTCGGCGCCGGCGCCATCGGGCTGACAACGGCGATCGCGATTGCCGAGACCGGGGCTGACGTCACGATTTTTGCGCGCGAGCTGCCGATGGAAACCCGCTCCGTGCGCGCGACCGGCGTCTGGTCGCCCTCAAGCCGCATCGGGCTCGCCAGCGCGACCGGCCCCGACTTTCCCGCGCGGTGGGAGGTGTTCGCGCGGCGGTCTTATGCGCGCCATCTGCGGTATGTCGGCAGGACCGGCGCGCCGGTCGAATTCACTCCGAGATTTTTCGTGCGATCGCAAAAGCGCGAGGCGCCGCTGATCGATCCGCCGCCCACGGGCGACGATTTTCTGCATCTCGACCGCCGGCTTCGCGGGCTTGCGCCGGCGTGGATCGACCGCGAGCGGGCGCCTTTTCAGAACAACGCCAGCGTGCGCGGCGGCCTCGTGATGACGTTCAACATCGCCGAATACACCCGGCAAATGACCGATGATTTCCGCGCGATGGGCGGGCGGATAGAGCGCGCCGCACTCGCCTCCGCGGACGATATGGCGCGCCTGCCGGCTGACGTTGTCGTCAATTGCACGGGATATGACGCCAGGACGCTTGTCGGCGATCAGTCCTTGCGGCCCGTCCGTGGGCAGATCGCCTGGATGGCGCCGCAGACGGATCGTCTTTATGGCGTCTTTCATCGCAATGTGATGGTTCTGTCACGCCGGGACGGCCTCCTGATCCAGGAAGCCGGCGGCAACGACTACTACGGCCTCGACGACGACAGCGAGACGCCGGACCGGGAAGAATTCCTGGCCGCGCAAGCCAAGGTCGCACCAATATTCAATTGGCGGTGAACGAAGTCCGGCTGCTTTACGGAGCAGGCGCAGTCAACATGCAGTGTACAAAGTAAAATCCTTTTCCGCATCTCCCGCGAAGGCGGGGCCCAGTCCGACAAAAATGACGCGCTTCGCGCGGCGATTTTCATGCACTGGATCCCTGGTCAAGCCCGGGAAGACGGGGGGCGAAGGTCGTTCAAGCCGAAGCAAGAACCCTTCTGGCGGTATGATTGAAAATCAGTCGCTTATCGGTCCGCATACAAATCATCGAAAAATACGGCTTATTTGAAGACGACCTTTGCGATCTCAAAGACGCGCGCGCCGCCGGGGGCGGCGACTTCGACACTGTCGCCTTCTTCCTTGCCGATGAGGGCGCGGGCGATGGGCGATGAGATCGAGATGCGGCCTGATTTGACGTCGGCTTCATAGTCGCCGACGATTTGCCAGGTTTTTTCTTCTTCCGTGTCCTCGTCGATGAGGTTGACGGTTGCGCCGAATTTGACGCCGGCGCCGTCGAGCTTGGCGACGTCGATGACATCGGCGCGGGTGTATTTGTCCTCAAGCTCAAGGATCTGGCCTTCGACCCAGCCCTGACGTTCCTTGGCGGCGTGGTACTCGGCGTTTTCGGAAAGATCGCCATGGGCGCGCGCCTCTGCAATCGCCTGGATGATGGCCGGGCGCTCTTCGTGCTTCAGGCGGCGGATTTCTTCTTCCAGCCGGTCATAGCCGGCTTTTGTCATCGGAACCTTATCCATGTTCCGTCCTTTCTCTCTCTCAGAACAAAAAGAAACGGGAGCCCTGGCGGGCCCGCTTGTGGCCAGCTCCGGAACGCCCCGTCTCTTTAAGGATCAGCTAAAATAAGCCTGCAGGGGCGCGACTTCAAGAACCCCTTTTTGCCCATTTTCCGCGCCTTCGCGCCCGCCCGCCCGCAGCGCTTCGATGGCCCTGACGGTAGAGCGCGCGCCGGTCGATGTGGTGATGCAGGGGATTTTCTGGGCGAGGGCTGTTGTCCGGATCGAGCGGGAGTCCTTGATCGACTGGGCGCCTTCGGTCGTGTTGAACACCATCTGGACGTCGCCGTTTTTGAGTGCGTCGACGATATGGGGGCGGCCTTCAAGGACCTTGTTGATCCGCTCGACGGCAAGGCCCTCCGCCTGGAAATAATCCGCTGTCCCGCCAGTCGCGATAATCTTGAAACCCATCGTGAGAAGCCGCGTCGCCGCGTTCTTCATCAGGGGTTTGTCGCTGTCCTTCAGGGAGATAAAGACGCAGCCCTCAAGCGGGATTTTGACGCCGGCCCCGAGGAGGCTTTTGGCGCGGGCCCGGTCGAAGTCGCGGTCGAGGCCCATGACCTCGCCGGTGGACCGCATTTCCGGACCCAACACCGTGTCGACGCCCGGAAAGCGCGCAAACGGAAAAACCACTTCCTTCACGGCCATGTGGTCCGGCGAATTTGTCGGCAGGTCGAAGCTACGGAGCTTCTCGCCGGCCATGACCTTGGCCGCGATCCGCGCGATGGGCGCGCCGATTGCTTTGGCCACAAACGGCGCCGAGCGCGAGGCGCGGGGGTTCACTTCCAGAACGTAGATATCGTCGCCTTTGATCGCATACTGAACGTTGACAAGTCCAATAACGCCGAGCGCAAGGGCGAGCTTGCGGGTTTCTGTTTCAAGCTCGCGGACAATCTCGTCCGACAGCGTATAGGGCGGCAGCGAACAGGCGCTGTCGCCGGAGTGAATGCCCGCTTCTTCGATATGTTCCATGACGCCGGCGATGTAGACATCTTCGCCGTCGCAAATCGCGTCGACGTCCACTTCCACGGCATTTTGAAGGTATTTGTCGAGAAGGAGGGGGCTGTCTTCGGTGATCTCGATTTGTGCAGTCTCAAGATAGGCGCGCAGGCCCGCTTCTTCGTGGACGATTTCCATGGCGCGCCCGCCGAGAACGTAAGAGGGGCGCGTCACCAGCGGATAGCCAACGGTTTCAGCGATCGCGGGCGCAGCCTCGCGCGTCGGCGCGGTCGCGTTCGGCGGCTGTTTCAGGGCGAGCGTGTTGATCAGTTTTTGAAAGCGCTCGCGGTCCTCGGCGAGGTCGATGGCGTCATATGGCGTACCCAGAATAGGCACGCCCTCCGCGTCGAGCGTCGCGGCGAGCTTGAGCGGCGTCTGGCCGCCATACTGGACGATGACGCCCAGAAGGTCGCCGCTCTCGCATTCCTTATCGACGATGGCGAGCACGTCTTCGGCCGTAAGCGGCTCGAAATAGAGCCTGTCGGAGGTGTCATAGTCGGTTGAGACAGTCTCCGGGTTGCAGTTCACCATGACGCTTTCAACGCCGATATCGGCGAGCGCAAACGCCGCATGACAGCAGCAATAGTCGAACTCGATCCCCTGGCCGATGCGGTTCGGGCCGCCGCCGAGGATAATGACTTTTCTGGCGCCGGATGGCTTCGCCTCGCACGCGCTCTCGCCGTGCTGATATTCGTAGGCGGAATACATGTAGGGCGTGATCGCTTTGAATTCCGCGGCGCAGGTGTCGATGCGTTTGTAAATCGGCGTGACGCCGAGCGCCTTGCGGTGGGCGCGGACTTCCGCCGCGCTGCCATCTGCGAGTTCGCCAAGCCGCGTGTCGGAAAACCCGGCCGCCTTGACGCGCGTTAGCTCCAGCGGGTCGCTCGGCAGGCCTTCGGCGGCGACTTTCTTTTCGAGCGCGATAATGTCCTCGATCTGTTCAAGGAACCACGGGTCGTATTGCGTGATCGCCCGCACCTGTTCGATCGGCAGGCCGTGGCGGAAGGCTTCGCCCGCAACGCGCAGCCGATCCGGCGTCGGCGCCGCGAGCGCGGCGCGGAAGGCGTTCGCGTCATCGCCGAGCCCGAGCCCTTTGACCTCAATGGGGTCCAGCCCCGAAAGCCCCGTCTCCAGCGAGCGCAGCGCTTTTTGCATGGACTCCTTGAAGTTACGGCCGATCGCCATCGCCTCGCCGACCGATTTCATCGCCGTCGTCAGGGTATTTTCCGCCCCCGGAAATTTCTCAAACGCAAAGCGCGGAATTTTTGTGACGACATAATCGATGGTCGGCTCGAAGGCGGCGGGCGTCGCCTTGGTGATGTCGTTGTCAAGCTCGTCCAGCGTATAGCCGACCGCGAGTTTGGCGGCGATGCGCGCAATCGGAAATCCGGTCGCTTTGGAGGCCAGCGCCGAGGAGCGCGACACGCGCGGGTTCATCTCGATCACGACAAGGCGCCCCGTATCGGGATTGACCGCAAACTGAACATTCGACCCGCCCGTCTCAACGCCGATCTCGCGCATCACGGCGAGCGAGGCGTTGCGCATCACCTGATATTCCTTGTCGGTCAGCGTCAGCGCCGGCGCCACGGTGATCGAATCGCCCGTGTGAACGCCCATCGGGTCGATATTTTCGATTGAGCAAATGATGATGCAGTTGTCGGCGCGGTCGCGCACGACTTCCATCTCAAACTCTTTCCAGCCAATCAGGCTTTCATCGATCAGGACCTGCCCGACCGGCGAGGCGTCGATCCCCGAACGGACGATGTTTTCAAATTCTTCACGGTTATAGGCGACGCCGCCGCCTGTCCCGCCGAGGGTGAAGGCGGGGCGGATGATCGCCGGCAGGCCGATGGCGTCGAGCGCCTTCATGGCCTGCGCGTAGCCCTCGATGCGGTTGTAGCCGATGATCTCGCCGGCGTCGTTTTTGACCGGCGGCGAGGAGGCGATCATGGCGCGCGGATTTTCAAGGCCGATCTTGTCCATGGCGGCGCGGAATTTCTCGCGGTCTTCGGCTTTTTCGATGACGTCGGCGCGTGCGCCGATCATCTCCACCCCGTGGCGGGCGAGAATGCCGAGCCGCTCCAGCTCCAGCGCGCAGTTGAGCGCGGTCTGTCCGCCCATGGTCGGCAAGATCGCGTCGGGCTTTTCGCGCGCGATCACCCGCTCGACAAATTCCGGCGTGATCGGCTCGATATAGGTGGCGTCGGCGAGCTCCGGGTCGGTCATGATCGTCGCCGGGTTCGAATTGACGAGGATGACCCGGAAGCCTTCTTCCTTCAGCGCCTTGACGGCCTGAACCCCGGAATAGTCGAACTCACAGGCCTGCCCGATGACAATCGGCCCGGCGCCGATGATGAGAATGGATTTGAGATCGTCGCGTTTGGGCATCGGCTACTCGCGCAAAAACGCCCACGCTGACGCGAGCGTGCGGCGGGACATAAAATTTTCTGGCTAAAGCGATGTCCTAGGCGAAGTCGCGGGGCGATGCAACGGGGGGTGGGGATGGTGGTGCTCATTGCGGACAAAATGCCGGAACGTGGATTGGGCGAAGCTGTTATCCACCGTCAAAGGCATCAATCGGGAGCCACCCGATTACGGTGCATCGCGCTTTGCTTATTGCACCGTACTTGCTTTAACGATTTTGCGTGTCATGGCTTTGGGCATTGCTATTCCAAGGTCAAGCCAATGAATTACATTGTAGTACCTCGACCGCCCTTTTTCGCAGTAAGACTCTAACAGCACTTTTAATTCTGCTTTGGTAAGGTGAACCGCACATTTCTTTGAGAGGATTATTCTCGCACCATTATGCTTGCAATTCAGCAGTTCTACAAGAAACGCCGTATCAAGTGACCTGACGTCTTTTTGCGTAAGCAAATCGAACATTCCTGCCAAGATCTCTGTCCTAATTTCTAGACGCAACAAGTCCGTTAGCCTGCTTCGGCCCACCCCATAAAGTGCTGCAGCAATTTTTGGGTATCGACTGTTCGAATACAAACCGAAAGGTGTTTTTCCGGAG